>NZ_BAAILM010000032.1:73286-353376 GCF_054589175.1 Pseudomonas sp. 3A(2025) | reverse complement strand
ATTCACTGTCCAAGTACTCGTGGAATCAGTGTCCAAGTGGCCGTGGAATGAGTGTCCAAGTCAGCGTGGAATCAGTGTCCACGTGTTCGTGGAATGGGTGTCCAAGTGCGCGCGGAATACGCAGATTCGATTGTGCAGGCAGGCTTCAAGGCTCTTACTGATCAACCGGGCTTGGCCACCTCTGTGCTCGGCGTTGAAGCATGCACGTGCAAAAACTCCGTTGCCGCAATCGGCCGGCCGAACAGATACCCCTGAAAAGCCCCGCAACCCAAGGTTTTCAACCCCTCACGCTGCGATTGGGTTTCCACGCCCTCGGCAATGGTCGATACGCCTAGAATCCCGGCAATTTCGATAATCTTCCTGACCAGCTCACGCTTGCTTGCATCATTTTCCATGCCTTGCACGAATACCTGATCGATCTTCAGTTCATCCAGCGGCAGCGCTTGCAGCATTGAAAGTGAGGAAAAGCCTGTACCGAAATCGTCCAGCGACCAGGCGATACCATCATCACGCAGGGCGTTCATTTTCGCGGCGATCAGCGTCAGGTCGCTGGCAAAAACAGATTCGGTGATTTCCAGGCACAGCCTGTTCGGTGGCACACCGGTTTTGTGCAGAATGGCCCTCACATCGGCGACGAACGATCTGGATGTAAGCTGCAAGGGGCTGACATTCACCGAAAGCGTCCATTGATCGACACCCGGCAGCCTGGACCAGGCTTTCAAGTGCCAACAGGCCTGCTCCAGTACCATCAAGCCCATTTCATGGATCAGGCCGGTTTCTTCGGCGAGTGGAATGAATCTGGCGGGCGACTGGATGCCATGACCGGGCCGGTCCCAGCGCAACAGCACCTCGGCTCCTATCACTTTGCCCTCGGTCGACACTTGTGGCTGCAGGTACGCACACAGCTCATGCTGGGCAAGCGCGCGAGCCAGTGCCACATATTGATCGACCCTGGCACTGAGGTCTTCGCGAAAGATCGCCAGCACGCCGACCGTCAGGACCACGGCCGTGAGGGTGTTCAGGCCGTGACCCAGCGCCTGGATATTCGCCGGAAAAAGCTCCAGCCCGGCACCAAGACTCACCGGGCTGATCGCCAGAGCCACCAGCGCACAAAAGCACATGCCCGGAAACAGCCATCGCAGGTAAAACCCCTCGCAGCGACACAGAAAGAACGTTGCAACGCCAATCGGCATAAGAAACAAGTGCGTGGACCTGCCCCCTGCCGCCGTTGGTGAATCGGCCAGGCTGGCGAATACCGTCATGAACAGCAGCACATGAGCGATAACGCTCAACGAGAAGCGCTCAGGTGTTTTTGACTGGTACAGGCATGTCATGCCCACGAGCATGAGCGCGAACAGCACCACAGCCAGCACGCTCATGCCCTGCGCCGTGTAGTAGCTGCCCCATGCCAGGCCATGTAAAACGCAAGCGCTGCCCCCAAAGCGCAAAAGCCGCTGAATACGCGGCCATTGGGTGGTATCAGGAAACTTGGGGTTCGCCAGCTCCCTGCTTGACCTCAAGCGAATGTCTTTCACAACGGTCCCTTCTTGACTGTATGCAATTGACGCAGCACGACGCCAGTCAGGAGCCGGCAGCCCGCCGCAGTGTGATTCGGGTGAGTTCTGAAGGCCTGCCCAGGCGAATGGCAAATCCGGGCCATAGCGCGGTGCCGTTGTTGACGTACAACTGCATCCCGTCGACATCGTAAAAACCAGACACGAAACCCGCATTCGCCATGGCGATCACCCGGTCAAGGACGCGGATCATTCCACCATGGGTATGCCCGGACAACTGCACCGCCACCCCTTGGCTGGCAGAGAATCGGGCGTTCCTGGGTTGATGGTCGAGCAGGATGATCGGGGCATCCCTGGGCGCGCCTTTCAGTGCTTGCTCAAGGTCTGGCGCAGGGAAGCCGGTGGTCGGTGCAGTGACATCGGTGACGCCCGCCAACACGATCCGCGCACCGTCACGCTCGATAAGCGTGTGACGGTTTGCCAGGGGGATCATTCCCAGCGAAACGAAGTGCTGCATCCACGCGGCATTGTCGAAGAAATATTCGTGATTACCGGGGATGACGTAGACACCGTCTGGCGCATGCAGATCACGCAACGCCTCCACATCCAGCGTCCTGTTGCTGATCGATCCATCGATCAGGTCGCCCGTCACGACGATCAGGTCAACGCCCAGGGCATTGGAATCACGCACAACCGCTTGCGTCCACGGTTGGTCATACAAGCGGCTGATGTGCAAGTCAGTCAGTTGCAGAACGGTGTAACCGTCAAATTGCACAGGCAGGTTTTTGATCGCAATCTCGATGTCCTTCAGAGGCGGGACACGTATCGCCTGATGAACACCGATGGCGGCCAGCAACAGCGCCGCCGTGGCGATCGCGTAACGCAAACGTGCCGGAATGCCCAACCGTTTTCGTCGAGCCAGCATCGTCAGCAGCAGGCCGATGTCGACCATAATTTGCAGCACCGCAATCAACAGGATGGCGCCAAAGGCCCAGTTGAACAGCATCACGGCCGTGCGCGGAAATTCCGGGGAAAAAACGCTGCCCGAAGAAAACCGCGAGTACAGGTGATATTGAGAGGCGAGCAACAGCAGCAGCGCAGCGGCCAATCTGGCCGATAGCGCCCACGGCATTGGCCAGATAAACCGGATGAGGACGTAGAGGCACGGCAAGCTGAACATCACGTGAAACATCAACGCTTTCCTTGTGCGTGTTACGACCAGAAGCGTTGTTGGGTCAGGCGGCTCCACCATTTGCTCGCCATGCTGTCGACCGACGCAGCTGCGGCCATGCCGACGCGCTCCTGCAAACTTTTGCGCTGGGCATAATGCAGGTGGAACACATCAGCATGTTCAGCTTTGTCCGACAGGTATTCGTCACTGGTCTTGAGCTCGTCGACCAGTTGCTTGTCGAGTGCCGCCATGCCCAGCCAGACTTCACCGGTGGCCACTTCGTCGATGCTCAACTGTGGCCGGTAGCTGGCCACGAAGCCCTTGAACAGATCGTGGGTGATGTCCAGGTCCTGCTGAAATTTTTCGCGGCCCTTCTCGGTGTTTTCGCCAAACACGGTCAAGGTGCGTTTGTATTCGCCTGCGGTCAGCACCTCAAAATCGATGTCGTGCTTTTTAAGCAGGCGGTTGACGTTAGGCAGTTGCGCCACGACGCCAATCGAACCCAATATCGCAAACGGTGCGCTGATGATCCGGTCGCCGATGCACGCCATCATGTAACCGCCGCTGGCCGCGACCTTGTCGATGCACACGGTCAGCGGAATGCCCGCCTGGCGAATGCGCGCCAGTTGCGAAGACGCCAGACCGTAGCTGTGGACCAGACCGCCGCCGCTTTCAAGGCGCAGTACCACTTCGTCCTTGTTCGTGGCCAACGTCAGCAAGGCGGTGATTTCATGGCGCAGGCTTTCAGTCGCCGAGGCCTTGATATCACCGTTGAAGTCCAGCACATAGACGCGCGCCTTGGGTTCGGCCTGCTTCTTGTCTTTTTTCTGCGCCTTGGCCTGCTCTTTGCGCAATGTCTTCAAGCGCGCCTTGTCGAGCAACGAGCCCTCAAGGCGCTCACGCAAACCTTTATAGAAGTCGTTCAGCCGGGTGACCTGCAATTGCCCCGCTGTTTTAGCCCGGCCCTTGCTGCGCAACGAGGCGATGGCGACCAGCACGACAACGATGGCAACCACCAGCGTGACAGTCTTGGCCAGAAAGCCTAAATAATCAGCAACAAAATCCACGGATACTCCTTGATTGCCTGGCGCCCTTCATTCAAGGACGCGATGGCCAAGCATACCGAGCGGGTCCGCCGATCACCAGCGCACAGCATGCCGAGTGGATTTAAACGGCTAATTCAAACAGATGTATGATTTGCGGTTGACAGGCTCCTGGCATCCTCATAACCTCGCCAGCAGCTGCGCACGCAGACATTCATCCATAAGGACCGAACCATGACCTCAGTAGCCGAAGCCGTTCAAACCATGCACGCCAAATTCAATCCTGCTGCCGCTGCCGGCCTGGATCTGGTCTTCGGCTTCAACATCACCGACGAAGACAAGCACTTCGCGCTGATCATCAAGGACGGCACCTGCGAGCTGCAAGAAGGCGAAAATCCGGACGCCAACGTGACCCTGGTGACCGACAGCGAGACCCTCAAGGGCATCGTCAGCGGTGAAACCGACGGCATGCAGGCCTTCATGGGCGGCAAGCTGCGCACCGAAGGCGACATGATGCTGGCGCTGAAACTGAGCGAACTGTTCCCGGTCTGAGTCTGATACCAGGCCTGCGCCCTCCCCTCCAAAAAAGAACCGAAGCCTGTGTGCTTCGGTTTTTTTTCGTCTGCATCCAAGGAGCCATCATGAGCAAAACCCTTTTATTCGACCTCGACGGCAAGATTGCACTGGTGTCCGGCGCCAGTCGCGGGATTGGCGAGGCCATCGCCCGGTTGCTGGCCAGCCAGGGCGCGCATGTGATTGTCTCCAGCCGCAAGCTGGAGGCCTGCCAGCAAGTAGCCAACAGCATCATCGCAGACGGTGGCCAGGCCACGGCGCTGGCCTGTCATATCGGCGAAACAGAGCAGATCGAACACGTCTTTGCGCAGATTCGTGAACGCTTTGGCCGGCTGGACATTCTGGTCAACAATGCCGCCACCAACCCGCAGTTTTGCCACATTCTCGACACGGACGCTGGCGCCTTTCAGAAAACCGTCGATGTGAACATTCGCGGCTATTTCTTCATGTCGGTGCAGGCCGGCCGACTGATGCGCGAGCACGGCGGTGGCAGCATCATCAACGTTGCGTCCATCAATGGCGTCTCGCCCGGTGAGTTTCAGGGTATCTACTCGGTGAGCAAGGCGGCCGTGATCAATATGACCAAAGCCTTTGCCAAGGAATGCGCGCCGTTCGGTATTCGCTGCAATGCCCTGTTGCCGGGGCTGACCGATACCCGCTTTGCCTCGGCACTGGTCAACGACGCGACCATTCTGAAGACCGCACTGACGCGCATCCCGCTCAAACGCGTTGCAGCCCCTGAAGAGATGGCCGGCGCGGTGCTGTACCTGGCCAGCGCGGCGTCGAGCTACACCACCGGCGCGATCCTGAATGTCGATGGCGGCTTTCTGTCCTGAAAATCGCCGGCTGATAAAGAATTAAATTTCCACTATTTTATTTTTTGGAATATATTTTCTGCACAACAACATTTCCTCCCAGGAGAGCGTCATGCAGAAAACTTCCCCCAGCGGCCAGACTGAACTCGGCATCGGCTTGATCGGCACCGGCTTCATGGGCCGTGCCCACGCGCTGGCCTTTCACAGCGCCCGTGCGGCGCTGGATCTGCCGGTACGCATTCGTCTGGCGGCCCTGGCCGACGCTGACAGCGCGCGTGCCGAGCAGTGCGCTCAGGCCTGGGGTTTCGATCACAGCCATAGCGACTGGCAGCAACTGGTGCAAGACCCTGACGTTGATATCGTGGCGATCACCACACCCAATCACCTGCACTTCCCCATGGCCATGGCCGCCATCGCTGCCGGCAAAGCGGTGTACTGCGAAAAGCCTCTGGCCGTCAGCCTCACTCAGGCCACTGAAATGCACCTGGCCGCCAAAGCCGCCGGCGTGGTGACCCAGGTCGGTTACAACTACCAGCACAACCCCATGATCGGCCTGGCGCGGGAGATGATCGAAGCCGGTGATCTGGGCGACATCATCAGTTTTCAGGGCGAGTTCTGCGAAGACTTCATGGGCGATGCCAACTCGCCCTGGTCGTGGCGCTGCGAAGCCGCGCATGCCGGCGGTGCGCTGGCCGACCTGGGCAGTCACTTGCTGGCGATGGCCCGCTACCTGCTCGGCGATATCGAAGCGGTGTGCGCCGACTCCAATACGGTGCACGCCAAGCGCCCGGCCAGCGTCGGCAGCCAGGAGTTACGCGCCATTGCCGTCGATGATCAGACCCATGCCCTGCTGCGTTTCGCCAGCGGTGCACGTGGCACCGTCAGCACCAGCTGGCTCAAGCACGGTTACAAGAACCATCTGAGTTTCGAGATCAGCGGCACTCGCGGCACCCTGGCGTTCGATCAGGAACGCCTCAACGAGCTGCGCCTGTATCGCAGTGGCAATCCGGGGCGTGATGGCTTCCAGCGGATTCTGGCCGGCCCGACCCAGGCCGGTTACGCGGCGTTTTGCCCGGCTCCGGGCCATCAACTGGGTTACAACGAGCTCAAGGCGCTGGAAGTGCGCGACCTGATCCTTGCGGTTGCCGGCAAGCGCCAGCAAGGCCCGGACTTTACCGAAGCCTGGCAGGTCGAGCGGCTGGCCAGTGCGATTCGTCTGGCAGCCAGCGAACAGCGCTGGGTGGCGCTGGGCGAAATCTGACGTCTGACAGGTCGCGTTGATGGGCGTAGAATGCGCCGCCTTCGGGCAGCCATTCTGCCCCCCTGCCGAACAAGTCTACCGTCATGCTTTTTGAACTCAGTGTCGAACCCAGCACCCTTGCCATTCTCGCGGTCGTTGCCTTTGTGGCCGGCTTTATCGACGCCATTGCCGGCGGTGGCGGCCTGCTCACCACGCCCGCACTGATGACCGCCGGCCTGCCGCCACATCTGGTGTTGGGCACCAATAAACTCTGCGCCACCTTTGGCTCGGCCACCGCCAGCTTTACCTATTACCGACGCAAGCTGTTCGACCCCAGGCAATGGAAGCTGGCGCTTTTCAGCACCGCTGTCGGTGCCTTGATCGGCGCCATCATCGCCCATTACCTGCCCGCCGAATGGATCAACCAGATGTTGCCGGTGATCGTGTTCGCCTGCGGCGTGTACCTGCTGTTTGGCGGCACACCCAAGGCACCGCTGAACAGCGATGCACCGATCAAGAAAGGCCGGCAACTGCCGCAGGGGCTGGGGCTGGGGTTTTATGACGGCGTGGCCGGTCCCGGCACGGGCGCGTTCTGGACGGTCAGCACCTTGCTGCTCTACCCCGTCGACCTGGTCAAGGCCAGCGGCGTGGCGCGCAGCATGAACTTCGTCAGCAATGCGGCCGCGCTGTCGGTGTTCGCTTTTTCCGGGCAGGTCGATGTGCTGATCGGCGTCAGCATGGGCCTGGCAGTGATGCTCGGCGCCTACTTTGGCGCCGGCACCGCGATCAAGGGCGGAGCCAAATTCATCCGCCCGGTGTTCATCACCATGGTGCTGCTACTCACCGTGCGCCTGGCCTGGCAGCACTGGTTCGGGGGCGCCTGAGCGGCGCGCCAGGTACAGCTCGATCAAGTGCCGGGCAATCGAGCGACTGGCCGGCAGCGGCGGCATATCGTGGATGCTGAACCAGCGCGCATCCTCGATTTCATCGGCCTGAGGAACGATGTCACCGCTTTCGTATTCGGCATGAAAGCCCAGCATCATCGAGTGCGGGAACGGCCAGCACTGGCTGCCCACGTACTGGATATTACGAATACGCACCTGCACCTCTTCCATCACCTCGCGGCGCACGCAGTCTTCGGCCGACTCGCCGGGTTCTGCAAAGCCTGCCAGGGTGCTGTACACGCCGGGCACGAAGCGCGGCGAACGGGCCAGTAATACCTCATCGCCACGGGTAATCAACACGATCATGCTCGGCGAGATTCGCGGGTAAAAACGCAGGTTGTCATCGCTGCAATACATCGCCCGCTCGCCGGTCACCTGCACCGTCGGCTGACCGCAAGCGCCACAGAAACGATGCTCACGCGCCCAGGTGGCGATCTGCGCGGCATAACCGAGCTTCTGAAAAACCGCGTAGTCGCCTTGCAGCATGAACTGGCGCAAGCCTTGCCAGGCCAGGCCTTCGATGTCGACGTCATGCCGCAGCACCCAGACATACACTGGCTCGCCATCGAAATGACCAATGCCATGTTCGCCCAGCAGCGGCAAATTCAGGCTGGTCAGCCATTGCCTGGAAAACAGCACGCCCTCGTCACCCAGCAAAAAACCCTGGGGGCTGTGCACCACGGCACGTCCGCCCGCAGCCTGAGGGTCCAACACGGCAGTGGTCCAACGGGGTGTCATCAACTAACTCCTTGTGAGCCGGGCTCAATCGTCGAACACCGGCTTCTGCTTGCTCATCTGCGCCATCATGGCCAGCTTGAGGTCGGCTGATTGCAGCATGGACGCGTTCCAGATAGCAACGTGTTCAAGACCATCATCGATACGATGGTCGCGCATATAGTCGATCATGCGCTTGGTGCCTTCGATGGCAATCGGCGATTTTTGCGCAATCTGCCGGGCCAGGGTCAGCACCGCTTCAAGCAATTGCGTGCTGTCGTCATAGACCCGATTGACCAGGCCGATGCGCTCGGCCTCAATGGCATCGACGTTGCGTCCGGTGTAGGCCAGTTCACGCAACATGCCATCACCGATGATGCGCGGCAAGCGCTGCAAGGTGCCGACATCGGCAGCCATGCCCATGTCGATTTCACGAATCGCAAACTGCGCATCCAGTGCGGCGTAACGCATGTCACAGGCCGCGATCAAGTCGACGCCTGCGCCCAGGCAATAACCCTGCACAGCCGCCAGCACCGGCTTGCGGCAGTCGGCCACGGCGGTGAACGACGCCTGCAACTGCTCGATCTTGCGCCGCAACACTCGCGCATTGCGCCCGGCATCAGGCCCCAGCTCACTGGCCACCGCCCCCAGCAGCGCAAAGTCGATGCCCGCTGAAAAATGCTTGCCCGCGCCGCTGAGCACCACGACGCGAACCCCATCGTTTTCGTCGACCCAACGGAAGATGTCGATGATTTCGTCCCAGAACGCCGTATTCATGGCGTTGGCCTTGTCCGGACGATTGATCTGCACATGAGCGACCTGCTCATGAAGCTGGACGATGAAGGCTTGATAGTCGGACACGGCAGGTTCCTTTTGCGTTCGGGGCTGAGCGCCGGACTATAACAAGCCGGCGACAGGCATCGTAAGGCGGCGCAAGTGCCATTTACCGGACCCATTAAATAGCCAGTATCTGCACATCCCTCTATTCACCGCCCTCAAAAACTCTGAACCCCCAGCCGCCCACCGGTGTCTAGCATCAATGTGATACGACGGCTCGCCGGGAGGCCGGGTCGGTGTCCTGTTTTCCGACATCGAGGGTTTTCATTGACTACATCCAAAGCGGCAACCGGTATTGAAGGGCTGGACGACATTCTGACGGGCGGGTTTTCCCGTGGTCATGTGTTTCTGGTCGAGGGCGAGCCCGGTACGGGCAAGACCACCGTGGCGCTCAAGTTTCTGATGACTGGCGCAGCCGCCGGTGAGAAGACGCTGTACATCACCCTGTCGGAGACCGAGCGCGAGTTGCGCGACAGTGCCCGCTCGCATGGTTGGGAGCTGGACGAAAACATTCACGTTTTTGAGCTGACGCCGCCAGAAAGCCTGCTCAGTGCCGAGCAACAGCAAAGCCTGTTGTACTCCTCGGACCTGGAACTGGGCGAGACGGTCGCGCGGATTTTCGAGGTGGTGGAACGCATCCAGCCCACGCGGGTGGTGATCGACAGCCTTTCGGAGATTCGCTTGCTGGCGCAAAGTTCGCTGCGTTATCGCCGTCAGGTTCTGGCGATGAAACATTATTTCGCCCGTTTCGATACGACGGTGCTGCTGCTCGACGACCTGACCACCGACACGCTGGACAAGACCGTGCACAGCGTTGCCCACGGGGTGATTCGCCTGCAGGAGCTGACGCCCAATTACGGCGGTGAGCGCAGACGTTTGAAGATCGTCAAATACCGTGGCCAGAAGTACCGGGGCGGATTTCATGACTTTACGATTCAGAAAGGCGGTGTGCAGGTATTCCCCCGCCTGGTGGCGGCTGAGCATCGTAATCAATATGAGCGGCGCCAGTACACCAGCGGTATCGCCGAGCTCGATGGTCTGCTGGGCGGCGGCGTAGACAGCGGCTCCAGCACGCTGATTCTGGGTCCTGCGGGTACGGGAAAATCGTTGATATCACTGGTCTTCGCGGTCCAGGCCATGGCGCGTGGCGAACGTGTCGGGCTGTTTGTCTTCGATGAAGAACTAGGTCTGCTGTACGACCGCATGCTAAGCATCGGTATCGACCTGCAAGCCTATCAGGACAGCGGTCAGCTGTGGGTCGAACAGGTCGATGCGGCCGAATTGTCACCCGGCGAGTTCTCTCATCGGGTACGCCGCTATGTCGATGAGCAACAGATAAAGACAGTCATTATCGACAGCCTTAATGGTTATCAGGCGGCGATGCCGGAAGAGAATGCGCTGGTGCTGCACATGCACGAGTTGCTGCTGTATCTCAACCGTCAGGGGGCCTCGACGTTCATGACCGTGGCCCAGCATGGCCTGGTCGGTGACATGCGTGCCCCGGTCGATATCACTTACCTGGCCGACACCGTGATTCTGCTGCGCTATTTCGAGGCGCTGGGTAAAGTGCGCCGGGCGATTTCGGTTATCAAAAAACGCACTGGCGCACACGAAACGACGATTCGCGAATACCGTATAAGCCATAACGGCTTGCGCATTGGTGCGCCCTTGCATGATTTTCAGGGTGTGCTGCGTGGCGTTCCCAGCTATCGAGGCGATGGGCAGCCACTGCTGCAGGATGACGAAACGTGATTCCAGCTTTTTCCGAACGGGCAATCATTCTGGCCCCCAATGGTCGCGACAGCCAGATCGCCGCCGCCATCCTCAACGAGGCCGGTTTACGCACTAAAGTCGCCCACGATACGGCTGAGCTGGTCAGGGAACTGAGCATCGGCGCAGGGCTGGCAATCATTGCCGACGAAGCCCTGCGCGGTGTCGACTTCAACCCGCTGCTCAACCTGCTGGCCAGCCAGCCGACCTGGTCCGATTTGCCGGTGGTGTTGCTGACCCGCCACGGCGGCCCGGACCAGAACCCGTCGACCCGTCTGGGTGCGGTGCTGGGCAACGTGACGTTTCTGGAGCGGCCGTTTCATCCGATGACCCTGGTCAGTCTGGTCAATACTGCCGTGCGCGGCCGGCGCCGTCAGTATGAAGCCCGCGGGCGGATGGAAGATTTGCTCGAAAGCGAAAAACGTCTGCAAAACGCCCTGACTGCCGGCCGTCTGGGCTCCTGGCAACTGGAAACCGAGTTTCTGGACCTCAGTTGCTCGGCCATCAGCAAAGCCCACTATGGACTTGCCGAGGACACGCCATTCGACTATCAGGCCTGGCTGGATTCGGTTTACGCCGCCGATCAGCCACGCATGCAGTCAGCCTTGCAGCGTAGCCTGGACACCGGCGTCGACTTCATTATTGAGTACCGCAACCTGTGGCCCGACGGTTCGCTCAGGTGGGTGGATGTTCGCGCCCGCGCCATCTACGGCAAAAGCGGCCAGGTGATTGCGCTTGTGGGGGTCACCTCCGATATCAGCGAGCGCAAGCAAGCCGAAGCCGAGCTGCGGCGACTCAATGAAACCCTTGAGCAGCAAGTTGAAGAGCGCACTTCGCAACTGCGCCATAACGAAGAAGCACTGCGCCAATCGCAGAAGATGGAAGCGGTCGGCCAATTGACTGGCGGCATCGCCCACGACTTCAACAATATGCTGACCGGTATCATTGGCAGCCTGGAACTGATGCGTCGACGCATTGCGCGTGGGCGGGTCGATGATCTGGATAACCTGATCGACCTGGGCGTGACCTCAGCCAACCGCGCCGCCGCCCTTACCCATCGCCTGCTGGCGTTTTCCAGGCGCCAGTCACTGGACTCAAGGCCAGTGGAGATGAACCACCTGGTCAAAGCCATGGATGAGCTGATTCTGCGCAGCCTGAGTGAAAGCATTCATCTGGACATGCAGCTGGACGCGCAGTTATGGACCGCAGAAGCCGACCCCAACCAGCTGGAAAGCGCTTTGCTCAACCTGGTGCTTAACGCCCGCGACGCGATGCCCGACGGCGGACTGCTGCGGGTGCAAACCCGCAACGAGCGGCTGGAGCGCAGTTTTACCGATGCGCATGAAAACTTGCTGCCCGGCGATTATGTGTTACTCAGCGTCAGCGACACGGGGTGCGGCATGCCCGAAAGCGTGGTCAACCGCGCCTTCGATCCCTTTTTTACCACCAAGCCGATTGGTCAGGGCACAGGCCTGGGCTTGTCGATGATCTATGGTTTCAGCAAGCAATCGCGCGGCCATGTACTGATCGAAAGCGAAGTCGGCAGTGGCACGACCGTCAAGCTGTACCTGCCGCGCCATCAAGGTGTTCTGGAAGACGATCAACTGGCCTTTCAAAGTAATGCCACCTACGCCAAGGCTGGCGAAACCGTATTGATCGTTGAGGACGACCCGGCCGTGCGCACGCTAGTCAGCGAAGTGCTCAGCGAACTGGGCTATGCGTTCGTGGAGGCTGCCGACGCCCAGAGTGCGGTGCCGGTACTGGAGTCGGATACCCGTATCGATCTGCTGATCAGCGATGTGGGGTTACCCGGCATGAATGGCCGGCAACTGGCAGAAATCGCCCGGCAATTGCGCCCCGGCCTCAAGGTGCTGTTCATCACCGGTTACGCCGAGCACGCTGCAGTACGTGGTGATTTTCTCGGTAGCGACATGCAAATGATCACCAAACCCTTCGCGTTCGATCACCTCACCTCGAAAGTGCGCGAGATGATCGAGGCCTGACGGTGTCAGGCCAGCAAGTGCTCGATCTGCGCGTGCAGGGTTTCCATGGTGAATGGCTTGGCCAGAATCGGCGCCTTCAAGGTGATAGGGCTACCGGAATCGACGATTTCCGCCGGGTAGCCACTGATGAAAATAACCTTGAGGTCCGGGCGCAGCTTGACGGCCGGCTCGGCGATCATCACGCCAGAGATACCCCCAGGCAGGCGGTAATCGGTAATCATCAGGTCCAGGTGCGGTCGGGTGGCAAGGATTTCAAAAGCCTGTTCACCATTCTCGGCCTGCAACACACGATAGCCTTCGCCCGACAGATAGTCGGCCAGCAGCATCATGATCAGGGGTTCATCTTCGACAATCAGTACAACGTCTTGGGCATCAGCGCTCATTGGAACGGCCTTCAATCTTCAAATAGCTGCCAATACGACCACGGTGCGTACTGGAGGTTGCGCAAAATGTCAGACAATTCGCACTTCGTAGAGGTTTAATTTTTTGCAGCGTCACACCGATGCCTGCAACGGCAGGCACACGGTGAATGCCGAGCCCTTGCCCTCTTCGCTTTCGACCAGAATCCGCCCGCCATGGGCCATGACGATCTGCTCGGAAATGAACAGCCCAAGGCCAAGGCCCGCCACCGCATGATTGGCCGTGACCCGCTCGAACTGCTGAAAGATGCGCTTCTGGTTTGCCTCGGAAATACCAATGCCCTGGTCGGCGACTTCAACGCGTGCCCGATGCTGTTCGGCGTCGGCATATACGCGGACACGGATCGGCTTGCCGGTGCCATAGCGCAAGGCATTGGTCAACAGATTGGCAATCACCTGCTCGATGCGGAACTCGTCCCAGATGCCGATTACCGGCTGATCGGCACTAAAACTGATACTGCAATTGGCAGCAGCAATCTGCGCAGCGAAGTTCTCCAGCAGGCGACCGACCAGCTCCGACAGGTCGAACGCACTGGTGCGGATCGATAGCTTGCCGGTGCGGATGCGCGACACATCGAGCATGTCTTCGATCAGGCGAATCAGGCTCTGGATCTGCCGCTCGTCGCGCTCCACCATGCCACGTATCTTGTCCATGCTGAACGCGGCTTCGTTGTTCTTGGCCAGGTGCAGCTTGCGCAACTGGGTTTCCAGAATCAGCCCGTTGAGCGGCGTGCGCACTTCGTGGGATACGATCGACATGAAGTCGTCGCGCATGCGCACCGCGTGTTCAAGCTCGACCTGGGTAGCCTGCAGGCGATTGAGCAATACCTCTTGCTCCTGCCGGCTTTGCTCCAGTGCCTCGACCTGCAACTTCACCGCCTTGCGCTGACGGTACAGTTCGACGAAGACATTGACCTTGCTCTTGACCGCATGAATGTCCAGTGGCTTGTAGAGAAAGTCCACCGCGCCGCTTTCATAGCCCTTGAAGGCGTAGTTGAGCTCGCGACCGGCCGCCGTGACGAACACGATAGGGATGTTCTTGGTTTTCTCGGTGCCACGCATCATTTCGGCCAGCTCGAAGCCGTTCATGCCGGGCATCTGCACGTCGAGCATGGCCAGGGCGAATTCGTGCTGCAACAGCAACGACAGGGCTTCATCGGCAGACAGCGCCTTGTAGACAATGCGGTCTTCGCGCTTGATCAGGGCTTCGAGCGCCAGCAGATTCTCTGGCAGGTCGTCGACGATCAGCAGTTTTGCCTGGGTATTACTTAGCATGCGATTCGTTCCAGCTGGATCAGCAAGGGACCGATGTCCGACAAGGGCAACAGGTAATTGGGCGTGTGCAGGCTCAACCCGGCGTCCGGCATGATGCGTGCCAGCGCGGTATCGGGATCCTGAATCACGGTCAGGCCGCCGGCGGCGCTGATCTTCGCCAGGCCCCGGGCACCGT
The DNA here is from genome assembly GCF_054589175.1 of Pseudomonas sp. 3A(2025). Lineage (NCBI taxonomy): Bacteria > Pseudomonadati > Pseudomonadota > Gammaproteobacteria > Pseudomonadales > Pseudomonadaceae > Pseudomonas > Pseudomonas sp. 3A(2025). The sequence continues at coordinate 338,883 of NZ_BAAILM010000032.1, read as the reverse complement.
CGTTGTTGGCGCCGGTCAACAGCATGCCGCACAGTCTTGCGCCGTAAGCGTCGGCCGCCGAATCAAAGAGAATGTCGATGCTGGGCCGTGAATGAAACACTTTGTCTTCTTGGCTCAGCGACAGGCTGTAGTCGTCCTCGACCGACAGGTGATAACCGGCCGGAGCAAAGTACAAGGTGCCCGCCTTGATGGTCTCTTTGTCCTGCGCTTCATGCACCGGAATCGGCAAACGGTTCTGGAACACTTGTGCCAACTGGCTGCTGCGCTCTTCAGGCAGGTGCAGTACCACCAGGATCGGCAGCATAAAACCCGGGCGAATGCTGCGCAGCACAGCGAGCAACGCCTCGACACCACCGGCGGAGGCCCCCATCACCACTGCATCGACTGCCGGCAGGTCGCCGGCGGCTTGCGCATCGAAAGATGTGTTCATTTCTTGCGGTAGATCCGTTCCGGCTTGACCAGGGTTTCAAAGGCATCGCTGTAGCCGGAGAAATCCAGGGTTTCCTTGCTGCCCAAGGCCAGAAAGCCTCGATGACAAAGGGACTCGTGGAACAATCCAAAGGCGCGATCCTGTAATTTTTTATTGAAATAGATCAGTACGTTGCGACAGGAAATTAAATTTGTTTCTGAGAATACGCTGTCGGTGGCCAGGCTGTGATCGGCAAAGGTCACCGTTTCACGCAGGGTCTTGTCGAAAATCGCATAGTCATAGCCCGAGGTGTAGTAGTCGGAGAAGTCCCCCAGGCCACCTGCCAGCCGGTAATTCTCAGCCCAGCCGCGTACGCTGTCCATGGAGAAGATGCCTTGGCGGGCTTTGTCCAGTGAACTGGGATTGATGTCGGTGGCATAGATGATGGTGCGCTCCAGCAGGCCTTCCTCGCGCAGCAGGATGGCCGTCGAATACACTTCTTCACCGGTGCTGCACCCGGCAATCCAGACCTTCAGCGATGGATAGGTGCGCAACAACGGCACCACCTCGCGACGGATTGCCAGAAAATGCGACGGGTCACGAAACATCTCGCTGACCGGAATGGTCAGCAATTGCAGCAACTGCATGAACGCTGCCGGGTCGTGCAGCACACGCTCCTGCAAGGCCGAGATGGTGCTGCACTCGAACTGGCGCAAGGCGTGGTGCACACGGCGCTTGATCGAAGCGCCGGAATAATCGCGAAAATCGTAGCTGTATTTCAGGTAAATCGCCTCGATCAACAGGCGCAGCTCGATATCGGCATTCTTGTCATAAGACATGCTTGAACCTGACGAGGTGAATCCGGGTGCTGCTTTGGCCGCAAGCACTCAGATACGTTCCATTTTCGGCAGCCAGACCCGAATCAGGGAAAACAGCCTGTCCAGATCGATCGGCTTGGCCAGGTAATCGTTGGCCCCCGCTTGCAGGCAACGCTCCTGATCGTCCTTCATGGCCTTGGCGGTCACGGCGATGATCGGCAGCTTGCGCCAGCGCGGGTCTTTGCGGATATGCATCGTGGCCTCGAAACCGTCCATTTCCGGCATCATCACGTCCATCAGCACCAGGTCGATGTCTTCTACCGCATTCAGACGCTCGATGGCCTCCAGGCCGTTACGCGCCACTTCGACCACCGCGCCCTTGTGCTCCAGGGCGCTGGTCAGGGCAAAAATATTGCGTACATCGTCATCGACCACCAACACCTTGCGGGCCTCGAAGACTTTGTCGCGGCTGCGTGCGGTCAGGAGCATTTTCTGCCGTTCGTTGGACAGTTGCGACTCGACCTTGTGCAGGAACAACGTGACCTCATCCAGCAGCCGCTCCGGCGAGCGGGCGCCTTTGATGATGATCGAGCGCGAGTACTTCATCAGCTCGGCTTCTTCATCGCGGGTCATGTTGCGCCCGGTGTAGACGATGACCGGCGGGAAGGCACAGATGTCCTCGGTCGACATGCGCTTGAGCAGCTCGTTGCCGAGCATGTCCGGCAGTTTCAGGTCGATGATCATGCAGTCGTAGACATGCTCGCGCAAAAGCTCCAGCGCCTGCTGGGCGTAACCTACAGCGGTGATTTCAATGTCGTCGTCACCGATCAGCCGGGCAATGCTGTCACGTTGCAGGTCATCGTCTTCGACCAGCAGGATGCGCTTGACCTTCTGGGTCAGCTTGGCCTCGAGCTTGGCGAACACATCCTTGAGCTCTTCACGGGTGGTCGGCTTGACCGCATAACCGATGGCGCCCATGTGCATGGCCGCTTCCTGGCGGTCTTCTACAGAAATCACGTGCACCGGAATGTGTCGGGTCTCGGCCTGCTCTTTGAGGCGTTGCAATACGGTCAGCCCGGAATGATCAGGCAGGCGCATGTCGAGCAGCACCGCGTCCGGCGTGTAGTTAACCGCCAGATTGAAGCCTTCGTCGGCCGCGTGTGCCACCAGACAGTGGTAATCGAGCTCATGGGCCAGGTCGAAGAGGATCTGCGCGAACGCCACGTCGTCTTCGATGACCAGAATGCTGCGATTCTCGAACGGCGCCTTGTGGCGGTCATCGGCGAACGGCGCGGCACTGTTTTCAACCGGCAGCGGTGCTGGTTCAGGCTCTGCACGGCGCGGCAGCAGCGTGGTGACACCGGGCGACATTGCCGAGACCACCGCCGACAGCGGCGCAGCGCGTTCTTCGCCTTCGGCACTCCAGCTTTGCGGCAACACCAGGGTAAAGATACTGCCCTGGCCCAGTTCGCTGACCACACTGATCGACCCACCGAGCAAGGCCGCCAGGTCGCGCGAGATCGACAGTCCCAGACCGGTGCCGCCATAACGGCGGTTGGTGGTGCCATCGGCCTGATGGAAGGCCTCGAAGATGCTTTGTAACTGGTCGCCAGCGATGCCAATGCCTGAATCGCGCACCGCAAAGGCGATGCCGTCACCCGGCTGACGCGAGACGATCAGACTGACCTCGCCGCTTTCGGTGAACTTGATGGCGTTGGACAGCAGGTTCTTGAGGATCTGCTCCAGACGCTGGAAGTCGGTGTACAGCAGCGCTGGCGCGCCTTCTTGCAGCTCGACGCTGAACTGCAAGCGCTTCTCGCTGGCCACAGGCCGGAACACGTTGTGCAGGTTTTCGACCAGCCGGGCGACGCTACTGTTCTCAGGGCGTACTTCGAGTTTGCCGGCCTCGACCTTGGCAATGTCGAGAATGTCGTTGATCAGGTTGAGCAGGTCGTTGCCGGCCGAGTAAATCGACTCGGCAAACTTGACCTGCTCGTCGGTCAGGTTGCGGATCGGGTTTTCCGCCAGCAGCTTGGCCAGAATCAATGAACTGTTGAGCGGCGTGCGCAGCTCGTGGGACATGTTGGCCAGAAACTCCGACTTGTAGCGGCTCGAGCGCTGTAACTCATCGGCCCGCGCCTGCAACTGCACCTGGGCGTTGCTCAACTCTTCGTTGTTACGGTCCAGCGCATCGCGCTGCTCGGCCACCGCCTGGCTTTGCTCGGCCAGTTGCAGGTTGGTCTGCTCAAGTTCGGCCTGCTGGGTTTCCAGCTGGGCCTGGGATTCCTTGAGAATCCGCGACTGTTCTTCAAGTTCTTCGTTGGCGGTACGCAGTTCTTCCTGCTGCACCTGCAACTCTTCGTTGAGCTGCTGGGTTTCGCTCAGGACTTCCTGCAGACGCTGACGGTAGCGGGCGGCCTCGACCGAGGTGCCGACGTTATCGGAAACCAGTTCGAGAAATTCCAGATCGCGCTCGGTCAAAGGCCGCAGAAAGCCCAGCTCGACCACGGCATTGACCTGGTTGTCGTTGCTGGTCGGCACGATCACCACGCTGGAGGGCTCGCCCTGGCCAAGGCCCGAGCTGACCTTGAAATAGTCACTGGGCAGGTTGTCCAGGGTGATGATGCGGTCTTGCTGCACGGCCTGGCCGATCACGCCCTCATCGGCGTAAATCGACTGCTCGTGTTGTTCCTGTTCGCGAGAAAAGCCATAGGAGGCGACCCGTACCAGACCACCATGTTCCTGGCGCACATACACCGCTGCCACCACGGCGCCCAGGTACTGGGCAAAAAACTGCAGCACATTACGCCCGACCAGGTTCAGGGTCAGCTGGCCAAGTACCCGTTCGGCCAGTTCGCTTTGTCCGTTGCGCAACCAGGCCACTTTTTCCAGGCGCTCGGCATTGACCTGTTGCAGCTTGAGGTTGGCGTCATAGGTGCTGGACAGCGACAACAGATCGCGCCGCCCCACGAACGCCAGTGCTGCACTGACGCTGAGGACGAATATCAGGTAAAGCGTGACCGACAGCACGGTGGTGCGCGTCACATCAGCGTTACGGTTGATGCGCAGTTGTTGTTCCATGGCCACGGCCAGGTCGTACTCGTTGCGCATCTGGTCGGTTATGCGCTTGCCGCGCCCGTCCTTGGTCGGCGTCAGGTAATCGCCATTCTGGCGGCGCAGGCTGATCATCTGCTGGGCGAAGTTATCCCATTCGTCCTGCAAGGTGGACAACCGACGGATTCGGTCCTGTTGCGTGGGGTTATCGGCCACCAACGCTTCGAGACCGCCCAGTTCAGCCTTGAGCAACGGCCGGGCGATCTCGTAAGGATCGAGAAAATGCTCGTCACCGACCAGTAGAAAACCGCGCATGCCGGTTTCCATGTCGATGGACAGCTTCATCGAGCGGTTGATGTTGTTGATCACCCTGTCGGTGTGCTCGACCCACTGGATCGCTTGCAACAGGTAGTTGATCAGAATGATGAAAAACACGGCGCTGAGCACGCCGACACCCAGCGGCAGACCGACGTTACGCCCCAGCAGTTTCCGAAAACGCTGCGCGTCGATAGTGGACAGGCGATTCATGTAAAGTCCCTGATGGCCCAGTGAAACCATGGAGTTTGCCGCAAACTTAACAAAAAGACTCGGTTTTCGGTCTTACAGGATTGAAATTTCAGACATAAATGGGCGATAAGCTCGGCCACATCACAGAAAGCCTGCCGTTTTGGAGAAGGAATGCATGGCGTTGAGCTGCTCATGGAACTTCTGAGGGTGTTTTACTTACAGATTCAGGAGGCCGCTATAAAAATGCAGCCTTCAATGACCATATCCAAGGGAGTTAACCATGTCCGATCCAACCAGCACGATTCTCGTGGTCGAAGACGATGACATCGTGCGCATGCTGATCGTCGATGTGCTTGAAGAGCTGGAGTACAAGGTGCTTGAGGCCGGTGACGGCAAATCGGCACTCGATACGCTCGCCAATGCCGACAACGTGATCCACCTGCTGATGACCGACCAGGGCCTGCCCGACATGAAAGGCACCGATCTGGCCCTGGCGGCCCGTGAGTTGCGCCCGCAGGTGCCGGTGCTGTTTGCCAGTGGTTATTCGGAAAATATCGATGTACCCGGCGACATGTACTCGATTGGCAAGCCGTTCTCCATCGATCAATTACGCGACAAGGTAACCGCTATTCTTGGCCAGGCATGACGTACCCGACGTGACCCTTACTGCTTCTGTTCGCCTGCTGATCATTGGCTACGTCTGGCCAGAACCCCGCTCTTCGGCGGCCAGTGGTCATATGATGCAATTGATTCACTGCTTTCTCGATCAGGGCTGGCACATCACCTTTGCCAGCCCCGCTACGGAGGGTGCGCACAAGGCCGATCTGGCCGGACTGGGCATCGATGAGCAACACATCGAACTCAACAGCAGCAGCTTCGATGATTTTGTCCGCCATCTAAACCCCGATATCGTACTGTTCGATCAATTCATGATCGAGGAGCAGTTCGGCTGGCGTGTCGAGAAACATTGCCCGAATGCTCTGCGCATCCTGGAAACCTCAGACCTGCAAAGCCTGCGGCATGCGCGGCATCACCAGCTAAGGGAATTACTCAAAAACCCTATTCAAGCGGATGATACTGCTGAGCTTTTCAAGCAGGATCATGCGGTGTGGTTCGAGCACATGGCCGGCACTGATCTGGCTCAGCGCGAAATCGCGGCACTGTATCGCTGCGACCTGAGCCTGATGACTTCCGATGTGGAAATCGAGTTGCTCACCGGGCAGTTCGGCTTGCCGCCGGCGCTGCTGCACTGGTGCCCGCTGATGGTCGAAGACGGCGTACCCGAAACACCCGGATTCGAACAACGGGCACACTTTCTGAGCATCGGCAATTTTCGCCATGCGCCCAACTGGGACGCCGTGCTGTGGATGAAGCAGAGCATCTGGCCGTTGATTCGCCAGCAACTGCCGGGTGCGCAACTGCATGTGTATGGTGCCTATACACCGCCCAAGGCCACCGCCCTGCACAATGCGGCTCAGGGCTTTCACATCATGGACTGGGCCGAGGATGCACTGTTAGTGATGAGCAATGCGCGGGTATGCCTTGCGCCCTTGCGTTTTGGCGCGGGCATCAAAGGCAAACTGATCGACGCCATGCTCTGCGCCACACCCTCGGTGACTACCCCGATCGGCAGCGAGGCCATGCAGGGCGCCCTGCCCTGGCCCGGCCTGATCGCACAAAGCGCTGAAGACATCGCCGCAGCCGCCGTACGCCTGTATCAGGACCAGGCATTGTGGGAGCAGGCTCAGGAAGCTGGCACGGCGCTGTTGCAAGCCCGCTATCAGTACCGTGAGCACGCACAGAGCCTGATCGAGCGCATCGAAGCCCTGCGCCGCGACCTGCCCCGGCACCGCTTGCACAACTTCACAGGCTCCATGCTGCGCCATCACCAGCACAAGAGTACGCAGTACATGGCGCAGTGGATCGAGGCCAAGAATCGCCCGGCCTGATCCTTAGCCGATCAAACCAGCCTTGAGGGCATTGATGCGCACATTGATGTCCTCCTTGGCCACCTCCTGCTGTTGCTTGAGTGCTTCCTTGAACTTTTCGTCCACGCCAAGTTTTTCCTCAGGGCTCATGGCCTCGTACGCCTCCTTGCTGACCCCGGTCAATTGCTCGCGCAAGCGGTCTTCGGCCGGCTGTTTCATGTAGTCGAGAAACTGTTGCTGGGCAGAGGTATAGGTCGTGTCGTTGGCGGCCGCAATCGACACATCACCGCTAACGCCGTTATCGACATCAGCCGTCGTTTGCGACAGCGCGGTTTCAGCCTGAGCCTTGAGGCCCAGCATCATCCGCGCAAAGGACTCTTCATAGGCCGAACTGTCCTGGGTACTGCTTTGCGACGCGCCCTTGCCGGAGCCCGAGGTGAGCGCGGCGGCAGAAGCCTTGGTCTCCGGTGGCTTGATCAGGCTGAATGACGCCTGGGACACTTCGTCCAGCGCACTGCGCCCGCTGACAAACCTGGAGGCCAGGCTTTCTAATGTGTTGCTGCTGACTAGCATGACGTTCTCCTGCTTTAGCGAGGCGATTAATCCCCGGCCAGTCTTTACTCAGCAAAATGGATGCCATTCAGCGCAAGCCCGGCAGACCTGCATCATTGTTGAAAAGCTAGCCGCTTGCCACCCGCCGGGACCGGAGACGACTTGCCAGCTTTGGCAAAAGCTTGCCGTTCAGTCGGCACCTGGCAGCACCAGACGATCCTCAGGCAGCGGCACGGAAAAATAATAACCCTGGGCCTGACCGGCGCCGATATCGCGCAATAATTCAAGGGTGGCTTGATCCTCGACCCCTTCGGCCACCACGGTCAGGTCCAGCGACTCGGCCATGCGCACAATCGCACGCACGATCGCCCGGCTGCGCGCGCTGGTGCTGAGTTCGAAAATGAACGACTTGTCGATCTTCAGGCCGCTGAAGTGGTACTGGTGCACGTAACTGAGCGATGAAAAGCCCGCACCAAAGTCATCGAGCACCACCGACATGCCGTTATCGGCCAGTTGCTTCATGGTCTGGCGCGCTTGCTCAGGCTCGGCAACCAGTGCGCCCTCGGTCAATTCCAGGCAAATACGCGACGGCGCCACGCCCTGCCCGGCCAGCATGGCCAGTACCTCGGCGGCAAATTCCGGGCGGGTGATGCTGTAGCTGGAGCAGTTAACGTGCACGGCCGGCCAGTGGGCATTGGCCGGCAGCGCGAGAATGGCAATGACCTGTTGCAGCATGTACAGGTCCAGACGACCGATCAGTCGCAAACCCTCGAGCGCCGGCAAAAAGTGCCCCGGAGCAATCACCCGACCATCGGGCTGGTGCCAGCGAATCAGGGCCTCAAGCGCCAGCAGCTTGCCGCTGTTGACGCAGACGATGGGTTGAAAATACGGAATCAATTCATCGGTACGTTTGAGCGCGTTACGCAACGCGCCCTCTTGCTCGACCTGATCGGATACTTCACGGCGCAGCGCCTGGTTGAATACTGCAAAGCTGTCACGCCCGGCATTCTTGACCCGGTACATGGCAATGTCGGCATCGCGCAGCAGATCGGTCGGCTCGCGATGAAACTGGCTGTCGGCTCCGACCACACCAATGCTGCACGAAGAAAACACCGCATGCCCGTCAATGAAGAACGGCAGGTCGAAGCTCGCCAGAATGCGCTCGGCAATGCCGCTGCCAACCTCCAGCGAAGCACCGACCGCCAGCACCGCGAACTCGTCGCCACCCAGACGGGCCAACAGGTCACTTTCGCGCATGCAACCACGCAAACGCTCAGCGGCCTGGACCAGCAGATCGTCACCGCAGTGATGACCCAGGCTGTCGTTGACCAGTTTGAAGCGGTCCAGGTCGATGAACATCACCACCAGCGGCCGACCCTGCTCGCAGAAATCACGCCACACCGCTTGCAGGCGCTGTTGCAGATGGCTGCGGTTGGCCAGCCCGGTCAGCGCATCGTGGGCGTTTTCATACTGCAGCTTGGCGTTGGCATGATCCAGCTCACGAGTACGGTCTTGCACCCGCGCTTCAAGCTGCAGATTGGCCGCATGAATCGCCTCGGCCGCACTGCGTCGCGACAGGGCCGTGTCGATATGCCGGGACACGAACGTCAGCAGTTCCTGATCGCGCTGGGTGTAACTGACATTGGGCGAGTAGCTTTGCACCACCAGAATACCGCGCACCTGGTCACCCTCGAACAACGGGATACCCAGCCACGACCAGGAGCGCTGCGACTCTCGCTGCTCTTCGATCTCGCCCAGCGCCGCCAGGCGCATGGCCTCATCGCGATTGATCAGACACGGACGGCGCTGACGGATCACGTATTCGGTATAGCCGCGCTGGCCACGGCGGGAACCGGGGCGTGCGCTTTTCTCGTCGACGAAGTACGGAAACGCGACCTCGCCGGTGCTGTGGTCATACAGGGCGATGTAGAAATTCAGCGCCACCAGCAGTTCGGCCACGATCATGTGCAAACGGTGGAACAACTCGGCCATGTCGCCCTGCTGGCTAGAGAGTTCGGCAATCTGGAACAAAGCGCTTTGCAAGTGCTCGGCACGCTCGCGGTCGGCCACTTCCTGGCGCAGAGCATCGTTGGCCGCCGATAACTGCTGGGTGCGCAACAATACGGTCTGCTCAAGATCGGTACGATGCAGCAGCCGGTCCAGGGCCATTGCCACATGCCGCGACACCACCTGGAACAGCGCCCGATCCTCAAGGCTGTAGACCCGGCTGGCGTCATAGACCTGCATGGCCAGCATGCCGAATACTTCGTCGGCGGCATTTTTCAGAGGCGCGCCCATCCAGAATTCCGGGCGGTGCCCGACACAACTGAAGCGCCCCTGAAGCCTGGCCTGTTCGATATCGTGCGCATCGACGAACAAGGACTGGCCACCGGTCAGCACATAGCCGGTCATGGACATGTTTGCACGGTCGAGAAATTCGTAGGCATCCGCCTCAGGCGCCTCGCCGTCGATACTGTCGACGTAATAGGGCCAGGTAATCTTGTCGCGCAGCCGGTCGTACAAGGCCAGCGAAAAGTTCTCGGCATCGATCAGGTTCGACAGCTGCTGGTGAACGCCCTTGATGAACTCGCCGCGATCACGGGCGGAACTGGCCAGATGGCTGATTTCGTAGAGCACCCGCTGGGTGTGCTGGGCGCGGATCAGGGCCGCACTTTGCAACAGCGAGCCCAGGCGCAGGGCCAGATCCGCCAGCCATGGGCTGTGGGCCTGTGCATGGGGCGCCACGACCCAGCCCAGCACGTCCTCACCCCTGCCGGCAACCCAGCGATGCAGGTCGTGCGCCTGACACCAGCTGTCGAAATCGGCGCTGGCGATATGTTCCGGCCAGTCCTGGCCCGCAGCATCCCGGCCCAGCAGGCGCTTCTGTTCGCCCGCGCCATAGACGGCCCAGCGGGCGCCAGGGCGCATGTCTTGCACGCCTTGCAGCAGGCTGCTGATCGAGATGACGGCGGATGACGAATGATCGGGCAAGTGAACTGAATGGCACACATCGTCGACCAAAGGAGGAATATTCATCAAAGCCTCACACCCATAAATCCACGCCCCATCAGACTGTTCCCTATTGCGCCGGCGGCGAAGAACAATACTGCGAAAACGGCTTTATCGAAACCTGTAACCGTCTGCCACACACATATCAGTCCCGTCGCCATCTGACGAACGTCACAACACCTCGTCTCCGGGTATTTGACACGCCTGAACTTGAGGCGCGCAATGTGCGCCTGCCTGAAAACAAGGAGAGATGAACATGGCCAGGATCAATGTTTTATCAGGAGACTTTCTTCAAGGTGACGCAGAGTATCGCTCTGGCACCCTCACACTGGTGACCGCACTGTTTCCCTCGCCTGGTATCAGCTTCAATCACGATGAAATCCAGTCCATGGAAATAGCCAGTCAGGCCAGCAGCAAGAATATCGACGACGCCATTGGCCTGGGGCTGGCCGGAGCGCTGATGCTGGGTCCGCTTGGCGCGGCGGCCGGCATGATGCTGGCCGGCGAGGAAAAGGAAATCACCTTTCTGGCAACGCTCAAGGATGGCCGCACACTGCTGGCGGCCACCGATGACAAGACATTTCGGCGCATGGCTCGCCATATCGGGCTGAACCTTTGATGCCTTGAACGGGACAAACCCTGACAGCGCATAGATGCCCCCCGCAGGCCAGGATATCCCTCCCCCCATGAAAGCCAGAGCCACCGTTATTTGTAAACGCGACGACCAGATTCTTTGTGTACGCAAGGCCAAATCGCGCTGGAACCTGCCTGGCGGCAAAATCGAAGCCGGCGAAACACCACGGCAGGCCGCCACCCGCGAGTTACGCGAAGAAACCGGGCTACGCGACCTGCAGCTGTTGTATCTGGACGAGTTCACCGGTAATCAGGTGCGCCACTACGTGTTCGTGACTAATGTGCCCAAGAAGGGCAAGCCCAAGCCCAATAATGAAATCAGTGCGTGCAAGTGGCTGGCAGACACACAGTGGAGCGAGCTCAAGGCCAGCGACACCACCAAATCGATCCTCAAGGCATTTGCCCGGCAATCCTGAATAGCCCACAAACTGCCAACGAGTGCACACCTCGACATGCGCAGGCGAACCCGGACGAATTTTCAAGGTCTTTCAGATGACCTGAAACAACGACGGACGACGAAGATGAGCCTGATCGACTGCCCTGAATGTGCCGCCCGGATTTCCGACAAGGCCCATGCCTGCCCGCACTGCGGCAACCCCATGAGCGCAGCCCCGAACCGCCTGCTCAGCGAGAAAAACATCGGCCAGATCGCCGGCGCCACTGGCGTGTGGCTGACAGCCCCATGGATCGCGAGAATGATATTTGGCGTGGTGTTCGTGATTGCCGCCGCCGCGGTGCTGATTTTCAGATAGTCCGGCGGTTTTAAAAGCACCAGACGCAAAAAAGGCGACCCTTTCGGATCGCCTTTCTTGTACCGCCCAGCAGAGCGGATTTTGTTTGGTAGGCGCGATTGGACTCGAACCAACGACCCCCACCATGTCAAGGTGGTGCTCTAACCAACTGAGCTACGTGCCTGCTGTGAGGCGGCATTCTACGGAATTCCGACCCCCTGTCAACGACTTTTTTCAGTAAGCCACTGAAAAACCGAATTTTTTAGGAAAGCTTGAGCCCACAATCACATCTCAACCCGATTACGCCCATAAGCCTTGGCCCTGTACAGGGCGCTGTCGGCCACTTCAACGATCGAGGGCTTGCGCTGAGTTATCTCGCTGCCCTGAAAACAGGCAATGCCAAAACTCATCGTCACTCGACCAAAGGGGCTTGGTGCATGACCGATATTCGCCGCAGCCAGCGCTTCGAGCATGGCAGTGGCCAGCAGGCGTGCTCCCTCAGCATCCGTGTCCGGCAGGATGGCGGCCAACTCTTCGCCGCCATACCTGGCCACCAGATCTGAAGGACGGCGCGCGCAGCCTGCGATTACGCGGCTGACCGCTTGCAGGCACTCGTCACCTGCAACATGGCCATAGGTATCGTTGAACAGCTTGAACAGATCGATATCCATCAGGATCAATGACAAAGGCGTCCCTGCGCGCTGAGCGCGCCGGACTTCCACTTCCAGCGTTTCATCGAAACAGCGCCGGTTGGCCAGGCCAGTCAGTTGATCGCGTGACGCCAGCTGCTCCAGCTTTTCGTTGGCGCTCATCAATTGCTGACGCGCCATCTGCAACTGGGATTGCGCTTCAATCCTGCGCTTGATCAGATTGAACAACACCCAGCCGGTACCCGCCGTCAGCAATATCAATACGGCCAGCACCATCAGTGACAACTGGGTTTCAATCCGCCAGGTGCGCAAAGCCTCGTTCTTGCCCAGCGCCACGGTCGTGATCAATGGAAAGCTTTCACTTTTGCGAAAGGCATACAAACGCTCGACACCGTCGAGTGTCGAGGTGAGCGAAGCGGTTCCGGAATCGCGATCCAGAAAATACTTCTTGAAGCCCGGCGACTGGGAAAAATCCTTGCCCATGTCCTGCTCGCGAAAGGGATAACGCACCAGCAACTGGCCGCTGGCATAGGTCAGTGAAATGGCGCCATCGTCGCCAACATCAATCTTGCCGTACAGGTCGAGAAAGTTTTTTATCCCCAGCGTCGCCGCCACCACCCCTGCAAACTTGCCGTCAACATGGTCGATGCGACGACTGATGGTGATGACCCATTCCTTGGTCGCACGATGCAGGATGGGCGGGCCGATGAAGATGTCCCGCGATGCATCATCGCGGTGATGGGTGAAGTAGGCACGATCGCCACTGTTGAATCCGGAGGAAATGGCGCCGTTCGATGACAGCAACCAATTGCCCTCCCTGTCGTAGAGGGTGATGCCGCTCAACTGGGGCATGGCACGGTGCTGGATCTTCAGAAATCTTTTCAGGCGATCGAACTGCTCCGGGCCCGTGCCCTCGGTTTCAATACGCTCGACCATGCCGTTGAGCAGCATCGACCCCTGGCGCATGATCCCTTCCGAATAGGTCACCAGCGCCTGAGCCAGGTTCGCGCCATTGACATTCACATTGCTCAAGGCTCTTTCGCGGGCCGCCATGACTTTCCAGAAAGTGATGAATACCAGCGAAAAACACACGACCAATAAAAGCGCTACAACGAGCTGAAGATCACGTTTCACTTGAGCACCTGACAGCCAGCTCTACAACAACCTGCCGAGACGTCCCTATGGCTGGGTAACCCGGCACCACGAGCCAACCCCTGGCCCGTCAGGAGGAATGGTAGCACTGGAACAAGTAATAGCTCTATGCCACGTCATCGACACTCACAGCCGATTACCCCCCGAACCCTCCCTGCGAGGCCCTGCAACTGCCCAGGCGATCAGGCCCAGTACGGGAAACAAAACAATCCCTGCACTCCAGGCCGCTTTGACGCCTGGACTTTTCTCGCTGCGGCATACGCCGATGATCACCACCACGTCTGCAATTAATACAAGCAAAGTGAACGGCAGCCACAACAGGCTGATAATTGCTTCCACGACGGGTACTCCGTGATTGATAAATACAGCTGTACGAATACCGGACCGGCATCCAGCGGCGGGGCATTTTGCAAAAAATCTGCCCATAAAAGAAGGGAAACAACTTCTGATCGCCTGACGAAACATCATTCAAGTCTGGTTTTCATGAATATTCGATGCAATGGTGTCGCATCGAACATCTCGACCCAGGAGCCGACATGGCCACAGCATCGACACTTTGCATCTACCACGGCAATTGCGCCGATGGCTTCGGTGCCGCGTGGGTAGTGCGCCGCCGGTTCGGAACCGACGTCCAGTTCTACGCCGCCAACCATGGAGAGCCGCCACCTGAAGTCCTTGATCAGCATGTCGTGATCGTTGACTTCGCCTATTCGCTAGAAGTGCTGACCGCGATGGCCAGCACCGCCCTGTCAGTTCTGGTCATCGACCACCACAAGACAGCACAGGCCGATCTGGCCGATGTGAAGCCTTTTCCTGAGCGACGGCAGCCAGGTCCGCTCGAAGGACTGCATGCCGTGTTCGACATGAATCGCTCTGGCGCCGGACTGACCTGGGACCATTACTTCAAAGACAAGCCGCGACCGGAGCTTATCAATCACATTGAGGATCGTGATCTGTGGCTATTCAAACTTGAAGGCACGCGAGAGATCACCGCGAACCTGTTCAGTCATCCGCAAGACTTCGAGGTATGGGATGAGCTGATGGCCACGCCGGTCAGCACCCTGCGCTCGGAGGGCGCCGCGATCGAGCGCAGTCGGCAGCGAGAGCTGGCCGCCCTCCTGCGGACCACTCCGAGGCGCCTGGTGATTTGCGGATTTGACGTACCAGCCGCAAACCTGCCATTTACCCATGCCAGCGATGCAGGGCATCTGCTATGCGCGGGAGAGCCTTTCGCTGCCATCTATTGGGATACACCGCAAGGGCGGTCTTTCTCTCTGCGCAGTACCGAGGCCGGCGAGGATGTGTCTGTGATTGCCAGACAGTTCGGCGGTGGCGGGCACCGCAATGCGGCGGGCTTCAATGTGCCTTACGGGCATGAGCTGACGCTGTACGTGGAGTCGGGACACATTCAGAACCGCGATTGCACAGTTCAGACCGATGAAGATAAAAGCACCGAGGTTATTGCTGCTGAGCTGAAACTGTGACCCTCTGCCTACAACTCAGCTGACGGCAATGAGCGCAACCCAAAGAAGAGGAACCATGCAAACGTTACTCAAGATCTTCGCAACCGGCGTGATGCCAATACTGGCAGTGGCACTGGCCGTCCTTGCCTATCGACACAACATGAAGAAGTGGCGATCAAAGATTGACGCAGAGCTACAGACAGCGTTGAGCGGACTGGGAGTTGGCGCCTACACATTGATCGTGGACAAACTGACGGCGCCCAGCACCAACACTACAGCCGATGTCTACCGCATCCTGCATGACGATCAGGATCGTTACTTCTTGTTCATCAAAATCGGCGAACATCCCGGAGTGCTCAAGCCCCTGACAAAAGAACGGGCCTTACTGGCAGCACAGATGAATGGGTGAAACGGTTAATAAGATGGGGGGCGACCTGGCGGATGCCACACTGGCGTTTTGAGAGGAGCGCTTTGAAAAAATCGCCCATAAGAAAAAGGGGGAGATCATTTCTGATCTCCCCCTTCCCAGCCCGCGCATTGCGCGGGTTTTGTCTGGTAGGCACGATTGGACTCGAACCAACGACCCCCACCATGTCAAGGTGGTGCTCTAACCAACTGAGCTACGTGCCTGCTGTGAGGCGGCATTCTACGGAAATTAAAACCCCTGTCAAACGTTTTTTTCGCTAAGCCACTGAATTAGAAAACCTTTTATAAACGCCCTGTTTTGCATCTTTAACGATCTCGGGTAGGATCGCCATCATTCGTCAAGAATTTTAAACGGAGAGTCCGCATGGCGAGCATTGCCTACCCGCAGTCCTATTACGCAGCCTCAGCCAATCCGGCACCCGAGCGCCCTGCCCTGCAAGGCGAAATCGAGACTGACGTGTGCATCATCGGCGCCGGCTACACCGGGCTTTCCAGCGCGCTGTTTCTGCTTGAACACGGTTTTAAAGTCACGGTTCTGGAGGCGGCGAAAGTCGGCTTTGGTGCCTCGGGCCGTAATGGCGGGCAGATCGTCAACAGTTATAGCCGTGATATCGATGTGATCGAGCGCAGCGTCGGCGCGGACCAGGCGCAATTGTTGGGGCACATGGCCTTTGAAGGCGCGCAGATCATTCGTGAGCGGATTTCCCGCTATGCCATCCAGTGCGACCTCAAGGACGGCGGCGTGTTCGCGGCCCTGAATCCCAGACAGATGGCGCATCTGGAGTCGCAGAAGCGCTTGTGGGAGCGTTATGGCCACTCGCAATTGCAGCTGCTGGATACCGCACGCATACGTGAAGTGGTGCAGTGCGACCAGTACGTGGGCGGCATGCTGGACATGAGCGGCGGGCACATTCATCCGTTGAACCTGGCGCTGGGCGAAGCGGCTGCGGTGGAGTCGCTGGGTGGTGTAATTTACGAACAGTCGCCGGCGATTCGCATCGAGCGCGGCGCCAGCCCGGTGGTGCATACCGCTCAGGGCCGGGTGCGGAGCAAGTTCGTGATCGTGGCGGGCAATGCTTATCTCGGCAATCTGGTGCCAGAACTGGCCGCCAAGTCGATGCCTTGCGGCACGCAAGTGATTACCACCGAACCGCTTGACGACGAACTGGCCCGCACGCTGCTGCCGCAGGACTATTGCGTCGAAGACTGCAACTACCTGCTGGACTATTACCGCCTGAGCGCCGACAAGCGCCTGATTTTCGGCGGAGGCGTGGTCTATGGCGCACGCGACCCTGCCAATATCGAAGCGATCATCCGGCCGAAGATGCTCAAGGTCTTCCCGCAGTTGCAGAACGTGAAGATCGATTACGCCTGGACCGGTAACTTCCTGCTGACCCTGTCACGCCTGCCGCAGGTCGGTCGCCTAGGCGACAACATCTATTATTCGCAAGGCTGCAGCGGCCATGGTGTGACCTATACGCACCTGGCCGGCAAGCTGCTGGCCGAAACCCTGCGCGGCCAGGCCGAGCGCTTCGATGCCTTTGCCAACCTGCCCCACTACCCGTTTCCTGGCGGCCAGTTGCTGCGCACGCCGTTTACCGCGCTGGGTGCGTGGTATTACAGCTTGCGGGACAAGCTGGGGTTTTAACGCCTAACGCCCCAGCGTCTTGACCGCCTCGCCGGCTGCCTGCTCCTGGCCGGCTTTGGCCAGCGCCTCGGCCGCTTGCAGCCAGCGCTGGCGGTCGACGTTGACGGGCAACTGGCGGGCGCCCTGCACCAGTACCGCCCAGTGACCGGCGTCATTCCAGGCCGAGGTGAAGCTGTCAAACTTCATCAACAGCCGACGATTCATGCCGGCCTGCAACAACACCCCGTCGCGGTATCGGTCGTAACCGACCAATACCGCGTAACGCGGCTCTTTCCACAGTGCCGAGCCTTCGCTAAAGCGCAACAGCACCGGGTAACCCGCCGTCAGTTGAGCCTTTAAATCGCTCAACTGGCCATTGAGCGGATAAACCACAAAGCCGTACTCACGGGCTACGCGTTGCAGGTTTTGCTCCAGTTGCGCTTCAGCGCCCGGCAGTTGCAGATTTTTCTCCAGCAGGCCGGGAGTGGTGGCGACGTTTTGATGCGCCAGCATGGTGGCCAGTGCGTTAGGCCCGCTCTGGAAAGCATTGCCGCGAAAGAATGGCATCGATGTCAGCTCGACCCGGTCGGGCAGCCCTTGCGGATCCGGCGGCAGCGCATGCAACGTGCGCGACGATGAAGAACAGCCGCCCAGAATCGCCAGCATGGCAACCGCCAGTCCAACCCGAACCGCTCTGGATGCAAATAATACCGGCAACATGTTCCCTCACTTGATCGAACGCCAGGCGACCTCTGACCTGACGGGAATGGCGATAATAGAGCGCTGTACGTCGGCGGTATAGCCTTTAGGCATGTAGCCATCATTGCATAGAGCAAAACAGTCGAAGCCGGCAACCACTTGTCAAGTTGGCGAAACACTAAGGGGTCTAGACTGTCGGTTATGAAGACTGCAATCGATTGCAGCGACTGTGGAGGAACATCCATGAACGTGGAAATGACTATTGCGATGTTGATCGCTGCCTGGCTTGCCGTAGCCTGCGCCATGCTCTGGGGCGTCATGCGCATTGCCCGTCGCCATCATCGGCATCACACCCGCCCCACTCCAGTCGTTCAACCCTCGAAGCCCGCCAGACATCACAAGATCCGGCCGGCGAACGCTCACTGATATCGCTTTTTCAGACCTGAAAGCAAAACGGTCGGCCCCATCACAGGACCGACCGTTCTTTCACTCGCCTGCAGAAATCAGGCAGTAGAAGCTTTCTTGCGTTTGGAACGACGCGCCAGCATGTTCAGCACCTCGATCAGGGCCGAGAAGGCCATCGCGGCATAGATATAGCCTTTTGGCACATGGGCACCAAAGCCCTCGGCGATCAGCGTCATGCCGATCATGATCAGGAAGCCCAGCGCCAGCATCACCACGCTCGGGTTGTCGTTGATGAATTTGGCCAGCGGGTCAGCCGCCACCAGCATCACCACCACCGCCGAGACTACGGCAATGATCATGATCGGCAAGTGCTCGGTCATGCCCACCGCAGTAATAATGCTGTCGATCGAGAACACCAGGTCGAGCATCAGGATCTGCGCGATGGCCGCACCCATGCTCAAGGTCACCTTGGAACCGACAGTGTCTTCCTTGTCGTGCGCCTCATCCATGCTGTGGTGGATTTCAGTGGTCGCCTTCCAGACCAGAAACAGACCACCGGCGATCAGGATCATGTCTTTCCACGAGAACGCCTGGCCCATCAACTCGATCACCGGTTCGGTCAACTGCACGATCCAGGCCACGGTGCTGAGCAGGCCCAGACGCATGATCAGCGCCATGCCGATACCCAGCCGGCGTGCCTTGGGCCGCTGATGCTCGGGCAGCTTGTTGGTCAGGATCGAGATGAAGATCAGGTTGTCGATGCCCAGCACCACTTCCATGACCACCAAAGTTGCCAGCGCCACCCAGGCCGCCGGGCTTGAAGCCAGTTCCAACAGGTATTCCATATTTGTGTCCCGAATGAGCCAAGGTTAATAACGTCAGATTTCCTGCCCGGCTTTAGTGCCGGCATCTTTTGGCTTTGCCGCAGGCTGCGCGACCGACAACTCTTCACGAGCTTCCTCCAGCGCCTTGGTGGCCGCTTTATGGGTGTCGTCGATGGCCTGTTTGGCGGAACTTGCCGCCGTATCGAGCATCTGCTTGCTGGTTGTTTCAACCTGATCACAGCCGCTCAGTACAAACAGAGAACATGTCAACAATGCAGCATAAAGGGAGCTTTTCATGGTTTCCTCGATCATCGGTGCCAATGGTTTAAGCGTCATGGCGATGAGGAAGCATTCTAGAGACCTTGTAACATCAGGAAAATTCGCATTTTCAAGGTATATACTTCGTTTTTTACGAAGTGTGTGAACCCATGCTCAATTACCGTCAATTGCATTATTTCTGGGTCGTGGCCAAGACCGGCAGTATCGTGCGCGCCTGCGAGCAACTGAACCTCACGGCTCAAACCATCAGCGGTCAGATCAGCCTGCTGGAACAGGGCCTGGGCGTCGACCTGTTCCAGCGGGTGGGCCGGCAACTGGAGCTTACCGAAGCCGGCCGCCAGGCGCTGCCTTATGCCGAACAGATGTTCCAGCTCGGCAACGAACTGGAAACGGTGTTGCGCTCGCGGCCCGATGAGCAACAGATTCTGTTCCGTATCGGGGTAGCCGATGTGGTACCAAAATCCATTGTTTACCGGCTTATCGCCCCGACCATGGAGCTGAGCGAGCCGGTGCGCATTACCTGCCGAGAAGACAAACTTGAACGCCTGCTGGCCGATCTGGCCATCCAGCGCCTGGACATGGTGGTATCCGACAGCCCCATGCCACCGCATCTGGACATCCGTGGTTTCAGCCAGAAACTGGGCGAATGTGGCGTCAGCTTCTTTGCCACCGAAGAAGTCGCCCAGCGCCTGCACGCGGATTTTCCGCAAGCCCTGGACAACGCCCCGCTGCTGATCCCCGGCCAGGACACTGTGGTGCGCGGGCGGCTGATGCGCTGGTTCGCCGAGCAGAAAATACGCCCGCGCATCATCGGCGAGTTCGATGACAGCGCGTTGATGAAGGCCTTCGGCAAATCGGGCAGCGGCGTATTCGTGGCGCCCAGCGTCATCGCTGACGAGGTACAGGCGCAGTATGGCGTGCGCATGATCGGTCAGACCGACGCGGTGACCGAATCGTTCTACGCCATCACCGTAGAACGTAAAGTGCGCCACCCCGGTGTCGTGGCGATCACCGAGGGGGCGCGCAACAAGCTGTTCAGTGACTGATCACAGGCTCGCCTGCGCGCATCATGCCCAGCGCCAGCATGATCGCCAGCGCAATGATGCCGGCCGCCGCGAAACCGACACTGGTCAGCCCCAGACTGTCAATGACCCGGCCACCAATCAGCGCGCCCATGCCAATGCCCAGATTGCCGCCGGCCACGTTCAGCGAGGCGGCAAAGGCCGGTGCCTGTGGCGCAGCCTTCATGATCCGCACGTGGCAAACCAGAAACAGCGCCGCCTGGGTCACACCCCAGACGGTCAGGGCCAGGGCTAGCGCCGGCAGGGACTGAATACTGGGGACCACGGCCAGCATGCCGGCAATCAGAAACGTGCAGAACACCAGGCTGGCGATCAGCGGATGGCGATCGACCAAACGTCCGCCCAACGCATTGCCCAGCAAACCGACCGCACCAAAGCCCATCAGGCACCAACCCACCACAGCGCCATCGAAGCCAGCCAGGCGCTCAAGAATGTCAGCCAGATAGGTGTAGGCGGTGAACATGCCGCTGAACACTAGCACCGACAGCAACACATGCCCCTGCATCAGGCTGCTGCGCAAAATGCCGAACTGGCTGAGCATCGAAACCTTTTGCACAGGCCTCGATTCCGGCAACCAGAGCGCCAGCAGCAAGGCCTTGAGCAGTGCCAGGCCAGCCAGTACCGCAAAGGCGGTGCGCCAGCCAGACATATCGCTGATCAGCGTGCCGACCGGAATGCCAAACACCATGGCGCAGATGATTCCCACGCCAAACCGCGCCACCGCGCGTCCGGCAGATGCCGGGCCGGCGATACTCACCACCGTTTCACTGGCCAGTGCCCAGAACACCGGCAGGCCCAGCGCCGGAATCAACCGGGCGAACGCCATTAGCGCAAAGTTATTGGCCAGCGCAGCAATCAGGTTGGACGCTGCGAACAGCAACAGCACGCCAATGAACAGCCGCTTGCGCTCGAAGCGCGAAAAATACGCGGTCAGAAACGGACCGAAGGCCGCCACGGTAAAGGCAAAGAGGGTCACCAGCAGCCCGGCCCGGGAAATCGAAATCTCCAGGTCCCGGGCCAGCGCCGGCAACAGGCCGACGATGACGAACTCCGTGGTCAGCACCGTAAAACCGGCGGCCGACAACAGAAAAATGGGCAGCATGAGCAAACTCCAGAACGTGGCCGCCGATTATAGACGGCACTGGCAATAATCCTCATCTCAACATAGGCTGGCGGCCTGCCATTGCTCAGGGAGTACAGCATGTCCAACAGCATCGAAAACACCGACGATTCACACGCCCTGCATCTGGATAGCAGCCAGGTGCGGGTACTGGGTTGCCTGATCGAAAAGAAGGCCACCAACCCGGAAACCTACCCCCTGACCCTCAATGCGCTGATGCTGGCCTGCAACCAGAAAACCAGCCGCGACCCGGTCATGAGCCTGACCCAGGGCCAGATCGGCCAGAGCCTGCGCAGCCTGGAAAACATCGGCCTGGCCCGTTTGGTCATGGGCAGCCGCGCCGACCGCTGGGAACAT
Organism: Pseudomonas sp. 3A(2025); assembly: GCF_054589175.1. Classification (NCBI taxonomy): domain Bacteria; kingdom Pseudomonadati; phylum Pseudomonadota; class Gammaproteobacteria; order Pseudomonadales; family Pseudomonadaceae; genus Pseudomonas; species Pseudomonas sp. 3A(2025). Next base: position 317,158 of record NZ_BAAILM010000032.1, on the reverse strand, counting down.
CGGGTCGACAAGCACCTGGAACTGGTGCCGGCGCAGGTGATTCTCACCGGCCTGTTGCTGCTGCGCGGCCCGCAAACCGTCAACGAACTGCTGACCCGCAGCAACCGCATGCACGACTTCGAAGACGCCGAACAGGTGGTGCACCAGCTCGAACGCCTGATCGCCCGAGGCCTGGCGTCGCTACTGCCACGCCAGAGTGGTCAGCGCGAAGACCGCTACATGCATAACCTGGGCACCGAGGAAGACCTGCAGGCGCTGCTGGCCAACCGGCCGCAAGCGGCGGAACGCAGTGCACCGCCCTCCAGCGAACGCCTCGACGAGCTGGAAGCACGCATTGCCGCCCTGGAAGCACGGCTGGCGCAGCTGGAGGGCTGAGACTCAGAGGCTGCGGGCAAACGCTGCGGCACGCTGATATTGCTCGTCACTGGGACGCACGCCGGTGTACAGCACGAACTGCTCCAGCGCCTGGATCGCCGCCACCTGATCACCGCTGATCAGGTGCTTGCCCAGCCGGCGGCCGGCCTGGATCAGCGGCGTCTCGGCAGGCGTGGCCACCACATCGAACACGGTATCGGCGGCCTCGATCGCGGCAAGTTCGAAGGCCAGCTCATCGGCCTGGGCGCCAGCCATGCCCAGCGGCGTGACGTTGACCAGCAAGGGCGGGCGCTCAGCGCCCAGCTCCGGCTGCCAGTGCAGGCCGCAGGTTTCGGCCAGGCGCCGGCCAGCCGCTTCATTGCGGGCCACGATTATTCCGTCGGTAAAGCCGGCATCGCGCATCGCACAGGCCACCGCTTTGGCCATGCCGCCACTGCCGCGCAGGGCAAAACGCGTGCGTGGCACGGCATGCGCATCGAGCAACTGCGCCACAGCGATGTAATCGGTGTTGTAGGCCTTCAAATGGCCGTCGGTGTTGACAATGGTATTGATCGACTCGATAGCCGCCGCCGAAGCGTCCAGTTCATCGACCAGCGCGATGCAATCCTCTTTGAACGGCATCGACACACCGCAACCACGGATGCCCAGCGCGCGCATGCCGTTGACAGCACCCGCCAGGTCGTTGGGGGCAAAGGCTTTGTAGTAGAAATTCAGCCCCAGCTCACGGTAAAGATGGTTATGGAAACGCACCCCGAAATTACCGGGACGGGCGGCCAGTGACATGCACAGCAGCGTGTCCTTGCTGGCGATGACGGTCATGTAAATCTCCTGAACGGTATTGGCTAAAGCCTGCTAAACAGGCGTACACTCGCCGCCACAGGTGCTGGCGAAAAAGACGGTTTGTGACGACGGGTCATACCTTACACAAACTTTACGCAGGCGATTCGCAGATCTGAACAAAACCGCTGTCTTAGCAATAACCCCGTAGCAGCACCAGAGCCGGTGCAACGCGATAACGGGTCGAAAGCCGAGGAACAACCATCATGATTCGTCAATTACCCAAGATCGCCTTGTTTGTAGGTGCACTGGCCCTGGCAGGTCAGGCCAACGCCGGTGGCCATGGTTGGGGAGGTCCTGCGATCGTCGGCGCGATTGTCGGCGCCGCCGTCGTCGGTGCCGCCGTGTCTTCGGACCGCGGTCGTGACCGCACGGTGTACGTAGAGCGCGAGCCGGTATATGTGCAGCAGCCACGCACCGTTTACTACGCTCCACCACCACCGCCGCCGGTCTACTACCAGCAGGTCCCGGCCTATGAAGTGGTCGAGCGCTACCCAGGCCCACCGCCTGGCTACTACCGCCAGTACGGCCCACCGCCGCAACCTGTGTACTACGGCCCACCGCGCCGCTGGTAACCCACAAAACCCCGCCTTCCCGGCGGGGTTTTGCGTTATGGCGTCCCCAGGCTTCTATCGATGACCACTATCGAAACGGTTGATTTCTGCGTGCCAGCAGCCTTGGGTAAAGTGGCCAGCATGAATAGATGGAGGCAGCCATGAACGAAGTACACATCATGTCGGTGGTCGGCAGCGCTGTTCCCGTGCCGCTCAGAGAACAAGGCTTGCTGGCCTGCTGGTACCTGATGCGCGACGGCGAGCCAATTGGCGGGCCGTTCACCTCACGGCCGCAGGCACAGGCACTGTCCGAGCAGTTGACCGTGCGCCGGCTCAATAGCTGACTCAGGAACGCTCGGCAATCACCACAATCAACTGGCAGCGCTGGGTCAGCTTTTGCAAGCGCCGCTCCAGCGCCACGTATTCGGTGCGGTCGGTACGCCCGCTGTCCAACTCTTCAATCAGGTTATTGGCCACCTGGCGCAACTCGTGCGCCACGACGATGCGGTCATCGTTGAGGTCGCGCTTGTGCGACTCGAACACCCGGTGCAGATAGTCCTGCAAGGTAAACTTCAAGCGATGGCGGTCATTGGCGCGCAGATGCGGCAGGTTCAGGCTGATACGCCCGTGCATTTCGCTCAACTCTCCACACAGGTATTGAATGCGTCGCGCATAGCCGACTTCACGTGCGCGATGGCGCAACGTGACCCGGTGCGCCTCTTGCTGACGCTGAATGGCCGGCACCGCCACCGCTAGCAACAGTGCCACAATCACCCCACTGGCCTGCACCCAACCGGCCCAGTCGACTGGCTTGACGAAAAAACCTGCACCCAGCAGCAGGACTGCAATAGCCACTGCAATGATTACCAGCACGCCATAATCCTTGCCGATCAACCCTTTGGGCATTACCTGACTCCTTGAATCCGTTACATACGATAAGGCTGGGATGCTAATCGGTGTCAGCATTCGATACCACGAATATCGGTCGCGGCCTGGTTAAAAGCGCTTTCCTACTTAACAGTGTCTGAATAAGCACGCAGTCGCGTGATTAAAAGGATGAAATGCCGGTGGTGCCCCATCGACTTTGGGTAAATCCTGCTCCTAAAATGCGCACTTTATTTCTGTATTCCGTGCGCGTGCGCACATTCATCGAGTGAGCTTACTTGAAAATTCGTCATACGCTTCTGGGCCTTTTATTTGCATTCACCGGCCCGCTGCTTGGCACCCAGGCTTTTGCCAATGAATCGGCAGCCTTGGCGCGCGACCCGGCCAATCTTCACCTGGCCTCCGGCAGCACCATGGTCGTCGACCTGCAAAGCAACAAAGTGCTGTATTCCAATAACCCGGATGTGATTGTGCCCATCGCCTCGGTCACCAAGCTGATGACCGCCATGATTGTGCTGGACGCCAAACAATCGATGGACGAAGTGATCCCGGTCGATATTTCCCATACGGCAGAAATGAAAGGCGTGTTTTCCCGGGTCAAACTCGGCAGCCAGCTCAATCGGCGCGACATGCTGCTGATTACCCTGATGTCATCGGAGAACCGCGCGGCGGCCAGCCTGGCGCACAGTTATCCCGGCGGTTATCCGGCGTTTATCCTGGCCATGAATGCCAAGGCCAAGGCACTGGGTATGAAGCACACCGCCTATGTCGAACCCACCGGCTTGTCGGTCTACAACGTCTCGACCGCCCGCGACCTGACCAAACTGCTGCTGGAAGCACGCAAATATCCGCTGCTCAGCGAACTGAGCGCCACCGAAGAGAAGACCGTACGGTTCACCAAACCCAACTACACCCTGGGCTTTCGTAACACCGACCATCTGGTGCACCGCGAAAACTGGGACATCCGCCTGACCAAGACCGGCTTCACCAACCAGGCAGGGCACTGCCTGGTGCTGCTGACCAACATGGCCAAGCGCCCGGTGTCGGTGGTGATTCTCGACGCCTTCGGCAAACAGACCCACTTCGCCGACGCCAGCCGTTTGCGCAAATGGCTGGAAACCGGCCAGAGCGGCCCGGTGCCAGAAGTGGCCTTGCAGTACAAGAAGGAAAAGAACCTGGCAATTCGCCAGAACGGCTTGCAGCAGGCCAAGGAATAATCGAGAAAGGAGCGGCCAAGGCCGCTCCTTCTGCATCGACTTAGTTGAACTGCGTCACCAGTTTGGTGTTCAGGTAAGCCTCGATTGCCTCGATGCCGCCCTCGGAGCCGTAGCCGGAATCCTTGATGCCGCCAAACGGCACTTCCGGCAAACCGATGCCCTGATGGTTGATCGACAGCATACCCGCCTCAATGCCATGGCTCAGCGCCTGGGCGGTTTTCATCGAGGTGGTAAAGGCGTATGACGCCAGCCCGAAAGGCACACGGTTGGATTCGGCGATGGCCTCTTCCAGTGTGTCGAACGGCACCAGCAACGCTACCGGACCAAACGGTTCGTCGTTCATGATGCGCATCGCCGGCGTCAGCCCGGTCAGCACGGTCGGCTCGAAAAACCAGCCCTCGCCTTCAACCGCCTTGCCGCCGGTCTCGACTTTGGCGCCAGCACCGACGGCGTCTTCCACCAGATCACGTAACGCCGGCACACGGCGCTCGTTGGCCAGCGGGCCCATGGTGGTGTCTGATTGCAGACCGCTGCCGACCTTGATCTCACGGGTCAGGCCAACAAACTGCTCGGTAAACGCCTCGAACACCGAACGCTGCACCAGAATGCGCGTGGGCGATACGCACACTTGCCCGGCATTGCGGAACTTGGCGGTGGCCAGGGTACGGGCTGCCAGGTTCAGGTCGGCGTCTTCGAACACCAGCGCCGGCGCATGGCCGCCCAACTCCATGGTGGCGCGTTTCATGTGTTTGCCGGCCAGTGCTGCAAGCTGCTTGCCGACTGGCGTCGAGCCGGTAAAGGTCACCTTGCGGATCACCGGGTGCGGAATCAGGTAACCGGAAATCTGCGCAGGATCACCGTACACCAGGCCAATCACACCGGCCGGTACGCCGGCGTCATGAAAGGCACGAATCAGTTCGGCAGGCGATGCCGGGGTTTCTTCCGGGGCCTTGACGATAATCGAGCAACCGGCCGCCAGTGCCGAGGACAGCTTGCGCACCACCTGGTTGATCGGAAAGTTCCACGGCGTGAATGCCGCCACCGGGCCGACCGGTTCCTTGATGACCTTCTGCTCGATATTCGCGCCGCGCGATGGCACCAGACGCCCGTAGCTGCGGCGCGCCTCTTCGGCCAGCCAGTCGATGATGTCGGCCGCCGACAACGCTTCGGCACGTGCTTCGCCAAGCGGTTTGCCTTGTTCCTGGGTCATGATGCTGGCGATCGAGTCGGCACGCTCACGTACCAGTACCGCCGCCTTGCGCATGATCTTGTAGCGCTCGAAGGCCGGCACCGCACGCCAGGCGGCAAATCCACGCTCGGCAGCCGCCAGTGCATCGTCCAGATCACTGATGTCGGCATGCGCAACCTGGCCGATGATCTGGCCGGTGGCCGGATCGAGTACCGGTTGAGTGCGACCGTCGTGAGCGGCGCGCCATTGACCGTTGATATAGAGCTGTACATCGGGATACATCGCGAATCTCCAATCCTGGATAAACAGGTAGCTAGAGGGCCATCATCGCAAGGCCCACGTCAAGTCCTCAAAGAATCGGCTTGCCGCCGGTTACGCCAAAGCGCTCGCCAGACAGGTAGCTGCCCTCGTCGCTGGCCAGCAGGACATACAGCGGCGCCACTTCGACCGGCTGACCGGGGCGGCCCAGCGGCGTATTACTGCCAAATTGCTCGACTTCATCCTCGGGCATGGTCGCGACAATCAATGGCGTCCAGATCGGCCCCGGCGCAACGCTGTTGACACGAATGCCACGCTCGCCCAACAACTGCGCCAGGCCGCCGGTGAAGTTGGCAATCGCGCCCTTGGTGGTCGCGTAGGGCAACAGGGTCGGCTTGGGCATGTCGGAGTTGACCGAACTGGTATTGATAATCGAGCCGCCCTTGGGCATGTGCGGTACCGCTGCCTGGCAAATACGGAAAATCGCGGTGATATTGATATCGAAGGTGCGCACCCACTCTTCGTCAGGGATGTCTTCGAAGCGCTGGTGGGTCATCTGGAACGCCGCGTTGTTGACCAGCACATCGATGCGCCCGAACTGCTCGACGGTCTTGGCCACCGTCTCCTGGCAAACCGATCTGTGCGCCAGATCACCCGGCAACAGCAGGCACTGACGGCCCGCCTGCTCGACCCAGCGTGCGGTTTCCTGAGCATCTTCATGCTCATCCAGGTAAGCAATGGCGACATCGGCACCTTCACGGGCAAAGGCAATGGCCACCGCGCGACCGATGCCGCTGTCGCCGCCAGTGATCAGCGCAATCTTGTTCTGCAAGCGGCCAGAGCCGGTATAGCTTTCTTCGCCGCAGTCCGGATACGGGTCCATCTTGCCTTGCAGGCCAGGCACTGGCTGTTGCTGCCTGGGGAAAGGTGGACGTGGATAATCGGTCATGGGATTTCTCCTGAGTGTTCGGAACGTGACCTCTGTTGTGTCCCGCTACTGAGGTGCAACGTTCAACACGATCCTGATCGGCCCTGACGAGTGGTTAATCCGCACTGCCCTGCTTGCCTGCCGCATGCCTGCCCGCGATATAGCCAAAGGTCATCGCCGGCCCTAGATTGATACCGCCAGAGGGATACACACCGCCCATCACGCTGGCCATGTCGGTGCCGACCGCATACAGGCCGGCAATCGCATCGCCATCGGCGTTCAGCACTTGCGCCGCTGCATTGGTCTTGAGCCCGGCAAAGGTGCCAAAGCTGCCGGGACGCACCTTCACCGCATAGAACGGCGCCTGTTCGATAGGCGCCACGCACGGGTTGCCCTCGCGGATCAGAGGGTCGCCCTGTTTACGGTTATAGGGCGTCGAGCCCCGACCGAATTCAGGGTCTTCGCCGTTGCGCGCATGCTCGTTGAAATGCTGTACGGTCTGCGCCAGCCCCACCGGATCAATACCGCAGGCGCGCGCCAGTGCTTCGATGGAGTCGCCGCGCTGCAAATAGCTGCTGCGCACCGCAGGCCCTACCGGTAGAGGGAATGGCCGCGAGTGCCCCAGACCGAAGCGCCGTTGAAAACGATGATCGCAAATCAGCCACGACGCCACCTCTTCCCCTTGCGGCGCCTGCGCGACCATGGCGGCGGTGTAGTCGTAGTAACCGTCGGCTTCGTTGACGAAGCGCTTGCCGGTCGACAAAACACCGATCAGGCCGGGTTTGGCGCGGTCGATGATGTGCGGAAAATGCCCGGTCGTACCATCGGCATGCGTCACCTGCGAGACGGGTGCCCAGGCCACTGGCGAGGCCAGGTCAACCGCCAGCACGCCGCCAACCGCTTCCCCCAGGCTGATGCCGTCGCCAGAACATTCCGCCGGCGGCAGCGCCAGGTGTTCATGACCCGAAGGCGTGCGCGGGAACAACGCCTTGCGCCGGGCGATATCATGGGGAAAGCCGCCGGCGGCCAGCACCACACCGCAACGGGCATGGATATCGGTCGCGCCCTCAGGTGTGTCGACCCGTGCGCCGGTCACGCGGCCCTGTTCGGTCAGCAACTGCCGCGCCGGCGCCGATTCGATCAAGGTTACGCCCAGATCGACGGCGGACCTGGCCAGCCGCCCGATCAGCGCCACGCCGTTGACCAGGTGCATGGCCCGGCCATACAACGCCAGGTCGCGCAAATGACGCACGAAGCGTTTGCTCACATGCACGAAGGACCTGAGCGAACGGGTCATGCTCAGAAACGCCGCCAGATCGGCGCCGGCCATGATCGGCATGCCCAGAAACGAGGTTTCGCGCATCGTCTTGCGCAATCGCCGTAGCAGCGGCCCCAACTCGCGAGCGTCATACGGTGCGGCAATCACCTGATGGCCTTGCAACCCGGCGCCCGGTACATGGCCATGAATGTCTGGAATACCGTTGCCGTCTACCCATTGCACGGCGGTGTGCGCTTCGAAAAACGCGACCATGCGTGGCGCATGCTCAAGAAACGCATCGACCCGGGCCGCGTCGAAGCGCTCACCCAGTTCGTGTTGCAGATAGGTTCGCGGCTGTTGCGGGTCTTCATCGATGCCGGCGCGCCTGGCCAGCGGATTACCCGGCACCCACAGCCAGCCGCCCGACCAGGCGCTGGCACCGCCGAAGGTGTCATGCTTTTCCACCACGATGACCTTCAACCCGTGATGGGCGGCCGTCACTGCCGCCGCCAGGCCTGACGCACCCGAGCCGATTACCAGCAGATCACAGTCCAGGCGCCTTGCCGTGCCTTGAAGTTGTTCGCTCACCGCTGTTCTCCCTGCCGGGCATCCAGAACGCTGAGCTGCGGGCTCATCAAGGCCGGCGAACCGGGCATCAGGTGGCGAATTTCTTCGGCGGCGGCCAGCAGCGCGGGGGCGATTTGATGCAAGCGCGCCTCGGGCAAGCGGAACACCGGGCCGGCCACGCTGACCACACCGATCACCTTGCCACTGACCGGGTGGGTCACGGCCACGGCAATCGCCGACATCCAGTCGGCAAAGGTCTGAATCGCCAGGGCATACCCCAGCGTGCGGGTCACTTCGATGCGCGGCAGCAACGTGGCAGTGCTTTGCGGCGCGTCGGGACCGTAGTCCTGCACGCTGCCGAAGCCCTGCTGGGCGATCAGCTCCAGCGCCTGCGGGTTATCCATGCTGGCCAGCCAGGCGTAACCGCTTGCCGAACAGGACAGCCGCGCAGCCATGCCCATGTCCGGGTCATAGCGCAGCCCGGAACGCGCGCCTTGAGCACGCGCCACCCAGACCAGCCGGTCTTCGTCGACCACCGACAAACGCACCAGCTCACCGACCTCGGTCGCCAGGCGGTTAAGCACCGGCTGCACGGCATCGACCATGCCTTCGGCGCTCAGGTGGGTGAACGCCAGGGTTTGCAGTCGGGTGGTCAACACATAGGTGCCACGCTCATGTTCCTGACGCACGTACCCGGCTTCGCACAGGGTATTGAGCAGCCGGTGGGTGGCGCTACGGGGAATCTGCAACTGCTCGGCAATCATCGTCAGCGCAATGCCCTCGGCGTTGCTGGCGAGCATTTCCAGAATGGCCAGACCACGCTCGAGCAATCCGGCGTGGCTGGAAGGTGTGGCACTGGCAGCGCTCGGCATGAGCGGTCTCCTGTCCGGGTTATCAGGTTTCTGGAAAAGCGTTCCAGTTATCGACTGGAAAAGTATTCCAGTTATGACTCCGCCGTCAATGGCTTTGCCACACGCGCCATCATTGACTGGAAATCAATTCCAGCATGCCACTTGATTTAAAACTGGAACTCGGTTCTAACTAGAAAAAGGCGCTCGATTCGGCAATCACCGATCGGCCATTTTCCGTTCACACCCAACAATGAGAGTCGACCATGAGCGAACCGGTCTTTTCCCTTGCCGCCCTCACCGTGCTGGAGCTATCGCCACCGGACATGGTAGAGGTCGCCGCCCGTGCAGGTTACAGCCATGTCGGCCTGCGGCTGTTGCCGGCCACGCCGCAGGAGCATCACTTTGCCCTGCTGAGCGACGCCGGATTGCGCCGCCAGACCCAGCAGCGTTTGCGCGACACCGGCATCAAGGTGATGGACATCGAAATCCTGCGCCTCACCCCGCAGACGCAAGTGGCGGACTGTCAGGCCTTGCTGGAAACCGGGGCCGAACTTGGCGCAACCGAACTGCTGGTGGCAGGCAACGACCCTGATGAAGCACGGATGATCGAGCACATCGCGGCGCTCTGCGACCTGGCAGCCGGCTTCGGCATTCACCCACATCTGGAGTTCATGCCCTGGACCGACACGCCGGATCTGGCGCAGGCCCTGCGTATCGTCGAACAGGCCAACCGGCCCAACGGCGGCGTGCTGGTCGACGCGTTTCACTTCAACCGTTCGGGCTCGTCGCTGGTCCAACTGGCCACCGCCACAGCGGCCAATCCGCAACGCTTTCGCTATGCGCAATTGTGCGACGTGGCCGGCCCGCGCCCTGACGACATGGATGAAATCCTGCATCAGGCGCGCAACGAGCGTCGCTTTCCGGGCGACGGTGATTGTGATCTGCACGGGCTGCTCAAGGCCCTGCCCGGCGCAACGCCGCTAAGCCTGGAAATTCCCACACGGCAATTGCTGGAGCAAGGCGTCAGCGCCTATGAGCGCGCCAGTCTCGCCCTGCAAAAGGCCCGCGAGGTGCTCGGTCTGGCGCACGCCCGGTAACCTTGCGCGGCAGCGGTCAGTCCAGACGTGCAATCGCCTCGATCTCGATGAGATAGCCATGATGCAGTTCTGGCACAGGAACCACGGCACGCGCAGGAAGGTGCGCGCCCAAAGCCTGGGCATACAGCGCATTGAAGGCGGGCCAGTGCTTGACGCCGACGATGTAGACCGTGACCTTCATCAGGTCGGTAATCTGTGCACCTGCGTGCTCGAGAATGGCCAGCAGGTTATTCAAGGCAATGCGCGCCTGCGTCTCGAAAGGCTCATCCATGCTATGGCTGCCATCGGCACGAACCGGAAGTTGCCCCGAGATATACAACGTGTCCTGATAACGCACGGCCTGAGCGTAATGCCCGCCGGGAGGCGCTGCCTGGTCGGTTTGCACAGGCAGGATCGTATTACCAGCCATAGAGCCGACTCCATTGCTCGGCAGCACCGTTGCTGTCGATGCCTTGGTAAAAAGGAAATTGTGCACCGGTCGCGCAGGCGTGGTTGGGCAGGATGCGCAATCGGCTACCAATTGGAAAACGCTGTTCGAGGGCCTCGCCGTTCAGGCCCTGGAAGGTCACGATGCCATGTTCCTGATTGGCGCTGTGCAGCAGCGCGCCCTCGATCCACTGGCCCTGAAGGGTGCAGACCTGGCCGTAGCCATAGTCATGGCCTTGCCGTTGGGTACCACGGTCCCGGCTCATGGCCATCCAGCCTGAATCGGTGATCACCCAGCCTTTTTCGACCTGATGGCCGATCACGGTCGTCAGCACGCTCAGTGCCAGCTCATCTCGCTGACAGACCCCCACGTTGTGCATGACCAGGTCAAAAAACACATAGACCCCGGCGCGAACTTCCGTCACGCCGACAAGATCCCGCGCCGACAGCGCGGTAGGAGTAGAGCCGATGCTCACTTCGGGGCAAGCGATGCCCAATGCCCGAATACGCTCGGCGGCGACCACACATTCACGCCGCTCCTGTTCAGCGAGTTGCTCAAGCGCCGGTTGATTATCGAGTTCATAGCTTGAGCCGGCGTGGGTCAAAACGCCTTTTACATTCATTGCGCCACGTTGAAGGGTTCGCGCCACCTCAAGCAACGCCGCAGATTCGCTCTTGAGTCCCGAGCGATGCCCGTCGCAGTCCACTTCAATCCATACGTCGAACACCGCGCCATGCTGATGAGCAAAGGCCACGATTGCCGCTGCCCCCTGAACGCTGTCCGTGAGAATGCTCAAGTTGCATCCGCGCTGTTTCAGCTCATGCGCCTGGGGCAGCTTTGCCGGCGCCATCGACACCGCGTAGAGGATGTCATCGATACCTGAATCGAAGCATTGCTGCGCTTCCTTGAGCGTTGAAACGGTGACGCCGCACGCGCCCGCCTTGATCTGCGCGTTGATCACCGGCAGGCATTTTGTGGTCTTTACATGGGGCCGCAGGCGCACGCCGAGGCGGTCCATCCGTAGCTGCATACGCTCAATATTCGCGAGCATCTTCGCCCTGTCGATAATGGCGGCCGGCGTTTGCAATTGTGAAAGTGAAGAGGTCATGGGCAGTACCTGGTTGAAAGCTGACCTGGGTACTCTACTCATTCGAGATTAAGCTGTGGTTCAATGTTGAGTCATCAATGATTAAGAAAAACTGAATGATTTCTATCGAAGACTTGCGCCTGGCCGTGACCCTGGCGCATTCGGAATCGCTCAGCGCGGCCGCGAGAAGACTGAATGTTTCTGCACCTGCGCTATCGATGCGGCTGCGCAAGCTGGAAGCGCATCTGGGCGTCAATCTGGCGAGTCGGGACGCGCGCAGGTTAAGCCTGACGGCAGAGGGAGAACGCTTCGCAGCGGAGTCGGCCATATTGTTGCAACAGCTGGAAGCGCTGCCCGAATCATTCAGGCGCGCTGATGACGAGTTGACCGGAACACTGCGACTGGCGGCACCGTTCGGTTTTGGCCGCCAGCGTATTGCGCCCTTGCTCTCCAGGTTTGCCACGGCGCATCCACACCTGCGCGTTCATCTGGATTTACGCGAGACGCCCTGGCCCGATCGCCATGACAGCGATGCGGTGATTCACATCGGCCGCATCAGCGACAGTTCGTGGGTGGCGCGTACGCTTGTCAGTAACGAGCGATGGTTGTGCGCCAGCCCTGAGTATCTGGCCTTGCGCGGCGCAGCGCAGACGCCAGAAGACCTGGTCAACCATCGGTGTCTCTGTATCCGGGAAAACGAAGAGGATGTAACGCTGTGGCACTTGCGCAAACGCTCGGTGAGTCGTGTGTTACGCATCGAGCCTGCCATGCTGACCAACGACGGCAGTGTTGCCCGCGAATGGGCTGAGCAGGGACAAGGGCTGGTGCTTCGTTCCGAATGGGATGTCAGTGAGTCCATCCGGTCTGGAAGACTGGTCAGGGTATTGGCTGACTGGTCATTCGAAAGTGCCCCCATCTCACTGCTGATACCTTCGCGCAAACATCAGACTGCCAGAGTGCGCGCTTTGACGAATTTTTTGATTGAGGCAATCAAACTATAGAAACACCTTGCGCACTCCAGCACCAAGCCAGGCCCGTCGATGCAAACGGCCCTGGACGGTTACGCCGCTTCGTCGCCTGGCATCGGGTCGAAACTGTCCGAACGGGCGGCGCGCCACATACGCTCGTAGAACTCGCCGCGAACCTGATCGGCCAGCAATTCCCCAGGCTTGAGGAACACATGCATCTGCGAGAACAGCTTGACCTCGGTGGCCGACATGCGTCGCACCAGATGGCGGGCAGTCAATTGCGAAGGGTGCGTCAAGCCGGCCGCTGCGAGCATTTCGGCGAGGGCCTTTAAAGTGCTGCGGTGAAAGTTGTAGACCCGCGTGGCCTTGTCTTCGACCACCAGCGCGCGTTGGCGCAGCGGATCCTGCGTCGCCACGCCAGTCGGGCACTTGTTGGTGTGGCAGCTTTGCGACTGGATACAGCCGATGGCAAACATGAAGCCGCGTGCGGCGTTGGCCCAGTCGGCACCGATGGCCAGCAGGCTGGCGATGTCGAACGCACTGATCACCTTGCCGCTGGCGCCCAGTTTGATCTTGTCGCGCAAATTGATGCCGACCAGGGTGTTGTGCACGAACAACAGGCCTTCGCGCATCGGCACGCCGAGGTGATCGGTGAACTCCACCGGCGCCGCGCCTGTGCCGCCTTCAGCGCCATCGATGACGATGAAGTCGGGCAAAATGCCGCTCTCCAGCATCGCCTTGGCAATGCCCATGAATTCCCACGGATGGCCCAGGCATAGCTTGAAACCCACCGGCTTGCCGCCCGACAACTCACGCAGACGAGCGACGAACTGCATCAGTTCCAGCGGCGTGTTGAAAGCGCTGTGACGTGAGGGCGAGATGCAGTCTTCGCCCATCATGATGCCGCGGGTGCTGGCGATCTCCTGGGTGACTTTGTGCTTGGGCAAGATGCCGCCGTGGCCAGGCTTGGCGCCCTGGCTCAGCTTGATCTCGATCATTTTCACCTGCGGGTCGGCAGCCTGCTGAGCGAATTTATCCGGGTCGAAACGACCGTCGGCGGTGCGGCAGCCGAAGTAACCGCTGCCCAGCTCCCAGGTCAGGTCGCCGCCATGCTCGCGGTGATAAGGGCTGATGCTGCCCTCCCCGGTGTCATGCGCGAAGTTACCCAGGTGCGCGCCTTTGTTCAGCGCTCGAATGGCATTGGCACTGAGTGAGCCAAAGCTCATCGCCGAGATATTGAACACCGACGCCGAGTACGGCTGCGTGCACTGCGGCCCGCCGATCTCGACCCGAAAACTTTCAGGGTCGGTGAGCGGCGCGGGACGCATGGAATGGCTGATGAATTCGTAGCCGGTTTCATAGACGTTCATCAAGGTGCCGAACGGTTTGTCCGACGCCTCGCTCTTGGCCCGCGAGTACACCAGCGCCCTTTGCGCTCTGGAAAACGGCGTGGCTTCGGAGTCGGCTTCCAGCAGGTACTGGCGAATTTCCGGGCGGATGCCCTCGATCAGGTAACGGATATTGCCCAGGATCGGGTAGTTGCGGCGCACGGCGTGGCGCGACTGCAGCAGGTCGAACACCCCCAGCAGGCTTAGCACGCCGGCGATCAGGGTAAACGCCCAGAGCCATTCATGCTGTGGGGCAAACGGGAGGGTAGCAAGGGTGAACAACACGCAGCAGACAAAAAAGGCGTAACGGCTCAGCAAAGACAGACTCATGGGATTTCCTTTTAGGCGTTGCACGGTCAAAGCAACTTACCTTCAAAATAGCGGCAATTTGAAATCCCGAAAGGCACAACGTCAGGCAATATTTATATAGCCCCACTCAGGGTTGGGGCTGGTGGATGCTTTACCTTCATATCAAAGGAAGGCCACCATGCCGGATAACACCTCAACCCTCCCCACTGTTGCGCCACCCGTTCTGGTCCATGATTTTTCGCTGGCCAATGGGCTGCGTATCATCCTGCGTGAGGATCACAGGGCGCCTGTAGTAGCCTGTCATCTCTGTTACAAGGTCGGCTCCGCTCAGGAACCACCCGGGCAATCGGGCATGAGCCATGCCCTTGAGCACCTGATGTTCGAGGGCAGCAGCAAGCTGGATGCCGGTCAGGCAAGCCGCTTGCTGGAACGCCTGGGTGCTCAGGAAAACGCCTACACCACCCAGGACATGACGGTGTTTCACCAAACCCTGGCCAGCCACTACCTGGAAGTCGCACTGGAAATCGGCGCAGACATGATGGCCAGCGCCTTGTTGCCGGACGCCACGTTCAGCCGGGAAATCGAGGTTATCAAGGCTGAGCGCAGTCTCAGTGTCGATGCCGATACCGCCAGCAGCGCCCATGAACTGTTCCAGAGCGCCGCTCACCTGATGAGCAGTTATCGAACCCCGGTTATTGGCTGGCAGGCCGATCTTGCACGCTTGAGCAATGCCGAAGTGCGCCACTGGTATCGGCAGTGGTATACGCCAGCGAACGCCACCCTGGTAGTGGTCGGCGACGTGCAACCAGAGTCCTTGAAGGCCATGGTCGAGCGCCACTTTGCACACCTGCCTGGCGGCGCGCCGGCAGTACACAAACGCCCACTGGAACTGCAGGCTCCCGCAGAGCGCAGGATCACGATCAAACTGGCAGGGGCAGCACCCGGACTGATACTGGGCATCAATGTACCCGGCATGGCCACTGGCAAGGAGCTGCGCAAAATCAATGCATTGCGGTTACTGGCGGTGATATTGAGTATTGGCCTGGGCTCGCGGATCGTCGCCCGTTTGCTGCGCGGGAAAGAAATCCTGACGACCCCGCTGATCAGCTACAACGCCCATGCCTGCGGCGATACCCTGCTGGAGTTTTCAGCGAGTCCCAAAACCGGCGTCAGCCTGGAAACGCTTGAAAAAGAGGTGTGGGCACAGTTTCAACAACTGACCACAGACCTGGTCAGTACAGCTGAGCTCGATCGCGCACGTGCCCAGTTGTTCGCATCCCAGGTCTATGCCCGCGACTCGATCCACACCCAAGCGATACAACTGAGCGAAATGGCCCTGGCAGGTTTGCCTTTGTCACTGCTCGACAGCGAACAGAGCGATTTGCAAGCAATCACCCCCCAGGACCTGCGTGAGGTCGCGCAAGCCTGGTTTACCCGCGACAGGCTTTGTATTGCCCATATTCTGCCCAAGGACGAAAGCCATGAATGAATTCAGCCGTTTGCAATCACTGAAGGACCTTGCGCCTGTTGCGCCCTCTCACGCCCCGAATATTCAACAGTGGCTGACTGCCGAGGGCGCACGCGTACTGTTCGTGCCTGCCAGAGAGCTGCCCATGGTCGACATCCGCCTGGACATTGCCGCCGGCAGTTGCCGCGATGACACCCGTTCAGGCGCCGCCTTTCTGACCATGAGCATGCTTAACGAAGGAGTGCCAGGGCTTGATGCCCAGCAGATTGCTCAGACCTTCGAAGGCGCAGGCGCGAGGTTCAACACTCATCTTGATAAAGACCATGCCATTATCTCGCTGCGCTGCCTGAGCGCCCCCGCCCAGCGCGAAGTCGCCGTCGCGACCTTCGCCAGCGTCGTCGGCCAGCCAGACTTTACCGAGGCGGCCATCAAGCAAGTCAAGGGCTTGTGCTCGGAGCTGGTCGACGCTCGTGAACGTGTACCCCGCTATCGCTTGCAAAACCTGATCTATCGCCATCTGTTTGCCGGTCACCCTTATGGCTACCCCCGTTACGGCGACAGGACAGGTATTGCCAGCCTCACGCGTGAGGATTTGCAGGCGTTTCACCAGCGTCACTACACCTCCCCCAACACTGCCATCAGTCTGGTCGGGGATCTGAGCCGGGACCAGGCCCAGGCCATTGCGGCGAAGATATCTGCTCAACTGCCACGCGGGCCGGCAACACCGGCCATCGAGCGCCCGAGCCCCAGCGAGCCGGAGGTGCTGCATATCGCGACCGAGGCGGGACAGGCACTGGTGATTTTTGTTCTTCCGGGCATTCTTCGCCATTCGCCCGATCATGCCGCCATGACTGTTGCCAACGACATTTTCGGCGCAGACACACACTCAAGAATCTATCAGGAACTGCGTATTCGCCACGGCCTGTCCTACAGCGCAGGATCAAGCCTTGTGTATGCACTGGCCGATGGCAGGCTTGCCATGTCCTGGCAGTGTTCGGCGCAGTACAACAGCGCCTCGCAGGATCGCATCGAGGAAATGCTCAAGGATTATGTTGCCAACGGCCCTACCGAGGACGAGTTGAACCAGTCGAAACAGCGCATCCTGAACAAAGCTGCGCTGGCGGGTGCCACCAACCAGGCCATTTTGATGCAACTGGCAACGCTCAATGCTTACAGGTTACCCATCAACGCCATCGAACAATTTCACGCCCAAGTCATGGCGCTGACCCAGGCAACGGTGAAAGCAGCCATCCAGCGCAATGTCCAGCCGCGTAATCTGCTGTATGCCAGCATCGGACCGGATATCGCACAAGTGCCTCTGCCGGCCTTGCCCTGAGAAACGCGGTTTCAGACGCTTTCCGGCACATCGATCTGAATCGGCAGCAGGCAAATATCCGAATCCTCCGGCACCTTGATCGCCGCGTGCACCAGCCGACTGATCGTGGCCTGCGCCAGCGCCTCTATGGGATGTGACAGCACGACATTGATCACACCTTCACGCAGGGCGGTGCGGGTCAGCGGAGTCAGGTCGTGGCAAACCACGATCGGCATCGCGGCCTGCTGCGCCTTGAGCTCGCGCAGCGCCTTGATCACCCCTTCGACACCGCCACCGCCCACATACAGGCCGGCAAGGTCCGACTGGCTGGTCAGCAAGTCCAGGGTGCCTGCATAGGCAAACGCCGGGTCTTCGAGGGTCAGCCGGGTGGCGAGCACTTCCCAGTCGGCGCCCTGCTCGGCCATGTACGAGCGAAAACTCAGCTCGCAGAGTTCCTGACACTGATAACGCTGGGTGCCGACCATCACAGCCACCGTACCGGAGCGGGCGGCCAACTGACTGATGAACCAGGCAGCGGTGCGGCCCATGCGCCGGTTGTCGACGCCGACATACCCGGCACCGGCCGCCGCACTCAATTGCGAGACCATGGCGATCACCGGCACCCCGGCCTCACGCAACTGCACAACGGCGGCGCGTACGGCGCTGTGATCGGCGGCCACCACGCCCAGGGCATCGACTTCGTGTTGCAAGGCCAGGATCCGCTCAGCGGTGGCGGCGGGGTCGAGCTCGTCGATATAACCGATCATCACCCGCACCTGGGCACGCACGCTGGCCGCCGCAGCATCGGCCAGCGCCTTGGCCAGCCCCTGGTAAAACGCGACACCACGCTTTTGCAGTAACAGGCCGATGCGCACCGTGGGCCGGTGTTGCAGCAGCCGCTGCTCGATGACCTTGCGCCCGTAAAAGCCCAACTGCTCGGCCGCCTCGGCAATGCGCTGGGCGGTGTCGGCGCGCACATTGGCGCGCAGGCTCATGACCCGGTCGACCGTGGAGACACTGACCCCGGCCAGCTGAGCGACATCTTCCAGGGTGGCGCGGCGTGCGGGCAGTGGCGCGTCTGACATGAAATGACATCCCTTTTTGTCTATTTGACAGGTTATGACAGGTATTGCCGGGCAACTATAGCAACGTCATCGCGCCTGCCTCAGGATTGTTTCAGGCCGGTTAAGCAGGCCCCAGAACAATAATGAACGACGGAGCCTTTCCCATGACCCTGCACATCTGCACGGCCCCCTGCTGCTGGGGCGTCGACGACCCCAAGAACCCGCATCTGCCAGCCTGGCAACAGGTCTTGAGCGAAGCCGCCGAAGCCGGCTATCACGGCATCGAACTGGGCCCTTACGGCTATTTGCCGCTGGACGCCGAACGTGTTGGCCGTGAATTACACGCCAACAACCTGAAAGTCGTGGCCGGGACCATCTTCGATAACCTGGTAGCACCGGCCAATCTGGCCAATCTGCTGCAACAAACCCATGACATCTGCGCCCTGCTCAAGCAGTTGCCGCAGGTGGCGCCCGAACCCGGCCAGCGCTATGCAACGCCCTATCTGGTGGTCATCGACTGGGGCCATGAAGCCCGCGATTACGCCGCCGGGCATTCGGACCGGGCACAGCGCCTGTCGCCTGAAGCGTGGCAAACGATGATCGGCCATATCCGCGCTATCGCTGAACTGTCATGGCGCGAATACGGCGTGCGCACCGTGGTGCATCCGCATGCCGGCGGGCATATCGAGTTCGCCGATGAGCTGGCGCAACTGGTGCAGGACATTCCCGCCGACGTGGCCGGCCTGTGTCTGGACACCGGGCACCTGTACTACGCCGGTATGGACCCGGTGGCGACCCTGCGCCAATACGCGGCGCGCCTGGATTACATCCACTTCAAGGACATTGACCAGACGGTATTCGATCAGGTGCTGAACGAGCGCATTCGCTTTTTCGACGCCTGCGGCAAGGGTGTGATGTGCCCGATCGGGCGCGGGGTCATCGACTACCCGGCGTTGCACGCGCTGATCGAAGAGATCGGCTACCAGGGCTATATCACCGTCGAGCAGGAGCGCGACCCGCGCAATGCCGGCGGCAGCCTTCAAGACGTCGCCGCCAGCCGCGCTTATCTGGCCAGCAGCGGGTTCTGAATCCCCTTTCGATCATCCAAGGACATCTCCCATGATTAACGGCAGCAAACGCATTGCCTCCCCTATCCGCTGGGCCATGGTCGGCGGCGGCATCCAGAGTCAGATCGGCTATATCCATCGTTCGGCCGCCCTGCGCGACCAGAATTTCGTGCTGGTGGCCGGCGCCTTCGATATCGACCCCGAGCGCTGCCGCCGCTTCGGCGAGCAACTGGGGGTCGACCCCGAACGCTGCTATGCCGACTACCTGAGCCTGTTCGAACAAGAAGCACAGCGCGAAGACGGTATCCAGGCAGTATCGATCGCCACGCCCAACGGCACCCATTACGCGATCACCAAGGCGGCGCTGGAGGCCGGCCTGCATGTGGTGTGCGAAAAACCACTGTGTTTCACCCTCGTCGAAGCCGAATCGCTGCGGGCGCTGGCCACTGCCAGGTCGCGCATCGTCGGCGTCACTTACGGCTATGCCGGTCATCAATTGATCGAGCAGGCGCGGGCCATGATTGCCGCCGGCGACCTGGGCGATATCCGCATGGTGCACATGCAGTTTGCCCACGGCTTTCATAGCGCCCCGGTCGAGGCCCAGAGCCAGGCCACGCAATGGCGCGTCGACCCGCGTCAGGCCGGCCCCAGCTATGTGCTGGGCGATGTCGGCACGCACCCGCTGTACCTCTCGGAGGTGATGCTGCCGAACCTGAAGATCAAGCGCCTGATGTGCAGCCGGCAAAGTTTCGTCGCCAGCCGGGCGCCACTGGAAGATAACGCCTACACCTTGATGGAGTACGAAGGCGGCGCCATGGGTATGGTCTGGTCGAGCGCGGTCAATGCCGGCTCCATGCACGGCCAGAAGATCCGTGTGATCGGCTCGCGCGCCAGCCTGGAATGGTGGGACGAACGTCCCAACCAGTTGAGTTTTGAAGTGCAGGGTCAGCCGGCCCAAGTACTGGAGCGCGGCATGGGCTACCTGCACGCTGACGCCTTGCTGGACGACCGCATCGGCGGTGGCCACCCCGAGGGTTTGTTCGAAGCCTGGTCAAACCTGTACTACCGATTTGCCCTGGCCATGGACGCCGCCACCCGTGGCGACAAGGCTGCGCTGGCCGCCGTGCGCTACCCGGACATCGATGCCGGTGTCGAGGGCGTGCGCTGGGTCGAGCGCTGTGTGGCGTCTGCCGACCAGGACTCAGCCTGGGTCGCTTATTGATTGCGCGTTAACTTTTAATCTGGAGAACAATAATGAAAATAGCCATCGACCCTTACATGCAACGCCACCTGAGCCTGCCAGAACTGTGCCGCAGCACCGCCGAGCAGGGTTTCGAATATCTGGAAATGTCACCACGCGAGGATTTTCTGCCGTGGTGGGTGCACCCGCGCGCACACAAGGAGCGCATCGCCGAGTTCAAGAAAGCGCTGCGCGACCATAACCTGCAACTGGCCTCCATCTTGCCGATGTACCGCTGGGCCAGCCCTCACGAAGACGAACGCCTGACCGCCGTGGAGCACTGGAAAAAAGCCATCGAGGTGGCGGTGGAAATGGGCTGCACGACCATGAACTCCGAATTTGGCCGCGGCCCCTCGCCCGACCGCGGGCACAAGGTCAGTTGCTGTGGCGGCTCCCACAGCCACGAGTCCAGCGAAGCGGCCTGGTGGCGCACGATGGAAGTGCTGGTGCCGATTCTGGAGCGCGAGGGCATCACCCTCAACGTCGAACCGCACCCCGACGACTGGTGCGAAACGCTGAATCCGGCCGTCGACATGCTCAAGACGCTTGGCTCGGACAACGTCAAATTTCTCTATTGCGCGCCGCACACTTTCTACTTTGGCGACGACATGGCGAAGATGATCAGCGATGCAGGCTCGATGATCGGCCACGTGCACATTGCCGACACCTGGAACCACAAGGCCTCGTCAGGGCTGCGCTACATCATCAACCCGCCCGGCGCGAAGGTCTCGGTACACCAGCACATGGAGATGTATCAGGGCGAGATCGACTGGGATCTGTTCTTCAGCTCACTGGCAAAAACCGGTTTCGACGGTATCGTGACGTCGTGCGTGTTCGGCTGGGAAGAACGCGCCGAAGCCTCGGGCAAGTTCATGCGTGAGGAAATCCAGAAGTACGTGGACCGGTATTTCAAGTAATCGGTAACAGCCGGCCCAACGCAATATCCGCGTCTTAAATCCCTTCTACTATGATGATCTCCGCCTTGGCCACGCCCTGGCGGTGACTCATGGCTTCCTGATACTGCGGCGAGTTGTAGCAGGCCAGTGCCTGTTCATAGGACTCGAACTCGATTACCACAGTGCGCTGCGGCGTCTCACGGCCTTCGATGGCTTCGGAGCGGCCGCCGCGTGCCATGAATTTGCCACCAAATAATTTGAACGCTTCGGGTGCGCGCTGGGTATATTCGCTGTACTGCTGAGGGTCAGTCACATCGACGTGGGCAATCCAATAGGCTTTCATCACGATCTCACTGTTTCATTGATAGGGACTTCATGAAATATTCTGTCTTATGGTATACCACGTTTTATTCATCCATAAAACCGAGATCCTGAGCATGCCATTCGACCGTATCGAAGACATCATTGACGACTATCGCCAAGGCAAGATGGTCTTGCTGGTCGATGACGAAGACCGGGAAAACGAAGGCGATCTGCTGTTGGCCGCCGACCGTTGTACCCCGCAGGCAATCAGTTTCATGGCCTGCGAAGCGCGCGGCCTGATCTGCCTGACCCTCACCGATGAACACTGCCAGCGCCTGGGCCTGGAACAAATGGTGCCCAGCAACGGCAGCGTGTTCGCCACCGCCTTTACCATCTCTATCGAAGCCGCCACCGGGGTCACCACCGGCATCAGCGCCGCCGACCGCGCACGCACCGTGCAAGCCGCCGTGGCCGCGAATGCCACGGCCGAAGACCTGGTGCAGCCGGGGCATATCTTTCCGCTGCGCGCCCGCGAAGGCGGCGTGCTGACCCGCGCCGGGCACACCGAGGCCGGTTGCGATCTGGCGCGGCTGGCCGGTTTCAGCCCGGCGTCGGTGATTGTCGAAGTGATGAACGACGACGGCACCATGGCCCGTCGCCCGGACCTTGAAACCTTCGCCGCCAAACACGGCATCCGCATCGGCACCATCGCCGACCTGATCCACTACCGCCTGAGCACCGAACACACGGTCGAGCGCATCGGTGAACGTGAACTGCCGACAGTACATGGCACCTTCCGTCTGTTTACCTATGAAGACCGCATCGAAGGCGGCGTGCACATGGCCATGGTGATGGGCGATATCAAGCGCGACGAGCCGACGCTGGTACGAGTGCATGTCGTCGACCCGCTGCGCGACCTGGTCGGCGCCGAATACACCGGCCCCGCCAACTGGACCCTCTGGGCAGCCTTGCAAAAGGTCGCCGAAGAAGGCCACGGCGTGGTCGTGGTGCTGGCCAATCATGAGTCCTCGCAAGCGCTGCTTGAGCGCGTGCCCCAGCTGACCAAGCCGCCACGCCAGTACACCCGCTCGCAATCGCGCATCTATTCCGAGGTCGGCACCGGAGCGCAGATTCTTCAGGACCTGGGCGTCGGCAAGCTGCGTCACCTGGGCGCACCGCTGAAATACGCGGGCCTGACAGGTTACGACCTTGAGGTCGTGGAGAGCATTCCTTTCACCGGTTAAGCCCGCTTTTCACGGGTAAAGACCGCGCATAAAAAAACGTCGAATGGAGGGGGCCTGAAGCAGGCAAAACGCTTGCAGAAAGTTTGGAATACCATAATATGATATCCCGTAGACCGAGAGTTTTGTCAGAGGCACGCGTCAACACGTAGCCCAATAACAACAGTCCCTGACACGGTCGCCCAGTTTCAAAAGGTCCACTTGGACCTACTGCTCCGAATACGCGGGCGAAAACACAAGCCCGCTCAAAACACAACAAATGAGGGCGTGAAAATGGTGTTGAACAAACGTGCAACTGCAGTGCTGGCCGCTGGTGTGTTGGCATTCTCGAGTGTTGCCGCCATGGCCGCCGAGAGCGTTAACTTCGTCAGTTGGGGCGGCTCGACCCAGGACGCCCAGAAACAGGCGTGGGCCGTACCCTTCCAGAAAACCAGCGGGATCACCGTCGTGCAGGACGGCCCCACTGACTACGGTAAACTCAAGGCCATGGTCGAAAGCGGCAACGTCCAGTGGGACGTGGTTGACGTAGAGGCTGACTTCGCCCTGCGCGCTGCCGCCGAGGGCCTGCTGGAACCGCTGGACTTCAACACGATCAAGCGCGACAAGATCGACCCGCGCTTCGTCTCCGACCATGGCGCCGGCTCGTTCTTCTTCTCCTTCGTGCTGGGCTACAACGAAGGCAAAGTGGGCAAGAGCACCCCGGAAAACTGGTCCGCCCTGTTCGACACCAAAACCTACCCCGGCAAACGCGCCCTGTACAAATGGCCAAGCCCTGGCGTGCTGGAACTGGCCCTGCTGGCCGACGGCGTAGAAAAAGACAAGCTCTATCCGCTGGACCTGGACCGTGCGTTCAAGAAACTCGACACCATCAAGAAAGACATCGTCTGGTGGGGCGGCGGTGCCCAGTCGCAGCAACTGCTGGCCTCAGGTGAAGCGTCGATGGGCCAGATGTGGAACGGCCGCGTCTACGCCCTGCAGCAAGACGGCGCACCGGTTGGCGTGAGCTGGAAACAGAACCTGGTCATGGCCGATTTCCTGGTCGTGCCAAAAGGCGCCAAGAACAAAGACGCCGCGATGAAGTTCATTGCCGAAGCCACCAGCGCCAAAGGCCAGGCCGACTTCTCCAACCTCAGCGCCTATGCCCCGGTCAACACTGACAGCGTGGCCCGCCTGGATTCGACCCTGGCGAAAAACCTGCCGACCAACTACGCCTCCGAGCAGATCACCCTGGACTTCGCCTACTGGGCGAAAAACGGTCCTGACATCGCTACACGGTGGAACGAATGGCTGGTCAAGTAAAAATGGCGGCCACGCTACCCGGCCAACCCTCTGCGTCCGGTGGTGCCTCGCGCACCGCCGGCGCGGTTCACGCCCCGGCCCAGACCTTGCGAGCGAACATGACTATCAAGCCTTCCCTGGCCCAACGCTGGCGCGGCAGCCGCAACCTGTTGCCGGCGCTGCTGTTTCTCGGCGTGTTCTTCTTCGCCCCGCTGATCGGCCTGCTGCTGCGCGGCTTTCTGGAGCCGGTTCCGGGGCTGGGCAACTACGAACAATTGTTTGCCAACTCCGCTTATTCGCGCGTGCTGTTCAACACCTTTTCGGTCGCAGGCCTGGTGACGCTGTTCAGCGTGCTGCTGGGCTTCCCGCTGGCCTGGGCCATTACCCTGGTGCCCCGAGGCTGGGGCCGCTGGCTGCTTAACGTGGTCCTGCTGTCGATGTGGACCAGCCTGCTGGCACGCACCTATTCCTGGCTGGTGTTGCTGCAGGCTTCAGGCGTCATCAACAAGGCCTTGATGGGCATGGGCCTTATCGATCAACCGCTGGAGATGGTGCATAACCTTACCGGCGTGGTGATCGGCATGACCTACATCATGATTCCGTTCATCGTCCTGCCCTTGCAGGCGACCATGCAGGCCATCGACCCGATGGTGTTGCAAGCCGGCTCCATCTGCGGCGCAAGCCCATGGACCAACTTCTTCCGGGTGTTCCTGCCGCTGTGCCGGCCGGGGCTGTTTTCCGGCGCACTGATGGTATTTGTGATGTCGCTCGGTTACTACGTCACGCCAGCCCTGCTGGGCGGTGCGCAGAACATGATGTTGCCCGAGTTCATCGTCCAGCAGGTGCAGTCGTTCCTCAACTGGGGCCTGGCCAGCGCCGCCGCTGCGCTGTTGGTCGCCATCACCCTGGTGATGTTCTATTTCTACCTGAAGCTCCAGCCGGAATCCCCGGTAGGCGCCAGCAACGCGAGGTAAGCGATCATGCTCCTGACCCCCAACGCGATGGGCTCGCGGCTACGGATTGGCCTGTACACCGTCACTGGATTGATCGCCCTGTTTCTCCTGTTGCCCATTGTCTTTATCGTGCTGTTGTCGTTCGGTTCTTCCCAGTGGCTGGTATTCCCGCCACCGGGCTGGACGCTTAAATGGTACGAGCAGTTCTTCTCCAACCCCGACTGGATGGCGGCGGCGATGTCGAGCTTCAAGGTCGCCATCCTGACCACGATCTTCGCCGTCGCGCTGGGACTGCCCACCGCCTTTGCTCTGGTGCGCGGGCGCTTTCCCGGCCGGGACATGCTCTACGGGCTGTTCACCCTGCCGATGATCGTGCCGCTGGTGATCATTGCCGTGGCGGTTTATGCGCTGTTTCTCAAGCTGGGCTACACCGGCACGCTGTTTTCGTTTGTGGTCAGCCATGTGATCGTTGCGTTGCCGTTCACGATCATCTCGATCATCAACTCGCTGAAACTGTTCGACCAGTCCATCGAAGACGCCGCCGTCATTTGCGGCGCCTCGCGGCTGCAGGCGATCTACAAGGTGACCTTTCCGGGCATTCGCCCCGGCATGATCGCCGGCGCCCTGTTCGCCTTTCTGGTTTCGTGGGATGAAGTGGTGCTGAGCGTGATGATGGCCAGCCCCACCCTGCAAACCCTGCCCGTGAAAATGTGGACCACCCTGCGCCAGGACCTGACCCCGGTCATTGCTGTCGCCTCGACCCTGCTGATCGGCCTGTCGGTGCTGGTCATGTTCATCGCCGCGACCCTGCGTCGCCGTAACGAAGCCCGGAGTACCTCATGAGCGCCGTGATCAAAGATTCCGAAACCGCCGGCCAGCCCCTGGTGCGCCTGCGCAACCTGAACAAGCACTACGGCGACTTCGCTGCGGTGGACAATATCGACCTGGATATCAAGGACGGCGAGTTCCTGACCTTTCTGGGTTCCAGCGGCTCGGGCAAGAGCACCACGCTGTCGATGCTGGCCGGTTTTGAAACCCCGAGCAGCGGCGAGATTCTGGTCAATGGCAAATCGCTGATCAACGTGCCGCCGCACAAGCGCGGCATCGGCATGGTGTTTCAGCGCTATTCGCTGTTTCCGCACCTGAACGTGCGCGACAACATCGCCTTCCCGCTCAATATCCGCAAGATGTCGGCCGCCGAGCGCGACAAGAAGGTCGACGCGATGCTCAAGCTGGTGCAACTCGACCAGTTCGCTCATCGTCGCCCGTCGCAAATGTCCGGTGGCCAGCAACAGCGCGTGGCCATCGCCCGTGCCCTGGTCTACGAGCCACGCATCCTGCTGATGGACGAACCGCTGGGGGCGCTCGACAAGAAGCTGCGTGAAGACCTGCAGGACGAGCTGCGCCAGCTGCATCGCCGCTTGGGCATCACCATCGTCTATGTGACCCACGATCAGGAAGAAGCCATGCGCCTGAGCCAGCGCATCGCGATTTTCAGCCACGGCAAGATCGTCGGCCTGGGCACCGGTTACGACCTTTACCAGAACCCGCCGAACGCGTTTGTCGCCTCGTTTCTGGGCAACTCCAACTTCCTGCGCCTCAAGGCCCAGGGCAATGCGGTGGCGACCTTCGAGGGCAAGCCCTTGTCGATTCGCCTGACCGCAGGCCTGAAGACCGATCAGGACATCCTGTTGATGGTCCGCCCGGAAAAAGCCCAGGCCCTGAGCGTCGGCCAGGCCTTGAGCACACCGTTGGCCGAGGGCTGGAACGAAGTCACCGCCAAGGTCACCGAAGTGCTGTTTCTCGGCGAAAGCCAGACCTGCGCGGTGGTCACCGACAGCGGCACGGCCATGACCGTCAAGGCGCTTTCAGCCACCGGCATGCCGCTGCAGGCAGGTGATACGGTAAAAGTCCGCTGGGCTACGGCGGATGCCTGCATCTACACCGAATGGGCCGACGGCGACCTGAACAAGGCCGCTGGCGGGCACTGATTTACCGCCCGTAATTCGTAGGAGATCACTCGCCGCCTTGGCGCAGCGCTGTCGCGCAGCAAACATGGGATCGTAGGAGGGGGCTCTGCCGGAATGCCGGACCACCGCGATCGGCTGCGTTAGCAGTCGTAAAATGTCAGCGTTTCAGAAATTTCTGTGAGCGCTTCGCGCTCAATCGCCAGCAGAGCTGCCTCCTACAGATTGTTGTTTTTAATTCAATAAAATCAATAAGTTATTTTATGTTTGATGAGAGATCACCCGCCGCCATGGCGCCGATGTAGGAGGGAGCTCTGCTCGCGATCGGCTGCACTAGCAGTCGTAAAATGTCAGCGTTTCAGAAATTTCTGTGAGCGCTTCGCGCTCAATCACCAGCAGAGACGGATCGCCGCCCGCTCCCTCCTACAAGTGGTATTTTCAATTCAATAAAATCAATAACTTATTTTATGTTTGATGAGAGATCGCCCGTCGCCACGGCGCCGCGCTGTCGCGCAGCAAACATGGGACCTGTAGGAGGGGGCTCTGCCGGAATGCCGGACCACCGCGATCTGCTGCGCAGCAGTCGTAGATTTGCAGCGTTTAGACGATTTCTGTGAGCGCTTTGCGCTCAATCGCCAGCAGAGCTGCCTCCTACAAGTGGTGTTTTCAATTCAATAAAATCAATAACTTATTTTATGTTTGATGAGAGTGAGGCGGATGGCCGCCCCCTTAGCTCGCGAATGCTGACGATCAGTCACCAAATGGGGTGAAATTGCTGGCCTCTTCGCGAGCTAACGCTCGCTCCTATGGGTTTAGCGTGAAGGCAAACTTGCGCAATTTACCGCCCGGCGCGCCATCTTCGGCAGCATGACACTGACCAATCCCAGCAACGCCATGCCCGCGCCCACCCACAACGGCGCGCGCAGGCCATAGCCGGCCTCGATGGCGGCGCCGCCCGCCCAACTGCCGAACGCCAGCCCTGCGGTGATCACCGAGGTGTGCAAAGTATTGACCAGCGCACCGGGCTCGGCCGCCCTCATTACCCGTGCCACCATGGCCGGGTTCAGCGCCACGCCGGTCAGGCCCAGCGCGATGAAACACGCAAGACTCAGCCAGTGCTGCTCGCCCGACAGGGCAAAACCCGCCAGTGCCAGTACCATCACCGCCAGGCCTGCGCGCAACGCGGTAAACGTATGGCTGTCGGCGATGCGGCCAATGAGCATGTTGCCCAGCAGGTTGGCCACGCCATACAGCGCCAGCAACGGCGCCACCTGGCCGGGCGATATACCCACCTCTTCGATCAGGATTGGTGTGCAATAGCTGAAGGCGGCAAAGGTCGCGCCGATGATCAGCCCACTGGTGATATAGGCGCCCCACAAGCTGCGACTTTTCAAGGTCGCCCACTGCCGCGCCAGCGCCGGTTCGCTGCCGGCCTTGCTGCTCGGCAGGCGCGTGGCGGCCAGTGCGGTGCAGATCAGCGCCAGCCCGACCACCAGCCAGGAACTGGCACGCCAGCCGTAATGATGCTCGACCCAGGCGGTCATCGGCACACCAGCCACCGGCGACAGCATCAGCCCGGCCAGCACCACGGACACCGCCTGGCCACGGCGCTCCAGCGGCACCAGCCCTGCGCACACGGTCATGCACAGGCCGATACAGGCCGCACTGGAAATACCCATGATGATTCGTGCCAGCGCCAGCACCGGATAGCTCGGCGCCACAGCGGCCAGTACACCGGCCGCCACATAGACCGCCAGCAGCCCGACCAGTGCCTGCTTGTTACCAATGCCGCGCGACAGCAGCAACACCGTGACCGGCGGGCCACCCAAGGCCATGCCCAGGGCATAGAAGGCGATGAGATTGCCCACCTGCGCCAGGCTTACCGAGAACGCTTCGGCCAAGGCGGGCATCATACCGGCGACCATGAACTCGGCAGTGACCAGCGAAAAGATGGTCAAGCCCAGCAGGTAGACGGTCGGGGGCAGTTTAGAGCGGTCAGTCATGAGGGTCTCAGGCAGAAAAACGGCCACACACCCTAAGGATTGTTGAACGCCCGGTCAAATAATCATTAGCACATGTTTCAGCATTGCAGCGCTTAAACGCTGTCAAAGTCCCAGCTTTTGCTTGAGTTGAACCTCGCTCCAGACACCGCTGGTCGGGCCGCCCGGCAAGCCATCGTTGGCCCGCGCCAAGGGTAAAAGCACCGGTACAAAGCCTGCATCACGCACCAACCGCGCGCCCATTTCACGGGCCTGGGCATCGTCGGCAAAGGTGGCAATCGCCTTGCCCTTGCCAGACTGGCTGTTCATCGAGGCATAACCGATGGCGTTGAACGCCCGAACCAGATGCACACCTGGCAGATACTGCTGGTCCGCCAGCGCAACGCCTTGCGCCAGCGCCTGGCGACCGACCTCGGCATCGCGGCCGCTGAACGGGTTGCTGGCACTGAGCACCACCTTGCCCGCCAGCACATCCTTGATCTGACTGGACAGCGCCGGTATCGCACCATAGGGCACGCTCAGCACAATCACATCACCCCACGCTGCCGCCTCGCTGACCGAACCTGCCCGTGCAGTGGGCCCGGCGCTCTTGACCAGATCGGTCAACTCCTCGGGATGGCGCGATGAAAACATCACCGAATGGCCGGCCTTGACCCACAAGGTGCCCAGCGTACCGCCGACCTTGCCGGCGCCAATGACACTGATTTTCAGGGGATCGGCCATGGCCTGGCTGGTACACAGGAGCATGGCGGCGAGGAAGACAAACAGGGTTCTGGGCATGTACTGCGCTCCTGGGTCGGGAAAGGGTCCGGTTAGCAACCGTAGTAGAGCTTGCCTTGAAAGGAAAGGGCTGACCCGGCAAGCGCTTTGCCCGGGGCATGCAGTGATAAGCTTGCGACGCCTGCGTCCCCGATGCCCGTTTGCCTGTACCAGAAGGTTGATCAATGTCTTTGAAGGCCCTGCGTTCTCTTGTTGCCATTGCCCGATACGGCAGCTTTGTCAAAGCCGCCGATAGCCTCAGCCTGACCCCCTCCGCGATCAGCCTGCAAATCAAGTCACTGGAAGACGAGCTGCGTGTCAGCCTGTTTGATCGCAGCAGACGCCAGGTCACGCTGACCGAAGCAGGTCAACTGGCGTTGGCGCAGGCTGAAACCATCCTTGCGCAGTACGATGACCTGGCCAACCAGTTGTATTCAGGACCGGGGCTGAGCGGCAAACTCAAGATCGGCGCCATTCAGACAGCCTTGGCAGGCCCTTTGCCTGAAGCTCTGGTCTGGATCAAACAGCACCATCCGCACCTGCACATCAGCGTGGTTTCCGGGATGTCATCGGAACTGGCACGGCGGGTTCAAGACGGCGAACTCGACGCCGCAATCACCACCGAGCCGGTCAAGCCCTTTCCCTCGGGCCTGCACGTCACCCCCCTTTACCATGATCATTTCTGGGCCGTTGCCGCCGAACATCTGCAAGGGCAAAGCCTGCTCGAGCTTTTGACCGACCAACCCTTCTTGCGCTTCGACAAGCGCGCCTGGGCAGGCAGGGTCATTGAGCAAGAACTTAATCGGATAGGTATCGCGGTCACCGAGGCAATGGAGCTCGATAGCCAGGAAGCACTGTCACGCATGGCATCACACGGCCTGGGCGTGGCGGTGGTGCCGATGTCGGATGAAGATCTGCTGAAACTCGAAGGCGTCACCCTGGTGCCCTTTGGCGATCCACAACTCATGCGCCGCGTGGTGCTGCTGGAGCACGAGAAAAGCAGCCGGCGACACCTGAACAGCGTGCTGGTCAGGGCACTGGGCATCTATTGATTTTTTCTCAATCATCCGGTTAAAACACCTCGTTTTTATTTATTAAAGACGTTCATTACTTTGTCTGCACCCTCCAGACAAGGTCCTCCCGATGAGCATTGCACTTGCTTCACCCTCCCCTATTCTGGCCATGGCCAGGCGCGCAGCCGAGCTGAAGGCTGCCGGACACGACATTATCGACCTGACTCTGGGAGAGCCGAATTTCAATCCCCCCGCGCATGTCATGCAGGCCGCTCATGCCGCGCTACAGACACGAAAGCTGGGCTATTCGCCCGCCAACGGTTTACCGGAACTGCGTAACGCTATCGTTGATGCTTTTGAGCGCGACCGGGGTATACGCTATGACGCGAACCAGATTGCTGTCGGTTGCGGTGCGAAACAGATCATTTTCAACGCCTTCCTGGCCACGATCGGGCACGCAGACGAAGTGGTCATCCCCACGCCCTACTGGGCTTCCTATCCCGACATGGTCAATGCCTGCGGTGGCCGGCCCGTCATTGTGCCCTGCCGTCAGGCGCAAGGGTTTCGCCTGACGGCAGGGCAACTTGAAGCGGCGATCACCGAACGAACCCGCTGGCTGATCATCAATGCGCCCGGCAACCCGAGCGGGGTGACCTACAGCGTCGAGGATCTTGAGGCACTGGGCGCGGTGCTGCTCAAACACCCGCACGTCATGATCATGTCAGACGATATTTATGCGCATATCCACTTCCAGGATAACGGCCAACCCTTGCGCACTCTGCTGAGTGTCGTGCCGCCGCTCAAGGAGCGAACACTGACAGTGGACGGCGTCTCGAAAGCCTACGCCATGACTGGCTGGCGAGTCGGCTGGGGCGCAGGCCCCCGGCACCTGATCGAGCGGATAAATGCCGTGCAGTCCCAGAACTGCACGCAAACCTCAACCCTGAGCCAGATTGCCGCTGTGGCTGCGTTACAGGGCCCGCAACAGTGCTTGCGCGAACGCAACGAGATTTATCGCGACCGACGGGACGCCGCATTATCGGTACTGCGGTCATCGAGCGGGCTGACGATCAATAAGCCTCAGGGCGCCTTTTACCTTTTCCCAAGCCTGACGGGTGCCCACAGCGATGGCGATGCCGTGGCGCATCGGTTGCTTCATGACTATGGCGTGGCCGTGGTACCAGGATCGGCCTTTGGCGTGCAAAACGCACTGCGCTTGTCTTTTGCGACAGAGAAAACTGCGCTGATCGAGGGCTGCAAGCGCATCAAGGATTGCCTGGGAGCAATCCGGCCATGATCGCTCTGGTGCTCTCGACCCTTTTCCCGATCATGTTACTGATTGCGCTCGGAGGGCTGATCAAGAACAAACGCCTGGTGCCCGACAATTACTGGCAGGGCGCGGAACGCCTGGGCTATTACCTGTTTCTTCCCGCCTTGTTCTTTTACAGCATGGCCACCGCCGACCTGAAAACAGTGCCCATAAAAGAGATGGCTGGAGTATTACTGGCTTCGACCCTGGTCTGCGCCGCCATCCTGTACCTCCTGGGCCTGCGAACCATTGCGCAGGGCCCAGCCTTTACCTCGGTCTTTCAAGGCGGTATCCGCTTCAACAACTTTATTGGCGTTACGGTAGCGGCTGGGCTGTTTGGCAGCTCGGGCGTGGCAATGGCGGCAGTGGCCAATGCCATTATCGTTCCCACCGTGAACATTCTGTGTGTAGTGGTATTTGCCAAATGTGCAACGGGCGATAAAGCCTTCAACAGCCTGATCAAGTCGATCCTGACCAATCCCCTGTTGTTGTCCTGCCTGTTCGGCGTGGTGTTTCGACTCACTGGCTGGGCGTTGCCGGTTTATCTGTCGCCCATGATCGAGTCATTGGGGCACGCCGCACTGCCATTGGGATTACTGTGCGTCGGCGCCGCCTTGAACCTGCAATCGCTCGGGCTGCACATCAAACCGATTGCCGGCGCATCGCTGTTCAAGTTTCTGCTCATGCCGGCCATGACCTATGCCGCCTGCCGCGCATCGGGGTTTGGCGGTGAAGCCGCCGCCGTGGCCGTGATTTTCCAGGCACTGCCCACCGCTTCTTCGTCTTACATCATGGCCAGGCAAATGGGCGGCGATGCCTTGTTGATGGCCAATATCATTGCCGTTCAAACCGTGTCGGCAGCGGTGGTATTGCCCGTCATCATGGTGTTTGCACTGGGTCTTTAGCATCGACAGCCTGATGCTGATTCTCAAGGTGCTGCGCCAGATACTCGCGCATGAACTCCACCGTCACTCGCACCTTGGCCGAGTTGATCAAGGGCGAGGTGTACACCGCCCAGATATCGGCGTCCTGCCGGTAACCGGCAAGCACCTGCACCAGCCGGCCTGCGGCCAGGTCGGCCTGCACATCCCAGCGTGAACGCAACAGCACGCCGCGCCCGTCGAGGCACCACTGGCGGGCGATTTCGCCGTGGTTGGTGGACAGGCTGCCGGTCACCTTCACGGTTTCCTGGCCCTGCGGGCCTTCCAGATGCCAGATGCCGAACGGCCGGTCGCGCTCCTTGATCAGCAGGCAGTCGTGGCTGCTCAGTTCTGCCAGGTGGGCCGGCGTACCGCGGCGTTGCAGGTACTCGGGGCTGGCACACAGCACCCGCCAGTTGGACGCCAGGTGCCGGGCGCGCAAGTGCGGCGAGATCTCGTTACCGACGCGGATGTCGAGATCGACGCCTTCGTCGAGCAGGTCCACCAGCCGGTCCTGAATATCCAGGCGGATATCCAGCTGTGGGTAACGGACCGCCAGCGCCGACAACGCCGGCGCCACAAAACGCCGGCCGAAACCCTGGCTGCTGACCACGCGCAATACACCGCTGGGTTCACCGTGCAACGCGGCGACCTCATCGCCCATCTGCTGCACCGACTCCAGAATGTTCCTGGCCCAGTCGTAGACCCGCTCGCCATCCTCGGTAATCGACACCTGGCGGGTCGAACGATGCAACAACTGCACGCCCATGCCCTGCTCCAGCAACTTGATGCGCTTACTGATATAGGCCGCCGACATGCCCAACTCATTGGCGGCGGCGACAAAACTGGAACGCCGCGCCACATGCACAAAGACATTGAGGTCATCCAGGCTGGGCAGATTATTCACAGTTCGTGATCCTGTAATTCATAAAGCCGCTAATTATCTTCCAATCGTAAGCCTTATAGCATCCTGTTCACCTCAACCTGAACCCGGAGACGCCACCATGAATAATAAAACCCTGCGCATTGCCGCCATCGCCGGCGACGGTATCGGCCTGGAAGTACTGCCCGAAGGCGTGCGCGTGGTGCAGGCCGCTGCCGAGCGCCATGGCGTGGACATAAGTTTCGAATACTTTGAATGGGCCAGTTGCGACTACTACCTCGCGCACGGGCAAATGATGCCGGACAACTGGCGCGAGCAACTCTCCAGCTTCGACGCGATCTTTTTCGGCGCCGTGGGCTGGCCCGACAAGGTGCCCGATCACATCTCGCTGTGGGGCTCGCTGCTCAAGTTTCGTCGCGAGTTCGACCAGTACGTAAACCTGCGCCCGGTGCGCCTGTTCCCTGGCGTGCCCTGCCCGCTGGCCGGTCGCAAGCCGGGCGACATCGACTTCATGGTGGTGCGCGAGAACACCGAAGGCGAATACTCCTCGGTGGGCGGCATCATGTTCGAGAACACTGAACACGAACTGGTGCTGCAAGAGTCGGTGTTCACCCGTCGCGGTGTGGACCGCATCCTCAAGTACGCTTTCGAGCTGGCCAGCACCCGTCCGCGCCAGCACGTGACCTCGGCGACCAAATCCAACGGCATGGCGATCAGCATGCCGTACTGGGACAAACGCACCGAAGCCATGGCCGCGCAGTATCCGCACATCAGTTGGGACAAGCAGCACATCGACATTCTCTGCGCACGCTTTGTGCTGCAACCTGAGCGCTTCGACGTGGTAGTGGCTTCCAACCTGTTCGGCGACATCCTCAGCGACCTGGGCCCGGCGTGCACCGGCACCATCGGCATCGCGCCCTCGGCCAACCTCAACCCGGAGCGCACCTTTCCGTCACTGTTCGAACCGGTGCACGGCTCGGCCCCGGACATCGCCGGGCGCAACATCGCCAACCCGATCGCGATGATCTGGTCGGGCGCGATGATGCTCGACTTCCTCGGTTGCCGTGGCGCCCATGACGATATTCTGGCGGCTATCGAACAGGTGATCGCTAGTGGTGAGGTCACGCCGGACCTTGGCGGCAAGGCCTCGACCCAGGCGGTGGGTGATGCCATTGCACGCGTTGTGGCACTGAACGGATAAGCCGTCAGGGCGCCTCTTCGCAACTCGGGCTGCCACAGCCCTGCTGGCATAACTGGTTAGCCTTGCTCATGTTTTCGACATCGTTACAGGCATAGACGTTGAACCAGTTTTGCTTGGCAACCCGGCACGCCTCGGTCTTGTAGGGCACGCTGACGCTCTTGGCCGGCTCGTCCGGGCCACACCGGTAGCTGAACTCTTGGGTCTTCATGCCACCGTCGGCGGCCACCTTGCGTACGATGTCGTCCAGTTCCTTGCTGCGCTGGGCCTGGGCGGCACCGTTGGCAACGCCCATGCCGGCCATGTTCTTCAGGCTTTGGTTCAAGGCATCGGCCTCGTTGCGGCTACCTACCGCAGAACTGCCCTTGAGCCCGGCCTGATTGCCCATGCTCGCGCCTTGCAGATTGTGCTGCGCCGTGGCGATGCCGTTGGCCTTGCCGTCGGTGAGAATGTCGGCGGCCATGCCGGTGATCATCTGGTTGCGAATGGTGCTGGAAACACCCGACACCGAACTCACCGCCCCCGCACCAATGCCGATCGCTACCACCTTGCCAAACAGGTCGCCGCTGCCCGCTTCGGCCTGAGCCTGTTGCTGACGTTGAGCGGCCGCTTGCTGGCGGGCCAATTGTTGAGCCTGTTGCGCCTGCTGTTGCTGGCTGGCAGCAATGTCACTGCGCAGACGGTCGTTTTCCAGTCGGGTCTTGTACAGCGCATCGACCCGTTCGCCGGTCAGGTATTCACAGCGCTCGCGGCTGCCGTTGACAGTGCAGATGCCGTTACCGTTGGGGGCAAAACCACTCATCTCGCCTTCATACACCAACGCGCCGCCGACACTGACTTTGGCTTGCGTAAAGCCCAGTGCGCCGTCGCGGGCGATCATGTTGCCCTTCACTTCCAGGTTTGAATCGAACCGTGCCCAACTGACGATGCCGCTGGGCACACCTTTCTCAAAAGTACCGGTGATGCGCTCCTGCCCAGTCGCGTCGTAAGCGTCCACCTCGCCCGACCAGGTGTTCTGCTCGCAGCGGCCACTGACAATCCGCCAGCCGGCAAAACCACAGGCCTGGCCACTGTTGGCCACCTGCGACGCCGCCAGATGCCTGGCCCCAAGCTGACCATCACGAACCTGCGCCACCGACACCTTGCCGTCGGGCGAGGTGATTTTCACCGGCCCGTCGTCCGGTTGCCCCTGATCAAACGTGCCCTCGATCTGCTCGCCGTTGGCCATGCGCATCACTCCCGGACCATTGGCCAGGGTGAAATTGACAATGCCGGCGGCGACAAAGCGGATGACGGTGGGATACGCCTCCAGCCCTGGCAAGTTGTATTTGTAGCCGTCGTAAGTGATGTTCACGTGCTTTGAACGCGTCGGCAGGTTGCACACCCCCGTCCAGGTTTTGCCCTGCGGATCGCCCAATGTGCAGGTGCCGCCCGGCAGCAGCGACACGCCAGCCGTGAAGGACACCATCACGAACTTGTCACTGCGCACCGTCCAGCCGGTGGGCGAGGTGTACACACCGCTAGAGCCGGCCATGCAGCCGCTGCCCATGATCAACGAGCCGATCAGATCGCCTTGAAACAACACACTGCCATCGGGTCGGTAGATTTCCCCCTTGCCGGCCAGGGATGCCGGATAAGGCGTGGTGAAATCGCCCTTGCACGACGCGATGAGTTTTCCAGTGCTGTCATAGTCACGCCCCACACCCTGGCCATTGGGGGAGCTGTTTTTCCACGCCCCCGTGTATTCAAAGGCGCTGAAGTCGGTTTGATAACGATGGAAGTTCTGCCCGTCCGGAATATGGGTTGGAATCGACGCACCGCCTCCGGCGCACCCGGCGAGCAACAGGCAGGCGCCAGACACGCCGGCAAAGGGTTTGAATCGAAAAGTGCGCGCTGTAGCAAACAGGCCCATAGACAGGTAAATCCGGAAAAAAAGCCGAAGGACGCCCGCTCGTGGTCGGCATCCAGAAAGGGGACGACGACGGCAAAGGACGATGAGGATTGGTTAACGCCAGGAATCAGCAATGATTGCACATAGCCACATCGGTTGTATTCAACCAATACAGGGCTTTGGTGGTTTTTGTCGGATAGCGCACGTTATGAAAATTGGCGGAGCTGGTACGTCCTTGTAGGCATTCATAAGAACACACAAGGATCAAAGGAATGGTTTTCACTCGCTGGATAAAAGCGGCAGTACCAGGCAGTACTAGGCGTGTCGATAGCATTGCTG
Organism: Pseudomonas sp. 3A(2025); assembly: GCF_054589175.1. NCBI lineage: Bacteria > Pseudomonadati > Pseudomonadota > Gammaproteobacteria > Pseudomonadales > Pseudomonadaceae > Pseudomonas > Pseudomonas sp. 3A(2025). Next base: position 279,859 of record NZ_BAAILM010000032.1, on the reverse strand, counting down.
TGCGCAGCGGCCTTTTATCTGGGCGGTATGTTGAATTCGTTTTCCGTACACGATTGCTACGCTCAGGTACTGCTCGATGTGTCTGGCGATGTACAAAACGCTGCCGCCTCACAGGATGCGGCCACGGTGAAGGCGCTGAGCAAGCGGCTGCAGAGGCTGCCGTTACGCGGGTATGAATCGGACTGCCAAAGTATTCTCGCGGCGATTCGCGACAAATAATGACCGACTGGTTTAAAATGCAGCGCTGCTCTTTGTGGCCTGCCTGACACTAGTTCCAAGGCTGCAAAGGATGTCTCTGATGCTTCGTCGTTTCTGCTACTGGCTGGGCGGTATTGTGCTGGCGCTTGTTGTGTTGGTGCTGCTCTCGCCCATGATGATTTATTGGGTGGGTTTACACGGTATTTCGCGCCTTCCCGAACCGCCGACCGAGGTGCTGTCAACTGCGCAGCGGGACTGGGTATGGCGGCTTACCAAAAGCCCGGGCGAACCGGTCATTGAAAAGCGCAATCCCTACAGCTACGTCTACCTCTTTTACATGATGGCTAACACGGACGACGTGGCCAACCTTAAGCAAAGCCTTGGTGGCGACAGAGTTGTGCATTGGATCACTCGCGATTATTTACACACTCTGGAGGCGAGGCCTTCCAACACGTGGTGGCAACTTTCAAATGCTTCACTAAGCATCTGGTTAACGCGCCACTGGACGCAGGAGCAAATCTTCGCGGCGTCATTCAAGGCGCTGCATAACATGCGCGAGGTGTATGACGGCAGTCAATAAATCGAACACAGTTTCATTACAACCCCAGCAAGTCATCATTCACGACATTGCGCACCGCCACACATTTGATCTCCACCAGCAAACCCGGTCTTGCCAGCTCGCTGACGCCAATGCATGTCCATGCGCACGTGTTTCGGGGAAAGACCTTATCCTTGACGATTCTGAACAGCGGCATATGGCGTTGCAGGTCGATGTGATAGGTCGTCATATCCACCACATTTTCAAAACTGCAACCGCCCGCTTGCAGGACAACGCGCAGGTTTTCCCAGGCAGCGAAAAATTGCTGTTCGGGGTCTTCGATCACGTGGAGTTCGGGCGTGCGACCTACCTGCCCTGCGCAATAGAGTGTGGTGCCGACCTTAATGGCGGGCGCGTAGCCGGCACGCTCGGCGAGTAATTTCATGCTGTCCGGGACGATAATCTGACGGTCGCTCATGGTTGTTGAAGCTCAACGATTGATCGGACAAGCAACCTATCCCATGCCCGCCTGTTCAACCAGCCATTCAATCAGCACCTGTAGCCGCCGGGGCAATGTTGCGTGCGGCGGATGAACCAGGTAGTAACCGTGGCCGGTCACTTCCCTGAAGCCACCGAACGGCAGCACCAGTTCGCCGCTGTCGATGTGCCGGCGAACCAGTTGCTCGCGCCCTATCGCCACGCCGGCATGATTGATCGCTGCCAGTGTGCTCAGGTCGGAGCGGTCGAAGGTCATGAAGCGGGCCGGCAGTTCACGGGCAGTGCCTACCGCTTCCAGCCATGAGCGCCATTCGGCATCGAACGCCATGTTTTCCCACGCGGCAACGTCATGCAGCACCGTGCAGTGCGGCAGACATTCGGGATGCGCCATCAGGCCGTGTGCCTCGGCATACTGCGGGCTGCACACCGGTGCGATTCTCTCCGGCATCAGGCGCAGGCTTGCAAGCCCCGGATAGTCGCCATTGGAATAGCACAGCATCAGGTCGATGCGCCGGGTCCGGAAGTCAATCGGCTCGTTACCGACACGAATATCGAGTTGAATGGCGGGATAACGCGCCGTGAAATCGGCCAGTCTTGGCACCAGCCAGCCTTGCGCGACCGAAGGCCTGACGTAAAAGCTCAACTGCCCTTCGATCTGCGCATGCGAACGTTCTTGTACCGCCTCCGACAGCGTATCCATGGTCTGCTGCATGACCTTGAAAATCCGCTCGCCATCGTCGGTGAGTTCGACTTTTCGCGGCAGCCGATGGAACAGTTTGAGCGACAGTTCCTCTTCCAGGCGCGCGATCCGGTGACTGACCGCACTGGCGGTCAGGCATAACTCATCGGCGGCGCGGGCGAAGCTCAAGTGCCGGGCGGCCACTAGAAACGTATGCAGATTGGACAGATGCGCACCATTAAGCCTGGGCGCCGATGCGGGCATGACTGCACTCCTGTTGTATGGTTGTGCGTTCGGGTCAGTGCGCAGGATGTTGCAGCACACGACCCTTTTCAAGGTAGTCCGCGAACTCTGCCACAGGCACCATGCTGCCGCCGGTTCCCCAGATCAGGTGTGTGGCATTGGCCAACCGGGCCGCCGAAATACCCATGCGTTGCAGATACGCCTCGTTGCCAAGCACCCGCACGATACCCGGCGCACCGGCCAGTGCTGAAGGCTCCAGTTTTACCTGCTCAAGTTCATGGGCCAGAAACATCAGGCGATAAAGCTCTTCGTCCGTGACGGTGTAATAACCATCGATAAGCCGTTGCATGGCCCGCCCGACGAAACCGGAGGGGCGCCCTACGGCCAGGCCATCGGCAGCGGTGACGTTGTCGATGCCAAACTCCTGAACACTCACCTCGTCATGCAAACCGGTATAGACCCCGAGCAGCATGCACGGCGAATGGGTCGGTTCGGCAAAGACACAATGCACCGCATCGCCAAACGCGAGCTTCAAGCCAAACGCCACACCGCCTGGACCGCCGCCGACACCGCAGGGCAGATAAACGAACAGTGGATGATCGACGTCCACCTTAACGTTGGCCTGCTCGAACTGCACAGCCAGACGTTCGGCGGCGACGGCATAGCCCAGAAACAAGTGCGGCGAGTTTTCATCGTCGATGAAGTAACACGCCGGATCGCTGAGTGCCTGCAAGCGACCGTTTTCGACCGCCACGCTGTAGTCGGACTCGTACTCGACAACCGTCACGCCACTGGCGCGCAATTTGTCCTTCTTCCACTGGCGGGCATCGGCGGACATATGCACCGTGGCCTGAAACCCCAATGTTGCACTCATGATGCCGATGGATAAGCCAAGGTTGCCGGTAGAACCCACAGCAATCTTGTAGCGACTGAAAAACGCCCGTGCGCTATCACTGGCCAACACTTCATAGTTGTCATCCAGCGTGATCAACCCGGCGTGCAGCGCCAAATCTTCAGCATGCTTGAGCACCTCGTGAATACCGCCACGCGCCTTGATCGAACCGGAGATCGGCAACTCGCTGTCTTTTTTCAGCCACAGCGAACCGCTATTGGTCATACCGGCTTCACTCAACAGCCGTTGCTGCAACGCTTTTAGTGGAACAATCCCGGACTCGATGATGCCGCCCGCTGCCGCTGTTTCCGGGGACACCTTGGCGATGTAAGGCGCGAAGCGGCGCAGGCGTTCACTGGCTGCTTTGACATCGTCGGCTGTGAGACCAACATCGGCCAGTGCCTGTGAGACCGGCGCAATCGCCGGGTTGAACCAGGTGGTTTCCTGCAATGAAACCAGGTCCTGGATAATCGGGTGGCTTTGATACCAGGCGTCGAGTGTTTTGCCGTGGAGCATATGAACGACCTGTCGCGAGAACGTGTGCATGGATTAGAGTTCAAGCTTTTCACGTTCACAAACGATCATTCGTCAGGCGATGGATGACGCCTGTTCACGTATCCTTCACGCCGGCTGCGCCACCGGCTTTGCCGCAGCCGCCGCAGGTGCCGGCGTGATCGACAACACCAGCAATGCCGCGATCAGGCACAACAGCCCCGCAACAAAGAACGCGGGCAGGTAAGTCGCCAGATTCGTCCGTGTCCAGCCAGCGCCGTAGGCCGCACACGCCGCCCCCAACTGGTGGCCGGCAAAGATCCAGCCGAAGACGATATTGGCGCGTTCCGGCCCAAACCGCTGCGCGGTCAGTTTGACGGTGGGTGGCACGGTGGCGATCCAGTCCAGGCCGTACAGCAAGGCAAAGATCGACAGGCCGAACAGGGTGAAGTCCGAAAACGGCAGCAACATCAGGGCAACGCCGCGCAACCCGTAATACCAGAACAGCAGCCAGCGGTTATCAAAGCGGTCCGAAAGCCAGCCGGAGCCCACGGTGCCGATGAAGTCGAAGATGCCCATCATCGCCAGCACCCCGGCGGCGGTGGTCGCGACGATGCCGTAGTCGCCGCACAGGCTGACGAAGTGGGTCTGGATCAGACCGTTGGTGCTGGCGCCGCAGATGAAAAACGTCAGGAACAGCACCCAGAAGGTCCAGCTGAAACTGACCTCGACCAGCACCTTGAGCGGGCTGGCCAGCATCTGCGCCATGCTCGCGGTACGCGCGGTGGGAGGCTCAGGCTTTTCGCCGCCGTAGGCCGGCAGATCAAGATCGGCGGGGTGATTGCGCATCAGCAGAAACACCGCCAGCGCCACCAGCGCAATCGCTACACCGATGTAACCCAGCGCCACGCGCCAGCCGTACGCCTCGGTCAGGCCAGCCATGATGGGCATGAACACCAGTTGCCCGGTGGCCGAGCTGGCCGCCAGCAGTCCTAGCGCCAGCCCGCGTCGCTGGCTGAACCAGCGCGTGGCGACCGTGGCGCCGAGCACCATGGCGGTCAGCCCGGTGCCGAAACCGACCAGCAGCCCCCAGAGCACCACCAATTGCCAGAACTGGGTCATGAATAGCGACAACCCCAACCCGGTGGCGACGATGCCCAGCGCCGTCAGCATGACCCGGCGCACGCCGTAGTAATTCATGAACACCGCCGCGAACGGCCCGATCAGCCCGAACAAGGCAAAGCGCAGCGCCAGCGCGGCCGAGATATCGGCGGTGTCCCAGCCGAACTCCATGCGCAGCGGTGTGATCAACACGCCCGGCGCGCCGATGGCACCGGCCATTACCAGCATGGTCAGGAAGGTAACGGTCAGGGCGACCCAACTGTAGTGGATCTTGCGGCGGGCCAGTGAGGTCGCCAGAGCGGTCGAGAGCATGATGACGGTTCCATTATGTGTGTAATTGCACAGTTAAAAGCAAAAAAATCAATCGACGGCCGAAACCTGCAACGACTCACGAATCGAAACGGCACGTTCCGCGCCCACAAGGTCTTCGTACTCCTGCTGCGCCGCCAGCCAGAACGGCCGGGCCTCTTTGACCTTGAGCCCCCCCTGCTCCGACAGCGACAGCCGCAGCGCGGCACGCGGTCCTTCGGCGCGGCTGTGAATCAATCCCTCGGCCTGCAACGGCTTGAGCGCCCGGACCAGCGTGGTTCTTTCCATGACCATCGCCTCGGCCAGTTCGGCAATGGCGATGTCCGGGTTCCTGCTGACCTGCACCAGGATGGAGAACTGCGAGATCGAGAGGTTGGCGACAGACAAATGCCGGTCGTACAGCCGGGTCAGGAAACGCGCATGGCGCCTGACGGCATGACAGTGGCAGAGCCCGGTAGCTTGAGGTGTATTCATGGGCTGAATCATATGTGCAATTACACAGATGTCAAGATCGATATGACTTCGCCCCATCCTGCCAGCTCGCACAATCGCTGCGCAGAATATCGATCAGCTCACGCAAGCCCGGCGGCATCTGTCGACGGCCTGGGTAATAGAGCAAAAACGGTGGTTCGGTCGGTGCCCAGTCCGGCAGCACTACTTGCAACTGGCCGCGTTGCAGGTAATCGCTGATTCGTGCTTCAAGGCAGTAGGTGATGCCGCGTCCTGCCAGCGCCATCTCGATACCAAGCTGGGTTTCGTTGACGCACAACTGGCCAGGCACCTCAATGGCCCGGTGCTCGCCGGCCTTCTCGAAGTCCCAGCGGTAAATCAGCCCGTAGCCAGTACGGATCTGGATGCAATTATGGTGTTTCAAGTCTTCCGGTACGACAAGGCGTGGCGTGCGCTTCAGATAGTCCGGCGAGGCGGCGGCCACCCAGCGCAGCCGGTCACTGATTGGCACGGCAATCAAGTCTTCAGCGATGGTTCCGCCATAGCGGATTCCGGCGTCGAAACCGGCCGCGAGAATATCGACGATGCGGTCATCGACCGCCACCTCGACCGACATGTCCGGATAAGCGTCCAGAAAGCGCGGCAGCCAGCGGGTGAACAGCAAGCGCGCACCATCGCCCAGCACATTGATACGCAACCGCCCGGCAGGCCGGTCGCGATGCCGGTCGACCTCGGCCAGCGCCGCGCCGATCTCTTGAAAACCACTGGCCAGCCCTTTGGCCAGGGTGGTGCCTGCATCGGTCGGCGAAACCGTGCGGCTGGTGCGGTTGAGCAGCCTGACACCCAGACGGTTTTCCAGATTGCGCACGCTGTGACTGAGCGCCGAGGTGGTAACGCCCAGCTCGACAGCAGCTCTGGAAAAGCTGCGGTGATTTTCGACGGCCAGAAAGGCATTCAGATCGGCCAGGTCGGCGCGAGACAATTTGGTGGTTGGAAGCACCGGCAAAACTGCATCTCCAGCGTTGAGTAATATTCAATAGTCGGTTGAATCAAGCTAAACAAACAGGCAGCGCGCAGAGATTAACATGAGCCGCTATTGCCCTGACGGCGCCATTTTTCTGCGAGTGATCACTGTGTTTAACCTCAATATCCTGGGTTCCATGTAATGGGCTGCTTCGTTTTTGTACGGCTGTGGGCCGAAATCACCGAAATAACCCTGCACACGGGTGCGCAGCGATGAGCGCTGTCACGCCGCCCCATGGCACGACCGCTGCGATCCTGACCCTTGCGCTGGGCGGCCTGTTCATCGGCACCGGCGAGTTTGTGTCGATGAGCCTGCTACCCGAGCTTGCGCACAGTACCGGTGTGTCGATCCCCAGCGCAGGCAACTACATCAGCGCCTACGCCCTTGGCGTGGTGGTCGGTGCGCCGTTGATTGCCATTCTGGCCGCGCGCTGGCCGAGAAAGACCCTGCTGCTCGCCTTGCTGGTGCTGTTCGTGCTCGGCTATGCCGCCAGCGCAGTGGCCAGCAGTCACAGCAGTCTGCTGGCTGCACGTTTCGTTGCCGGCTTGCCACACGGCGCCTATTACGGCGTGGCCTGCCTGGTCGCGGCGGCTATGGCGGGCAAAGGGCGTCAGGCCCAGGCCGCCGGCTACGTGATGGCCGGGCTGGCCGCCGCCAACGTGATCGGCGTGCCGCTGGCGACCTGGATCGGGCACCTGTCTGGCTGGCGAACCACCTTCGCCGCGCTGAGTGTGGCCGGCCTGACCGCGTTGCTGTTGTTCTGGCGTTATGTGCCCGCAATGCCGGCCGACCCGCAGGCCAGCCCTGAAGCCGAACTCGGCGGCCTGAAACGTCCACAGATCTGGCTGACCCTGGCCACCGCCTCGATCGGCTTTGGCGGCATGTTCGCGGTGTACAGCTACATTACCCCGACGCTGACCGAGGTCAGCGGCTTCAATGTCGATCAAGTGCCCATGGTGCTGGCGGTCTGGGGCGCCGGCATGATCGTCGGCAATCTGGTCGGTGGCTGGCTGGCCGACCGCAACCTGCTGCGTGCCATCTTTGTGATCATGGGCTGGAACGTCGTCGTGCTGGCCTTGTTTTCTGTGTTCGCCAGCTCAGCGATGGCAACGCTGGTTGTGCTGTTTCTGGTCGGTACAGGTTTTGCGTTGGTACCCGCCTTGCAGGTACGACTGATGAGCGTTGCAGGCGGCGCGCAGACCCTGGCCGCCGCCCTCAATCACAGCGCCTTCAATATTTCCAACGCCGTGGGCGCCAGCCTGGGTGGTGCTTCCATCGCCATGGGCATGGGCTGGGCGTCGACCGGTTGGGTCGGCAGTCTGCTCGCTACACTGGGCATCGGCATGATGACGCTGTCTGTGCTGTTGCAAAAAATGCAATTGACCAGGCATCAAAAAACCCAGGAAGGTCTCGGTCCTTCCTGCCCAACCCCTAAGTGAGCTTTTCATGACCCAATCCATCATCGACCTGTCCGACGGCAAACAAATCCCGCAACTGGGCCTTGGCGTCTGGCAAGCCAGCCCGGAACAGGCGCGCACCGCCGTCAACCAGGCCTTGCAAATCGGCTACCGGCACATCGACACGGCAGCCATCTACGGCAACGAAGAAGGCGTCGGGGCCGGTATCCGCGACGCCGGCCTCAACCGTGATCAGGTGTTCGTCACCACCAAGGTCTGGAACGCCGATCAAGGCTTCGAGGCCGCAGGCCTGGCGCTGGAACAAAGCCTGACGCGCCTGCAACTGGACTATGTCGACCTGCTGCTGATCCACTGGCCGACGCCGGCCAAAGATCGCTACGTTGACACTTGGCGCGCGCTGATCAAAGCACAGGAGCAAGGCAAGGTGCGCTCCATCGGTGTGTCGAACTTCACCGCTGAACACCTGCAACGGCTGATCGACGAAACCGGCGTCGCCCCGGTGTTGAACCAGATCGAACTGCACCCGTCGCTGCAGCAACGCGAGCTGCGCCGCGTTCACGAACAACTGGGCATCCGCACCCAATCGTGGAGCCCGCTGGGCCAGGGCAAGGCGCTGGATAACCCGGTGATCAAGAAAATCGCCGCCCGGCACAACCGTAGCAGCGCCCAGGTGATCATTCGCTGGCACCTGCAACTGGGGCTGATCGCCATTCCCAAATCGGTGACCGAATCGCGGATTCGGGAAAACGTTCAGGTGTTCGATTTCCAGCTCGATGCCGAGGACCTGGCAGCCATTGCGACGCTCGACAACGGCGAGCGCTTGGGGCCGGATCCTGAGACGTTGAACTGAGTTTCAGAGCGGCAACGGCCGATCCGCGATGACCTGTTTCATCACCAGCGTCGAGGTCAGCCGTTGCACATTGGGCAGGCTGGTCAGGCGCTCGTCATACAGCCGCTGAAAGGCCGGTAAATCCTTGCTGACCACATGCAGCAGGTAATCCGGATCGCCAAACAGCCGCTGCGCCTCGACCACTTGCGCGATGTCTTGCAGCGCTGCTTCAAAGGCAATAACCGCTTCGCTGTTGCCTTCGCGCATGGTCACGAAGACCAAGGCAGAAAAATTCAGGCCTACCGCCTCAGGCGCCAGGTGAGCGCGGTAGCCCTTGATCACCCCGCCCTCTTCCAGCGCCCGTAATCGACGGTGACACGGCGACAGGCTCAAGCCCACCCGCTCGGCCAGTTCGGTGACCGACAAGCGACCGTCAGCTTGCAGCTCGGCAAGAATCTTTCTGTCAGTACGATCCATAAGCAAGAATCTACCCTTTACACGGCTTTTGGCTGGAAGATTTGAAAGCCAATTCTAGCAGCATCTCTTTATCGTTCTTTCTCCATTCATGTTTGCCGGAGAAAGAACTCATGCCGATTTGCATTGCTGCTTTAGCCAACCGGGGTGCTTACAGATGAGCGCCAGTTTGTTGGCCGCATTCTGGGCGGTGTCATTGTTGTTCGTCATCACGCCGGGCGTCGACTGGGCCTACATGATCTCGGCCGGCATGCGCGGCAAGAGTGTGGTGCCGGCAGCCGGCGGGCTGTTATCGGGGCATCTGGCCGCCACGCTGGTGGTCGCCGCCGGGGTCGGCACGGTTGTGGCGGGCACGCCGATGGCGATGGCGGTGTTGACCCTCGCCGGTGCCGGCTACCTGTTGTGGCTGGGCGTCAACCTGCTGCTCAAGCCGGCAACGCCTGCGGCCGGTGATATACAAACATCCATGCCCTGGACGCACTGGACGCTGAAAGGCGCCTGCGTCAGTGGGCTGAATCCCAAGGTATTCCTGCTGTTTCTGGCGCTGTTGCCGCAATTCACCGACCCTGAGGGAAGCTGGCCGATACCGTTGCAGATCGTCGCCATGGGCCTGCTGCACCTATGCAGTTGCGCAGTGGTGTATCTGCTGGTCGGGTACAGCGCCCAGGCGGTGCTGCGGACTCGCCCGGCAGCGGCGCGGATCGTGGGGCGAGTCTCCGGTGCGGCGATGATCGGCATTGCGGCCGCCTTGTTGCTTGAACATCTGGCGGCTTGAACGCAGCCTGCCGTGATAGTGTTTCGCGCCGTGACCATTTCGAGGCGAAGCGCGTGAAGGATATTGCCGGTGTCGACAGTGACGGATTTATTACGATGGTACCGGCCAGGCAGGTTCAGCCTGAATTTACCGCGCTGGTCGAGGACGTCTGCAGCACGCTGACCCGTACGCTCGGCCCGCACGTGGACAGCATTTACCTGTACGGCAGCGTCGCCAACGGCCATGCGCTGCCAGGAGTTTCAGATCTGGATATCACGCTTGTGCTGCTCGACACCGGCGCTCAGGTACGCGAGCGACTGGCAGCCATCAGCGTCGACTTGCAACAACGGCACCCAGAAGTCACCAAGATCGATTTCGATACGGGTCATCGCGACGAGGTTCTGGCCGAAGATAACCGGTTCAGTTGGGGGTACTGGCTCAAGCATCATTGCCGCTGCATCTGGGGCTACGATCTGGGAACTCGCTTCGAACGCTTCAAGCCTTCCCGCGAGATAGCCTGGGCCGTCAACGGTGATTTCGAGACCGTGCTCAACCGCTATCTCGCCGCCTTGGCACAGGAAACCAGCCTTGCGCAGATTCGCCGCCTGCAACGCGAAGCCGCGCGCAAGCTGGTGCGCGCCACCAATATCCTGCGTGATGAATACGAACCTGGCTGGCCGCTGACGCTGGAAGATCATGCTGAGCAATTCATCCAGCGCGCGCCGCAGATGCAGGCGCACATCGATTTTTTTATGACTCAAGCCAGGCAGCCGGACGCGACAGTGGTCGCATTCGCTGCCCGGATGCAGCAGTTTGTCCGCTGGATGCTCGCCCAGACCGCGCCCACCTCTCGATCACGTGATGAATTATGATGGCCCTCCACCTCAAGGAGCCCTCATGGAACTCATCGACTGGCAGGATTTCACCAAGGTCCAACTGCGCGTCGGCCGCATCGTCTCCGCCGAACCGTTCGAGAAGGCGCGCAAGCCCGCCTATATCCTCCACGTCGATTTCGGCGAAGAACTGGGCATCAAAAAATCCAGCGCGCAAATCACCGACCACTATGCCGCTGACGCCCTGATCGGCAAGCTGGTGGTTGCGGTGGTGAACTTCCCCAGGAAGCAGATTGGCCCGATTCAGTCCGAATGCCTGGTCACCGGCTTTCATGACGAAAACGGCGCCGTGGCGTTGTGCGTGCCGGATTTGAATGTGCCGCTGGGTACGCGCTTGTTGTAATCACACCGTAGAATCGCTGACCACTCCACTCACAGGAAGGAAGACATGGCCGACAAACAGCACCACTACCCGGTTCAGGTCGTATGGACCGGCAATCAAGGCACCGGCACGGCTTCCTATCGTGGCTACAGTCGCAACCATGAGATCAAGGTCACCGGCAAGCAGACCCTTGAAGGTTCATCTGACCCCAGCTTTCGCGGCGATCCGACCCGTTGGAACCCTGAAGAACTGCTGGTTGCCTCGCTCTCGGCCTGTCACAAACTCTGGTACCTGGGCCTGTGCGCCGAAGCCGGGATTGTAGTGCTGGCCTACGAGGACAATGCGCACGGTGCCATGGTTGAGCAAGCCGATGGCGCAGGGCAATTCACCTCGGTGGTGTTGAGGCCAAAGGTAGTTCTGGCGCCAGGCTCGGACCTTGAAAAAGCGCGTGAGCTGCATCGGGTCGCTCATGAGAAATGCTTCATCGCCCGCTCGGTGAATTTTCCGGTCAGTCATGAACCTGAGTTGTCCGTGGGTACGACGTTTGCCCCACTCGGCACCGATGGAATATAAAAAATACGCCATGAAAAAAACGATAAGACTCGCCACCGAGACGGATATCAGCGCTATTTTTCATATTCGAACCAGTGTTCAGGAAAACCACCTGTCCCATGATCAGTTAGCCGAAATGGGCATTACACCTGAAACTATTCGGCAGGCGATATCAGAAGCTTCATGTATATGGGTCGCCGAGGTCGAGGGTGTCCCCGCCGGTTTTTCCATGGCGGATATTGAGGATGGTTGTGTGTTTGCCGCTTTCGTTCTTCCTGAATTCGAGGGGCACGGATTGGGGCGCAGACTGATGGATAAAGCAGAAGCTTTTCTGTTTCAACATCACCGGACGATATGGCTGGAAACCGCTGAAGCGAGCCGCGCGAGTGGCTTTTACCGACACCTCGGCTGGCAACCTGTGAAACATTTGCCAGAAGGTGATATTCGCTTTGAGAAGTGCCTGAGTGATAACTAGAACACTCTGCCGATCAGAGGCTTGCGCTTGAGTGGATGCTTACAATGCGGCTGCCAGACGCAACCCTGTTTTATCTACATCAAGGAGTCCCAGACATGGATGTTCAATGCCAATCGCTTGAAGACGTTCGCCAGAATATTGATCGCCTCGACCATGCAATCGTCACATTGCTGGCCGAGCGCGGGCAGTTCGTCAAACAGGCGGCGGCGTTCAAGACCACTCAGCAGGACGTCAGGGCACCGGCCCGCGTCGAACAGGTGATTGCCAAGGTCAAGGCTCTGTCGCATGAGGCCGGAGCCAACCCGCAGGTGGTCGAACAGGTTTACCGGGCCATGATCGCCGCATTTATCGAGGCGGAACTGGCCGAGCATGCAGCCCTTGCGAGCGGGCGCCAGGGCTGACCCCGGTCATTCAGGGCTTGCCCAGATACCCCGGCAGGCCTTCGACCCGTTGCAGCCAGCGGTTCACATGCGGGTAAGGCTGCAGGTCCACGCCGCCTTCCGACGCCAGCGCCACGTACGGGTACACTGCGCAGTCAGCAATGCTTGGCCTGCCGATGGCCAGCCAGTCGTGCTGTTGCAGATGAGCGTCTAGCACCGCCAGGGTTCGCACGGATTTTTCCAGTGCTGCCGCCTTGTCCAGCGCATAGCCGAACTTGTCGACCAGGCGGGCCGCGCACAGGCTGTGTTGCACTTCATTGGCGGCAAACGACAGCCACTGCACGATCTGCGCCTGGGCAGCCGCTTCGCCGGGCCACCAGGCAAGGCCGCCATAAGTGCCGGCAAGGTGTACCAGAATGGCCTGGGAGTCGCGCAGCACTGTTTTACCGTCGACCAGCACCGGCACTTGCGCCAGCGGATTAAGCTCGATAAAAGGCGCGCGCAAATGTTCGCCCGCCGCCAGGTCCACCGGCACGATGTCCAGTTCGATGCGTGCCAGGGCAGCGAGCAGCCGGACCTTGTAGCAGTTGCCGGACAATGTCAGGTCATAGAGTTTCATGCGTCTGCGCCTTCTGCGATCAGTTGATTGAATTCCAGTACATTGCCGTCCGGGTCGCGGATAAACAGCGCGATACGCCGTGGGCCGATGCGATGCGGGCCTTGAGTAATACGGATGCCCTGCTCACCCAGCCAGCCCTGCAAGGCGTCGAGGTCGTCGACGATAAAGGCCGGATGGGTAATGCCCGGCAGCTTGATCGCCGCGTCGAGCAATACGTTATGCGCGGCAGGCAACCGGGCGCCATTGAAGATCAGGTTGATGCGCACGCCGTCCGGGCTGAGCATTTCGTTGGCTTCATGCTCGACAAAGCGGGCGCTTTCGACAAAGCCGAGTGCCTGGTAGAAACTCAGGGCACGCGACTTGTCGCTGACCCGAATGCCGATATGGTCGTAGGCCAGGATTCGTGCCGGGTTGTGAATGGCGGTGTTGTGCATGATCAGGGGATGCTCCGTGGCAATGATTCACCGCCACAGTCTGGCGGCCGAACGCGCCCCCAGCTATGCCGCGCACCTGACAACACTTGTGCATTTACTGCACAGACACGCAGGCGAAAGTGCTCGCCAGTCAGCCTCCCCCTTACAGCAATCGCATCCGCTTGATGTCTCGCTGCGGCGGCTCGCCGAACAGCCGGCTGTATTCGCGACTGAACTGTGACGAGCTTTCGTAGCCCACCAGCCCGCCGGCGCTGCTGGCGTCGACATTCTGGCTGAGCATCATTTGCCGGGCCGCCTGCAGCCGGAGCTGCTTCTGGTACTGCAACGGGCTCATGCCAGTCACCGCCCGGAAGTGTTGTCGAAAGGTAGAGGGGCTCATGCACGCTGCGGTCGCCAGATCGTCAACCCTCAGCGCCTCGCGATAATTAAGCTTCAGCCACTCCAGCGACTTCGCAATATGATGACTGGGCGACCCGGCATTCACGATGTGCAGAAGCTGCGGGCCATGCGGGCCGTTCAGCAGACGGATCACGATCTCTTCGATGATCAGCGGGGCAAGGGTCGTAATCAGGCAGGGTTCGTCCAGCAGTCCGACAAGTCGCTCCAGGGCGTTGAGAATGCTGGCTTCAAGCGCATGCACCGTGACCGGTTTGAATGCCTTGTCTTTCATTCGCTGGGACAACCGCAGGCGCTCGGCGACCCGCACAACCATGGCACCGTCAAACTTCAGGATCATGCCGAGAAAGGGTTTGGTTGCGCTGGCCTTTGTCACGTTGGCGATGACAGGAATGTCGACACTTGTGACCATGGACTCTCCTGGTCCATAAGCCAGAACCTCCTCCCCCACCATGACCTGCTTGCCGCCTTGCAGGGTCAGGCCAAGCCCCAGAACATAGATGCAGTGCAGCGGCACTGTGACTGTGCTGCGCCGATGAAAACTGAGGCCCGGAATATCAGCGAAATGGTCACCATCGTTTCGGGCAATCCGGGCAACCCGTTCGGCCAGGCGGCCCGTGTCTGAGATGGCTAAAGGTTTTATAGAAACTGAGTTCATTAGCTCTTCCAAAGGCTCGGTGCTAAAGCGCATGTTTGCTGATGCCATTGCTCACACGAACAATATCGGCCATTACGGCCAGCGCAATTTCTGCGGGTGTCTTACTGCCAAGATTCAGCCCGATAGGCGCGTGAATACGCTTTACACGCTCATCATCCAGCGCGCCGATGCGCCTGACGCGTTCCAGGCGTTTTTCACTGGTTCGCCGCGACCCCATGGCGCCAATATAGAAGGCTGGCGTTCTGACCGCCTCCATCAGCGTCAGGTCATCCAGGCGAGGATCATGGGTCAATGCCACGACCGCCGTCGCTGCATGACAACCACCGTCTGCGATCCAGGATGCCGGATGCGTTTCAATCAGCGCAGCGCCCGCCACATGAAAACCCGACGTCAGCTCCGGGCGTGGATCACAGACGATGACTTCATACCCCAGCGCCACGGCAAAACCTGCGCAAAACTCCGCAACAGGCGACAGGCCGGCGATCAGCAGCCGTCGTGCGGCGCCGACACGCAGGCGTATTCGGTCAGCCTCGAGCGTGACCGCCGCACACTCCCCTGGCGCCTCTTCAATGCGCATCAGCCGCGTTGCCAATGTCACCTCACGCACAATCCAGCGGCGGCCCCGGAGTGCACTTTGCATCAAAGCGAAGTGCTCACGCGCCACGCAATCCGCTTCGAAATACTCGACCAGCACATCGAGCACCCCGCCACACGGCAGCTCCAGATTGGGCGCAAGCCCGCCCTGCCCATAGCGGATAACCTGATTGATGGGTGCAAACTCACGGCGACCGAGCCTGTCGAGAAAGTCCTCTTCGACGCAGCCGCCAGAGAGTGACCCGCAAAAATCTCCCCGCTCCAGCGCGACCAGCATGGCGCCGGGGCCGCGAGGTGCAGAGCCAAACGTTGAGAGGACCGTGCAGAGCCAGATACCCTGACCCTGCTCCAGCCACGTTGACGCTTGATCGATGACCTGCAGATCGAGACTGTTCATACGTCAGGCGAGCAACTTGTCCAGAGTGATCGGCAGATCCCTGATGCGCTTGCCTGTGGCGTGATAGACCGCATTGTTGATCGCGGCTGCCACGCCCACAATGCCGAGTTCGCCGACCGCCTTGCCGCCCAGAGCGCTGGCCTGAAGATCGGGGATACCGACATCGATGGTGATGATATCCGGCACGTCGGCATTAACCGGAACGACATAGTCCGCAAGGCTTGCATTAACGATGCGGCCATCCCGGCGATCGATGTGGCCCTCTTCGAAAAGCGCCTGGCCGATGCCCATGATCATCCCGCCCATCCACTGACTTTCCGCCAGCTTCGGGTTATAGACCCTGCCACTGTCGAAGGCGGCCACCATGCGCTTGACCTTGACCGTCCCAAAATCCTCATCCACACGCACTTCGACGAAATGCACGCCCCAGCTGTGAGCAGAGACGCCGCCGTGAGTCGCCGGCAGCATCTGGCTGAAACCGTGTGCGGCGGCGCTGCGATCCGCCTCGGTGGCGCCGGCGGTGAAGGTGTCGGTCGATATCTCGACTCGCTCCTTGCCAATGGCTTTGAGCAAGTCACCTAACGAGACGCCTTCGCCCGGGCGTTGCACAGGCTTGATCCGTCCGTTCCTGAATACCAGATGACTAATATCCATGCCGTTCAGAGGGGACCTGGGCTCAGTGACGGCTAACTTCAACAGTTCGCTACGGGCCAGCTTCGCAGCTTTGTAGACCGCACCGGTGAGGTTATTGGCGAGCTGTGAGCCGCCAGCGATGGGGGAACGAGGCAGGTCGGTATCGCCCAAGCTGACTGTCACCGAACGGGTAGGCACATCGAGCACTTCGGCAGCGGTTTGCGCAAGGATGGTGTAAGTGCCCGTGCCCAGATCAGTGCCTGCGCTGAGTACATGGATTCGCCCATCGCGATGGATAACGATTCTGGCCTCACCGGGCGTGCGCCAGATCGGATAAGTACCGGCAGCCATGCCCCAGCCGATCAGCTCGCGGCCTTCACGCATCGAACGAGGTTTCGGGTTGCGGGCGGACCAGCCAAAGGCGTTGGCACCTGCGATGTAACCTTCTCGCAGACGACGGGTTGTCCAGGGAATGTTGGCTTTCGGGTCTTTTGCCGCCCAGTTTCGCAGGCGCAATTCAACAGGATCCAGGCCAAGCTCATAGGCCAGCTCATCCATGGCGGTCTCCAGCGCATAGGTGCTGATACCCTCGCCGGGGGCGCGCATCCAGCCTGGATTGACCGTGTTCACCGGGATGATGCTATGCCGGGCCAGCATATTGGGCGTCGCGTACATCAGCGCCGTCACGCCGGTCGTCGGCTCCAGGTGGGTGTCGTCGATAGCGGTTTCGTTCCAGCCTTCATGCACCACAGACACGAGCATGCCTTCGCGGGTGGCGCCTAACGCCAGCCGTTGGCTGGTACGCGGCCGGCCGCCGTAGCCGGTAAACGTCTGCGGCCGGGTCAATGCCAGTTTCACCGGACGCCCCAGGGCCTTGGCAGCAGCACAGGCCATGGCGACATGAGGATGCGGCGCCACCTTGCAGCCAAACCCGCCACCAATGAACGGCGATACAACGCGCACCCTGGCCATATCTATACCCATCCACTGAGCGATGACATTACGCGCGCCGCCGACCCACTGGCTCGACTCATAAACGGTGAGCCTGTCTTCAATCCAGTGCGCGATACAGCCATGCGGCTCCATCGGCACGTTGTACTCACGGGGCGTGGTGTAGACCCCCTCTATCCTGACCGCCGCCGACGCCAGCGCGGCGGGCGCATCGCCCCATTTGGCTTGCAGATCATCAATAGGCTGCGGCCTGGCGCGCGGGTCATCAGGATCGATGATCGCCGTGCCTTGCTCGTAACTCACCACTAGCAGGCTTGCAGCCTCGGTGGCTTGTTCAAAGGTTTGTGCGACGACCAGGGCAATGTGCTGCCCGTTCCAGCGCACGTGATCGTCCTGCAGCGGGGTAAAGTTTTCAGTCGCCGCGCCGCCCTTGATAAAAGGCGTTGCCGGCTGAATGGCGAGCGGGTTCAGATGCGTATACACCGCAACCACCCCAGGCGCTTTTTCGGCGGCTGCCACATCAATGGCGGTAATGCGCCCTGCGGCAATGGTCGATTGCACGGCGACGCCATACAGCATGCCGTCAATCACGTGCTCGATGGCATAAGGGGCTTGCCCTCTTACCTTGAGACCACCGTCCTGGCGGGTGGCGCGTTCACCAAGGGATCCATTGCGCTCTTTCTCAATCAGGGGTGCCGCTTGGCCGGTCAGTGGATTCAAGGCCAGGCCTGTATAGGCGACCGCCGAGCCTGCTGCCGCTGTTTTCAACAAGGTCCGGCGATCGATTTTCGGGTTAAAAAGATCGTTCATGCCAGACCTCCAACGGTCATCAAGGCGCGTGCAATCACACGCGGTGCCAGCGTGATCTTGAAGCGGTTGTGCTCGCGGGCCTGAGCGCCATCGACAGCGCCGCGAGCCGCCTCGCGAATCGTCTGCTCGGTGAATGCCTTTCCAATCAACGCCTGCTCGACCGTCCGGGTTCGCCAAGGCCGGGGCCCCACGCCCCCCAGCGCAATGCGAATATCCTTGATGGTACGACCGTCCTCTTCGAGTTCGACGCCGACGGCCGCGCTGGCAGCCGCAAATTCATAGGACGCACGGTCCCGTACCTTGAGGTAATGCGAGCGTTTGAGGGCCGCCACCACCGGCACTTCAACGCCGATGATCATTTCGCCGGGCAACAGATCATGCTCAATGTCGGGACGCGCGCCCGGTAGCCGGTAGAATTCTTCGGCCAACACGCGTCGATCCGATGCCCCGCGTAGCAACACCGTGGCATCGAAAGCCACCAGCGCCACCGCCAGGTCGCCGGGATAAATCGCGATACAGCTCTCGCTGGTGCCCAATACCGCATGATTGCGGTTAATCCCGTTCAGCGCCGCACAGCCGGAACCGGGGTTACGTTTGTTGCAGGCAGCATAGGCACTCGGGTCGCGAAAATAGGTACACCGTGTGCGCTGCATGAGGTTGCCGCCAATCGAAGCCATATTGCGCAACTGCGGCGATGCGGCGCGCCACAGCGCTTCACTGATGACGGGGGCCTGTTCCTGAATACGCGCATGGGCCGCGACATGGCTCATTTTCGCCAACGCACCGATACGAATCTGCCGGGCGTTCACATCGATGCCATTCAGGCCTTGCAGATGACTGATATCGACCAGTCGAGACGGGCGCTCGACCCCGCATTTCATCAGGTCCAGCAATGTCGTGCCGCCCGCCAGGAAGCGGCTCTGGGGCATGGCCTGTTCCTGCCGGGCACTGGCGATATCGCTGGGGCGAATATAGTCGAACGCTCTCATGCTTTACCCTCCTGCAAACGTGCAGCGGCCGTGCGTACCGCCGTGACAATGTGCGGGTAAGCGCCGCAACGGCAGATATTGCCGCTCATGTATTCGCGGATTTCATCATCGGACCCTGTATGCCCCTCACGGATGCAGGCAACCGCCGACATGATCTGGCCTGGCGTGCAGTAGCCACACTGGAATGCATCGAATTCGACGAAGGCCGCCTGCACGGCGTGCAACGTACCGTCCGGTTGAGCCAAGCCTTCGATGGTGGTGACCGTGTGGCCTTCAACCTGAGCCGCAAGCGTCAGGCAGCTCAAGACGCGCTCACCGTCGACATGCACCGTGCAGGCACCACACTGCCCCTGATCACAGCCTTTCTTGGTGCCGGGCAGCGCTGCATGCTCGCGAAGCGCATCCAGCAATGTCGTACGCGGATCAAGCTCAAAAGCGCGTGTGGCGCCGTTGACGTTGAGTCGAAGTGTGTGACGGTCTGCCATGCTGGGCATCTCCAATGCTGTCCGACAGCGAGCGCTATGCTGCTCGCCAGTATGCTGTGGCCGTCATCATCAGCAATTGCCTGATCGGCGCTGTTTCTTGCCCAATCCAATGATCAGCCACCCCAGTTCTGCAACCAGTAGGCGTAAGGCGTCGGCAAGACCGAGGCAGGATCGGCAATCTTGAGCACCCGTGCGGCCTCGAAGGGCCAATGGGGATTGGCGAGCAGCGTTCGCGCAAAGCACACCAGGTCGAGTGCGCCGCTGCGGATGAAGGCGTCGGCCTCTTGAGCGTCGGTGATCATCCAGCTGGTGCCTACAGGCAGGCCTGTCTCGGTTCGCACCCGCTCAGCGAAGGGCACCATGAAATTGGGCCCCCAAGGCACAGACTCTCCGGGGACAGTGAGCGCCAGTGAACAGTCGATAAAATCGACGCCACCTTCCTTGAGCCATTTGAGCACCTGGATCGACTCGACCATCGACGCTTCCAGATCCTCATCGAAATCGACGGTGCCGAAACGTATCGTCAACGGCAGATGCTGTGGCCAGACCTGCTTGACCGCCGCGACGGTTTCCAGCAGGAAGCGAGCCCGGTCAGGCAGTGAACCACCGTATTGATCGGTGCGCACATTGGCCTTGGGAGACAGGAAGCTCTGGCCGAGAAACCCGTGGGCAAAATGCAGCTCCAGCCACTCGAATCCGGCACGGTGCGCACGTACAGCAGCGCTGACAAAATCGCCTTGTATCCGCGCAATCTCTTCGACCGTGAGTGCGTCTGGCACATAGGAGGCGTCAGGCACATAAGCCAGAGCGCTGGGTGCGACCGGTGTCCAGCCCTGGCCGTCTGCCTCAGCAATCGGATCGCCCCCGGTCCACGGAGGCGTGCATCCGGCCTTGCGCCCGGCATGGCCCAGCTGAATACCGGGAACGGCCCCCGCGTTGTTTATCAGTGAGGCAATGTCGGCGAAACCGGCGATGTGCTCATCACTCCAGAGACCGGCATCCCCCAACGTAATCCGGCCCTCGGAACTGACCGCGGTGGCTTCCACGACCACCAGGCCAGCGCCACCCTTTGCCAGGGTTTCATAGTGCGTTTTATGCCAGTTATTCAACCGGCCATCGACCGCCTGGTACTGACACATCGGCGACGCAACGATGCGGTTGCGCAGCGTGACGTCCTTCAAGCGGTAAGGCGAAAACAGCGAGGTCATGAGCGTATCCACTGAGTGATTCGAATGGATAAATTATGATCCCGAGCAACGGTGCGCTGGTTGCCTGATAAAAGCGAAACACTGCACAAAATGACGGGCTTTCGAAAATTCGTCATCGATTGGCAAGCACCCTGGCGAGATTCTGGATAGGCTGGCTGCCCTGATTTCAAGCGTCATTCTGGAGAGGATCAATGGACCGGCTCAAGGCCATGGCCAACTTCATACGCATTGTCGACAGCGGCAGCCTGAGCGCCGCCGCCGACAGTAGCGGGCAATCGGTGGCGTCCCTGGTGCGCTCGCTGGCGGCACTGGAGAAACACCTTGGCGTGCGCCTGCTCAACCGCAGCACCCGGCGCATGGCATTGACCGAGGAAGGCACCGAGTACCTGGCCTGGAGCCGGCGCATGCTTGCCGATTTCGATGCGATGGAGCAGCGGCTCGATGCCCGCCACGACTGCCCGGCCGGCCTGTTGCGGCTCACTGCGCCGGTGGAGTTCGGCCAGCGCTACATCGCCCCGCTGGTCAACGACTTTCTCAAGGCGCACGCCGACATGCGCATCGAGCTGACCCTGGATGACCGCATCGTTGACCTGCTCGACGATGGCCTGGACCTGGCGATCCGCATCGGCCGCCTGCCCGACTCGTCGATGGTCGCACGCAGCGTCGGGCGTACCCGGCTGGTTACCTGCGCCAGCCCCGATTATCTGCACAGCGCACCGCCGCTCGACAGCCCCGCAATGCTCTCGCAGCACGCCTGCATCGCCATCGCCGGTCAAGGCCGGCACTGGTACTTTCGCCAGGGTAAAGCCGAACACGTGCATACAGTGCAGCCGCGCCTGACCACCAACCAGACCCGCTCGACGCGCCTGGCCTGCGTGCAGGGCCTGGACATTGCGCGACTGTTGCACTATCAGGTCTGGGAAGAACTGCAAACCGGGCGTCTGCAACGGGTCTTGCAAGACTTCGAGCCCGAAGACCTGCCGGTGCAACTGGTCTACCCGCACGCGCAGATGCTGTCGCCACGGGTGCGGGCGTTTATCGACTGGGCGTGCCCACGATTGCAAACGCAGGCGCCGAACCCCGACCCAAGTGATAGCCAATAGACATCAACCCCTTCAATCTGCATCATGCGCGCCCGGATTAATGACTTTCAAAGGACGAAGCGATGATGTTGCGCAGTACCCTCCTGCTGCTGTTGGCCCTGTTTGCCGACACGGCCACCGCCACCAGCCTCGATTGCAGCCAGGCGGCCAGCTTTGCCGACAAGACGATCTGCCGTGATCAGGTGCTGAGCGAAATGAATGACGCCCTGAACCTGGTGTACCGCGAAGCCTTGCAGGTCATACGCAACCCGGCAGCCTTGCAAAGCGACCAGCAAAAGTGGCTGGCGGCGCAAAACGCCTGCACGGTTGCCAAGTGCGTTGACGACGGCATCACCTCACGCATGAGCGCCCTCAACCAGCTCATCCGTACCGAGCGCGCGCCGGTCAAGGTCAATACCAAAGCCAGCAACCCAGCCCCGGAAAAAGGCCTGTGGCAGCGCTTTGTCGATGGTCCGGCCTGGAAATACGCCATGACCCTGCTGGTGATCGGTGTCGTGGCCTGCGTGTTCCTGCATCGGCGCGAGACACTGACCGTCTATACCAATTTCACCGACGCGCTGGTCACCAACCTTGTGCCGCTTGGCGCGTTGATCGTCTGGGGCTTGCTGGCCTGGCTGGAATTGCCCTCGCCGATCCCGCAGGTCATCGCCGTCTTGATGTTGGTGCTGGCGGCGGTGTTCGCCTGGATCAGCTCATGGAACGCCAACGACGCGCTGTGGAAAGTCGTTGCGTCGTTTCTGTGCAAGATGATGCTGGTCAGCGTCTTTTATGCACTGGTGCTGTTCCTGCTGCTGTTGTTGATGCCGACCCGCAAAAAGGGTGAAACCCGCCGGGAAGCCGAGATTCGCAACTATAACCAGCAGGTTGTCGCTGACGTTGTCGTGCAAGAGATGAGCTACGCCTACACCTTCCTGAGTGTCTGGCTGTGCCGCTATGTCGAGTTCAGTTCCCTCTCGGATTGCATGACGCACTATGCGAGTTACCAAGAGGTTGAAGAACAGGTTTGAGCCCGAGCTGCGGCGTCAGCGATGGCGCAGCAGGTCGATCACCACACCCAGCGCCAGCGAGGGTTGCCGCCGGTTGGGGTAGTACAGGTGATAACCCGGAAACGGCTCGCACCAGTCGCCCAGTACCCTCAGCAAGCGGCCCTCGGCGATGTGTTCGGCGGCCATGTCGTCGGGAATATAAGCCAGGCCGCAGCCTGCCAGGGCGGCGCGCAGCAACGGGCTGCTGCTGTTGAAGGTCCACTGCCCTTGCACCCGCGCCCTGATCTCGCGGCCGTCCTTCTCGAACTCCCACTGCATCAGCCCGCCATAGGTGGGCAAACGCAGGTTGATGCAGCAATGCTCGGCCAGGTCGCCCGGTACTTGCGGTAACGAGCGACCTTCAAAATAAGCGGGTGACGCCACCACGGCCATGCGCATCGGCGCGCTGATGGGCACCGCGATCATGTCCTTGGCCACTTGTTCGCCCAAGCGCACGCCGGCGTCGTAACGCTGAGCGACGATGTCGGTGAGGGTGTAATCGACGCAGACCTCGACCCTGATATCGGGATAATCGGCCAGCCCTGCACTGAGTTTGGGCCACAGAATGTGATTGGCCGCGTGCTCGGAAGCCGTGAGGCGAATGCTGCCGGCCGGCTTGTCGCGAAATGCACTGACGGCCGCCAATTCCAGCTCGATTTCCTCGAAACGGGGCGCCATGGTCAGGTACAGCCGCTCCCCTGCTTCGGTGGGCGATACGCTGCGCGTGGTGCGGGTCAGCAGCCGTATGCCCAGGCGCGCTTCCAGGCCACGAATGGTGTGGCTCAGTGCCGATTGCGACACCCCAAGTTGCGCCGCCGCACGGGTAAAGCTGCCCTCGCGCGCGACAATCACGAACGCTTGCAGGTCGTTAAAGTTCTCTCGTGGCATTGATGAGCCTGTCTCATGATGGCATGCGGATTATTCCATCTAATCATGTAACGCCCGTCTCGGTACATTCCTCGCTTTACTCAGCGGGAGCCGACTATGCGCCAAGGCATCGAACCATCTCAATCCCATGCAGTTGCACGCCGATGAACACGATCATGACGGGGCGTCAGCGCGCAGTGCTGGCGTTGGTACTGGTCAGCTACCTGATCATCCTGCTCGATGTGTCGGTGATCATCACCGGCCTGCCACGCATCGAAGCCGAGCTGGGGTTCAGCCACACCGGCTTGTCGTGGGTGTCCAACGCCTACACCCTGGCCTTTGGCGGCTTGTTGCTGCTCGGTGCACGGGCCGGTGATCTGCTGGGCCGGCGGCGCATGTTTATCATCGGGGTGAGCGTATTTACGCTGGCCTCGGTGTCGATTGCCCTGTCGCCTTCGGCCGCGTGGATGGTCGTGAGCCGCGCCTTGCAGGGCGTGGGTGCGGCGATTCTGGCGCCCTCGACCCTGGCGTTGCTGCAAATGAGCTTTGCCGAAGGCCCACAGCGCACCAAGGCGCTGGCGTATTACGGCGCGACCGCCGGAATCGGCGCCAGTGCCGGCATGGTGCTGGGTGGGGTATTCGCCGACTGGCTGTCGTGGCGCCTGGGCTTTTTGATCAACCTGCCGATCGGCCTGGCGCTGATGTTCGGCGCCTGGCGTTACCTGAGCGAGACCGAACGGCACTCCGGTCGGCTGGACGTACTCGGCGCCCTGACCTCGACCTTCGGCATGTTTGCGCTGGTGTTCGGCATTGTCAGCGCCGCACAAGTGGGCTGGCACGACGGCGCGACCCTCACGGCGCTGGCACTGGGTTGCCTGGCGCTGGTCGGCTTTGTACTGCATGAGTCACGGGCCGCGCAGCCGATCATGCCGCTGCGCCTTTTTGCCAGCCGCGAGCGGGTCGGTGCCTGGCTGGCACGGCTGTTGTTCATCGGCTCCATGTTGGGATTCTGGTTTTTCACCACCCAGTTTCTGCAAGGCGTGTATGGCTTTGGTCCGTTGCAGGCGGGCCTGGCGTTCTTGCCCATGACCCTGGTGAATTTTGTCGTGGCCATGGCCGTGCCGCGCCTGACCCGGCGCTTCGGCAACGCCGCCCTGCTGGCCGCCGGTTTGAGCCTGACGGTGCTCGGCATGGCCTGGCTCACTCGACTGACACCGGACAGCGCCTACCTCAGCGGCATGGCGCTGCCGATGCTGCTGCTCGGCATCGGCCAGGGCCTGACCCTGAGCCCGCTCACCGCCGCAGGCGTCGCCGGCATCGAGCCGCGCGATGCCGGTGCGGCGGCGGGGCTGGTGAACGTGGCACACCAGATCGGCGGATCGCTGGGCTTGAGCGTACTCATCGTGGTGTTCGATGCCGCAGGCAGCTCGGCACGCGATGGCGTCGAGCGCCTGGCGATGCGCGTTGACGCCAGCCTGGAAGCCTCGGCAGTGCTTCTGCTGCTGGCGTTGCTGGTGGTCATGGCCCTGGTGGTACGCAGGCCATTAGCGGCAAAACAGCAGCACACCTGAAACCACCTCCGTCCTGTCGATCAAGGAAACCTCCATGCTGATGCATGCCGTACTCGTCGCCCTGCGACGGCCTTATACCTTTGTGGTCATGGCGCTGTTGATCATGATCGTGGGCGTGCTGGCGGCGTTGCGCACGCCAACCGACATCTTTCCGCAAATCCGTATTCCGGTGATTGCCATCGCCTGGCAGTACACCGGCTTGCCGCCGGACGAGATGGCCGGGCGCATCTCGACGGTGTTCCAGCGCACCCTGACCTCGACGGTCAACGACGTCGAGCACATCGAGGCCAATACCTACCCCGGCATCAGCGTGGTGAAGATTTTCTTCCAGCCGGGGGTCGATATCGCCGTGGCCAACGCCCAGGTGACGGCCGTATCGCAGGTCGCGCTGCGGCAAATGCCGGCCGGTATCCAGCCGCCGCTGATCCTCAACTACAACGCCGCCACGGTGCCCATCGTGCAACTGGCGATGTCCGGCCAGGGCCTCAGCGAGCAGAACCTGTTCGACCTGGCGATGAACACCGTGCGCACCCAGTTGATCACCGTGCCGGGGGCCGTGATTCCGCTGCCCTACGGCGGCAAACAACGACAGGTTCAGCTCGATGTGAACCCGCAAGCGCTGCAGGCGCGCGGGCTGTCGGCGCAGGATATTGCCACTGCGCTGGCGGCGCATAACGTGCTGACGCCGATCGGCACGCAGAAGATCGATGACCTGGAATACACCCTGCAACTCAACAGCGCGCCCGCCGCGCTGGACGACATCGGGCGGATTCCGGTCAAGGTGGTCGACGGGCGCACGATTTACCTGCGCGATGTCGTCGATGTGCGTGACGGTAACGCGCCGCAAAGCAATATCGTGCATGTCGACGGCGGCCGCTCGGTGCTGATGTCGGTGCTCAAGAACGGCTCGGCTTCGACCCTGGAAATCGTCGACGGCATTCGCAGCAAGGTCCCGGCCATGGGCGACTCATTGCCTGAAGCGCTGAAGGTGCTGCCGATCAACGACCAGTCGGTGTTCGTCCGGGCGGCGATCAAGGGCGTGGTGCTCGAAGGCGCCATCGCGGCGACCCTGACCAGCCTGATGATTCTGTTGTTTCTCGGCAGCTGGCGCTCGACGCTGATCATCGCGGTGTCGATTCCGCTGTCGATCCTCGGCTCGATCATCGCCCTGGCGCTGGTCGGCGAAACCCTCAACCTGATGACCCTCGGCGGGCTGGCTCTGGCCATCGGTATTCTGGTCGACGACGCCACGGTGACCGTCGAGAACGTCAACTGGCACCTGGAACAGGGCAAGGACGTCGAAAGCGCGATCATCGATGGCGCCCGGCAAATCGTCACGCCAGCGTTCGTGTCGCTGCTGTGCATCTGCATCGCTTTTGTGCCGATGTTCTTTCTTGAAGGCGTGTCGCGGTTTCTGTTCGTGCCGATGGCCGAGGCAGTGATTTTCGCCATGGTCTGCTCGTTCATGCTGTCACGCACCCTGGTGCCGACCCTTGCCAATTACCTGCTCAAGCCGCATCAGGCGCACGCCGACCACCCGCCTTCGCGCCATCCGCTGGTGCGTCTGCAACTGCGTTTCGAGGTGCGCTTCGAGCAGTTTCGCGCCGCTTACCAGCGCGCATTGACCCGCGCCTTGCAGCAGCCCAAGACGTTTATCGCAGGCTTTATGGCGGTAGTCGCGCTATCGTTCGGGCTGACGCCGTTTCTGGGCAGCAACTTCTTCCCCACCGTCGATTCGGGCCAGGTGTTGATGCACGTGCGCACGCCGGTCGGCACGCGGGTCGAAGAAACCGCCGTGCGCTTTGCCGACATCGAACAGGCGGTGCGGCGGATCATTCCCAGCGAGGAAATCGAAACGCTGGTCGACAACATCGGCCTGCCGGCCAGCCCGACCAACGTGACCTACAACAACACCGGGATGATGGGTTCGCAAGACGGTGACTTCCAGATCGCCCTGCGTGACGGCCACCGGCCCACCGCCGACTATGTGAGGCAACTGCGCGAAACCTTGCCGGCGCAGTTTCCGGACACCACCTTCTCTTTTCCGCCAGCAGACATCGTCAGCCAGATTCTCAACTTCGGCGCGCCAGCCCCCATCGACATTCAGGTGCGCGGCAGCAACCTTGAGGCCAACTACGCCTACGCCCGCGAACTGCTCAAACGCGTGCGTGCGGTGCCCGGCCTGGTCGATGCGCGCATCCAGCAGTCAGACAAGGCGCCGGTGTTCGATGTGCAGCTGGACCGCACCCAGGCCGGCTTGCTCGGCCTGACCACCCGCGATGTCACCAACAGCCTGGTGGTCAATCTGGCCGGCAGCAGCCAGGTGGCACCCACTTACTGGCTCAACCCGGCCAACGGCGTCAGCTACCCGATCGTGATGCAGACCCCGCAACACGCGCTCGACTCTCTGACCGCGCTGGCCAATCTTCCGGTCGGCAGCGGCACCCGCGCCGCCGACACCACGCTGGGCGGCGTGGCCAATGTGCAGCGGCGCACCGGCAATGCGCTGATCAGCCAGTACAACATCCAGCCGATGGTGCAGATTCACGCCGCCACCCAGAACCGCGACCTGGCGGCGGTCGCCGCCGACATTCGCAAGGTGCTGGCCGACACCGCCGACCTGGTACCCAAAGGCTCATCGGTGCATCTACTCGGCCAGGTGCAGACCATGGAGAAAGCCTTCGGCGGACTGCTGCTGGGTCTGCTCGGCGCGGTGGTGCTGATTTATCTGCTGATCGTGGTCAATTTCCAGTCGTGGCTGGACCCTGCGGTGATTGTCTCGGCGCTGTCGGCGGCACTGGCCGGCATCGTCTGGATGCTGTTCGCCACCGACACGCCGCTGTCGGTGCCGGCGCTGACCGGCGCGATTCTGTGCATGGGCGTGGCCACTGCCAACAGTGTGCTGGTGATCAGTTTTGCCCGCGAACGCCTGACCGAACTGGGTGACGCCACCGCAGCGGCGCTGGAAGCCGGATTCGTGCGCTTGCGCCCGGTATTGATGACCGCACTGGCGATGATGCTTGGCATGTTGCCCATGGCCCTGGGCATCGGCGAAGGCGGCGAGCAGAACGCGCCGCTGGGCCGCGCCGTGATCGGCGGCCTGTTGTTTGCCACCGTCGCCACCCTGATGTTCGTCCCGGTGTTGTTCAGCCTCGTCCACCGCCGCGCCGCACACGATTCAGCCCCTTATGCAGCCCCGGCACCACAGCCTGTTTCTGGAGTTTCCTGACATGCCCGACACCCCTTCGCGCTTACCCCGTCACACGCCTGCGCTGGCGATGCTGGGCCTGGCGGCCATCGTCGTCGGCCTGGGGCTCGACACGCGCAGCAGCCGCGCCGAACAACTGCAGCAAGACGCCGAGAAACACAGCATTCGCAGCGTCACGGTGATCTCGCCCACCCCGGTCGAAGGCACGCTGCTGGAACTGCCGGGGCGCATCGAGGCCTGGTCGCGCGCACCGATTCATGCGCGGGTCAGCGGCTACCTCAGCCGCTGGAATGTCGACATCGGCGCCCCGGTAAAGGCCGGACAAGTGCTGGCCGAAATCGAAACCCCGGACCTGGATCAGGAACTGCGTCAGGCCCGCGCCGAGCTGCAGCGGGCGCGGGCCGAGGCGGCACTGGCCGACACCACCGCACAACGCTGGCAATCTTTGCTGGCCAGCAATGCCGTGTCGCAACAGGAAGTCGCCGAACGCACCGGCGAGCAAGCCTCGCGGCGCGCCGCGGTCAACGGCCTGCAAGCCAATGTCGAGCGGGTGCAGGCGCTGCAACGCTTCAAGCAGCTGGTTGCACCGTTCGACGGCATCGTCACCGCGCGCAACACCGACGTCGGTGCCTTGATCAACGTCGGCATGACGCCGGGCAGCGAGCTGTTCGAAATCTGCGATGTGCGTCGCTTGCGGGTCTATGTCAACGTGCCGCAGCGGCAATTGGCAACGATCCGCACCGGTACCGTGGCGACCCTTAGCGTCCCGGAACGCCCAGGCAAAACCTGGACCGCCACAGTGCAGTCGCTGTCGCAGGCAATCGATGCGGATTCGGGCAGCATGCGCGTGCAACTGACCGTCGATAACAGCGCCGCCGAACTGCTGCCCGGCGCCTACGCCACGGTGAACTTTGCCGCCACCGGCGCAGGTGGCCTGGGCTTGCCGGCCAGCGCGCTGATCTTCGGGCGTAATGGCGTGCAGGTGGCGGTGGTCGACGCCCAAGGCCAGGCGCGGCTGAAACCGGTGTCGATTACCCGCGACCTGGGCCGCGTGATCGAACTGGGCCAGGGCGTGGCGAGCGATGACCGGGTGATCGACAGCCCGCCGGATGGCGTGGGCGATGGCGATCGGGTGCGGGTTATCGAGGGCTAGCCAAACACGTGCGAAGGCCTGCGCAGCACCGGGTCGAACGGGTTGACCCGCGCACCGATGGCCTTGGCCTCGCGCTTGAGCAATTCCACCACCGTGGGCATGCGCGCCGGACCCAGGCGGTCGCTGATGGTCGCCACACTCAGCGCCGCCACCGCATGGCCGTTGCGGTCCAGAATCGGCACGGCAAGACCGGCCATGCCATCGAGCACGCCGGTGTTGCGCCCGGCGTAACCCAGGCTGCGCACATTGTCGATTTCAGCGCGCAGCATGACTTCGTCGTAATGATGAAAATCCTTGAGCCGTGGCAGGTTGTAGCGGATCACTTCGTCGCGCTCCTCCTCAGGCAGAAACGCCAGAATCGCCAGGCTGCCCTGCCCCACGCCCAGTGCCACGCGCCCGCCGATGTCGCCGGTGAAGGTACGAATCGGGTACGGCCCTTCGCTGCGGTCCAGGCACACCGCATCAAAGCCTGAACGGGCCAGCAAAAACAGCGAATCACCCAACGATGCCGACAAGCGCAGCAGGCTGGGCCGCACCACGTCGCGCAAATTACCGGCTTGCCCGGCCTTGGCCGCCAGGGCAAAGAAATCCAGGCTCAGCCGATAGCGCTTGCTGGTCGCGCACTGGTCGACCATGCCTTCTTCAATCAGGCTGCGCAGCAAACGGTGGGTGGTGGGCTGCGCCAGGCCAACCCGTTGCGCCAGCTGGCTGACCTTCTCGCCCTCACCGCCGCAATCACCCAATGCCCGCAGCACGGCGAACAGGCGCGACACGGCACTGACGCCGACTTCCTTGACTTCACTATTTCGCTCAATGGAATCCATTTTTGATTAAGTCCATTAAAATTTCATTCAGTGGAATAATTTCAAAATAGCTGTCACTCAGTGAAATTATCGTCTTGTGACCATCCTAATCTTTGCCCTACTCTCCGGTCCATAGGGCGATACCACAACATCGGCCGCCGCCACAGAGCGAGCGCCAACGTCCGTCTAGCATTGCTTTTCGCCGTTGGCGCCTGCCCCCCTGAAAACTCCCGGTTTTTCCAATTCCGGTTCCGTTTGCGTTGGAGCACAGCCATGACCTTCCTGTTGATCGACAAACTCTGTAAGCGCTATGGCGCCATGGAGGCGGTAGCCAGCTCGACACTGGCCATCGAGAAAGGCGAATTCGTGTCCCTGCTCGGCCCCTCCGGCTGCGGCAAGACCACCACCCTGCAAATGATTGCAGGCTTCGTCGAAGTCACCAGCGGCAAGATCCTTCTCGACGGACGCGACATCACCCACAGCAAACCGGCCAGCCGCGGCCTGGGCGTGGTGTTCCAGAGTTACGCGCTGTTTCCGCACATGAGCGTGCGCGACAACGTCGCCTTCGGCCTGCAGATGCGCAAGGTGCCGCGCGCCGATATCGCCCAGCGCGTCGACCGTGCCCTGGCCCTGGTGCGCCTGACCCCACACGCCGAGCGCTACCCGCGAGAATTGTCCGGCGGCCAGCGCCAGCGCGTCGCCCTGGCCCGCGCGCTGGTGAACGAGCCGCCGGTGTTGCTGCTCGACGAGCCGCTGTCGAACCTCGACGCGCACTTGCGCGAAGAAATGCAGTTCGAGATCTGCCGCATCCAGAACGAAGTGGGCATCACCACGCTGATGGTCACCCACGACCAATCCGAAGCGCTGTCGATCAGCGACCGCGTGGTGGTCATGGAAGCCGGGCGCATCACCCAGGTCGACGACCCGTACAGCCTTTATGAGCACCCACGCACGCCGTTCATCTCCGACTTTGTCGGCAAGGCCAACCGCCTGCGCGGAGTGCGTGCGGCGGATGGAACTGCACAGGTCGCCGCCCAAGGCCCGCTGACCCTGAGCCTGCGCCCGGAAAAGATCACCCTGGTACCGGCCGGCAGCGGCAAGCTCGAAGGCACGGTCCGTTGCCGTTACTTTCTTGGCAGCCAGTGGCTGTACCGCATCCATACCGCATTGGGCGAAATCTCGGTGGTGCGTGCCAACGACGGCAGCACGCCGCTGGATGAAGGCCATGCCGTCAGCCTGAGCTGGGCCGATGAACTGCTGCGTGTGCTGGATGCCGGTGAGGTCGCAGCATGAACGACGCCAAACAGCGCAGCAGCGCATGGGGCTACGGCCTGAGCAGCCCGGCCCTGATTCTGTTTATCGCTCTGCTGGTGTTGCCGCTGGGGCTGACCCTGGTGTTGTCGTTCAATGAATTCGACTACGCCACCGGGATCAAGACCGGTGAATACACCCTCAGCCATTACCTGAGCCTGGTGACCGACACTTACTATTACGAAATTTTCTTTCGCACCTTCTGGATCAGCGCGCTGGTCACCGTGCTGTGCGTGCTGATCGGCATTCCCGAAGCCATGGTGCTCAGCCGCATGGGCGCACCGTGGCGCTCGATCTTTCTGATTCTGGTGCTGACCCCGCTGCTGATTTCCGTGGTGGTGCGCGCCTTCGGCTGGAGCCTGTTGCTCGGCGCCGATGGCTTGATCAACCAGGGCATCACCGCACTCGGCGGGCAATCGGTGAAACTGCTGTACACCCCGTTCGCGGTGATCATCGGCCTGGTACACGTGATGCTGCCGTTCATGATCATCCCGGTCTGGACCTCGCTGCAAAAGCTCGACCCTGCCGCTGAACAGGCCGCCCTGTCACTGGGCGCCAGCCAGTGGACGGTGTTCTGGCGCATCGTGCTGCCGCAGATCATGCCCGGCGTGTTGTCCGGCACGCTGATCGTCTTCGGCCTGGCCGCCAGCTCGTTCGCCATTCCCGGCCTGCTCGGCGGGCGACGCCTGAAGATGGTCGCGACCATGATCTACGACCAGTACCTGGCCGAACTCAACTGGCCGATGGGCGCCACCATCGCCGTCGCCCTGCTGCTGATCAACCTGTTGGTGATGCTCAGCTGGAACCGGCTGGTCGAACGCCGCTACAAACGCACCCTTGGAGTCTGATCCATGACCCGTAACGGCCCGTTGGCCCTGTCTTTTCATACCCTGGTGATGCTGTTCATGCTCGCCCCGCTGGTGGTGGTGTGCCTGGTGGCCTTCACACCGGAAAACACCTTGAGCCTGCCCACCAGCGGCTTTTCGCTGCGCTGGTTTACCGCCGTGTTCGAGCGCGCCGACTTTCTCGATGCGTTCTATAACAGCCTGCAACTGGCGGCCTTGTCGGCAACTCTTGCGACCTTGATCGCGGTGCCTGCGGGTCTTGCGATTACCCGCTACAGCTTTCCCGGCCAGGGCTTTCTCAATGGCCTGTTGCTGTCGCCGATCATCATTCCGCACCTGGTGCTGGGCGTGGCGATGCTGCGTCTGTTCGCCGTGCTGGGCGTCAACGGCAGCTTTACCTGGCTGGTACTGGCGCACGTGGTAGTGATTACCCCGTATGTGTTGCGCTTGGTACTGGCGGCCGCCATCGGTATCGACCGCAGCGCCGAGCAGGCCGCGCAAAGCCTCGGCGCCGGCCGGGTGACGCTGTTCTGCAAGATCACCCTGCCGATGATTCTGCCCGGTGTCGCCGGTGGCTGGCTGCTGGCGTTCATCAACAGTTTTGACGAAGTGACCCTGTCGATTTTCATCACCTCGCCAGCGACCCAGACCTTGCCGGTGCGCATGTACGTGTACGCCACCGAGTCCATCGACCCGATGATGGCCGCAGTGTCGGCGCTGGTGATCGCGGTAACGGCACTGACCATGATCGCCCTGGACCGCGTCTACGGTCTGGACCGGGTACTGGTGGGCAAACAATGAATGCCCCCACCCCATTGTTCAAACGCCTGGCCGAACATGACCGTGAACCGGTGGCCTTTATGCTGGATGGCCAGCCCGCTCAGGGCCTGGCCGGCGACACGCTGCTGACCGCCATTCTCACCTGCGAGCAACACCTGCGCGGTAGCGACTTCACGGCAGAACCACGTGCCGGGTTTTGCCTGATGGGTGCCTGCCAGGACTGCTGGGTGCGCCTGGACAACGGCCAGCGCGTGCGCGCCTGCTCGACCTATGTGCAACCGGGCCAGTGCGTCACCCGCGATCCGGGGCGCCGCGCATGAGTGAGATCGTCATCATCGGCGCCGGCCCTGCCGGTATCCGCGCCGCACACACCCTGGTCGCGCATGGCGTGCGCCCGGTGCTGCTGGATGAAGCCAGCCGTGGCGGCGGGCAGATTTACCGCCAGCAACCGGCCAACTTTCGCCGCAGCGCCAAGACCCTGTATGGCTTTGAATCCAGCAAGGCTCAGGCGCTGCATCAAACGCTGGATGAACTGCGCGGGCAGATCGACTACCGCCCCGACACGCTGGTATGGAACGCCGAGCACAAGCGTCTCGACACCCTGCAACAAGGCATTCGTGCCGGGCAGGTGGACTTCGCCAGGGTCATCGTTGCCACGGGCGCCACCGACCGCGTCTTGCCGATTCCAGGCTGGACACTGCCGGGCGTATACACCTTGGGGGCTGCGCAGATTGCGTTGAAATTCCAGGGCTGCGCGATTGGCGAGCGCGTGGTGCTGGCCGGCAGCGGGCCGCTGTTGTATCTGGTGGCTTATCAGTACGCCAAGGCCGGCGCGGCCGTGATGGCGGTACTCGACACCTCGCCCCTCAGCGCTCAGGTGCGTGCCCTGCCGGGGCTGCTGTTACAACCGGCTACTTTCGCCAAGGGCGTGTATTACCGCGCCTGGCTGACCTTCAAAGGCATCCCGGTACACCAAGGCGTCCACCTGCTGGGTATTGACGGTGAGCAACGGGTTTCCGGCATTCGCTGGAGCAAGGCCGGCAAGGAGCATGCGCTGAGCTGCGATGCCATAGCCTTCGCCCATGCCTTGCGCAGCGAAACGCAACTGGCCGACCTGCTCGGTTGCAGCTTTGCCTGGAGCCCGCTGAACCGTGCCTGGTTGCCGGCGCGTGACGACCAGGGCCGCGCCAGCGCCGAGGGCGTGTATCTGGCCGGCGACGGCGCCGGCATTCTCGGTGCCGACGGTGCAGAAATGACCGGCGAACTGACCGCCCTCGCCTTGTTGAGCGACATGGGCCAGCGCATCGACGTGCAGCGGCGCGAGCACCTGCAAAAACGCCTGGCCACCTTGCAGCGTTTTCGCCATGGGCTGGAGCAAGCCTTTCCGTTTCCAGAACACTGGGCGCGCCAGGCGCCGGATCACCTCACCGTGTGCCGTTGCGAGCAAGTCAGCGCCGGTGAAATCCGCGAAACCGTGCGCGCCGGCCATTGGGAAATCAACCGGGTCAAGGCCATGTGCAGGGTCGGTATGGGCCGCTGTCAGGGCCGTGTCTGCGGGGCAGCGGCGGTGGAACTGATCGCCTGCGAAAGCGGCCGGCCGGTCGATCAGGTCGGGCGCTTGCGCGGCCAGGCGCCAATCAAACCGCTGCCTTTTGACCTGGAGATCAGCCCATGACGGTCATTGAAGTGGACGCTGTGGTGGTCGGCGGCGGCATTGTCGGCAGCAGCGCGGCCCTCAATCTGGCGCGTGGCGGCCAGCGGGTCGCGTTGGTCGAGCGCGACTTTTGTGGCTCGCATTCCAGCGGTGTGAACTACGGCGGCGTGCGCCGTCAGGGCCGCACCCTGGTGCAATTACCGCTGTCGACCCGCGCCCATGAAATCTGGGGGCAACTGCGCGAGTGGATCGGCATCGACGGCGAATACACCCGTTCCGGGCACTTGAAGCTGGCACGCAGCGAGGCGGACTTTGCTGCCCTGCAAGCCTATGAACGCACAAGTCGCGAGTTTGGCCTGAACCTGCAACTGCTCGACCGTCGGGAACTGCGCGAGCGCTTCGCCTGGGTCGGCGATATCGCGGTCGGCGCCTCCTATTGCGCCGAAGACGGACATGCCAACCCGCGACTGGTATCGCCGGCGTTTGCCCTGGCGGCCAGGCGCTGCGGTGCGCAGATTTTCGAGCAATGCCAGGTGCTGGACGTCGCGCACGATGGCCAGCGCTTCACCGTGCAGTGCAGCAATGGCGTGACCCTGCGTGCGCCATGGCTGTTGAACTGCGCTGGCGCGTGGTCGGCACAACTGGCCGAGCGTTTTGGCGAACCGGTACCGCTGACCGCCGCGCACCCGGCCATGCTGGTCACCGAACCATTACCGCTGTTCATGACCGCCAGCACCGGCGTTGAAGGCGGCGGTATTTACGCCCGTCAGGTGGCGCGCGGCAACTGCGTGCTCGGCGGCGGGCGCGGCTTCGCCCTCGGCCCGACCACCGCCCGCCCCGGCCAGGCGGCGGTGCTCGATATCCTGCGCAACGCCACCGAACTGTACCCGGCACTGGCCGGCGCCCAGGCGATCAGAACCTGGAGCGGCACTGAAGGGTATTTGCCCGATGACGAACCGGTGATCGGCCCCAGCAGCACCCAGCCCGGCCTGCTGCACGGTTTCGGCTTTGCCGGCGCCGGCTTTCAGATCGGCCCGGCGGTCGGCGAAGCCCTGGCGCAATGCATTCTGCTCGGCGCACCACAGCACAGCCTGGCCGCCTTTTCGATTAGTCGTTTTCAAGCGTTCCCCACCCAGAAGGAAAACCTGTGATGACCCACAAGCACACGCTTCTCGCCTTGTTCTGCTGCCTGCCAGCAATGGCCATGGCCGAACCTACCCTGTACCTGGGCATGAACGGCGGCACCATGGAGCGGCTGTTCACCGACAACATCCTGCCGACATTCGAGAAGGCCAACGGCGTCAAAGTGGTGATCGTGCCCGGCACCTCGGCGGACATTCTGGCCAAGGTCCAGGCCACGCCGAACAAACCGGCCATCCACGTGATGGTGCTCGACGACGGCATCATGTATCGCGCCATCGGCATGGGCCTGTGCAGCACGCTGACGCCCAACCCGACGCTTTCGCAGTTGCCGGAAAAAGCGCTGATCAAGGACAAGGCCGCAGCGGTCAGCCTGGGCGTCACGGGCCTGGCCTACAACAGCCGGATGTTCAAGGAAAAAGGCTGGGCCGCGCCGACGTCCTGGAGTGACCTGGGCGATGTGCGCTTCAAGAACAAGGTGGTGTTCCAGTCGATGGCCTCGTCGACCTTCGGCCTGCACGGTTTTCTAATGTTCAACCGCCTGCACGGCGGCGACGAAACCAATGTCGACCCGGGCTTTACCGCGTGGCCGAAAGTGGTTGGCCCGAACGTGCTGGAATACATCCCCAACTCGGCCAAGCTCTCGGAAATGGTCCAGACCGACGAAGCAGCACTGTTCCCGCTGACGCCAACCCAGGTCACTGCGCTCAAGCTCAAGGGTATTCCGGTGGAGTACGCAGCCCCCAAGGAAGGCGCCGTAGTCCTCAACCAGGCCGAATGCGTGGTCGCCAACAACGACCAGCCAGAGCTGGCGCAAAAGCTCGCGCAATTTCTGCTCAGCCCCGAAGCCCAGGCCCCGGCGCTGGAACTGGGCGACCAGATCCCGTCCAACCCCACCACCCCGACCACCGAGAAGACCCGTGGTCAGGTCGAGGCCATGCAGACCTACCTGCAAACGGCGGTGACCATCAACTGGGATGACGTCAACAAACTGCGCCCGGAATGGAACGCCCGCTGGAATCGCCAGATCGAGCGCTAATTGCCCAATATGCATTCAAGTTCGATATTGGCACGGCACGGGCAGCGATCCTGATGGCAACGCATGGGAACATGACGCTGAAGCGCGTCATGTGGTGCAGGACGGTAAAGCCAAAGGTTTGTCGTTCGGGGTGCGGCAGGCGAGCTATCGTAGTCATGTCTGGAAATTCCCTTCTTGCATCACCGATAGCCTCAGTTGCACTTCACCGTCCAGAGCTGATCAAGCCGCGTCGTGTAGCTCTGGCTCATCATTTCGCGCTTCATGGCCCACTCCGGCTCAAGCGGCACACGGCCTAACCTGACGGTACCTCTTCCCCATCGACTGTTGATCTGGTTGACCACCTTCATCAGTTGATCCATTTCTGCAGTCTGCCGTTTGGCAAACAGATCACCCGTGAACTCACCAGGCTGTCGCAGATCGAGCAGCATCACTTCGGCCTTGCTGTAGCGATAGCCTTGGCGAAAGATCCGGTCGACCGCCTGGTCAGACATACGGGTCAGCAAAAGCGTGTCGTTGGTGAGGTAAGGCAGCTCCACCTGCACACCTTGTGCGTATTTCGCTTCATCCGGGTTGAACATGCCTGTGCGGATACTGATACGCATGCGTCGGCGGATCAGGCTCGCCCAGTTCCAGGCAAGCGGTGCCAGCAAGCTCGCAGCCAAATGGGGTCAGCTTATCGCGCATACTGGTCAGATCGGCAAAGGCCTCATCGATGTAAACCTCAATCGCCGGCACCTTTGATTCGATGATCGACGTCACGCGCTTGCTCATGTCGTCATTTACGTGCAATAGAAAATCAACGGGGATTGTTCGATAGCTGATATTTGAGCACGCAGGCTTGTGTATTCGCAGGCGGGCAGGCGAATGCATTGCCGCTTTCAGCTGGCGATTACGCGTATAAACTGCCAGGCAGCGAATCCCAGCAGGAAGAGGCCTGCGCTGCGGTCGATCCATTGCATGGCGCTAACTCCCAAGCGGTGACGGATACTGGACACCCCGAAACTGAGGGCCAGCCACCAGAGCGCAGAGCCGCAGAATATGCCCAGCACCATCACCAGCCCGTCCGCACCGGACAGTACCTCGCCGCCGGACAGGGTGGCAAAGATGGCAACGAAGGAAAGTATGGTCAGCGGGTTGCTCAGCGTCAGGAGGAACACCGAGGCGAATGCCGGCAGCGCGCGGGCTTGGTCGCTCGCACTGGCGGCTTGTTCCGGTGGTGTGGCGCGCAACATCTTCAATCCCATCCAGGCCAGAAACAGGGCGCCGAAGAGGGCAAGCGGGGTGACCAGCGTGACGAAGACACGGGTGATTGCACCGATGCCAAAGGCGCCCAGCGCACCATAGCAGGCATCCGCCGCCGCAGCGCCCAGGCCGCTGATAAAACCGATGCGCGCACCCTGCCCCAGGGTTCGCTGGATGCACAACAGACCAATGGGGCCAACAGGCGCTGCGATGGACAGGCCGATCAGGACGGATTTGAGAAACAGCAGGGTCGCCATGCGCAGACTCCGGGACAGTGGACATGGGCAATATTCTGCGTTGCAATGCATCGATCCTGAATACAGGGATTACGGTAGTTTCGTGTAATCGCCTGAATAAATTACGAATTTGGAATCGGATGCCTGAAAAAATGGAGCTGGATGCGAAATCCTGGAAAATACTTCAGATCGTACAACGTGAGGGACGTATTTCCCTGACAGATCTAGCACCAAGGGTGACCCTTTCGCTGCCGGCCACCTCCGAGCGCCTGAAGCGCCTGGAAGAGGCCGGAGTGATTGAGGCGTACTGCGCAACGGTGTCCGCCGAAAAGGCCGGTTACGGGGTGATGGCGCTGATCGGCATGACGACTGCGCAATTGAACAAGGCGCGGCTGATCGGCCAGTTGCAGCAGATGCCGGAGGTTCTGGAATGCCTGCACGTGACCGGGCAGGACTCCTTTATCCTGCGGGTGGTGACCCGCGATATTCGCCACCTGGAGCGTTTCGTCGGCAGCATCAACCACTTTGGCGAGACGCGTACGTCCATCGTCATGTCTGCACCCATTCCCATGCGCGGGGTGGCACCGCCACACGATTGATCACTCGAGTTGGACAGAACCTTGAATCGTCCCTGATTTCCTGGACCATTCGATAGACTGTTCAAGTCGTCTTCCGCCTGTGATGACCAGAAGCCAGAGGACTCCTTGTGCAGGTCATGGCCGCGAAACATGCTGGTCAGATCGAATGCAGATGGGGAGTCAAGTCAGTGCAATTTCCCACATCGAGCGAAAGTAAAGACTTCAATCCCGGACGCGTACTTTTCAGCTGCGAAAACCATAGCCGACTTTTTCGACACAGCCGGATAATTTCGGCCATTTGAGCTTCAGGTCGTGGCCAGTGTTGTGTTTCACAAATAGAGCATAAAACTATTTGCCCAATGCTTTTGCTGCACGAGCTACAGAACCCAGGATCTCGTCCGCTTTTTTGTGCCAGCAAGCCAGCCTTAGTCTACCCCGCTTGCTTTATCATGGCGTGGTTACGTAGATGACTGCCATCCTTTCCAGGTTGAGCTATTACTCCTGATACCTGATGCAAAGCCAAGTAGCGACTCAGCTTCAACTCTACCGGCTTGCCGTCTTTGTTCTGCAATTTTATACTGGAGAGCCTCAAGCCTTGTAGAAGGCCCCGCATCTACGGGATGAAAGTTTTTTTGCAAGGCACCCTGGACAGAAGTCTGCTCAGCAGAAAGGTGTCTTATTGACTTACGCTTTTCACTGAGCATTTGCTTTGTAGATTTAACATATCGCCGATGATGCTTAAGCAAATCTTTATATGATCCTTCCAGAAGATACAACTCGCGCGGGGTAGCAGCCAGCCGTTCCTCAGGCAACACTTTCAGTGAGGACGACTCATCCAGATTGGCAATAAGCCGCTGAGAAGCCCTATTGGCTTTAACAAAGCCAGGAGCCATACGAGTTAAACGTGGGGCAGAAACAACTGTACGCGGTTGACGACCTATCAGACCCAAAAACTTACTTGCAGCCTTGAGAACAACAGAAGAATACACATCTCCATCTGGATCCACACGGTTAACCGGGTCACCTCCGCAATATGCATAAGCATTCAACCCTCCACCGCCAAAAGGGCTCAGGCTGTCAGGGCTATTGAACCGCATCAAAACTGGATTAAATGCTCGATAGCCGTTTCCCAGCAAATAGTGCCCGGTGACATCATCAGCGCGCTCGCCATCAAATCGTAATAAACCACCAAAATCACTCGATGAAATATGATACCCATAAGGCATATATCTGAAGGCCTTGCCCGCCTTTGCCCTCAACGCACACAGCGTTGAACCCTGCCTGTCTGTCGCCATTAAAAAACTGTAGTTTTGCGCACCGTACTCTATATGCTCAGCCAACACATTTTTTTCATGCTGAAATACATTACATATTGAAGCTGCATGAACCTCACTGACCAACCGATTCTTTAGATAAAACCGCTGACGGTGTTTATCCAGCCCAACGCTGCTCAGTCTGTCCAAAGGGTCATAACAATATGTACACAGCACCTGATCGGATGCGTTGATTTTGGTGCTCATATGATCGCTCCACACAGCGACTTACCAGACAGTCCATCATCGCCCTGTCAACGTGTCCTGCCTACCTATCAGATTTGATAGGTATTGCGGCTCAAGGCGCTGACATTCGCCTGCAGCGCCCTCAACGCTGCCTGATCGGCAAGGATTACTGCCCGGATATCGAAAACACGACGTCCAACAGTAGCAGAGAGTTCGACGGTTCCTGCAGGGTCCACGCCGACGGTGCCAGTGGCTTCGGGCAATTGCCCGGTACCGCTATTGCAAGCTCCCGCGATGCGCAGCCGGCGAGTGCCTTCAGCAACAACGCGGCGCAGGGTTTCATGTTCGGTTCCCGGGTGTACTTGCGGTCTAGTGCAGCCAATGCCTGCTCGGTACGCTGCTGCATCACTAACGCCTGGCGGCCTGGACGGCCGCTGCTCGGTTACAACTGTGTCTTGAGGCTGCAGTTCGAGGCGAGTAATATTCCTCCCAAAATGGGAGAAACACCTTTTGAGAGTGATCGCACGAGGGACACTGCGAGCGTTTTGGGAAAGCAGCCCGGCCTATGCCGATGCTGAATCCCCTTTTGTGGAGTGGTACAGGCACATGGAGAAGGCAACGTACCGCACGCCTCAGGACCTGAAAGCCGAATTGCGCACCGCCAGCATCCTCAAGGGAGGCCGGGTGGTATTCAACATTGCGGGCAACAAGTATCGCGTCATACTTGGCATCGACTATGAAAGGCAGACTGCCTTTATCCGGTTTGTCGGTACCCATGCCCAATACGACAAAGTCGACGCGGAGACCGTTTAAAAATGGACATCAAACCTATTTACAGTGACGACGATTTGAACGCTGCCCTGGCACGGGTCGAGGTTTTGTGGGGTGCACCACGCCACACTCCCCAAGGTGACGAACTGGAAATACTTTGCATCCTGATCGAGAAGTACGAAGCCGAACGCTTCCCGATGCCCGCCTCCGACCCTATCGAGGCAATCAAGTTTTTGATGGACCAGCAAGGCCTCACCCCCACCGATCTTGAGCCTTATATCGGCACAAGCGGCCGCGTGTCTGAAGTGCTAAACCGTAAACGGAAGCTGAGTCTGGCCATGATCAAGCGCTTGCATGAAGGTCTGCGTATTCCTTACGAAAGTCTCCTGGCCGGCGCCCACTGATCGGCACACTGCCAAGCCGTGATTGAATCCGTCTTGGCAATAAGACCCGCGCAAGGTGGGCGAATACTGATTTGCAAAACTGCGGGATACCCGGTAACGCCAGCAACCCACACAGATAAGTGAGGGGTGACAACCTGAATACAGGATGACGTCGCGGATCAACTTGCAGAGACCAAGATCAGGGAACACATCACGTTTCCAGGCACAACGAAAAAACCCCGCAGACGTTAATCTGCGGGGTCTTTATAGTGGAGGCCGAGGTCGGAATCGAACCGGCGTAAGTGGATTTGCAATCCACGGCATAACCATTTTGCTACTCGGCCTCAAACGCTCGATGTCAATGAAACCAACATCAAACGCATCGTAAACTG
Source organism: Pseudomonas sp. 3A(2025) (assembly GCF_054589175.1). Taxonomy (NCBI): domain Bacteria; kingdom Pseudomonadati; phylum Pseudomonadota; class Gammaproteobacteria; order Pseudomonadales; family Pseudomonadaceae; genus Pseudomonas; species Pseudomonas sp. 3A(2025). The sequence continues at coordinate 237,543 of NZ_BAAILM010000032.1, read as the reverse complement.
GAGCGGGAAACGAGACTCGAACTCGCGACCCCGACCTTGGCAAGGTCGTGCTCTACCAACTGAGCTATTCCCGCGTCGTCTTGATGTGCGCCATTCTATACATTCAAAACTTTTCGTCAACACCTTGATTCTAAAAAAGTTATTTTTTTTCTACCGTGGTTTTCAGATGCGGCCAGGCGGCCTTGAGGTATTGCATCATCGACCACAGGGTCAGGCCCGCTGCGACCAGCAGCAAGGCGTAGCCCAGAAACACCCAGAAAGTCAGTGCCGGCGGGTTGGCCAGCAGGATGACCAGCGCAAGCATTTGCGCCGCTGTTTTCCATTTACCCATGCTGGACACCGCCACCTGGGCACGAGCACCTATTTCGGCCATCCATTCGCGCAGGGCTGAAATCACGATTTCGCGGCCGATGATGACGGCAGCCGGGAGGGTCAACCACAGGTTGGCGTGGGTTTGCACCAGCAACACCAGTGCGACTGCCACCATCAGTTTGTCTGCCACCGGGTCGAGGAAGGCACCAAATGGCGTGCTTTGCTCGAGCCTACGCGCCAGGTAACCGTCCAGCCAGTCAGTGGCCGCCGCAAAGGCGAACACCACACTGGCCGCCATATAGCTCCAGTAATAAGGCATATAGAACAGCAGAATGAAGATCGGAATCAGTAAAACGCGCAATACGGTGATCAGATTAGGGATATTCATCGGCACAACTGGCTACAAGGTGAGCGGGCATTCTACTCGCTATGCAGGTTGGCATAAATCGACTCTGCGAGCTTTTTGCTGATCCCCGGTGCCTTGGCGATTTCTTCGATGCTGGCGCGGGACAGCTCTTGCAGGCCGCCAAAATGCTTGAGCAGGTCGCGCCGCCGGGTCGGCCCCACGCCTGCCACGCCCTCCAGTGTCGATGTACGCCGTGTCTTGCCGCGCCGGGCGCGGTGGCCGGTAATTGCAAAACGGTGGGCTTCGTCGCGAATCTGCTGAATCAGGTGCAACGCCGGTGAGTCGCCGGGCAAGGTGAATTCATGCGCTACATCGTTGAGGTAGAGCGTTTCGAAACCGGCCTTGCGGGTAACGCCCTTGGCCACGCCTAACAGAATCAGGTCTGGAACAGCGAGCTCATCGAGGACCTCGCGCGCCATGTTCAACTGCCCCTTGCCGCCGTCGACCAGCAGGATATCGGGCAGCTTGCTTTCGCCGTCCTTGATCTTGCCGAAGCGCCGGGTCAAGGCCTGATGCATGGCTGCATAATCGTCGCCGGCGGTGACGCCTTCGATGTTGTAACGGCGGTAATCGGACTTGATCGGTCCTTCCGGCCCGAACACCACGCAGGAGGCCACGGTGGCTTCACCGCTGGAGTGGCTGATGTCATAGCATTCCAGGCGCTGCGGCGGCTCATCGAGGTCAAGCGCCTGTGCCAGCGCCTCGAAACGCGAAGCCACATGCAGGCGGTTGGCCAGACGCGCCGACAGTGCCTGCTCGGCATTGGTCACCGCTAATTGCTGCCAGCGCGCACGTGTGCCGCGCACCCGGTGACTGATGCTCAGCTCGCGCCCTCGGGACTCCTGAATCGCATCGATCAGGGTCGGGAAGTCTTCGTGCACCACATTGACGATAATTTCAGCAGGCAATTCGCGATCGACGCCGCCCAGAAAGTACTGAGCCAGGAATGCCGACATGACCTCACCCACCTCCTCTTCTATTCCCACCTGCGGGAAGAAGTTTTTGCTGCCCAGCACACGCCCGCCCCTGACGCTGATCAAGTGCACACAGGCGCCGCCCGGATTGACGAACGCGGCGACGACATCCACATCACCCGTGCCACCTTCCATACTCTGTTGATCCTGAACGCGGCGCAGCAGGGACACCTGGTCACGCAACTCGGCTGCCCGCTCGAAATTCAGCGCCATGGCAGCCTGCTCCATGGCGCTGTTGAGCTCATCGCTCAAGGCGTTGCTACGCCCTTCGAGAAACATCACCGAATGGCGTACATCTTCGGCGTAGACCTCAGGCTCGACCAGCCCGACACAAGGTGCCTTGCAGCGCTTGATCTGGTACTGCAGGCACGGGCGGGTCCGGTTTCTGTAGTAGCTGTCTTCGCACTGGCGTACCTGAAAGGTTTTTTGCAGCAGGCCCAGGCTTTCACGAATCGCGCCTGCGCTGGGATAGGGACCGAAATACCGGCCTTTGCCCTTCTTGGCACCACGATGAATGCTCAGCCGCGCGAAAGCGCCGTCCGACAAATAGACATAGGGGTAGGACTTATCATCGCGCAGCAGGATGTTGTACGGAGGACGGCTCTCTTTGATAAGCGTCTGTTCCAGCAACAGGGCTTCGGTTTCGTTGGCCGTGATAGTGGTTTCGATCTGCGCGATACGCGCCACCAAAGCACCGGTTTTAGGCGCATGGCCAGTCTTGCGGAAATAGCTGGCCAAGCGGTTCTTGAGGTTCTTGGCCTTGCCCACATAAAGCAATTGACCCTGCGCATCGAACATCCGGTAAACACCGGGACGACCGCTGCAGGTCGAAAGAAAAGCACTGTGATCAAACATTTGAGTCATATTCAGGTTCAGGCGCTGGCATCGACCATGCCGTGACGCACCGCCAGCAACGCCAGTTCGACATCACTGCTGATCGAAAGCTTTTCGAAGATACGATAACGGTAGGTGTTGACCGTTTTCGGCGACAGGCACAGCTTGTCGGAAATGGTCTGGACTTTCTGGCAGCCCACGATCATCAAGGCAATCTGGATCTCTCGTTCCGACAACAGATCGAACGGTGAGTTGCTTTGTTCGGGCTGGAATGACTTGAGCGCCAGTTGCTGGGCAATCTGCGGGCTCAGGTAGCGCTGACCGGCAAACACCAGGCGAATGGCCTGAACCATTTCGGTCAGTCCCGCGCCCTTGGTCATATAGCCGGCGGCCCCGGCCTGCAGCAAACGGGTCGGGAACGGATCTTCTTCACAGGCGGTCACGGCCACCACTTTCATCTCCGGGTGGCTGCGCAACAACTTGCGCGTTGCCTCAAGGCCGCCGATGCCTGGCATCTTGACGTCCATCAGCACCACATCAGGCTTCAGATCACGCGCCTTTTTCAACGACTCTTCGCCCGAATCTGCCTGGCCGACGACCTGCAGGCCGTCGATGTCGGCGAGCATGCGGGTGATGCCTGTACGCACGAGATCATGGTCATCGACAACTAGCACCTTAATCAAGGATCTACCTCGCGAAACAGTCATACATGGCGATGCCGGCCACCCTGGCAAAAAACGATGAGTCAGACCTGAACGGGGCATCAACAGGTTGGTACAGGGCAGTGCGGTAAGGATAGCCACCAGCGACGTGGCATAACAGGGTCGCACGACCCGCCACGGGCCCGACTCACCTTCGACAGGTGGATAGCGTTAGCAACAAGCTATCACTCATGTGGCCTGAGATCAGAGAAAAATATGCGATGACGTGCAAAATGCGCCCAATGGGCAGATTCGCCATCAGCTCTCGTCGAGAGCATCAAGTGGAGATTGGTCGGGCAACGACGGGTCGAGCGCAGGCTTGCCGAGCACATTAGTAGTGCACAGCTCGGCCATGGTAGTGGTCAAACGCCGGATTGCATCCTGATCCTCCTTATGCAGGCTTCTGTAGCTGCCCAGCACCTTCTCCTCAGCCACACTAAGATTATCGAGCGGGATGGGCGTCGGTCTTCCGGTCAGCACATAAAGAACATTGACACCTTTGGCCGCAACAGCGGCCAGGTAGTCGGCCTTGGGTGCGCGATCACCGCTTTCGTATTTGCCTTGAGCATTGGCTTCCACGCCACCGATTTCACCGAAGGCTCGCTGGGACAAGCCCAGTCGCTCGCGTTCTTTCCTCAATCGGTACCCTATTCCACTCATTTGAATGCACAACCCTATTGACCCCACCCTTACGAATGGTAAAATCCTGACGAAATTAAACTGACTTGAACGGTTTTGAACTATGCCCGTAATCCGCACCCCTGCACAAGCCAAGGCCTGGCTCGACCAGCAGGGGAAATCTGTTCAGCAATTCGCTCGGGAAAACAGTGTTGACCCGGCAACAACTTATCAGGTGTTGGCTGGCCGCAAGAAGGGACGCCGCGGAGAAGCGCATAAAGTGGCGGTTTTGCTGGGGATCAAGGTAGGCGTCATCCCCCCCGCTGAAGATGAGCCGGAATCGGTCAACGAGTAACCGCGTTTTCCTGATTGTGGGCATAAGAAAGACTTTCCCATTCTCAACGGCATAATCCAGTCATGCAGACCGGCTTTTTCTGACAACGCCTGTCGGCGGCTGAATGAAATTCTGGCAAAAATAGTGTCCTTTTGCCATCATCTAAAAAGCTATCAATTAAGTAAAGCCGATTTAATTCTTCAATTGCCGCGCCATCAAGGCTGAAGTAAGCTCGCTGGCATCAACGGAGACCTATCGATGCTGCATTCCACCCTCACCTTAGCTCAACCGCGTGCCGACGGCGCTTGCCCGGCCATGGTTATTACGGGTGCTATGGCTGAGGTATCTGTCTGCGTACCGGTCAACTTTTATTATGGGTATTGGTTTAGCCACTGGCGCGCCTGATACCCCACATCGGCGCCCTACTCCACGGGACGCCAACCAGAGATTTCCAAACCCCCGGTCGGCTCCCCGACCGGGGGTTTTGTTTTTCCGGCATCTGATAACCGCAAACCTATTTTTCGAGGACACACCCCATGACTTACTTCACTTATTACCGCAACGACTACGGCTTCAACTGGCGATTTAGCAACCTCCGTTCGGGACAACCTGCCGCCTCCGTTCGGTCACTGCCTGGTGGCATTGCGCTCAATACAACCGATACGACCCTTTGTCGAACACCTTTATAGCGGCGCACGCGGGAATTACCCGCCGCCCGGGAAGCCAGCACATGAATTCGTCCGTTGCGATCAAAAACCCTGATATTTCGTCCAGCACTGCCACCCATCTGGACAGCAGTCATTTCCCTCTTCGCTTGCCCAGCACGCTGGAACTCAAGCATCGTTTGCCTCTGACGCCCTCTCTGGCCGATCAGGTCGCCGCCCACCGTCGCGCCGTGCGCGCCATTCTTGACGGTAGCGACTCGCGCCTGCTGATGGTTGTCGGCCCCTGCTCGCTGCATGACCCGAAATCGGCGCTTGAATACGCCGAACGTCTTGCCCGCCTCGCCAGTGAAGTCAGCGACCAGATGCTGCTGGTCATGCGCGCCTATGTCGAGAAACCCCGCACTACGGTTGGCTGGAAAGGCCTGGCCTATGATCCGCACCTCGATGGCAGCGACGACATGGCCGCAGGCCTTACCCTGTCACGCCGATTGATGCGCGACATGCTGGAGATGGGCTTGCCGGTCGCTACCGAGCTGCTGCAGCCCATGGCCGCCGGCTACTTCGACGATGTGCTCAGTTGGGTCGCCATCGGTGCACGCACCACCGAATCACAGATTCACCGGGAAATGGCCAGCGGCCTGAACATGGCGGTCGGCTTCAAGAACGGTACCGACGGTGGCGTGGCGGTGGCGTGCGACGCGATTCGCTCGGCCGCCCACCCGCACCGCCACTTCGGCGTCGACCGCCAGGGTCACCCGGCGATCATCGAAACCCAGGGCAACCCGGACAGCCATATCGTATTGCGTGGCGGCCATCAGGGTCCGAACTACGCTGCCGAGCACGTCGCCAAGGTGCGTACGGCACTGGACAAACAGGGCATCGTCCCACGGATCATGGTCGACTGCAGCCACGCCAACAGCGGCAAGGACCCGTCCCGTCAGCCTCACGTATTGCGCGATGTGCTGGAACAGCGCCTGCAAGGCAACCATTCGTTGATCGGCATGATGCTCGAAAGCCATCTGTTCGACGGCAGCCAGGCGCTGGGTCCGAACCTCAAATACGGGGTGTCGGTGACCGATGGTTGCCTGGGCTGGTCAGCGACCGAGCAACTGCTGCTTGAGGCGGTGGATCGCCTGCGCTACCGCTGAAGGGTCAGGAACTTTCAGGGGAAATGCAGGCCACAATCGGGTAGCCTGTATTTTTTACCAAGAGGAGTATTGTTCCAATGGCTAAAGCCACTGCCCGTCACATCCTGGTTGCCAGCGAAGACAAGTGCAACGAACTCAAGGCCCAGATCGAAGGCGGCGCCGATTTCGCTGAAATCGCCAAGGCCAATTCGAGCTGCCCGTCGAGCCGTCAAGGCGGCGACCTGGGTTCTTTCGGTCCAGGCCAGATGGTCAAGGAATTCGACACCGTGGTGTTCAGCGCCCCGGTCAATGTCGTGCAAGGCCCGGTCAAGACCCAGTTTGGTTATCACCTGCTGGAAGTGACCAGCCGTCAGGACTGATCCTGCCGCGCCGATGACACAGCTCACCTTTATGGTGGGCTGTTTCGTTTTAGCACGTAGGAATATGCACCGTTTGCGCTTGGCGGCCCGTGGCTTTCCCTGTAGAAGGGCATGATCGTTCACCGCGCCTGGTTTGCTTATGGGTTTCGTTCGTTCATCGCTGTTTGTGGCGACACTGGCTTTACTGGCCGTAGTGCAACCCTTGTCCGCTGCCCCGCAGCACGCCTTGACTGTTTACGGTGAAGCGCCTCGCTACCCTGCCGACTTCAAACACTTCGACTACGTCAACCCGGATGCGCCCAAGGGCGGCAGCATGCGCCGTTCCGCGCAGGAAATCGGTCAGTTCGACCACCTTATCCCCTATGTCGACAAGGGCATGGGCGTGGCGCAGATCGAGAAGCTGCTGTATTCGCCGCTGGCGGTGCGCTCGCTGGATGAGCCCTGGACGGTATACGGCCTGATCGCGCAACGGATGGAGCGCGGTGCGGATGGCCTTTCGCTGCGCTTTTACCTCGATCCCGAGGCGCGCTTCGCCGATGGCACCCCGATCACCGCCAGCGATGTGAAGTACACCTTCGAGCTGCTGATGAGCCAGGGCAAGCTGGAATACCGCACTCAGTTCGAAGCGGTAAAACACGTAGAGATCGAATCGCCCACGCAGATTCGCTTCGACTTCAGCAATGCCGAAAACCGTACCTTGCCGCTGGAGCTGGCTTCGCTGCCGGTGCTGCCCGAGCACTGGTGGAAAAGCCGCGATTTTGCCGGTGGCGCAGGCTTCGAGATTCCGCCAGGCAGTGGCCCGTACAAAATTGCCAAGGTCGATGCCGGGCGCAGCATCACCTTCGAACGTGACCCGGACTGGTGGGGGCGCGACAAGCCGGTCAGTCGCGGGCTGTATAACTTCGACACCTTTCGCATCGAATACTTCGGCGACACCGACGTGGCGCGCCAGGTCCTGCTGGGCGGCGGTTACGACTACAACCGCGAATACTCGGCCACCGGCTACACCATCCGCTATAACGGCCAGGCTCTGACCGACGGTTTGTTGCAAAAGGCCCATCTGGCCAAGGGCGCCGTGCAGAACTCCCAAGGGTTTATCTTCAACCTCGACCGTCCAGTGTTTCAGGACCGCCGCGTGCGTCAGGCGCTGGCACTGCTGTGGGACTTCGAGTGGACCAATCGGCAGATGATGCGCAACATGTACATCCGCCAGAGCAGCTTCTTCTCCAACTCGCCGCTGGCCGCCACCGCACTGCCCTCGCCGCGCGAACTGGAAATTCTCGAACCGCTGCGCGGCAAAATTCCCGATGAAGCCTTCGATCAGGTTTTCGAGATACCGAAGACCGATGGCACCGGCTTTATCCGCGACAAACAATTGCAGGCTCTGGCCTTGCTCAAAGAGGCAGGCTGGACACCCAAGGGCGATCAGTTGGTCAATGCCCGTGGCGAGCCCCTGAGCTTTACCTTTCTCAATGCCCAGTCCGGCTTCGAGCGCCTGCTGTTACCGTTCAAGCGTAATCTGGCGCAGATCGGCATCCAGTTCGATATCCGCCGCATCGATGCCGCGCAGTACCTGAACCGGGTGATGGCCCGCGACTACGACATGATCGTCACCGGCTACACAGTCACCAACTCGCCGGGCATGGAGCTGTATAACAATTTCGGCTCGAAAGTCGCCCGCGACCCAGGATCCAACAATGTCATGGTGCTCCAGGACCCGGCAGTCGATGCACTGATCGAAGGGCTGGTCAAGGCTGGCAGCCAGGCCGACATGGTCAACCACGCGCGCTGCCTCGACCGGGTACTGCAATGGGGCTACTACTGGATTCCCAACTACTACCCGCCGGGCGCGTCGACCGTATGGTGGAACCGCTTCGGCATCCCTGCTGTACAGGCGCGCAACAACGAGGCCATCGAGACCTGGTGGGAAATCAGCCCCACGGCCCTGAGCAACGAAGCGTTCACTGCGCGCCGTGGCGCTTCGGCCCTGCCCTGGGAGATGCAGTAAATGCTCGGCTATATCGTAAGGCGCCTGCTGCTGATCATCCCGACGCTGCTGTGCATCCTGCTGGTCAACTTCTTCATTGTTCAGGCCGCGCCCGGTGGCCCGGTCGAGCAAGCGATTGCGCGCCTGCAGGGCATTGGCGGCGCCAGTGTCGGCAGTGCTCCGGCGGAAAGTGCCAGCGCTGGCCAGTCGCGCATTTCACGCGGCCTGGACCCCAAGCTGATCAAAGAGATCGAACGTCAGTACGGCTTCGACAAACCGTTGCACGAGCGGCTGTGGCTGATGCTCAGCAATTATGCACGGCTGGATTTCGGCAACAGCTTCTTTCGCGGCGCCTCGGTCACCGACCTGATCGTGCAAAAGCTGCCGGTGTCGCTGTCACTGGGTTTGTGGGCCACCTTGCTGACTTATCTGGTGTCGATCCCGCTGGGCATCCGCAAGGCGGTCAAGCACGGCAGTCACTTCGATGTCTGGAGCAGTACGGTGATCATCGTCGGCTATGCGATGCCGGCCTTTCTGGTCGCGATGCTGCTGGTGGTGATGTTCTGCGGCGGCACGTCCCTGCACTGGTTTCCGGTGCGCGGGCTGGTGTCGGAGGATTTTGCCCAGCTGTCGTTGACCGGCAAGGTCGCCGATTACTTCTGGCATCTGGTGCTGCCCGTCACCTCTCTGGTGATCGGCGGCTTTGCGGCCCTGACGCTGCTGACCAAGAACGCCTTCCTCAATGAAGTCACCCGCCAGTACGTGACCACCGCGCGGGCCAAAGGCATGACCGAGCGGCGCGTGCTGTACGGTCATGTGTTTCGCAACGCCATGCTGCTGGTGGTCGCCGGTATTCCCCAGGCGCTGATCAGCGTGTTTTTTGCAGGCTCGTTGCTGATCGAGGTGATCTTCTCGCTCGACGGCCTGGGGCGCCTGAGCTATGAGGCGGCGGTGTCACGCGATTACCCGGTGGTGTTCGGCTCGCTGTTCATCTTTACCCTGTTCGGCCTGCTGATCAAACTGGCCGGCGATGTCTGTTACACCCTGGTCGATCCGCGCATCGACTTCAGTGCGAGGAGTGCCTGATGGAGCGCCTGTCACCCGTGGCCCGGCGCCGCCTGGAGCGTTTTCGCAATCACCGCCGCGGCTGGTGGTCGCTATGGCTGTTCTGCGCCCTGTTCCTTGTGACCCTGGGCGGCGAACTGGTCGCCAACGACAAACCGCTGCTGCTCAGTTACAAGCACTCGCTGTATTTCCCGGTGTTCAAGCGCTACACCGAGCAGCAGTTCGGTGGCGAGCTACCGTTCCAGCCGGACTATCGCAGTGACTACGTACGCGGGCTGATCGACAAGGGCGACGGCTGGATGCTGTTCCCGCCCATTGCCTTTGGTGCCGATACGCCCAACTACGATCTCAAGGTCCCCGCCCCCAGCCCGCCGTCGGCGGAAAACTGGCTGGGCACCGACGACCAGGCTCGCGATGTATTGGCCCGCGTGATCTTCGGCACCCGCGTGTCGATTCTGTTTGCTCTGGCACTGACCTTCATCAGCGCGCTGATCGGCATCGCCGCCGGCGCGCTGCAGGGCTATTACGGCGGCTGGGTGGATCTGTTCGGTCAGCGTCTGCAGGAAGTCTGGTCCGGGTTACCGGTACTCTACCTGCTGATCATTCTTTCCGGCTTCGTCGAACCCGATTTCTGGTGGTTGCTGGGCATCATGGCGCTGTTCTCCTGGCTGGCGCTGGTGGATGTGGTGCGTGCCGAGTTTTTGCGCGGGCGCAAGCTGGAATACGTCAAGGCCGCCCGCGCGCTGGGGCTGAGCGACAGCAAGATGATTTTGCGGCACATCCTGCCCAATGCCATGAGCGCCACCCTGAGCTACCTGCCATTTGTGCTGACCGGCGCCATCACGACCCTCACCGCCCTGGATTTTCTCGGCTTCGGCATGCCGGCCGGCAGCGCGTCGCTGGGTGAGCTGATTGCTCAGGGCAAGACCAACCTGCAAGCCCCCTGGCTGGGCCTGACCGCCTTTTGCGCCCTGGCGCTGATTCTCACCTTGCTGGTGTTCATCGGCGAAGCCCTGCGCGATGCATTCGACCCGAGAGCCTGATATGCCGGACAACCTGATCGAAATTCGTAACCTGAGCATCGCCTTCAAGGGTCAGCAAGTGGTCAGCGACCTAAACCTGGACATTCGCGCCGGCGAATGCCTGGCACTGGTCGGTGAGTCTGGCTCGGGCAAGTCGGTGACCGCCCATTCGATCCTGCAACTGCTGCCGCAGGCCGGCACGACCAGCACCGGCAGCATCACCTGGCGCGGCCAGCAACTGCTCGGCGCCGATGCCAGGACACTGCGTCAGTTGCGTGGTAACCGCATCGCGATGATTTTTCAGGAGCCGATGACTTCGCTCAACCCGCTGCACACGGTCGCCAAACAGATCGGCGAAACCCTGCTGCTGCATCGCGGCATCGGCGGTCGTCAGGCTGAGCAGCGGACTCTCGAACTGCTGGAACTGGTCGGCATTCAGCAACCGCAAAAACGCCTCAAGGCCTACCCGCATGAGCTGTCCGGCGGCCAGCGCCAGCGGGTGATGATCGCCATGGCCCTGGCCTGCGAACCCGAACTGCTGATTGCCGACGAGCCCACCACCGCGCTGGATGTCACCGTGCAGCGCAAGATTCTGAAACTGCTCAAGGATTTGCAGCAACGCCTGAACATGTCGTTGCTGCTGATCAGCCACGACCTGAACCTGGTGCACAGCGTGGCCCAGAGGGTCTGCGTCATGCAGGCCGGAAAAATCGTCGAGCACAGCGACTGCCAGAGCCTGTTCAAGAATCCGCAACATCCTTACAGCCGCCTGCTGCTCGATGCAGAGCCGGCCGGCTTACCGGTGCCTCGCGCACCACGCGAAACACTGTTGCAGGTCGACAACCTGCGGGTCTGGTTCTCCCTGACCGGCGGCCTGCTGCGTCGTCACAGCGAATACCTCAAGGCGGTCGACGACATCAGCCTGAGCATCGAGCGCGGCAAGACCCTGGGCATCGTCGGCGAATCCGGCTCGGGCAAATCGACGCTGGGCCAAGCGATCCTGCGCCTGGTGGACTCCAGCGGTGCCATCCGCTTTCGCGGCCAGCCGCTGGACGGCCTGAGCCCACGACAGATGCGCCCCTGGCGCAAGGAAATGCAGGTGGTGTTTCAGGACCCATACGGTAGCCTCAGCCCGCGCATGTCGGTGGCGCAGATCATTGCCGAAGGCCTGGAGGTGCACAGCGAACTGGACGCCCGTCAATGCGACGAGCAGGTGATCCGGGCGCTGGAAGAAGTCGGCCTGGACCCGCAAAGCCGGCACCGCTACCCGCACGAATTTTCTGGCGGGCAACGCCAGCGCATCGCGATTGCCCGGGCGCTGGTGCTCAAACCTGCCTTTATCCTGCTCGACGAGCCGACCTCGGCACTCGATCGTACCGTTCAAAAGCAAGTGGTCGGCCTGTTGCGCCAGCTACAGGAAAAGCACGACCTGACTTACCTGTTCATCAGCCACGATCTGGCCGTGGTTCGCGCACTGGCGCATGACGTGATCGTGGTCAAGGATGGCAAGGTGGTCGAGCGCGGCAGCAACGAGGCGGTTTTCGACGCCCCGCAGCATCCCTATACCCGCGAACTGCTGGCGGCGGCACATCCGGGGTTTGCCTGACAATCGGCCTGTAACCGTCAGGACTGGATCGTCGGGTCCTTGTCGTCATCCTCGACCAACCCCCACTGGTTCATGTTCGGGCTGCTGACCCCGACCGGCGCAGCAGGCGCTTCGGTCGGTCCTGCGACCACCCTGCCTTCGCCGTGCAGCTTCAACCGCAAGCGCACGTTGTTCTTCGAGTCGGCATGCTTGAGGGCCTCTTCTTCGCTGATCGCGCCCTCGACCGCCAGGTTGAACAGCGCCGTATCGAAGGTCTGCATCCCCAGGTTGCCGGACTTCTCCATGATGTCCTTGAGACCGGTCAGCTCATTGCGCTGGATCAGGTCACGGATGGTCGGCGTGCCCATCATCACCTCGACCGCCGCCCGGCGCTTGCCGTCCGGAGTGCGCACCAGACGCTGGGAAACGAACGCCTTGAGGTTGTTACCCAGGTCGTGCAGCAACTGGGCACGGCGCTCTTCGGGGAAGAAGTTGATGATCCGGTCCAGCGCCTGGTTGGCATTGTTGGCGTGCAGCGTCGAGATCGCCAGGTGCCCGGTGTCGGCGAACGCCAGCGCGTGCTCCATGGTCTCGCGGTCACGGATTTCACCGATCAGGATCACGTCCGGCGCCTGGCGCAGGGTGTTCTTCAGCGCCGCATGAAAGCTGCGGGTGTCGACCCCCACTTCACGCTGATTGATGATCGATTTCTTGTGCCGGTGAATGAACTCCACCGGGTCTTCAATCGTGATGATATGGCCGCTGGCATTGCGGTTGCGGTAGTCGATCAACGCCGCCAGCGACGTTGACTTGCCGGAACCGGTAGCGCCCACGAACAGGACCAGGCCGTGCTTTTCCATGACCACATCGAGCAGGATCGGCGGCAGGTGCAAGTCTTCGAAGCGCGGAATATCCAGCTTGATGTTGCGCGCGACCAGCGAGACTTCGTTGCGCTGCATGAAGATATTGATCCGGAAACGACCGATCCCTGCCAGCGACACCGCAAGATTCATCTCCAGCTCGTGCTCAAAGACGCGTTGCTGCTCCGGGTCCATGATCGACTCGGCGATTTTTGCCACTTCGCCGGGCTTGAACGTTTCGCTGCCCAACGGCCTGAGCACGCCGTTGAACTTGGCGCATGGCGGCGCACCGGTGGACAGGTACAGGTCCGATCCATCCTGAGTGGCCAGGGTCTTGAGTAACGCCGGAAAATCCATATTCGACACCGCACACAGAAGGTAAAAATGGCAAATGCATCATTGACTGTAGATGACTGGCATAATGGCAGCCTTTTGCGACAGGTAGCATCGCGACATGAAAGCCCAAGCCCGCCATATTCTGGTCAAGACCGCCGAAGAAGCCGAGCGTCTCAAGCAGCGCATCGCTAAAGGCGAAGCCTTCGATGAACTGGCCAAAAAACACTCGACCTGCCCGTCCGGCAAACGTGGCGGCGATCTGGGTGAAGTCCGCCCCGGCCAGATGGTAGCTATCATCGACCAGGTGATCTTCAAGAAGCCGTTACGTACCGTGCACGGGCCGGTCAAGAGCAAGTTCGGCTATCACCTGGTTCAGGTGTTTTATCGCGATTAAGGCAGCCTGATCAAAGACAGGTGGCGACAGAGGCGCTTCTCAGCTTGAGCTGATTGCCGCCATTGGGGGCATAAAAGCGAACTTCGCTGCCGCCGCCCTGACGCAGGACGTCGACAAAGTAATGAGACTGAGTGGTAAACACCGTGAAGCCGCCGTCATCGAGACGATCAAGAAACACGTCGGCGGTGTCGCCAAACAGTTTCGTGTCTTGCCACGACACCTGTACGCACTGAGCGACTTCGGCGCTGGTTTTCTGGCTGGCCAACGTCTTGACCGGCCCACCGGAGCGCGCCGAACTCGACGGTGCCGCACAACCGGCCATCACTGCTGCGGCCATAAACAGAATGACAAATTTCATGACAGGCCCTTTTCCCTGAAAAGGGCCGAGTCTACCACTGCTGCGCGCTTTCAGCTTTCGGCCAATTGCTCTTTGAACTCTTTCAGATATTTGCCGGCCAACGCATCTTTCTGGCGATCGTCGAGCAGCTTGCCGGCGCTCTGGAAGAACTTCTGTTCTTCTTCCTTCAAGTGGTGATGAACCTTGTGGCTGAGTTTCTTCGCCGTTACCAGCCAGCTCGGGCTGGACATGTCAGTGGCATCGAGTTCCTCCATCAGCTCATCCATTTCATGGTGCTCGGCAATCGCGTGACGGCTCAGGTCGACGCCGTTGTCGTGCTCCATCAAAGGAATGTAAAAATGCCGCTCCTCGGCGGTTTCATGAGCCTGTAATTCGTCCTTGAGTAAACGGTAGGCTTCGGCGCGCTCTTCGCTGGCACCGTGGGTCTGCACCAGGACATCCGCGTAGTGACGTTGGCGGTCATGGCTTTCGCGCAGGGCTTCGAAAATATTCACGGTCATTCTCCCGATGGACAGGTTCAGCCGACAGCGGCTCTGAAAACCTAGACCTTGAGCGGCAGCCGGCAGTTCCAAAGATCTGTTGCTGCGTTAGACTTCCGCGCCTTGAGGACGACCTCACCCATGAAGGGACCGTAACCCGGGACGACCCGGTGCTTGATGCAAGGAGAGCCGCTGGATGGCTTGGGTTTATTTGATGTGCGCAGGCGTACTGGAAGTGGTCTGGGCATTCGCCATGAAACAATCCGAGGGCTTCACCCGCCCTGCCCCGACGATCATCACACTGGTCGCCATGATTGCCAGCTTTGCGCTGCTGTCGGTCGCCATGAAAACCTTGCCGCTGGGTACCGCCTATACGATCTGGACCGGTATCGGCGCAGTCGGAGCCTTTGTGATTGGAATCGGCGTACTGGGCGAACCACTGACCTTCCTGCGCGTACTGGCAGCAGTGCTGATTGTCAGCGGCCTGGTGTTGATGAAGATCGCATCGTGATCATTTCAATGACCGTTCAGGGCAATAGCGGAAATAAAAAATGAATTCCCTCGTCACCCCGCTACTCCAGTTCTATGTACAACGAACCATCTGACGAGGTAACAGCAATGACTATCGAAGCAGAGACCCTTGTGCAACTGACTGAAGCCCTGAAAAAACGCGGGCTGAAACGGGTAGCGGATATTACCTTCATTCGCGCCCCCTACCGGCACGATCACCGCTGGATTTGCAGCGTGAAATAATGTGTCTTTGCAGGTGCCCGGCCAGACGGCCAGGCACCTGTTCTTTTATATGAGTTTCAAACAACTCAATAATTAAATGGCGCCAGAAACAAGTCACCCCGTTGAATCATTGAACTTTTAATGCGCCTCGCCGTACAACTGTCATTGGGCAATGATATAAATGCAGCACGTCTGAAAAAATCAACAACCAAGGCACCGTGTCATGCTGGAAACCCTGCACAATATCAAAAGTGACCTTGAAACGACCGCCGCGCACCTGGAAAGTCTGTCGATGACCATCAGCGGTCATCTGACCTTTCTCAATCAACGCGGCGGTCATGTTGATGGCGTCGATGTGCTGGGTCATATTGCCTCGATCAACTCTTCAGTGCAGACCTTGCGCACCGTCGCCTCAAGGATTGATGAGGTGTGACAGCAATCAACCTGCACCGGCTGGAATACCGTCCTTGTTGAAGTCTTTCAGGCGCTCTTTTTCTTCCTCGGTCGAGTGCGCGGGAATATCGTTTTCTTTTTCCTGATCCTGCTGCTTCTCTTCGCTCATGGTGATGCCTTTTTCGAGTACATGAACAGATTGGGCAGCATCGCAAAGCATCGGTTCAGCGCAATCGTCAGGTGGCAGACCTGCCTATAGTTTCTTGCCAAGATAATAAAAGATGAGGAACTGCGCGGCCATCCAGCCGAGAAACAGCCAGGTGCGGGTTTCGTGATCGATGCCGGGCACCTCATAGGTCACCCAAGCCCCTACCATGATCAAGCCCAAGTGCATGAACAATGAAACCATTGTCCAGAAAAACATCCAGAACACGTGGACGACTTCGTCTTTAATGGACACCTTGAGTCACGCCTCCCTACTGAAAATGGTTTCGATCAGTACCAGCAAAAAGGGAGCGAGAGCGTATCGGCGACAAACGTAAAAGGCACATCAATGACACCCAGCGGCCCTACGCTTTTAATGAACACGGGTTCGTGCTTCATGCCGCCATAACAGGAGTAAGGCGTGAACGGGGTGGACACCGCTCCCGCCCAGGCGCATCCGGTCAGTGGTAATACGAGAAGCAGCAAAACAAGCGTGCGTGACATACAGCTGAATATCGTTCCCTTCGACCCGCTATCGTTCATAAGCACTCGGTTACCCTCATTAATCGTCACTCGGCACCATCCCCAATAGCGCCCGCAGCCGCCACAGGCGATCGGTCAACCATCCCTCGACAGGGCCGCTCGCCGGCCTTAGAGAAAGATCGAAGACCATCATGCGGCTGACGCTGTCCGACGTCCACTCTGTGGTATTGCCCGATATCGCGCCACCATAGAGTTGCAACATGGACAGGCTGGACACGCCACGTATTAAAGACGATCGGTCTCGAACGACGATCCAGCCGGGGGCGTCACTTGCGCTGCCCGGCAGCGCGAACCACATGGGCCGGCGACATACGCTGAGTGTCCACTGCCCGTCCGGGCTGGTTTCGGTCAGGTAAGGATGGTCGTCACACGCAAGCCTGCGCTCCGGAACCAGGGCAAGCACGAGCAGGAACACAGTCAGGCACAGAGCCGCAACCGTCCAGCGAGAGGTCTTCATTCGTACATTCCGACTGCCTGACTAGCGGTGATCCAGGCGAGCCTGGCCACACTCAGTTGTTACGGCTCAGTTGCACGTTTTGAGTAGTGCAATTGGTGTTACTGACAGTGCCCATGAAAGCGTTCATCTGCACAGCGCATTTCTCGATATTGAGACCGTTACGCCCATCACTGGAAATATTGGTGATGTAAGGTCCTGCTGTTGAGCATCCGGCCAATGCCGCAACCAGTAAAAGCAGGCTAATTTTCATTTTCATCGAATCCAATCCTTGTCCCGGCCCCATGCCGGGCTGACGTAATACCTCATCCACTCCCAATTTGCCACTATGCTACTCGGTGCGGATCTTGATACTGAGCCAGCTACGGCGCTTGGCCGGGTTGGCTAACATTCAGTGGCCGCGCAAGCTCATACACCCCTCTTTTTTCGAGAGGCCATCAAATCCTCGCACCTGTCGGATAGCTGTGGATGGATGATCGCAAGATAAGACAGCACCCGGGACATCTCATGCGCATCTGGAAACGGATAAACTTCAAGGCTTAATGCAACCATAAGCTTACGAATATCGCTCCCTTCGACCAGCCATTGCTCAGCAGTGCGGACTATTGATGCGCCATTATCCTCTGTCTGCCATGCCAGGAAGTCGAAGAGTCTGGCGATCTGCTGAAACCCCGTCGATGACGGGATTTCCTGAATCAAGCGTTCTGCCAAGTCGGCCTCTCCAAACTCGGTGACAATGTCTGCAACCGCGTCAAACGCATAATCGTATTGCGCTTGAGCGGACTCCGATTCAAGCAGTGCGAGAGCATGTTCAACTATTGGGTGCATGAGGCCGCCTGCAGGTGGCGCTAAAGATAAAGCGTTGCCAAGCGCAGCCTTTTTCTACTTCAGCTGCTTTTGGGTTTCCCTGGTAATTTCCTGAAGGCCAGCTTCTGTGATTTTCTTCCAGTCGCTCTCAGTGACCGCTTGCATACGCTCGTTTATGCGCGCTACA
Source organism: Pseudomonas sp. 3A(2025) (assembly GCF_054589175.1). Lineage (NCBI taxonomy): Bacteria > Pseudomonadati > Pseudomonadota > Gammaproteobacteria > Pseudomonadales > Pseudomonadaceae > Pseudomonas > Pseudomonas sp. 3A(2025). The sequence goes on along the minus strand of NZ_BAAILM010000032.1, from coordinate 219,786 downwards.
ACCTTAAGATCGGGGGAGCCAAGGCTCTCAATTCTCAGTTGAGATTTGTTATTTACAGCCACCGACCAGAAGCCCGGAGAAAACCAGGACCAGAACTCAATAACATGAACATTGACCGCAATGGCATCGCTTGTACTTTTGTCTGTGACGACCTCATAACCGGCTTCTCTGTAGGCATTGGAAACGGCCTCTCCAACCAGTTGAGAGACGGTACGTCCGGACGGCAAAACCACATCGCCAAAGGCCTTTCCAAAGCCTCCACGCTTACGACCAATAGCACGTTCAGTCACTGATCTATCATTGATCTCGTCGTCCTTCAGAGAAGGAATATCAGCGCTGCGCGGATCAATCTCAAAGGTTCGCTCATCCGTAGCGCGTATCAACACTTTCTTGCCATTACTTGCGGCAGTCACTTGACCAGGGCTGGTGTGAACTGCATTCACGTCTACCTCTGATCGACCCGTTGCACAGCCGGCCAGCACCCCCAATAACAATATCCCTACCGCTATCCGATAACCTGTCACGCACTATCTCCTTATTGCCTTCATTGGCCTGATTCACTAAACATCAGACCCATCTTAACGAAAATCTGATTTTTTGCTGATTGATCCTCATTAGGAAACAGATGCCTGCGCAGGCGCGACCAATTGCCACGCCCTCTCAAAGCCCCCAGTCTTCGCAGCCTCTAGATCTCTGGAGATTGCCGCCCGGCAAAGGCGGGATGTGGATTCAGCAGTCAGGTGTTACAATCCGCGCCCTCAAACCTGTGCTCGAAGCCCTCGGTATTCAAAAGCGCCGTCGATATGACACGTGCCCTACCTGCGCAACCCTATGCCTGATGTCCGGGATGAACCCTGCGTTCATTGCTGGCCAGCTGGGTCATAGCGTCGAGAGGCTGCTTTCCACTTATGAAAATGGATCAGCTCACCCTCCGGATGGAGAGAGCTGGATAAGCTGGCAGCTCGCGCGTGATTGACCCGAATGTGGCCCAAATTTGGGTAAAGCCTGGCAATGACACAGAAATAAAGCTCTGAAACCCTACAGGACAAGCAATTGATTTCAACTGCGAATATCACCATGCAATTCGGCCCAAAACCCTTGTTCGAGAACGTCTCGGTCAAGTTTGGCGCCGGAAACCGTTACGGCCTGATCGGTGCCAACGGCTGTGGTAAATCCACTTTCATGAAGATCCTGGGCGGCGATCTGGAGCCTTCGGGCGGTCAGGTGATGCTCGAGCCGAACGTGCGCCTGGGCAAGCTGCGTCAGGATCAGTTCGCCTATGAAGAATTCACGGTGCTCGACACTGTGATCATGGGCCATGAGGAGCTGTGGAAGGTCAAGGCCGAGCGCGACCGCATCTACTCGCTGCCGGAAATGACCGAAGAAGATGGCATGGCCGTGGCCGAGCTGGAAACCGATTTCGCCGAGATGGACGGTTATACCGCCGAATCGCGCGCCGGCGAGTTGCTGCTGGGCCTGGGTATCGGCATCGAGCAGCACAATGGCCCGATGAGCGAGGTATCGCCCGGCTGGAAACTGCGTGTACTGCTGGCTCAGGCGCTGTTCTCGGACCCTGAAGTGCTGTTGCTCGACGAACCGACCAACCACCTGGACATCAACACCATCCGCTGGCTGGAAAACGTTCTGACCCAGCGCAACAGCCTGATGATCATCATCTCCCACGACCGTCACTTCCTGAACAGCGTGTGCACGCACATGGCTGACCTGGATTACGGCGAGCTGCGCCTGTTCCCTGGCAACTACGATGAGTACATGACCGTGGCGACCCAGTCACGTGAGCAGTTGCTGTCGGACAACGCCAAGAAGAAGGCGCAGATTTCCGAGCTGCAATCGTTCGTCAGCCGCTTCTCGGCGAACGCCTCGAAAGCCAAGCAGGCCACCTCGCGTGCCAAGCAGATCGACAAGATCCAGCTGGCCGAGGTCAAGCCTTCCAGCCGTGTCAGCCCGTTCATCCGTTTCGAACAGACCAAAAAGCTGCACCGTCAGGCCGTGGTCGTCGAGCGCATGGCCAAAGGCTTCGATGGCGTGACTTTGTTCAAAGACTTCAGCTTCACCATCGAAGCCGGCGAGCGCGTAGCGATCATCGGTCCTAACGGTATCGGCAAGACCACCCTGCTGCGCACCCTGGTCAGCGAGCTGGCCCCGGATGCCGGCAGCGTCAAATGGACCGATGCCGCAGAAATCGGCTACTACGCCCAGGACCACGCCCACGACTTCGAAGACGACAGCACGCTGTTCGACTGGATGGGGCAATGGACTCAGGGCGGCGAGCAACTGGTGCGCGGCACGCTGGGCCGCATGCTGTTCTCCAACGACGAGATCCTCAAGTCGGTGAAGGTGATTTCCGGTGGTGAGCAAGGCCGTATGCTGTTCGGCAAGCTGATCCTGCAAAAGCCCAACGTACTGGTGATGGACGAACCGACCAACCACCTGGACATGGAATCGATCGAGGCATTGAACCTGGCGCTGGAGAACTACCCCGGTACGCTGATTTTCGTCAGCCATGACCGCGAGTTCGTGTCGTCGCTGGCCACGCGCATCATCGAGCTGAGCGCCGATGGCGTGATCGACTTCAGCGGCACTTACGATGACTACCTGCGCAGCCAGGGCGTTACGTTCTGAGTCAATACCTCTGAGTCAATACCTCTGAGTCAATGCCAACCCCGCCTGCATGGCGGGGTTGGCGTTTCAGGTGTCAGGCGTCGGGCACCTGGACCATTTCGATCCACACCGCCCCTTTGCCTGACGGCGCCTCGCCTACCCGCTGCAGCGCCCCGTTCTCACCAATGGCATAGCTGCCAACGGTGTCACTCTTTTCTCCGGTTACCAGCAACCAGCGCCCGCTTGGCGCCACGGCAATGTTACGCGGCTGTTTTTCCTGCATTGCATAGTTGTTCAGGTAACTGACCTGGCCGCTGTCGGGTTCGACCTTGAACACCGATACCGTGCTGCTGGTGCGCTCACTGATGAACAGCAAGCGGCCATCCGGCGAGATACGAATATCTGCCGCCCAGATGCGTGGGGTCGGGTCGTCCTTGAGGTCGTTGTTGCGAGCATCGCGAACCTCGCCATGCGCCAGTTTCAAGCGTTCGGGAATGCCTTCGGCCTGGCCGACCTGAGTCAGCGCACCGCTGCTCTGATCGATGGCAAAGCCGGTCACCGTGCCGCTCATTTCACCCACCACATACAGAAACTTGCCGTTTGGTGAGAACGCCAGATGGCGTGGCCCGCTGTTGGCCGTCACGGCGACCTTGCCGGTGCCGATGGGTGTCAGGCTGCCCTGTTCTTTGTCGAGTCGATATTGCAGCACCTGATCGACGCCCAGGTTGCCAGCGTAAACGAAGCGGTTGCTCGCATCGGTACGCGCCGAGTGGGCGTGCAGGCCGGTCTTGTAGGTGTTGATCTGTGTGCTCTGGGTGGCATCCACCGGCTGTACGCTGAGCAGATCGCCGCCATAGGAGGCGCCGAGCAAGTATCGGTTGCTACGGTCGAGGGACAGGTAAGCCAGACTTTCGGCCAGCGGTGCTTCGGAGAGTGCCTGCAAATGACCACTGCCCGGCTCGATACGATAGCCCACGACCTTGTACGGCTTGACGCGCAAGGCGGCGTACAGTCGGCTGCCATCGTGCGCTGCGGCCAGCGGATTGACCTGATCACCGGCCCTGGTCTGGGTCACCAGACTCAGCGAACCATCGCTTTCATCGAGTCGATATTGCGAAATCAAGCCATCGGCAGGGCTGGAGATGTAGGCAAAGGTTGCCGCTTGAGCGCTGACACTCAGGCCTGCTGCAATGGCCAGTACGAGGGGTTTGATCATGGAGTCGCCTTTGTTGTTGTGGTTGTTATCAGTCATCCTATGACTATTCCCGGCGAGTCGGCAATAACTGCCCGGTAAAATAGATAGCCTGCTTTCATTTACCTCCATCACGCGCCATCATGAAGCACGCCCACCCCACCGCCCGTGGACCCACCTTATGTCTTTGAGCTCCAAACCCTCAGGTCCTTCCTCTGCCGTCGCTCAACCCGGTAACACCGCGATTACCCTGCAAATCGTCGGTATTGTCCTCTACACCTTCATTGCCTTTCTGTGCGTTGGTTTGCCGGTGGCCATCCTGCCGGGCTATATCCATGACCAGCTGGGATTCAGTGCCGTGGTGGCGGGCCTGGCGATTGGTGCGCAGTACCTGGCCACACTGATCAGCCGGCCCTTTGCGGGTCGGATAACCGATAACCTCGGCAGCAAGCGCGCCATCGTCTATGGGCTGGCGGGCTTTGTCATTGGCGGTGTGCTGACCCTGATCGGCACCTTGTGCGAAACGTTTCCAACGGCCAGCCTGACCCTGTTGATCGTCGCGCGGCTGTTCATGGGCGTAGCCCAAGGCTTCATCGGCGTCGGCACCATCAGTTGGTCGATTGCCAAGGTCGGCGTAGAACACACGGCCCGTTCGATTTCCTGGAACGGCATCGCCTCCTATGGCGCTATCGCCATCGGCGCGCCGCTGGGGGTCTGGATGATCGGCGAAGTCGGCTTCCATAGCCTGGGCATCGCCCTGGTTCTGCTGGCCGGCGCCGGCTTGCTGTTGATCCGGCACAAACCATCGGTGCCGGTGATCAAGGGCGAACGCATGCCTTACTGGTCAGTATTCGGCCGCGTCTCACCCTTTGGCCTGGCGCTGACCCTGGCGTCGATCGGCTACGGCACCCTGACCACCTTTATTACCCTGTTCTATATCAGCCGTGGCTGGGAAGGCGCAGCGTACTGCCTGACGCTGTTCGGGGTGTGCTTCATCGTTTCGCGCCTGTTGTTTATCGGCGCGATCAATCGCCTGGGCGGCTTTTTGGCTGCGATGGCGTGCATGGGCGTCGAAATCGTCGGCTTGGCACTGCTGTGGCTGGCGCCCAATACCGGTATTGCATTGATCGGCGCGGGCCTGACCGGGCTGGGCTTGTCGCTGGTTTATCCGGCGCTGGGCGTGGAGGCGATCAAGCGGGTGCCGGTCGCCAGTCGCTCGGCCGGGTTGAGTGCGTATGCGGTGTTCTTCGATCTGGCCATGGCGATTGCCGGACCGTTGATGGGCGCCATAGCCCTGGGTCAGGGCTATGGGCTGATCTTCTTCTACAGTGCGGTGTTGTCGCTGTTGGCCCTGGCGCTGACCTGGTGGCTGTCGCGCCGGCCACAGCCGGTCAGTGCGATCAACACCTGAGCCGCCACTACCTGGCTGCCATTACTTGGCGGCTTCACGTGAGGCTTGCAGCCATTGATCGAACTGCGCGCGGTGGGCGGCCACCCATTGCTGGGCATGGCGACGGATATCGGCGGGCTTGTTTTCACCCTGCTGCATCTTCAGGTTCTGCGCGCTTTCATCGGCGGTGGTGATTTGCATCACTGACAAAAACTTAAGCGCTGCCGGGTTCTTCTCGGCGAAGTCACGGTTCAGGACGGCCTCTACCTTGTCCACCGCAAAGCCCAGGTTCTTGCCCTTGTACAGCGTGTCGACATCGTTTTTACCGCCCGGCAGATCGGTCCTGGGCACCTCGAGCCAGACAACATCGCGGTCCTCGACCAGCACGCCGGCGATCCATTGCGGAACCCAGGTGTAATAGAGGATGGGTTTTCCTTCCTTGAAGCGGGCAATGGTGTCGGCCATCAGCGCAAAGTACGAACCACGGTTGGCAACCACGGTTTTTTCCAGATCATAGGCCTTGAGATGGTGATCGATCACCAGCTCGCAGCCCCAGCCCGGATTGCAACCGGTCAGGTCAGCCTTGCCATCGCCATTGGTGTCGAACAGCCTGGCGATTTCGGGCTTTTGCAGATCGGTCAGGTATTTGATGTTGTATTTGTCAGCGGTTTTCTTGTCGATCAGGTAACCCTGAAGCACGCCAGGCATGATGTCCCCGGCCTTGACCATGCTACGGTCGCCACCCGCTTTCTGATAGAAATCATCGTGCAGTTTGTCCCACAGGTTCACGGTGAAATCAGCATCGCCATAGGCGACCGCCAGCACCATCGTGGCGTACTCGGTTTCCTTGGGCTCCTGGACCTTGTAACCCAGCTCGCGCAGACCTGCCATGGCGATTTCTCCGCGAAACCGCTCTTCAGCGACCGAAGGAAAAATCCCGGTCACCTTGGTGCCATCCCCAGGCTTGTCAGCCGAAGCGCTGGCATACAGGGCTGTTACACCCAGCACCAAGGCCGAAGCACAGAGCATAAAACTACGAGCGAGCGTGTTCATCGTTGCATACCTTCTTCTGGTTTTTATCTTCAAGTACGGCAGATCGAGAAAAGGGATTGCTCAGGCGGTCTTGCGCCGCCCTGCAGGGTGTTTCGCGCCACAGGCACGCAGGACGACACCCACCGGGCCGGTCTGGTACCAGCGCAGGCTCGGGTCGGCGCCGGTGCGCTCGCCCATGGCCTGGGTCAGGCGGTCGAGGAAAATCGCTAGCAGCACCAGGCCGACGCCGCCCACGGTGGCCAGGCCCATGTCCAGGCGGCCGATGCCGCGCAGGACCATCTGGCCCAGACCGCCGACCGAAATCATTGAGGCGATGACCACCATCGACAGCGACAGCATCAAGGTCTGGTTCAGGCCGGCCATGATGGTCGAGGTGGCCAGCGGCAACTGCACGCGCTTGAGCATCTGCCACGGCGTGCAGCCAAAGGCGCGGGCGGCTTCTATCTTGTCTTCCGGCACCTGGCGAATGCCCAGGTTGGTCAGGCGTACCAGCGGCGGCAAAGCAAACACGATCGTGACCAGTACGCCGGGCACGTTACCGATGCCGAACAGCATCACCACCGGCACCAGATAAACGAACGCCGGCAAGGTCTGCATGGCATCGAGCATGGGCCGCACCACCCTTTCCAGGCGGTCGCTGCGGGCACACAGAATGCCCAGCGGAATACCGATCACCGCACAGAAGAACACCGCCGTGAGCACCAGTGACAGGGTGGTCATCGACTCCGACCACACGCCGATCAGGCCCAGCAGCGTTAACGTGACAAACGACAGCAGCGCCATGCGCTTGCCTGCCAGTTGCCAGCCCAGCAGCGTCGAAAGCAGGATGCCGATGCTTGGCGGAATGCTTTGCAGGGTGTACTCGATACCGTTGAGTACCTGATCGATGGGCCAGCGAATGGCGCGAAAGACATCGCGAAAGTTGTGTACCAGGTAATTAAGGATGCTTTCTACCCAGTCGCCTAATGGAATGGTGGCGGACTGGAACGGGTCGAGAAGACTGAATTCAGACATGGTGGGGCGACCTCTTTTTCTGGCAGCGGGTGCTTAGTGGCGGCTCAGGGTCTGCAACAGCTGGTTCTTGGACAGCGTGCCCTTCAGCGTGCCGGCACGGTCAAGAACCGGCACCGGGTACGGCAGCGATGCAACAATGCCCAGCACTTCATGCAACGGCGTGTCGACGAAGACGGGGTGCTGCTCATGCAACCGATGGCGATCCGGCGCGGCGGCGCCGCAGGCATCAGTGTCGACCACACCCAGCAGGTGGCCCTGTTCATCGACCAGATAGCCATAGCCGGCAGAGGCCTTGAACTGCGGCGCCTTGCCGTTGAGCCGACAGACAAGCTCCGGGTCGAGACGCGCCACATCACCGGCCTTGAGCACACGCGAGCTGTCAAAACCCTTGAAAAAGGTGCGCACATACTCGTTGGCCGGCTGGTTGATCAATTCTTGCGGCGTACCAATCTGCACCACCCGGCCACCTTCCATGATCGCGATGCGATGGCCGATGCGGATGGCTTCTTCGATGTCGTGCGAGATGAAAATGATCGTGCGCTGTTGCTCGGCCTGCAGGCGAATCAGTTCACCCTGCATCTCGCTGCGAATCAGCGGGTCGAGGGCCGAGAAGGCTTCGTCCATCAGCAGAATGGTCGGGTCGTTGGTGAGGGCGCGAGCCAGACCGACACGCTGCTGCATGCCGCCGGACAACTGATGCGGATAGCTGTGCTCATGCCCGGCCAGGCCGACCTGGCTCAAGGCTTCGCTGGCACGGCGGTGACGCTCCTTTTCGGATACACCGGAGATTTCCAGGCCGAAAGCGGTGTTTTCCAGCACGCTCATGTGCGGCATCAGGGCAAAGGACTGGAACACCATGCCCATGTCCTTGCGCCGCACATCGAGCAACTCTTTATCGGACAGGCCGGTGATTTCGCGGCCATTGAGGTGGATGCTGCCCGAGGTCGGTTCGATCAGGCGGTTGAACAACCGCACCATGGTCGACTTGCCGGAACCGGACAGGCCCATGATGACGAAGATCTCGCCGCGCTTGACGGAAAAACTGGCGTCGAATACGCCGACCACATGACCGGTCTTGCTGAATATCTCGTTCTTGTCGGCGCCCTGACGCAACATATCCATGGCCCGCTGCGGATGCGGACCGAATATCTTGAATATAGTGGAGACAGAAAGAATGGCCTCGTTACTTATGCTCATACGACCCTCATTATTATCTTTATCACCAATAACAGCATCGACGCCTGATAAAAGCGCTGTGGTGCAATCACTATTGGCAGTACGCTCAAGAAAGAGCGCGAGTCGGTGGTAATACGGATGCGGCCTGAGTCATTGGCTACGAATGATCAATGCCTTGGAGTGGGCTTACTTTACGCTTGACGGTACGGAGGGAATTGTACGGGCGGGTCAATTTCTATTATGTCGGCGCGGTATTACAAGGACGGCACCTGCGCGATTATGCAATCGCGCAGGTGCCTTATGCGCTCTAGCCCTTAGGCTTGAGGATCAGCACCGCCAAGGGTGGCAGGTTCAGTAATAGTGAAGCGGGTTGACCGTGGCTTTGCACATCGGTGGCGCGAACTTCGCCACCGTTGCCCTTGTTGGAGCCGGCATAGGTTTCAGAGTCGCTGTTGAGCAATTCGGCCCACGCCCCGGAAAACGGCACACCGACGCGATAGTCATCGCGTGGCACCGGCGTCAGGTTGCACACCACCAGCAGCGGCTCGCCCTGCTTGCTCCAGCGCAGCCAGGCGTAAACGCTATTGGCGTGGTCGTCGCCGATCAGCCACTGGAAGCCCATTGGCTCGGTGTCGCGTTCGTGCAGGGCTTTTTCTTCGCGGTACAGGCGGTTGAGATCGCCGACCAGTTTCTTGACCCCGATATGCTCGGCGTACTGCAACAGGTACCAGTCCAGTTGCTCGTCGTGGTTCCATTCGCGCCACTGGCCGAACTCGCAACCCATGAACAGCAGCTTCTTGCCCGGATGGGTCCACATGAACGTCAGGTAGGCGCGCAGGTTGGCAAATTTCTGCCAGCGATCACCGGGCATCTTGTCGATCAGCGAGCGCTTGCCGTGCACCACTTCGTCGTGGGAAATCGGCAGAATGAAGCGCTCGGACCAGGCATACACCAGGCCAAAGCTCAGCTCGTTATGGTGATGGCCACGGTGGATCGGGTCTTGCTGGATGTAATGCAGCGAGTCATGCATCCAGCCCATGTTCCATTTGTAGGCAAAGCCCAGACCGCCCTGTTGAGTGGTCTGGGTGACGCCCGGCCAGGCCGTAGACTCTTCGGCGATCACCAGCGCGCCCGGTGCTTCCAGCGCTACGACATCGTTGAGGTGGCGCAAAAAGTCGATAGCCTCAAGGTTTTCGCGGCCGCCAAAGCGGTTGGGCACCCATTCGCCGGCCTTGCGCGAATAGTCGCGATACAGCATCGAAGCCACGGCATCGACGCGCAGGCCGTCGATGTGGAAATGCTTGAGCCAGAACAGCCCCGAGGCCAGCATGAAGCCGTGCACTTCGGTACGCCCCAGGTTGTAGATCAGCGTGTTCCAGTCCTGATGAAAGCCTTCATGCGGGTTGCCGTATTCGTAGAGTGCGGTGCCGTCGAATTCAGCCAGGCCGTGAGTATCGGTAGGGAAATGTGCCGGCACCCAATCGAGAATCACACCGATATTGGCCTGGTGGCAGGCGTTGACGAAGAACGCGAAATCTTCCGGCGAACCGTAGCGTGCAGTCGGTGCAAATTGCGCCAGCAGTTGATAGCCCCAGGAGCCGCCAAACGGGTGCTCCATGATCGGCATCAGCTCGATATGGGTAAAGCCCAGCTCCTGAATGTACGGAATCAGCCGCTCGGCCAGTTCACGCCAGTTGTACTGGCGCCAGGCGGTACCGTCTTCGTTCTGTTCCATTTGCCAGGAGCCTGCGTGCAGCTCATAAATCGACAGCGGTGCAGACGGCGCATGAAAGTCACCGCGTACCTCCATCCACTCGCGATCCTGCCACTCGAACTGCAAGGGGCCTGCGACTTTTGAGGCGGTTTCGGGCGGCAAGGTCGTGGCCCGCGCCACCGGGTCGCATTTGAGCGGCAGGATGCCGTGCTGACCCAGGATCTCGTACTGGTACTTTTCGCCCGGCTGCAGGCGCGGCACGAAGATTTCCCAGATGCCCGAAGAGTGCAGCAGGCGCATCGGGTGGCGGCGACCGTCCCAGTTGTTGAAGTCGCCGACCACCGAGACGCGTCGGGCATTGGGAGCCCAGACGGCAAAGCGCACGCCCTGGACGTTATCGACGGTCTGCACCTGTGAGCCCAGGCAACTACCCAGATCACGGTGATTACCCTCGGAAAACAGGTAGATGTCCATCTCGCCAAGCAATTGCCCGTAGCTGTACGGGTCTTCGGTGATCTGCTCGCCGCCGGCCCACTGCACTTTAAGCAAGTACGGCTGAGCTTGAGGAAACTGGCCGGCGAAAAAGCCCGGTACCTGGGTCATCGGCAGCTCGCCCAGTTCCTGTTCACTGCCACGCGCCAACACCCGCACACTCAGCGCACCCGGCAAGTAGGCACGTATGATCTGCCCGCCGTTACCATCGTCGTGCGGGCCCAGGATGGAGAATGGATCACGGTGTTCGGCACGGATCAAAGCGTCCGTGTCGACAGCATCGGGCAGTGGCTGGCGGCCCGTGCCGCGTTTATCAGGCGCATTCATGTTGACTCTCCATCGTTCAATTCCAGCAATCCACGCAAGCCTTGCAAAGGCACGGCCAACCAGTCCGGGCGGTTCTCGGCTTCATAGATTACTTCATAGGCGGTTTTTTCAAGGGTAAATAATTCAAGGGCCGCACGCTCTCCTTGCGGGTCTTTCCAGGCATGAGCAATGCCTGCACTCGCCTGCCGGTAACCGTCGATAAATGCCTTGCGTGCCTGCTCCAGATACGCGTGGGCCACGTGCCGGCGAGCGGCAATCGCTTCCTGTGAGGTATCGGCGCTCTGGGCACTGCGCACGGCCATCGCCGCAGCGTAGTCGAAAGATCGCAACACGCCGCCGACATCCTTGAACGGGCTGTATTTGCCGCGCCGTTCTTGCAAGGGACGCACCGGCTCGCCTTCGAAATCGATCAGGTAGGCATCGCCTTTAACCACCAGAATCTGCCCCAGGTGCAGGTCACCGTGCACACGCATGCGCAGCCCGCCTTCCGATGCGAGCGCCAGCGACAGCACGTGGGCTTCGATGCGTTTACGCTGTGCGAGCAAGTCATCGACCAATTGACGGTCTTCAGGTTGCAGGCCGGCTTTGCGCTGTTCGAGCAATTTCAGGGCGCGTTCGATCTGTGCCTGCACCTGTTCGGCGGTGGCCTTAGCCTCATCAGCCGTGGTGGTTTCCACGGCAAAGTCGGCGTTGTCGGTGGGCGCTGCCAGCACCTGGTGCATCTCGCCCAGGCGCAAGCCAAGGTTGTGCGAAAAATCGGCCAGTTCGGTCAGGGCGTTATAAGACGACTCCTGGCCGGCAGTGCCATGCGCCAGTTGATCGCGCACCGCCCGCTCCAGATTATTCTGCGTCCACTCCCAGGCATCGCCCTGATTGCTCAGGTAACCCTGGGCAATCATCAGCAAATGCGGCTGGCCGTCAGCATCGACGCGCAATAACGCCCCCAGCAACGGCGAAATGTACTGATAGCCGGCACCGGTCAGGTAAGCGCCCATTTCCAGCTCCGGGTGAACCCCGGCGCTGACCTTGCGGATCATTTTCAGCACCAGAGCGTCGCCGACAACCACCGAACTGTTGGACTGCTCGGCCGACAGGTAGCGCACCTGCGATTGCTGATCGAGCCCCAGCGGCGCGAGCTTTTCAGTCGCCTCGAAACGCAATTGACCGTGTACACCGTCAATATCGATAACGGTTTGGGCCTGCATGGCCTGGATCACGTCGCGGATGCAATGCTCCAGGGTAAAGCCATCGGTGATCAGTCCGACCTGCGGCCCGCGACGTACCCGACTCAGGGCCAGTTGCTGCGGCAGCGCACTGCTGAAATCTTCTTCAGCCAACAGGCCGAACGGCAGTTGATAGCGCTCTTGCTGACCGCCTGCGATCACATCGATCTCGCTGAGCAGCACCGGACGATCACCATTGCTCAGGCGCACCGCATAGGCGATGTGGACGCTCTCGACGGGTTTGTCCTTGCTGGCAAACCAGCGCCGTTTGGGCAGATAGACAGCCAGGGCGGTGTTTTCGATGATGTCGCGCAGGGGCTCTTCGAGCAATTCTTCCAGGCGCTTCTTGAGCACCAGGGTCGGGAAATCCGGCATGCTTTGCGCCGGTTCAATGTGCCAACTGGGCATCTGATTCTCCGCTGCAAGTAGAAACCAATGAAAGCCATAGGGCGTAAAGGTCAGCAGGTAATTGAGCTGGCCAATGGGCGGAAAGGCACTGCCACCGAGCATCTCGACCGGTACCCTGCCGGCATACGCTGACAGCTCCAGCTCGACCGCTTGCGCTGCGCTGGACATGTTGGCGACGCACAAAATGGTCTCGGTGTGCCCGTCGCTCCCTGTGTACTCACGGATATAGGCCAGAATGCGGCGATTGCTCGGTGACAACATATGCAGCGTGCCGCGGCCAAAGGCTTTTTGCTGTTTGCGCACCGCCAGCATGCGCCGGGTCCAGTTCAGCAACGAGTGCGGATCGGCGTCCTGGGTTTCGACGTTGACCGACTGGTAACCATACAGCGGGTCCATGATCGGTGGCAGCACCAGGCTGGCCGGGTCGGCGCGAGAAAAGCCGCCGTTGCGATCGATCGACCACTGCATCGGCGTGCGCACACCATCGCGATCGCCCAGGTAGATGTTGTCGCCCATGCCCAGTTCGTCGCCGTAATACAAGGTCGGCGTGCCGGGCATGGACAACAGCATGCTGTTCAGCAGCTCGACCCGGCGTCGGTCACGCTGCACCAGGGGCGCCAGGCGCCGGCGAATACCCAGGTTGATCCGCGCCCGGCGGTCGGCCGCGTAATGGTTCCACAGGTAATCGCGCTCACGACTGGTGACCATTTCCAGGGTCAGCTCATCGTGGTTGCGCAGAAAAATCGCCCACTGGCAATTGGCCGGAATTTCCGGGGTCTGGCGCAGGATATCGGTGATCGGAAAACGATCTTCTTGCGCCAGGGCCATGTACATGCGCGGCATCAGTGGAAAGTGAAATGCCATGTGGCATTCATCGCCGTCCGGGCCTTTGCTGTCGCCAAAGTACATCTGCGTGTCTTCCGGCCATTGATTGGCCTCGGCGAGCAGCATGCGGTCAGGGTAATGGGCATCGATTTCGGCGCGGATGCGCTTGAGCACCTGGTGGGTCTCGGGCAGGTTCTCGTTGTTGGTGCCATCGCGTTCGATCAGGTACGGAATGGCATCCAGACGCAAACCATCGACACCCAGGTCCAGCCAGAAACGCATGACGCTCAACACCGCTTCCATCACTTGCGGGTTGTCGAAGTTCAAATCCGGCTGGTGCGAATAAAAGCGGTGCCAGAAGTACTGACCCGCCACGGGGTCCCAGGTCCAGTTGGATTTCTCGGTGTCGAGAAAGATGATCCGCGTGCCCTGATACTTCTGATCGGTATCGGACCACACATAAAAATCACGGGCTTTGGAGCCCTTTTTGGCATTGCGCGCACGCTGAAACCACGGGTGCTGGTCGGAGGTATGGTTGATCACCAGCTCGGTGATCACCCGCAAACCGCGCTTGTGTGCCTCGGCGATAAAGCGCCTGGCGTCGCCCATGCTGCCGTAGTCGGGGTGCACCGCACGGTATTCGGCAATGTCGTAACCGTCGTCGCGACGCGGCGAAGGATAGAACGGCAACAGCCAGATGGTGTTCACGCCCAGCTCGGCAATGTAATCGAGCTTGGCGATCAGGCCGGGAAAGTCGCCGATGCCGTCGTCATTGGAATCGAAGAACGATTTGACATGCACCTGATAGATCACCGCATCCTTGTACCAGAGCGGGTCGTTGATAAAGCTGGCGTTTCTGGACTTCTTCGCCATGGCGATCTCCCGGCAGCGTGGATTAGGTCGCGCTGATGCGCCAGATACCAAAGGGCTGGTAATGCGGGTCGATACGCATCCACTGCGTCTTGCCGTACCAGGTCCAGCGGTGCCCTGTCATCAGGTCTTCACCCTGAGTCTGGGCATCGTCGGGCAGACCCATTTCCCACAGCGGCAACTCGAAATGCGCTTCCTGTACGTTGTGCGGATCAAGGCTGACCGCAACCAGAATGAAGTTGCTACCATCCGCGGTGCGCTTGCCGAAGTACAGAATGTTGTCGTTCCAGGCGGTGTACAGCTTGAGCCCCAGATGCGTCTGCAAGGCCGGGTTCTGCCGACGAATGCGGTTGAGCTGTGCGATTTCGGCAATGATATTGCCCGGTGCCGTGAAGTCGCGGATGCGGATCTGGTACTTCTCCGAATCCAGATACTCTTCTTTGCCTGGCAGCGGCGCCGACTCGCAAATTTCAAACCCTGAATACATGCCCCACAAGCCTGAGCCCATGGTCGCCAGCGCGGCGCGGATCAGAAAGCCCGGCCGCCCGTTGTTGTGCAGAAAGTGCGGGTTGATGTCCGGCGTGTTCACGAAGAAGTTCGGCCGGTAGCAATCGCGCAACGGCACATCGTTGAGCTGGGTGAAATACTCCGACAGCTCGGCCTTGTTATTGCGCCAGGTGAAATAGGTGTAGCTTTGCGAATAACCGACCTTGCCCAGGCGCGCCATCATCGCAGGCTTGGTGAATGCCTCGGCGAGAAACATTACATCGGGATCGCGACGACGAATGTCATCGATCAGCCACTGCCAGAACGGCAGCGGTTTGGTATGCGGGTTGTCGACGCGGAAGATCTTGACCCCCTCCTCGACCCAGCCCCACACCACATCGCGCAGTTCCAGCCAGAGGCCTGGAATGGCATCGGGCGCGTAGAAGTCGACGTTGACGATGTCCTGATATTTTTTCGGCGGGTTTTCCGCATAACGGATCGTGCCGTCCGGGCGCCAGCTGAACCAGCCCGGATGCTCCTTGAGCCACGGGTGGTCCTGGGAACACTGGATGGCAAAGTCCAGCGCCAGTTCCAGGCCATGCTCGGCCGCCGCCGCAACCAGTGCGCGAAAGTCCTCGCGGGTGCCCAGTTGTGGATGAATCGCCTCATGGCCGCCGTCCGCGCTGCCGATGGCATACGGGCTGCCCGGATCGTCGGGGCCTGCGGTCAGGGAGTTGTTCGGCCCCTTGCGATGGGCACGACCGATAGGATGGATCGGCGGGAAATACAGCACATCAAAGCCCATGTCGCGAATGATCGGCAGGCGCGAGTGCACATCGTTGAAGGTGCCATGACGGTTGGGATCATCAGTGATCGAGCGCGGAAACAGCTCGTACCAACTGGCAAATTGCGCGCGTTCACGCTCGACATCCAGCGGGTATTCACCGCTGACGCTCAGGTAGCTGTGGTTATCGGCCTGCGCCATCAGCGCCGCCGTTTCGCTGTGCAATAACAAGGCGACACGCGACTGGGCGTCCTTGCCTTCGAGTTGCGCCAATACCTGTTCGATCTGCTGGCGCAGATCGCCCTGGCTGCGCTCGGCACCGTGTTGCAAATGAATACGACCTTCTTCCAGCTCAAGCTCGATCGGCACTCCGGCGCCATGCTTCTTGTCGAGTTCGTAGCGATAGCTGGCGTACAGGTCGATCCAGGCCTGCAGACGGAACACATAGCGGTCCACCGTTACCGGCGTGAAGCTGCCGGTCCAGCTGTCATTGCCCAGCTCCTGCAACACCGTACTGTGCCACTGCGCTTCACCTTCGGCACGCCAGTCAAGCCGGACAGCCAGCTTGTCGTGACCATCGGCATAGACCTTGGCGGTCACCGTGACCGGCTGGCCAATGATCGCCTTGGCCGCGAACTGGCCACCGTCAAGCACCGGTGTCACGTCTTCTATGGCAATACGCGGCAATTGCAGTGCCTGGGTCAGGGACAGCGGACCATGGGACGGCGAGGTTTGGAAAGCGTGAGAATCCGGACTGTATGACTGTTCATTCATCGAGCATCACTCCTTACGCCCCGGGGACGCGGCGGTGCGGTCCATAGCATTGACTGCTTTGAATGGGTTGAACGACAGCCGTCAGGCTCGGGCCTGCGGTGCCGACTGCAAAGATTCCGAACGACGCTCCAGGGTAAAGTTCAAAGCTTTACCCGCAGCACCATGGCCGGTACAGACACATGCAACAGCACGCTGGGCAAGCATAGGCGGGACTGAACGGAAAATGCCGTGTTTTTCCCAAGCAATGTGCAGCGACCTGCCTATATCCTTGTGCCACGCGCCATTTCAGGAATCGGGAAGTACAGCTTGATGCAGGGAAGCCAGCAACAATCATCCAGCAATGACCGGCACACGCCGCTGGCCGCAGACCGGGAACGCGCCACCACCCTGTTTCGCCTGACCGTCAGCTTCATGATCGTGGTGATCATGACCTTTCTGACGGTCGAGGGCTGGCGTGCCTGGCGCGATTACCGCCAGGCCTTTGCGATGGCCGAAGACTCGGTCACCAACCTGGCCCAGGCCACGGCCCAGCACGCCGAGGACGCGATTCGCCAGGTAGACATCCTGACCTCGGTGCTTGCCGAACGGGTCGAGGGCGACGGGCTGGCGCACATCGACATTGCCCGCATGCACCAGTTGATGGTGCAGCAGACGCGGATCATGCCGCAGCTGCACGGGCTGTTCATTTATGACGCCGATGGCAGATGGATCGTGACCGACAAGCTCGGCACACCGGAGTCGGCCAACAATGCCGACCGCGATTACTTCATTTATCACCGCACCCACGCCGATCGCGATGTGCGCATCAGTAATGTGGTGAGCAGCCGCTCGACCAAAGAGTTGATCATTCCGGTCTCGCGGCGTCTCAACAACCGCGACGGTTCGTTTGCCGGGGTGATGCTGGGTACAGTCAGGGTCAGCTATTTCGTCGACTATTACGGTGACTTCAAGATCGATGACAAAGGCGCACTGGTGCTGGCCATGCGCGACGGCAGCATTCTGGTCCGGCGCCCGTTCATCGCCAAAACCATCGGCCAGAGCCTGTCGCAAAGCGAAATCTTTACCCACTACCTGCCTTGGTCGAATGCCGGCGTTGCGCAGGTAAAAGCCGTGGTCGACGGCACTTATCGCCTGTACGGTTACCGGGCGCTGAGCCGCTACCCGCTGGTGGTCGAAGCCGGCATTTCCCGCGACTCGATCATCGCGCCCTGGCGTCTGGATCTGATCAAGACCGGTTTGATTCTGCTGTTGCTGATTGCCGGACTGGTCGGTTTCGGGATCATCGTGCTCAAGCAATTACGCGCCCGCATGGCCATGGAAACCGAACTGCGCCGCGTGCATCGACAGGTTCAGGACATGGCCCTGACCGACAGCCTGACCGGCCTGGGCAACCGGCGGCGTCTGGACAGCGTACTGAGTGAAGAAGTCGCACGGGCGAAACGGCAAAACACCCGCCTGGCGTTGATCATGCTGGATGTCGACTACTTCAAGCGTTTCAACGACCGTTACGGCCACTCGGCGGGCGATGAATGCCTGCGCCAGGTGGCCCAGGCGATCCAGCAAACACTGCAACGCCCCGCCGACCTGGCCGTGCGCTATGGCGGTGAAGAGTTTACGGTTCTGCTGCCCGATACCGACCCGACAGGCGCCGCGCATGTAGCGAACAATCTGCTTGAAGCCATTCGCGCCTTGAACATCGAACACGCCGACCATCCCGCCGGGCACGTCACCGCCAGCGCCGGGGTGACCATCAATGCACCGAGGCTTGAAGAGGTCACCCCCGCGAGCATGATCAAGGCCGCAGATGCGTTTCTGTATGTCGCCAAGCACAAGGGCCGGGATCAGTGGCACGCGCAACTGCCACTGCACAATCCTGTGGAGGCAATCTGACCGGGTAAATCTTGCGGAATTTTGCCGGGCACCCTGCATCAGATACTGAACCAACCCTTTGGAGGTGCTCCCATGAATATCCCGATTCCGCCAGAACCCGAGGATCCAAACATCGATGAGCCGCCGTTGCCGGTACCGCCACCCGAAGAAGTGCCGCCCATCACCCCGCCGGGTACTCAACCGCCGATAGGCGACCCGCCCAGCCATGAACCACCCGCCAGGCTGTAAGCGCCCTAAGGCTCAGGGCAGTTCCTGACTGTCCCTGGCCGGTATTTCCTGCTTGTCCCTGGGCGGCAGTTCGTCCTCGGATTTATGCTTGTGCTCATGACGGTCCACTACATGCGGCACCAGGCTGAGAATACCCAGGGCCAGCACCGTGCTGAGCACGGCAGTGGCTTCGCGGCCCACGCCCGCCGCCACGCCGATGGCGGCGGTCATCCACAGTCCGGCCGCAGTGGTGAGGCCTTTGACCTGGGAAACGTTTTTGGCGTGTTCCTTGAGAATGGTGCCGGCACCGAGAAAACCGATGCCCGCGACCACCCCCTGAATGACCCGGCTCAGGGCTGCATCGTCGGCACCGCCCATACGGGGTACCAACACGAACAGCGCAGCGCCCATGCACACCAGCATGTGGGTGCGCACGCCTGCAGCCTTGCCGCGATGTTCGCGTTCAAAACCCAGAATGCCGCCCAGCAACGCGGCAATCGACAAACGTACGGTGACCCGGGTCAGTTGCGAAACATCGGTGATATCGGAAAACTCTGACTGCAACGTCGTTACCACTTCCTGCCACCACGTAGTCATCCATGATCCTTAAAAGGTTTTCGCAACGAAATATCTGGACAGCGGCAACGTGTCAGCGTGCTATCTGCCGCCGGCCATATCGATAAAGGTACCGGTCGCGTACGAGGCTTTATCCGACAGCAGCCACAGAATGGCTTCGGCCACCTCCTCAGGGGTGCCGCCACGGCGCATCGGCAATTCGCCTTCAAGCTTGCTGACCCGGAACGGATCGCCGGACTGTACGTGAAAATCGGTAAAGATATACCCCGGCCGCACCGCATTGACGCGGATGCCGTCTGGTGCCACTTCCTTGGCCAGGCCAGTGGTGAAGCTGTCGATCGCGCCCTTGGAGGCTGCGTAGTCGACGTACTCGTTGGCCGCCCCCAGGCGCGCCGCTGCAGAGCTTACGTTGACGATACTGCCACCCTGGCCGCCGTGCCGGGGCAACATACGCAGCAGCGCATGCTTGCTGCACAGAATCGGCCCGACCACGTTGCTCATCATGACTTTCAGCAGACGAAACTCCGACATGTCCTCGACTTTCGAGGCATGGGCAATGGTCGCGGCATTGTTGACCAGGTGCGTGATCCGTCCAAGCTCTGCGTCGATGCGTGCAAACAGACGGATAATTTCGTCTTCGTTGCTGACATCGGCCTGTACCGCAATCGCTTGCGCGCCCAACGCCCGGACCTGGCTGCAGACCCGTTCTGCGGCGGCATGATCGGACAGGTAATTGATGCAGATTCGATAGCCTTGCGTTGCTGCCGCCAGTGCCGTGGCCGCGCCGATTCCGCGAGAGCCGCCAGTAATGAGGAGAACTTTTTCCATTTGTTTTTCTCGTAACCCGATTCAAAGACTGGAGATTGAAAAATACCGGTCGTCAGTCGTTGACGCTGACCACCTTTCTGGCCTGCACACGCCGCTCCGAGCTATGGATGTCCTGCATGAAGCGCTCGGCCGGTTGCGGATGGCCCAACAGATAACCTTGCAGCGAGTCACACCCCAGGCTGGTCAGGAAGCTCTGCTGTACATCGGTTTCGACCCCTTCGGCGACGATACGCAAATCCAGTGCCTGACCCAGGGCAACGATGGCCGAGACAATCGCCGCATCATCACTGTCGTGCTCAAGATCGCGAACGAAGCCACGGTCGATCTTGATCTCATTGGCCGGCAGACGCTTCAAGTACATCAGGCTGGAGTAGCCGGTCCCGAAGTCGTCGATGGACAGATCGACGCCCATCTGCGAAAGCTGGTTGAGCACTGCCATGCTGGCATCGGCATCGTTCATGGCCGTGGTTTCAGTAATTTCCAGGGTCAGGCAGTTGGCCGGCAACCCATGGCGAACCAGAGTATCGGCGACGATATCGACCAGCCCCGCGTGACAGAACTGCAACGCCGAGAGGTTCACCGCCATGCGCCAGTGGTCGTAACCCTGCACGACCCACTGTCTCATCTGCTGGCAGGCCTCATTGAGCACCCATTCGCCTATGGGAATGATCAGCCCGGTTTTTTCTGCCAGGCCAATGAACGTGTCCGGCGACAACAGGCCGCGCTCCGGATGATTCCAGCGCAGCAAGGCCTCGGCACCCACGGCCATGCCACTCAGTGCATCGAACTTGGGCTGATAGTGCAGACAAAACTGGCCGGCGGTGATCGCTACGCGCAGTTCCTGAAGCAGTTGCAACTGATTGCGCGCATCGGTGTTCATCGAGGCTTCAAAGAAGCTGTAGCCATTTTTGCCGCTGGCCTTGGCGTGATACATCGCTGCATCGGCGTTCATCAGCAATTCGTGCTGGTCCAGGCCATTACCCGGATACAGACAAATGCCCACACTCATCGACACCTGTAACAGGTGACCACTGACTTCAAAGGGCTGCGCGACCACACTGACCAGCCGCGAGGCCACGGTCACTGCCTCATCAACATCGCGCAACTCCATGAGCAGGACGAATTCGTCACCGCCGATACGCGCCAGCGTGTCATGCCGATGCAGATTACCGCGCAGGCGCAGGGCCACGTCACGCAGCAACTGATCACCGATGTGATGGCCAAAAGCATCGTTGACCGGCTTGAAGCCGTCCAGGTCCATGAACATCAGCGCAAAGGCACTGTTGTTGTCTTGTGCCGTGTTGATGGCCTGATTGATGCGATCAGAGAGCAGAATCCGGTTGGGCAGGCTGGTCAGGGTGTCATGCAGCGCCAGATGAGTCAGCTCGCGGTTGGCCTCGGACAGGGAGCTGGCCAGGAGCGCAGTGCGTGCTTCCAGACGCGCATCGAGAATCGAGGTCAGCAGCGCGATGGTCAATACGGCCAGGGTGGTCACCAGCACCAGTTTGTCCAGCCCGTCGGTCTGCAAGCCGCCGGCGTGCGCGCCGCAGAAGCTGTTGTCGGCAAAGTTGGCCGCCGCCATACCGGTGTAATGCATGCCGACAATCGCAAAGCCCATAACGACGGCTGCGGCGGCACGGGCCAGGAAAACATGCGGGGTGTTCTGGCGCAGGTGAAAGGCGATCCACAAGGCAGCGGCCGAGGCACCCACTGCGATCAACAGCGACAGGCCGAACAAACCAGGGTCGTAATCGATACCCGGCTGCATGCGCATCGCTGCCATGCCCAGGTAATGCATGCAACTGATGCCCGCGCCCATCAACAAGGAACCCAATGCCAGTTGCAGCAGCGGCAGCACCGGCTGGCTGACCACCCACAGGGCAAACCCTGAAGACAGCATGGCAATCAGCAGCGAGCACAACGTCAGGAACAGGTCGTAGCCCAGATTGATGGGCAACACTAAGGCCAGCATGCCAATGAAGTGCATCGACCAGATACCGATGCCCATCGCCAGGGCACCGCCGCCGATCCACAGATAAACGCTGCGCCCTTTTGCGGACGAGACTCGTCCGGCCAGGTCCAGAGCGGTATAGGACGCCAGCATGGCGACAAGAATGGAAATGATGACCAGCGAAGGAATGTAACTGCCAATCAACTTGAAATGCCTCAGGACGTGGACCGGTGAACGCATCCATGCCAATCGTATTGAGCCGATTCTACTCTCATCCTTGGCAAATGGTGCTGCCACAGGGAAGAAATATGGCAGTTAGCCATAAATATTCTGGCGCAGGCACCTGCTATTCGTTTTTGGCCACCTCAATGCCCTGCCAGCCCCCGCCCAGCGCCGCGACCAGTTGCACGCTGGCGACCAGCCGGCTTTGCAGTACATTCAGCACGCTGCGCTCGTTGCTCAGGGCAGTGGCCTGCACATTGACTACATCGAGGTAGTCGATCAGCCCGGCCTTGAACTGGTTCTCGGTCAGGCGCATGGACTCACGCGCCGCCGCCAGGGCTTCGTCGCGCACCGCCGCTTCGCGCTCGTAGACTTCGAGCTGGACCATGTAGTTTTCCACCTCCTGGAAGCCATTCAGCACGGTCTGCCGGTACTGGGCCACGGTCTGGTCGTAGACCGCCTCGACCCGATCGACCTCGGCCGAGCGCTTGCCCGCATCGAACAGGGTCAGGGCCAGTTGCGGACCAACCGACCAGAAGCGGTTGGGTGTGGTGATCCAGCTGGAAAACGCGCTACTGCTGTAGCCACCGCTGAGGCTCAGGGTCAGATCAGGAAAGAAAGCGGCCTTGGCCACGCCGATATTGGCGTTGGCGGCCATGACCGAACGTTCGGCGGCGGCGATGTCCGGACGGCGCTCAAGCAAGGTCGACGGCACGCCCACCGGAATGGCCGGCAGTTGCGGAATGTCGGTGCTGGCTTGCAGATTGAATTCGGCCGGCGACAGGCCCATCAGCACGGCAATCGCGTTCTCGTACTGGGCGCGCTGCCAGGCCAGATCGATCAGATCGGCCTCGGTGCTTTTGAGCTGGGTCTGGGCCTGAGCCACCGACTCGCGCCCAATAATGCCGGCGCGGTACTGGTTCTGAGTCAGTTTGAGGGAGCGCTCATACGCCTTGACCGTGGCTTCAAGCAGACGCTTTTGTTCGTCGATGACGCGCAATTGCAGGTAGTTTTGCACCAGTTCCGACTGCAGGCTCAGGCGCATGGCCGCCAGATCTGCCTGGCTTGCGTCGGCGCTGGCGCTGTCGGCCTCGTTAGTGCGGCGTAACTTGCCCCAGACGTCAGCCTCCCAGCTCACGCCCAGTTGCGCGTTGTAGGTATCGCGAATGCCGCTGTTGCTGCTCGACAGGCTCGAACTGCTGCTGCCGGTGCCTTGCGCCGAACGGGTCTTGCCCGTGGTCAGGTCCAGGGTTGGAAACAGCGAAGCGCGAGAGCTGCGCACCAGCGCCTGGGCCTGACGGTACTGGGCTTCGTACTGCGCGACCGTCTGGTTCGAGCGGTTAAGCCGCTCGACCAGTTGATTGAGCTGCGCATCCTGGTAAATCTGCCACCAGGCACCACGGGCCAGGGCGTCGCTGGGATTGGCCTGACGCCAGCCTTCTGCGGCCTTGAACTGCGCCGTGGTGTCGAATGTCGGCTTTTGATAATCGGGCCCGACCGTACAGGCACCGAGCAGCAGCACGCACAGGCCTGCGGCTAACGGGCGCAACAGCCAGCGTGGCGAGGAAGAAGTGGCCGGGCGATGGGTCATAGCGGAGTTTCCAGGGCAGCATCGGTACGCACGCCACGCCAGTGGTTGAAGCGGTGGCGCAGGTTGTCCAGGTAGAGGTAAACCACCGGGGTGGTGTAGAGGGTCAGGATCTGGCTGAACACCAGACCGCCGATAATCGTCAGGCCCAGCGGCTGGCGCATTTCCGACCCTTCGGCAGTGCCCAGCAGCAACGGCAAGGCGCCAAGGATCGCGGCAATGGTGGTCATCAGAATCGGCCGCAGGCGCTGCAGGCACGCGCGGCGGATCGATTCCTGCGGGCTCATGCCCTGCTCACGCTCAAGTTGCAGCGCCAGGTCGATCATCATGATGGCATTTTTCTTGACGATGCCGATCAACAAGAACAGGCCCAGCAAGGAAATAAGGCTGAAGGCCGAGCCGACCGCGAAGATACTCAGCAAGGCGCCCACCCCCGCCGACGGCAGGGTCGACAGAATCGTCAGCGGGTGAATATAGCTTTCGTAAAGAATCCCCAGCACCAGATAGACCAGCACCAGCGCGCCCAGAATCATCCATGGCTGGCTCTTTTGAGTCGCAGCGAAGGCATCGCCGGTGCCTGCCATCTTCGAGATCACTTCGGTCGGCAAGCCCACTGTCGCCACTGCACGTTCGATGGCCGCCGTGGCCTGATCCAGAGTCACGCCCTCGGCCAGGTCGAAGGAGATATCATCCGAAGCGAACAGCCCCTCGTGCGACACACGGTCATCTTCGAGGCTGTTCTGATAATGGGCGATGGTCGACAGCGGCACGCGGTCGCCATTGGCGGTGATCACCTTGATCTGGTCCAGCGTGCTCGGGTCCTGGGAGTACCTGGTATTGACCTCCATGACCACCTTGTACTGGTTCAGGGCGTCATAAATGGTCGACACCTGGCGCTGGCTGTAGGCGTTGTTGAGCACGGCAGTGACCATCTGCATGTCGATACCCAGGCTCTTGGCCCGGTCGCGGTCGACAATCAGGGTGATCTGCGGCGCGCCACGGCCTTCGCGGGCATCGATGGCGGTCAGTTGCGGCAGGGCACGGAATGCGGCCACCACCTTGGGGTACCACTCGCGCAGGCTGGCCAGGTCGCCACTTTGCAGCACGTACTGGTACTGGGAACTGGCCTGATCGCGCACGCCGCCAAGCTGAATATCCTGATCAGCCTGCAGGAACAGCCGGCCGCCAGGAATCTGCGGCAGGTTCTTGCGCAACCGCTCGACGATTTTCTCCGATGACAATTTGCGCTCGCTGAGCGGCTTGAGGCGCACGATCATGAAAGCGTTGTTGGTGCCGCCGCTACCGCCGATAAAACCTGCCACGCTCTGCACGGCAGGGTCGGCCAGCATCGAGCGACGGAAGATCTCCATCTTTGGCTGCATCACTGTGAACGACAGGCCGTCGTCACCACGAATGAAGCCCATGATCTGCCCGGTGTCCTGCTGCGGCAGGAAGGTCTTGGGCACCATCACGTACAAGGCGATATTCACCGCGATGGTGACCAGCAGGCTGGCCAGGGTCAGGCGCGGATGGCGCAATACCCAGCCCAGGCTGCGGTCGTAGCCGGCCACCATGCGTTCGTTGACCCGGTCGCTCCAGCGCTGCATGGCGTTACGCTTATGCTCAGCCTGCGGCTTGAGCCAGCGACCGCAGAGCATTGGCGTCAGGGTCAGCGAGACCACCAGCGACACCAGGATCGCCACCGACAGGGTGATGGAGAACTCGCGGAACAGGTTTTCCACCAGCCCGCCCATGAACAGAATCGAAATGAACACCGCAACCAGCGATACGTTCATCGACAGCAGCGTGAAGCCCACTTCCTTGGCACCAATGTAAGCCGCCTGCATCGGCGTCTTGCCGTCATCGATGTGCCGGGTAATATTCTCCAGCACCACGATGGCATCGTCGACCACCAGCCCCGTCGCGAGGATCAGCGCCATCAACGACAGGTTGTTCAATGAAAAGCCGCACAGGTGCATGACCGCAAAGGTGCCGATCAACGAGACCGGCACCGCCAGGGTCGGAATCAGCGAAGCGCGCAGATTACCCAGAAACAGGAACACCACCATGATCACCAGCACCACGGCGATCAACAGGGTCAACTCGGCCTCGTGCAGCGTGGCCTTGATCACCGGCGAGCGGTCCTGGCCGACATCCAGGCTGACACTGGCCGGCAACACAGCGCGCAGGGCCGGCAACTGGTCCTTGATGTCCTGCACGGTCTGGATGATGTTGGCGCCCGGCTGGCGGTTGATGACCAGCAACACCGCCGAGCGATCATTGTAGAAGCCGCTGTTGTAGCGGTTCTCGACCGCATCGCTGACCTTGGCCACATCGCTGAGGCGTAACGCGGCACCGTTCTGATAGCGAATGATCAGCGGCGCGTAGTCCTTGGCCTTTTCCAGCTGGTCGTTGGCCTGCACCTGCCAGTTGAACTGATCGGTTTCGACAAAGCCCTTGGGCCGGCGCACGTTGCCATTGCTGATGGTGGTACGCACTTCGTCCAGCGACACACCGTACTGCTCCAGCAGATGCGGCTCCAGTTCGATACGCACCGCCGGCAGCGAACTGCCACCGATCTGCACCTCGCCCACGCCCTGCACCTGGGCCAGGCTTTGCGAGAGGATGGTCGAGGCCAGGTCGTAGAGCTGGCCTTTGCTCAGCACATCGGAGGTCA
This sequence comes from Pseudomonas sp. 3A(2025), assembly GCF_054589175.1. Taxonomy (NCBI): domain Bacteria; kingdom Pseudomonadati; phylum Pseudomonadota; class Gammaproteobacteria; order Pseudomonadales; family Pseudomonadaceae; genus Pseudomonas; species Pseudomonas sp. 3A(2025). Next base: position 193,497 of record NZ_BAAILM010000032.1, on the reverse strand, counting down.
GCGCCAGCACCATGATCGGCATCTGCGACGGGTTGACCTTCTTGTAGGTCGGCATGCTGCGCATACCGCTGGGCAGCAGGTTACGCGCGGCGTTGATGGCGGCTTGCACTTCGCGGGCAGCGGCATTGATGTCGCGGCCCTGCTCGAAAACCAGGTTGACCCGCGTCGAGCCCTGACTGGAACTGCTGGTCATCGTGGTCACGCCGGCAATGACGCCCAGCGAGCGCTCCAGCGGTGTGGCGACACTGGAGGCCATGATCTCCGGGCTGGCACCGGCCAGGCTGGCGGTGATGGTGATCACCGGAAAATCCATGTTCGGCAGCGGCGCGACCGGCAGCAGGCGAAAGCTGAACGCACCCAGCAACATGATCGCCAGGCTCAGCAGCATGGTGGCGACCGGACGACTGATAAACGGCGCCGACAGATTCATGCGTCGACCTGTGGTGCAGTGTGCGCGGTTTCAGGCTTGCGACCCCAGCGCCGTCCCAACCGGTCAAAGTACAGGTAGATCACCGGCGTGGTGAACAGCGTAAGCACCTGGCTGACCAGCAGCCCGCCGACCATCACCAGACCCAGCGGCTGACGCAATTCGGCACCGGAACCGGTGGCCAGCATCAGCGGCACGGCGCCAAACAGCGCGGCCAGCGTGGTCATCAGAATCGGCCGGAAGCGCAACAGCGCTGCCTCATAGATGGCCGTGCGCGGGTCGATGCCACGGTTGCGCTCGGCCTCCAGGGCAAAGTCGATCATCATGATGGCGTTTTTCTTGACGATGCCGATCAGCAGGATGATGCCGATAATGGCGATCATCCCCAGGTCGTTGCCGGTCAGCAGCAGCGCCAGCAAGGCACCGACCGCAGCGGACGGCAGGGTCGAAAGAATGGTGATCGGGTGAATGTAGCTCTCGTAAAGCACCCCGAGCACGATGTACATGGTCACCACGGCAGCGAGCACCAGCAACAGCGTGCTCGACAACGAGGCCTGGAAGGCTTCGGCCGCGCCCTGGAAGCGCGTCTGCACGCCCAGCGGCATGCCGATATCCTTTTGCACTTGCTCGATGATTTTGACCGCTGCGCCCAGTGATACATCGGGCGCCAGGTTGAACGACATCATCACCGCCGGAAACTGCCCCAGGTGACTGATCGCCAGTTGCGCCTGGCGCTGTTCGATACGCGTCAGGCTCGACAGCTTGACCTGTGTGTCATCGCTGGTCTTGACGTGGATCTGCTCCAGCGCCGCCGGGCCCAGTTCGTTGGCATAAGCGGACTGCAACACCACCCGGTACTGGCTGGCCTGGGTATAGATCGTCGAAATCTGCCGCTGGCCAAAGGCATCGTACAGCGCGTCGGTGATGGCGGAGACGCTGACGCCCAGACGGCTGGCGGCATCGCGGTCGATGGCCAGGTACACCTGCAAACCCTTGTCTTGCAGGTCGGTGGCGACATCGGTCAATTCCGGGCGCTGCTGCAAGGCTTGTTGCAGGCGCTCGCTCCACTCGCCGAGCAGGTCGGCATCGGGTGACGACAGGCTGAACTGGTACTGGGTACGGCTGACCCGGTCTTCGATGGTCAGGTCCTGCACCGGCTGCAAATACAAGCGGATATCGGCCAGTTGATCCAGTTGCGGTTGCAGGCGCTGGATCACCTGGCTGGCAGTCAGGTCGCGCAGCTTGTGCGGCTTGAGATTGATCAGCATACGCCCGCTGTTAAGCGTGGCGTTATCGCCGTCGACGCCGATGTAGGACGACAGGCTTTCGACCGCCGGGTCCTGAAGAATAATCGCAGCCAGCGCTTGCTGGCGCTCACTCATGGAGGTGAACGACACCGATTGCGGCGCTTCGCTGATGCCCTGGATCACGCCGGTGTCCTGCACCGGAAAGAAGCCCTTGGGCACGGCCATGTACAGCACCACGGTCAGCGCCATGGTGCCGATGGCCACCAGCAGGGTCAGTGCCTGATGGTTCAATACCCATTTCAGCTTGCCGGCGTACACCTCGATCAGCCAGTCGATCCAGGCGCCGCTGGCACGGTAGAACCTGCCCTGCTCTTCTTCCCTGGGTTCACGCTTGAGCAGGCGCGCGCACATCATCGGCGTGAGGGTCAGCGACACCACAAGGGAAATCAGGATGGCCACGGCCAGGGTAATGGCAAATTCGCGGAATAGCCGGCCGACCACATCGGCCATGAACAACAGCGGAATCAGTACGGCAATCAGCGACAGGGTCAGCGAGATCAGGGTGAAACCGATCTGCTTTGCCCCCTTGAGCGCCGCTTGCATCGGCGTAGCGCCTTCCTCGATGTGCCGGGAAATGTTCTCCAGCATGACAATCGCATCGTCCACCACAAAGCCGGTGGCGATGGTCAGGGCCATCAAGGTCAGGTTGTTGATCGAAAAGCCGGCCAGGTACATGACGCCAAAGGTGCCGATCAACGACAGCGGTACGGCAATCGACGGAATGATCGTGGCGCTGATACGGCGCAGGAACACGAAGGTGACCAGCACCACCAGCATGACGGCGAACACCAGTTCATGCTGGACATCGGTGACCGCCGCGCGGATGGTCTGGGTGCGGTCGGTCAGCACGATCACATCCAGCCCGGCCGGCAGGTTGTCGGTGACGCTGGGCAACATGGCCTTGATGTCGTCGACCACCTGAATGACGTTGGCACCCGGCTGGCGCTGGATATTGAGCAGCACCGCCTGATTCTGGTTGGCCCAGGCCGCCAGACGATCGTTCTCGGCACCGTCGGTGATCTGTGCAACGTCCTTGAGGCGCAAGGGCGCGCCGTTGCTGTAGGCCAGAATCAGGTTGGCGTACTCGTCGGCCGACTTGAGCTGGTCGTTGGCGTCGAGCATCGAGGTGCGAATCGGGCCGTCGAAGTTGCCCTTGGGCTGGTTGACGTTGGAGGCGCTGATCAGGCTGCGCACATCGCTCAGGTTCAGGCTGTTGGCCGCCAGCGCTTGCGGGTTGACCTTGATCCGTACCGCCTGACGCTGACCACCGGCAATACTGACCATGCCGACGCCGCTGACCTGAGAGATCTTCTGCGCCATGCGCGTGTCGACCAGCTCATTGAGCTGCGGCAGCGGCATGACTCTGGAGGTGATTGCCAGGGTCAGCACCGGGGTATCGGCCGGGTTGACCTTGTTGTACACCGGCGGCGCCGGCAAGTCGGTGGGCAGCAGGTTAGTGGCGGCATTGATCGCGGCCTGCACTTCCTGCTCGGCGACATCCATGCTCAGGTCCAGACTGAAGCGCAAGGTGACCACCGAGGCACCGCCGGAACTGGTCGAGGCCATCTGGGTCAGGCCGGGCATCTGCCCGAATTGCCGCTCCAGCGGCGCAGTTACCGCACTGGTCATCACTTGCGGGCTGGCGCCGGGGTACAGGGTAATGACCCGGATGGTCGGGTAATCGACCTGCGGCAACGCCGAAACCGGCAGCAAGGTGTAGGCAATCAGACCTGCCAGCACCAGAGCCAGCATGCTCAGCGTGGTGGCGACCGGGCGCAGGATGAACAGGCGCGACATATTCATGCTTGAGTCTTGCCTGCTGTGCTGGCAGCGGCCGAGCTGTCAGGCCCCTTGGCTGGCTGGCCCTGCAGCTTCTGACCGGGCGTTACCGGCACATCCTTGCTGTCGCTGACCACCTCGACGGTGCTGCCATCGCGCAGGCGGTCGGTGCCTTCGAGCACCACCTGGGTGCCGGCGGCCAGGCCTTCGGTGACCACCGTGAACTGCTCGTTACCGGGGCCGGTCTTGAGCTTGCTGATCCTGACCTTGTTGTCACCGTCCAGGGCATAGACAAAGGTACCCTGGGTGCCGAACTGAATGGCGGCGGTCGGCACCAGTACGGCTTGTTTCAGGGTATTGGCCAGCAGACGCACATTGACGAACTGGTTGGGCAGCAAGGATTCGTCACGGTTATCGAAACGCGCCTTGAATTTCAGGGTGCCAGTGGTGGCATCGATCTGGTTATCGAGGCTGGCCAGTACGCCGGTGGCCTGCTGTTTCTTGTCACCACGGTCCCAGGCTTCGACCGGCAGTTGATCGCCACTGCGGTAACGGCTGATGACCGGCGGCAGCTCGGTTTCAGGCAGGGTAAAATTCACCGAAATCGGTTGGGTCTGGGTGATGACCACCAGGGCTGTGGTGTCATTGGCGGCCACCAGGTTGCCCATGTCGAGCTGTTTGAGGCCTACACGCCCGGCAATGGGTGCACGAATGCGGGTGAATTCCAGGTTCAGGCGCGCTTCATTGACCGCCGCCTGATTGGTCTTGATCGTGCCCTGGTACTGATTGACCAGCGACTCTGCGGTGTCCAGGGTCTGCTTGGCGATGCTGTCTTCGGCAAACAGGCCGCGATAACGCTGCACGTCGATCTGGGCATTTTTCAGCAATGCCTGATTGGTCGCCAGCGTGCCTTCAGCCTGCTGCAAGGCAATCTGATAAGTGCGTGGGTCGATCTCGGCCAGCAAATCGCCCGCCTTGACCCTCTGCCCTTCCTCGAAATGAATCTTGACCAGTTCGCCGGCGACGCGGCTGCGCACATTGATGGTGTTGGTTGCGGTGACCGTGCCCAGCGCCTTGTAGTAGATCGGGAAGTCTGCCTGAGTAGCAGGCGCCACGCGCACCGGCACCGCCTGGGTCGAAGCGCCGAAGCCTGGGCGCCCGGCACCACGAGCGGGACTGCCTGCGCCGGGTCCGCCTGCCGCACCGGGCCGTCCGGCCTGCGCGGTGTTCTGCGCTGTCGAGGCAGGCCAGAACCACCAGCACAGGCCAATGATCGCCAACAGGACCAACAGACTTACCAACCAGCGACGAGAGTTACGAGGACCAGACGATTGCATGAATAAATCAACCATTGCAGGTGGGGCTTGTTCGGAGGCTGAACAATAAGCACAGACGGGTTACAAGCAAAGCGCCTTTACCAAGCGCTTACCTTCGTTAAGCTTTTGAGGCACAAGTGAAAACGGCCTGAACAATACAGGCCGTTGCGTAACGCGAGGGTCTTACTTCAGAACGGACAAGGCCGCTTCATAATTAGGCTCTTGACCGATCTCGGCTACCAGCTCGCTGTGCAGGACGTTGTCGTTTTCGTCCAGCACCACAACAGCGCGAGTGGTCAGGCCGGTCAGCGGACCGTCAGCGATGGCCACGCCGTACTGGCTGGCGAAATCGGCGCTGCGGAAGGTTGACAGGTTCTTGACGTTTTCCAGACCTTCGGAACCGCAGAAGCGCGCCTGAGCAAACGGCAGATCGGCCGATACGCACAGCACGACGGTGTTTTCAAGTTTGTTGGCTTCGGCGTTGAAGGTGCGCACCGAGGTGGCGCAGGTCGGGGTGTCGACGCTAGGGAAAATGTTCAACACCTTGCGCTGGCCGGCAAAGTCAGCCAGTGCCACGTTGGCCAGGCCCGCGCCTACCAGTGTAAAGGCCGGGGCAGTGCTGCCCACTGCCGGCAGTTCGCCCTGGATGCTGACCGGGTTGCCCTTGAGGGTTACTTGAGCCATGAAGCGGAGTCCTTTTGGAGAAGAAAAGAACCGGCAGTTAAGCATGAAAATGCTTCGCGATATAGCGCGGATGGCTGCCAGTTCTGTCTCTTATTATCTCTCGTCAAGCTCCGTCGGTCAGAAGTCCCTCTTGTAGAAGATATCCAGCGAACTGGCCAGGCCACTGGCCGCCTCCAGGTACACCCGTTTACTCAGCAGATAACGCAGGGCAATGGTATTGGCCGGCTCGAACACCCCGACACCGTAGCGCAGGCTCAGCTTGTCGGTGATCTTGCCGCTGGCCACCACACTGGTCTTGTCACCGGAACCCGAGGTGTCCAGCTCGAAGTCCTTGATGCCCAGGTTACTGGCCAGTTTGCCGGTCGCCCCGGAACTGCCTGCCACCCCGAGCGCCAAGGCGGCCTGGGCAACCATATTGCTGTCTTCGCTGTTAGTGCCCATCGGCCGCCCCATGACCAGATAGGACAGCGCCTGCTCCTGGCTCATGGCCGGCTCCGAGAACACCTCAGTGGTGGGCTGTTCGGCACTGCCGGTCAGGCGGATACCGGCCACCACTTCATCGACCTGGCGAATCGCTTCAATGTCCAGGTAGGGCTGATCGACAGGTCCTGCAAACAACAACCGCGCTTTGCGAATCGTCAGGCGCTGGCCGTAAGCCCGGTAGCGACCATCATTGAGGTTAAGCTCGCCACGGGTGTCCATGTTGTCGCCGATGTGCACACGACCTGCCAGATTAGCGGTCAGACCAAAGCCGGAAAAGGCCAGTTGCTCCTTGCCCACCAGCACATCGATGTCCATCGCCATGGCGAGTGGCGGCGTGCCCTGCTCGGTCTGCTGCCCGACGATGACCGTGTCCTGCGACACCTTGACGGTCGACGGTGGCAGTTCGCGCACGGTGATCTTGCCCTTGGGCACCTGTACCGTGCCGGCGATTTTCAGTTGGTCATCCTGCAGGGTAATCGCCAGATCCGGTGCCGCCTCAAGCTCGGCATACGGTTGGACTACAATCGGCAGACGCGAACCCTTGAGACGAATATCCACCGCCAGCGCGCTACCCCAGGCCACCTGCCCGCCGATGCTGCCAACGCCGGTCGCACCGCTTTTCCAGCCGCCATCGAGTTGCACGTTTTCGCCGGCAATTTGTGCGGTGAGGCGCAGGTCCTGCAATTGAATCGGCAATTCAGGCCCTGACACTTCGCCACCCGACAGGGTCAGATTGCCATTGACCTGCGGCGCCAGCAGACTGCCGGAAATGCGCCCGCTGCCGTTGAGACGCCCGTTCAGGGTTTCGACCATGGGCGCGAACGGTCGCGCCACCGAGATGTCCACGGCACTCAGGGTAAAGTCGCCAGTGACCGGCTTATCGCGTGCCACCGGATCGATGCGCGCATTGAGCAGCAGGCGCCCCAGGCGGTTACCGTCGAACTCCAGCCGGGAATCGATGCGCTTGGGCGTCAGGCTGCTGGTCAGCTTGAGGGTGCTGTAGGGGAAGTCCAGCCACTGTTGCTTGTCACGGATACGCAACGTGCCGCCCCCGGCATCGACGCTGATCTGGCCACTGGGGCCGGCGGCTGGCACATCGAGCGAGACGTCGGCATTGACCTGGCCTTTCCAGGCGAAGTCCTTGGGCATCCACTGTGCCAGACTGTCGAGCGGGAAGTTTTTCAGGCGATAACGCAAGCGTGGGTCGGGCATCAGCCGCTGGTTATCGCCGCACAGGCTGGCCGCGCCGGATACAAAGCAATGCGCGCCAAAATTGACGGTGCCATTGGCCAGGCGCTCAAGCCGTGCCGGCGCCTGCAAGCGCCAGTGCTGGCCACCGCTTTGCACATCGCCACTGACCAGCCGGCCGCGCCAGTTGTCTTTATCGACGCCGCCATCGAGCGCCAGCGCCAGTTTCAGCAACGGACCTTGCAGGTCGAGCTTGAGCTGCTGGGCCTTGAGCGTGCCCTGACCGTCGACCAGCAAGCTACCGAGTTGCGTATCGCCCGCCTGGATAGCCTCGCCTTTCAGGTTCAGGGTCGCGCGCTGAGCCGCGTCGAGCTTGCCGGCAAGGCTCAGGCGTCGCAGGCGATTGTCCTGAAACGCCAGAGCATTGCCTTGCAGGTTCAACTGACCTTGCGGCGCTTGCAGCGTACCAGCCGCATCCAGTCGCCCTTTGACTGCGCCTTGCAGGCCCGGCCAGAGTTGCGCCAGCCTCGGCAGGTCCAGATCGAGCTGCCCGCGCAGTTGCTGCGCCAGGCTGCCAGTGCCTTGAATACGGTTATCGCCCAGACGCACCAGCAACGTGTCGAGCTTCCATTGCTGTCCATCACCAGCGGCCTTGGCCTGCAACGCCGCCGGCTGACCACGCAAGCGACCGTTAAGGTCGAGGTCGGCTTGCAGATCGAGCTTGTCGCCCTTGAGGCTGCCTTTACTGCGCAAGGGGCCGCCCAGCGTGCCGGGCAGTTCGGCAACCCAAAAGGCCGGGTTCAAGGCGCTCAGTTTCAGGTCGGTGTCCCACCCCACGCCGTCGGCGAAATTCAGGTTCAGGTAGCCGCTGGCCTTGCCCTGCCCCGCCACCAGTTCCAGTTGCGGCAGATAGACCGATTGCAGGTCGCCACTGAACGGGCTTTGCAGCGTGAACGCGCCTGCCGGACCATCGGCCCTGGCATTGAAGTTACCCAGGTACTTGCCATCGGTGTACGAGACCAGCCCCTTGAACTGACGCAGTGCGACCTCAGGCTCGGCAATGGCCGGGTACAACCGGTGCCAAGGGAAGTCCAGCCAGTCCAGCGTGGCATCGGCCTTGAAGCCTTCAGCCCAGCCCAGTGTGCCCTTGAGGGACACATGCTGTTTTTCGCTGGCGGTCAGGTCCAGCGCCGCAATCTCGGCACCTTTGGCATCGACCTTGCCACGCAGCAACAGCGCCACCGGGCTTTTTTCAGCCGGCAGGCTGGCATTGCCCTGCAACTGATAACCGGCGGCCAGATCGCCCTTGGCTACCAGGTTGAGTTTTTCCAGGGTCAGGGTGTCCGGCAGGTCGGGCGTGGCTTTAAAGCTGTCGACCACCAGGTTCACTTGCGCCGGCAGGTTGTCCGCCAGCGGTTGCAGTTCGCCGGTCAGCAGGCCTTCCAGATAACCGCTGCTTCGCGCCTTGAGCTGCAAGGTCTTGAGCAGTTCACCCTGCACGTCCAGCGCCAGGGTCCAGTTCTGTTCGCCTTGAGCCGGCAATTGCAACTGGCCGCTCAGATTCAGCGGCCAGTCGCCGCCGGGCGTGAGCAAACCGGCCAGTTCCAGATGCAACTCATCGCGCTGCAAATAAACCCGGTCGATCTTTAAACCCTCCGCGGTCCAGTGCGCAGCCAGTTGCAGGTCTTGCAACTGATCGACACCATCGAGTTGCAGGCTGGCGATCTGGATGTCCTGCACTTCGATGGCCAGCGGCAGATTCAGGTCCGGCAAGGTCAAGGGGCCGGCAGACTCGCTGGGCTCACTGGCCGGCAATTGCAGGCTGACTTGCCCGGTGTGCAGCTTTTCGATGCACAGGGTCATGCGCCACAGGCAGGCCGGCGACCAGCTCAGTTGCGGCGCCTCGATGGCCACCCGCTGTTCACCCTGCTGCCAGAGCAGCCGCTCGGCCTGCCAGTTGCCGCCCAGGTGGCCAGTGAACTGCTCGACCTGCAAACCAGGCACACGCTCAAGCAGCCATTGACTGCCACGCTGAGTCCCCAGCACAACCGCCAGGGTCAGGCTTATTAATAAAAGTACGGCCAGCAAGCTGGCCGCGGTGATGATCAGACCACGCTTGAGGCGTGTATTCATAATTCCGGTCCCATGGAAAAGTGCAGGCGTACGCCGCCATCGCCGTCCAGCGGATGGGCCAGGTCGAGGCGTATCGGCCCGACCGGCGACACCCAGCGCACACCAACGCCCACGCCGGTTTTCAGGCTGGGCATGTCCAGGCTGTTAAAGGCGTTACCCTGATCGACAAACGTCGCCAGCCGCCACTTTTCCGCAATCGAATACTGGTACTCGGCACTGGCCGCGACCATGTAACGCCCGCCAATGCGATCGTCATCGGAGTTGGTTGGCGACAGGGTCTGATAGTCATAACCACGCACACTTTGGTCACCACCGGCAAAGAAGCGCAGTGACGGCGGAATCGACGAATAACCATTGGTCCAGTTGCCGCCGACCTGTACCCGCCCCAGGAAGCGATGATCGCGCCCTACCGTGGTCAAGCCCTTGAGCAACGCACTGCCACGCAGCAGGTTGGTGTCGGACAGCGCACCTTCGGCCGCCACTTGCGCGTCGAATTGCAGGCGGTAACCGTTTTGCGGATCGATACGGTTATCGCTGCGCAAGAACGAATAGCTCACCCCCGGCATCAATAGCGTGCTCAGGCCCGAGTCATCGCCCAAGCGATATTCTTCACGCTGCCACTTGAGCGACAGCACCCGCTCCCAGCCACTGGGCAACTTGCTGTGCCATTCAGGGCCAAGGGTCAGCAGCTTGCTGAGCGTGTCAGTGCCGGCGATCTCTTCATATTGATAGCCACCGGCAAAGCGCAGCTTGTCGGTCAGCGGCGGGTCCAGCGGAATGTCGTACCACAGGCCGATATTCTGCCGGGGCGCCGACAGCTCGGACTCGAAGCCATAGCTATGGCCTTGCGGGTTGGCCCAGTGACGGGTCCAGTTGGCTTTGCCACGTGGCCCCACATCGGTCGAAAAACCCAGGCCCAGGCCCATGGTGCGCGGCTTGCGGGTTTCGAGCTGGACATTGACCGGGATCGCCTGGCCCACGGCCGTGGTCGGCGTTGCATCGACACGCACGCCTTCGAAGTAACCGCTGGACTGCATCGCCTGATTGAGGTCAACGATCAGTTGCGAATCGTAAGGCGTGTTCTCTTTGAACGGCACCATGCGCTTGAGCAGGTCGGGATCAAGCGGCGTATCGCCACTGAAGGTCACCTGCCCCAGGGTGTAACGCGGGCCACTGTCGTAGACCAGATCGATATCCGCCACCCCACCCTGCGGGTCGACCGACAATTGCTGGTGGGTAAAACGCCCACTGAAAAAACCATAGCGCGAGGCCTGGTTCTGGATGAGCTTCTTGGCGTCTTCGTAAAACCCGTGATTGAGCGGACGGCCCGGCTGCAACGCTGAGCTTTTCGGCACCTTGAACGCTGCCATCGAGGCCGCCGGCCCTTCGACCCGCACCACAACATTGCGCAGGCGCACGGGTTCGCCGGGCTCGATACGGATGATCAGTTGTGGCTGCTGGCCATCCTTGACCTCGGTGTCGATCCGCGCCTGGTAGTAACCCAGCGCCTGCGCAGCGGTGCGGGCCTGTTGCACCGCCCCCAGACTGAACTGCTCCAGCGCCTGGGCATCGCGCTCACCCAGGCTGCCGATGTAGCCCTCGACATTTTCCTTGAGCGCCGCGTTGGCGGGCGTGACATTGACCTGTAAACGCGCCTCGGCATGCACCGTGGCACTCAACGACAGGACAAACAAACTGCTGAATATTCTAAAAGGCTTCATGGGTCCGGATGCTAACACGACTCAATGGCGGCGCCGCCCACAGGAGGGACAAGCACCCGCACATCACGTCGGGGTTTTACCACTCATGCACTGATCATGTCGTTCATGTAGCGGCGTGAGTCACAGCCCGAGGGCTGGGATGAAAAAACACATGCTCACGAATCGGCCCGACCGTTACCTCACCGATTTCCTCGTAGCCCTGCTGTTTATAGAATTCAAGATAGCGGGGATTTCCGGTGTCGAGGACAACACCACGCGAATGTTCGTCTACCGCGCACCATTCATGCAGTGTCTGCAACAACTTCTCACTCAATTGCTGGCCCATGCGCTGGCCCTGATACGCAGGGTCCAGCCCTACCAGTGGCAATACATGCACCGCTTGCGAGGGCAGGCAGGCCAGCACGGCGTTGTAATAGTCCAGATAGCGCTGGGTGCAGCTCAGACCCGTACTGAGCACCATGCGCAAGCGCCAGGCCCAGCTCTCGGTGATGCCCAGACGGCGTTGCGGCGGCGCAATCAGCGCCACTCCCGCCAGACGGTCTTCGACAAACAGGCCCAGGGCCGGCAGGTCTTGCAGGAAATGCTGCTTGACCAGCGCATTGACCGTGGCTTTGACCCGCTGCTCGTAGCCGGCGCGCTTGTTATTGAAGACATAGGCAAAGTTCGGGTCATTGCGGTAGACCTGAAACAGCAGATTGCGGGTCTCACGCGAGTAACCGCTATCAAGCTGGCGAATATCGATCTGGGAAACGGTGGATTCAGGCATACGGCAAAACCTCGTATTAGCGGCAGTGCAAAAAATGCGCAACTGGCATGCACAGGCTCAGAGTCCTTGATCTTCGCGACAGTTCCAGAAATCTGATGGCGATGTAATAACCGCTTGCACACTGGCCGCAAACGGCCGGGTCAGCTAGCATCGCGGTCTCGTTTTCGCTTCAGGATTGTGTGCTTTATGAAAATCATCTCGTTCAACATAAATGGCCTGCGCGCCCGGCCGCATCAACTGGCGGCACTGATCGAGAAATACCAGCCTGACGTGATCGGCCTGCAAGAAACCAAAGTGTCCGACGAGCAGTTCCCCCAGGCTGAAATCGAGGCCTTGGGCTACCACGTTCACTACCATGGGCAAAAAGGCCATTACGGCGTGGCCCTGTTGTCGCGCAATGCCCCGCTGGCATTGCACAAGGGCTTCGAGGGCGATGACGAAGAGGCGCAGAAACGCTTTATCTGGGGCACATATGCCGACGCCAACGGCCAGCCGGTCACCATCATGAATGGCTATTTCCCCCAGGGCGAAAGCCGCGACCACCCGACCAAGTTTCCTGCCAAGCAACGCTTCTACAATGATTTGCAAGCGCTGCTGGAAAGCCGCTTCAGCAATGATCAGCCGCTGGTGGTCATGGGCGACGTGAACATCTCGCCCGAGGACTGCGACATCGGCATCGGCGCCGACAACGCCAAACGCTGGTTGAAAACCGGCAAATGCAGCTTTTTGCCCGAAGAGCGCGAATGGATGGCACGCCTGAAGAACTGGGGCCTGGTCGACAGCTTCCGCTACCTGCATCCAGAGGTGAATGACCGCTTCAGCTGGTTCGACTACCGCAGCCGTGGTTTCGAGGACCAACCCAAGCGCGGCCTGCGGATCGACCTGATCATGACCTCATTGGGGTTGCAACCACGCATCAAGGCAGCCGGCGTGGATTACGACCTGCGCGGCATGGAAAAGCCCTCTGACCACGCGCCGATCTGGCTGGAGTTGAGCTAAACCGCAGCGTCATCGCCCAGTCATATTTGTGTCTTATTCTGCCCGCACCTTTCATGATTCAAGGTGATGCAGATGCTGCGTATCGTGCTTTGCGCACTCCTGCTGAGCAGTACCCTGCTGGCTCACGCGGCATCTGACGCTTCGACGCAGGTGCTGAGGCTGCTGGGCTCCAACACCCTTAATGCGCAATTGGGCCCGGCGCTGATCGAAGGCCTGATGCGCCAGCGTGGCCTGTATGCGGTCCGGACCCTGCCCGGTGCTGCGCCCAATGAAATGCAGGTGCAGGGTGTCGATGCCAGTGGCACGCTGTTTCAGGCAAGCGTGGCCGCACACGGTTCGGGCACCGGCTTTACGGCTCTGGAAAAAGGGCTGGCGGATGTCGCGGCCTCTTCGCGTCCGATCAAGGAGACAGAGCTGCAGGCGCTGGCAGGTCTTGGTGACTTGCGCAGTGCACAGGCGGAGCATGTGATCGCCATCGACGGTGTGGCGGTGATCGTGCATCCCTCTAACCCGTTGCGCCACCTGGACACCCGCACCCTGGCGCGCATTTTCAGCGGCGACATACATAATTGGCAGACGCTGGGCGGCAGGTCTGGGCGTATCACTTTATACGCACGCGACGATCAGTCCGGCACTTGGGAGACGTTTCGCGAACTGGTGCTTGGCCGCCACGACAAGCGCTTGTCGACCCATGCACGGCGCCTGGAGTCCAGCGAGCAATTGTCCGATGAAGTCAGCCGTGACCCCAACGCTATCGGCTTTATCGGCCTGCCTTATGTACGTCATGCCCGCGCCCTGGCCATCGCCGATGGCGACTCGCAGCCCATGCCGCCGAGCCTGGAACTGATTGCCACCGAGGACTATCCGCTATCGCGGCGACTGTACCTGTATCTGCCGCCGCGCCTGCAACAGCCATGGGCTCAGGCACTGGTGCATTTTGCCCAGAGCCCCGAGGGCCAGGCGATCGTCGCCGCCAGCGGCTTTGTGGCCCAGCGCGTACAGGCTATCAAGGTCCGTCCGACGGTGCAGATGCCGGGTGATTATCAGGCGCTGAGCCGGGAAGCCGAGCGGCTGTCGATCAACTTTCGCTTCGATCAGGGCAGCGCCCGGCTGGACAACAAGGCCCTGTTCGACGTGCAGCGTGTCGTCGACTTCTTGAAGGCCCACGACAAGCTGGACCGTCAGGTCACGCTTGTCGGCTTCGGCGACACCAAGGATGACCCCGAGCGCGCCACCCTCCTCTCGCGACTGCGCGCCATGGCCGTACGGCGTGAACTGCTGCGTCACGACGTGATCCTGCGTGATGTGATTGGCCTGGGCGAAGAAATGCCGGTGGCCACCAACGAGGCCGACGATGGCCGGATTCGTAACCGCAGGGTTGAGGTCTGGGTGTATTGAATCGCTGTGTGCTTGACAGCGCGGCGCTCGTCGGGCAGTACGTGCGACACATTGTCACGCAGTGTTACCCTGCACGAAAGTGTTTCTGGAAACGGGTAGCACGGAAACATCCCAGCGCTTTCAAAGAGCCATCATCAACGTGACATTTCGGCCAAAAGCCCGTTTTTCGGGGCTTTGAAAAACCTGGCACGGGTCCTGCTATATCTTTCGTACAACAAGAACAAGAAATCGCAGCAAACCAATAAAAACAAGACGTAACGGCTCTGACATAACAAGAACAACACGGACAGAGGCGCAGCCAACAGATTTTTTTGGAGTAGATAGCTTTTCGAGGCACCGCCCTCGCAACCCGTCACAAAACAACAAGACTGCGCAGGCAGCTGGAAGACAGGTTGGATCGGTTGATGAAAGCGACTCAGCGCTCAAAAAAATACGTTTGCTCTTGACCCCGCATGGGGGTCGCCAAAAGCAGTAACGGGTAAGGTCGCCAAAAACAACAACAGGCCGCCCCGAACAATAAAAAGAGCATACAAAGAAACCTTGAAGGGGAGCCCAGGCTCCCCTTCGTGCTTTCCGGGTTTTGACACACAGCCAGAAAGAATCTGCGCCATTGCTGACAGATCGGCATGGGTTGGTAAAGAAGGATTTTGACGGTGTGAAGATGGCGGGTATGTCCGCCTGACAGAGCAGGCGGAATTTTCATTTCAGAGGAGTGCAAGAAAGAGCTTGACGCTCAAATGATAATGATTATTATTGCACCAGCTGGTCGCGAGACCGGCGGGTAACCCAGGAGCCTTAGGTCGGCTCTCGGATTATCTCCTCATCAGGCTAATCACGGTTTTTGACCCGGCTTTTTGCCGGGTCTTTTTTTTGGGTGTTTCTCGTTGCTTCAGGCTAATGAAGTCTTTGCGCGTTGCGTATGGCGCGCATCATAGCAAAACAATATCGGGCTGCCTTATAGATTTTGACTTATGCCCTGATCAAATCAGGTAATTGTTGATGCTTTTCGCTTGAGAATGATTCTCGAACTCACTAAGCTAGCGAAATCATGGACGGCACACTTCAAGATGCCTTCCCCACGGAAGATCAGCGAGCGATACATCATGAGTAGCCAGCTCTCGTCCTTACTGCCAATCACCACCCAGCCAACGGCTCAAGCCAGTGCCGACACCCTCGAACTGACCCGGCGCTTGCGCAAGCTGTCGCGGCGTACGCGGCAAATTTTTTTGCTCAGTCGCCTTGAAGGCCAGTCCTACGCAGAAATTGCAGGCTTTCTCGGTGTCGATGCCAACAAGGTCGAGCGTGCCATGTTGCGCGTCATGCGCCACGCCCATCGGCCGCTGTCGGACACCGATGCACAACTGGCCGCCCATGATCAGGCCGATGCCTGGTACATCCACCTGCAAAGCCCGGCGGCGACCGCCAGCCAGCGGATCGAGTTTCGTCATTGGCTCGATGCCGACCCGGCTCACCTGGCCGCGTTCCAGGCCAGCGAACGCTTGTGGCGCCAGTTGCAGGCACCGGCAGCCCTGCTGGGCGCATCCGGCTGGCATCGGCGCAAACGCAATGCGTATCTGACCTGGTACCTGGCCACCGGCTTCGTCTGCAGCCTGATGATGACCGCCGAGGCTTTCAGCTGACCATAGTTGGCCGATTCATGACAGAACGCGGCTGACAACCCCTGTAAAGTAAGTGTCACATGTCATATCCGGCACTTGCGTATACAGGGAGACACCGTGAGTCTGATCATCAGCGCCAACTTCGACAGTGGCAACATTGAAGTCATCGATGCCAGCGACCCGACCCGCATCGAACTGGCCATCCGCCCCGACACCCGCAGCGCCCATTTTCAGTGGTTTCATTTCAAGGCCAGCGGCCTGACGCCGGGTGCGCAGTACACCTTCAGGCTAGGCAATGCCGGCGGTTCCAGCTACCCACATGCCTGGAGCGGCTACAACGCCGTGGCCTCCACCGATCAAAAACACTGGTTTCGCGTAGCGTCCGGCTTTGATGGCCAGGCCCTGAGTTTTACCTTCAAGGCCGACCAGACGCAGGCCTGGTTTGCCTACTTCGAACCGTATAGCCGTGAGCGCCACGACACATTGATCGCCCAGGCGCTGGGCAGCGCTGGCTGTGAGTTGCTGGCCAGCGGACTGAGCGTCGAAGGCCGGGCCATCCCGCTGCTGCGCAAGGGCGATGGTGCTCCCGGCAAACACAAGATCTGGATCATCGCCCAGCAACATCCGGGCGAGCACATGGCCGAATGGTTCATGGAAGGCGTGATCGAGCACCTCCAGCGCCGTGACGATCCGCAACTGCAAGCCTTGCTCGACGCGGCCGACCTGTACCTTGTCCCCAATGTGAACCCCGATGGCGCCTGGCATGGCCATCTGCGTACCAATGCACAGGGCAAGGACCTCAATCGCGCGTGGCAGGACAGCAATGCACAGGACACGCCGGAGGTATTCTTCATTCAGCAGCAGATGGCGCATTACGGCGTCGATATGTTTCTCGACGTGCACGGCGACGAAGAAATCCCCTACGTATTTACCGCCGCCTGCGAAGGCAACCCTGGCTATACCGCGAAACAGGCCGGGCTCGAAGCGCTGTTTCGCAGCACCCTGGAGCAGGTCACGGCGGATTTCCAGAGTGTCTACGGCTACCCGCGCAGCGCACCGGGCCAGGCCAATATGGCGCTGGCCGCCAACAGCGTTGGCGAACGCTATGGGTGTTTGTCGCTGACCCTGGAAATGCCCTTCAAGGACCACGATAACGCCCCGGACCCGGTGGCCGGCTGGTCAGGCCAACGCTCGAAAGACCTGGGCCGCGACGTGTTGTCGACCCTGTCGCGTCTGGTTCATGCGTTGCGCTGAACAGCGGCTGCGCCAGCACGCTGGCGCAGCAGACCGGCCAGGGCCAGCAACGCCAGCAGGATCACCAGCGCGCCGTACACCTGACTGGTGACGATCAGCCCAAAAGTGCGCGAGGCAAAGCCGGCGGCCAATGCCGGCAGGCAGAATGCCAGATAGCTGACCACATAAAAGGTCGACATCAGCCCTGCCCGCTCCTCGGGTCTGGCCAACGGCACCAGCAAGCGCAAGGCACCCAGAAAACCGGCGCCGAAGCCAATGCCGGCGATCAGGGTACCCAGCAGAAATACGCCCAGAGAGCCGGATTGCACCGCCAGCAGAATCACCACGACGCCTGTCGGCAGAAAGCTCGCGCCTACCCATAAGCCTTGCACCGGCTCACGGCTGCGCATGACCAGAATCGACATGGCGCCACTCAGGGTCAGGGTCGCCACCGCCAGACCGCCGTTGAGCGGTGAATGCGAGCCGGTGGCTGCCGCCAGCAACGATGGGCTCAGCGACAGAAAAAAGCCGCCCAGTGCCCACGCGGCAATATCTACCGGCAATATCCGCCAGAACATCGCCCGCGCCCGCAACGGCACATGCACTGAGGGCCGCAAAGACGCGAGGGCACCCGGTCGGCGCGCGGCACTTTCAGGCAAGCACCATAGATAGCCGGCCTGAAATACGAAGCACGCCAGCAGCGCCACGTAAGGCAACAACAATGGCCAGGGCGCCTGAATCACCAGCAAGGCAGTACCCAGCGCACCGGCGGCCATGCCGAACATCGGCGCGATGCTATTGACCAGTGCACCCAACACCGGATCGCCATCGAGCATCGCAGCGCCCAGCGCACTGGCCGCCATACCGGTGGCAAAACCTTGTAGCAGCCTGGCGGCGATCAGCCAGGCCGGATTGCTGGCAAAGATAAACAGCAGCATCGCCACCCCCTGCACCACAAGGGCTGCAAAGATCACCGGTCGCCTTCCCAGGTAATCGGACAGCGCGCCAACGCTGAGCAAGGCCGCCAGCAGGCTGAAGGCATACACCGCAAAAATCAGCGCCAGCATCCCCGGCGAAAATTCCCAGGCTTGCTGGTACAACGGGTACAGCGGCGTCGGGGCGCTGGAGGCGGCAAAAAAGCACAGCAGCACAAAGGCCAGAAAACCTAGAGGAGACTTGCCCACCGCGACCGGCGGTGGCGGCGCAGGGTTATGCGAAGTCAGGGACATGGGTACACTCTCCGGCAGCGTTTCATTAAAGCCCAAAATTAGCTTTAACTCTGAACCTGCTCAGAGCTTAAAGCAAATACTTTGCGTTAAGGCTCGACATATGGTCATCAAAGAAAGCATCCGCACTGGCGGGCGCAGCGCCCGGGTACAGGCATCGATCCACCAGGCGGTGCGCGATCTGCTGCAAGAACACGAACGTGCCGACCTCAGTGTGCCGATGATTGCCACGCGCGCGGGTGTCACGCCCTCGACCATTTATCGTCGCTGGGGCGACCTCACCAACCTGCTGGCCGATGCGGCCATGGAACATCTGCGCCCTGATGCGCCGATCGACCAGGGCAACCTGCGTGACGACCTGCTGGTCTGGAGCGAGCTGTACCTGGAAGACATGTCGTCGACACCGGGCCGGGAAATGTTACAGGACGTGATTGCCAGCAGCGCCTGCTCGGGCAGATGTGTCGCCATCGTGCGTGGCCAGCTGGAGGTGATCCTCGAGCGCGCCCAGGCTCGCGGCGAAACGTGCCCCGATGCCGAAGACCTGATCGACAGCGTGGTGGCCCCCATCATCTACCGGATTCTGTACACCGGCACCGCACCGGCACTGGCGCGCGTACAAGGCTGGGTCGAACGCTGCCTGACCTCATAGCGGCGCGGTTTGACCCGCGACGCTGCGCAGCCAATGCGCTTATCATGCGCGTCCGTCCGATCAATGGCCCCTCTTCACATGCACACCCTTGCAGATCTGCGCGCCGGCAAGCTGGCCGGTATTCAACGCCTGGACCTGGGCTGCGGCCTCGACACTTTTCCGCCAGAAATTTTCGACCTGGCCGACTCGCTCAAGGTGCTGAACCTGAGTGGCAACGCCCTGAGTCACCTGCCCGACGACCTTTACCGCTTGCAACACCTGGAAGTGCTGTTCGCTTCCGACAACCTGTTCACTGAACTGCCCGCCTGCCTGGGCCAGTGCCAACAACTACGCATGGTCGGCTTCAAGGCCAATCGCATTGAGCATGTACCTGCGCAAGCATTGCCGCCACAACTGCGCTGGCTGATTCTTACCGACAACCAGATCGAAACACTGCCCGACGCGCTGGGTGAGTGCCGTAACCTGCAAAAGCTGATGCTGGCCGGTAACCGCTTGACCCACCTGCCCAAGAGCCTGGCCCATTGTCACAACCTTGAGCTGATCCGCATCGCATCCAACCAGTTGAGCGAATTGCCTGACTGGCTGCTGAGCCTGCCCGCGCTGGCCTGGCTGGCGCATTCAGGCAACCCGTTCAGCCTCAACCCTGCCACCGAATCGATCCGGCAAATCGACTGGGCACAGCTCGACGTGCACCAACGCCTGGGCGAAGGAGCTTCCGGGGTGATTCAGCAAGGGGTCTGGCGCGACGGCGCTGCTGAGCATCAGGTCGCGATCAAGCTGTACAAGGGCGAACTGACCAGCGACGGCTCGCCACTGGATGAAATGCAGGCGTGCATCAAGGCTGGCCTGCACCGGCAATTGATTGCCGTACTGGGGGAAGTCGATAAGCACCCCGAGGCGCGTCGCGGGCTGGTCATGGGGCTGATCGATCCGGCATTCAGCAACCTGGCCGGGCCGCCAAGCCTGGAATCCTGCACGCGCGATATCTACCCGGCCGACATCCGCCTGACGCTACCCGCGTTGCTGGAACTGACTCGAGGCATCGCTTCGGTCACCGCACACCTGCACGCGCAAGGCTTGAGCCACGGCGATCTGTATGCGCACAACATTGTCTGGCAAGAAAGCGGCGAGTGCCTGCTGGGCGATTTCGGCGCTGCGTCCTTTCACCCTTCAAGCTGCGCCGCCGGCGCACTGGAGCGTATCGAGACACGGGCCTTTGGCATTTTATTGAGTGAACTGCTGGATCGCTGCCCCGAGAGCGCAACGCGGCCAGCGCTGCGGGCGCTGGCCGAACGTTGCATGCAGGCCGATGTTCAGGCCCGGCCGGCGATGCAAACGGTTTATCAGCAACTCATGTAGTCGCAGGCGGCGGATTAGCCTGCCAGACCCACGTACATGTTCTGCACATCGTCGTGTTCGTCGATGGCTTCAAGGAAGGCTTCGACTTCAGCCATCTGCTCGGCAGTCAGGCCTTCAACCGGATTTTTCGGGCGATAGCCCAGTTGCATCGATTGCACGGTGAAGCCGTGCTCAGGCAGTGCCTTGCTCACCGCGTCGACATCGCTTGGCTCGGTGAGGAACAGCACGACGCCCTCTTCACCGGTCTCGCAGTCCTGGGCACCCGCTTCGATGGCCGCTTCTTCGGCGTCCAGGCCCGGTCTGTCGGCCACGGCCTCGATCATGCCCTGATGCAGAAAGTCCCAGGACACCGAACCCGAAGCGCCCAGTTGCCCCTTGCGAAACAGCACGCGGATTTGCGCCACGGTGCGGTTGACGTTGTCGGTCAGGCACTCGACGATCACCGGTACCTGGTGTGGGGCGAAACCTTCGTAGGTCACGCGTTCGAAGCTGATGGTCTCGCCCAGCAGGCCGGCGCCCTTCTTGATTGCCCGCTCCAGGGTGTCACGCGGCATCGAGGCCTTTTTGGCTTGCTCTACCACCAGGCGCAAACGCGAGTTCATTTCAGGATCGGCACCGGCGCGTGCAGCAACCATGATTTCTTTGGACAGCTTGCCGAAAATCTTGCCCTTGGCGTTGGCAGCCGCTTCTCTATGTTTGACTTTCCACTGTGCGCCCATGTCTGCTCTCTTGATTCGCTGGCGCCCCGGCTGATACAGCCAGGGTTTTGAAAAAGGAATTGCCCGAAATGCTTCGGACACAGGGCGTGCATTCTATACGCCCGCCGCGCAGATGAAACCCCTCCCGCTTGCGTCGGACAATTACACCTTGAGCGACAAAAGCTGTAGTCCTTTTCTGAAAAGCCGGACAGGCCTGCTTTTGCGTCGTGGCATTCCGTACCCTTCGCAGCCTTGAAACTCATGGAGAGAGAGTCCGCGAATGCCACACGATCAACCCAGGCCGATAACCCTGGCGATTGCCGACTGCCAGTCGGACCTGCAGGTGGTCGGTTTCACAGGCCGCGAGGCGCTCAATGAAACCTGGCGCTTCGATATCGACCTGATCAGCCGCGACCCGTACCTGGATATCAGTGCCTTGCTGCAGCGCCGCGCCTGCCTCAAGCCGGCCCCTGACCACGCCGGTATACACGGCGAAATCGGCAGTGCCAGCCAGGTGTATGCCGGTACCTGCCTGAGCCACTACCGGCTCAGCCTCTGGCCGCTCGTGCAACGCCTGGCACAACCGCGTCGCCAGCAACGCTTCCACAACCTGAGCGTGCCACATCTGATCGAGCACCTGCTGCGCGAGCGCGGGCTGGACGACGCGCACTTTCGTTTTGAAGCCTTGTGTGGCGTCTACCCGCCTCGCCCACTGTATGTACAGCATCAGGAAAGCGACCTGCATCTGCTGCAACGCCTGTGCGAAGAAGAAGGTATTCACTTTCGTTTTGACGGCCAGCAACTGGTGTTTGCCGACGACTGCGCCAGCTTTCCCGAACGCCACGGCCCATTGCAGTTCATGGGCAGCGCCGAGCAGTCCATCAGCCACCTGAGCGAATCGCAGGCCCTGCAACCAGCGCAAAGCCATAGGCCTGCGCCACCGCCCCACCTGCGGGTTGCGCCCACGCCGGGCAGCCAGCGTGCCGAAAAGAAACCGGCCGATAATCAGGCCTGGCCACACGCCTCGGGCATGCCATCACAAGACCTGACGTCTGCCTGGGAACGTCAGCGCAGTGCCCGCCAACTCCAGCGCCTGCGCAACGAACGCCGGCAGATAAGCGGTTGCAGCCAGCAGCCGACATTGACCTGCGGCCAGATCGTGCAAGTGCTCGGGCACCCCGAGCCATTGTTCAACGATCACTGGCTGCTGACCTGGGTTCGCCATGCCGGCAAGCAGCCCGATGTACTCGAAGGCCATGACCCTCACGACGTTGCAGCGATCGTCAGAATACTGTCCGGCACGCCCTCAGCAGACGGGCTGCCTGGCGACAGGTTCGACAGCGGCTACCGCAACAGCTTCGGCGTAACGCCGTGGAGCGAGCCATTCAGACCGCCGCTGCGCCATGCAAAACCCGATGTTCAGGGCCTGCATGCAGCGACACTGATGGGCCACGAGGTAGACTCGCAAGGCTGCCTGCCGATGCGGCTGGATGGGCAAGCCGAGCCGGCCGGCCACCACGGCTGGCCACGGGCACTGCTGGCGCTCAACCACGCACTGCCTGCGCCAGCATTGCGCAACGGTTGCCGCGTGCAGATCGGCTATCTGGACAACGATCCCGAGCGCCCGGTGATTTGCGCCCTGCTGTCGCCATCATCCGCTGAACCGGCCATCCAGGGCTGGATGGATGGCCATGCACTGCAGCCGTTGCCCGAAAGCATCGTCGTACAAAGCGGCCAGGCATTACACATCCAGTCCAGCCGCCCGCTGACCCTGCAAGGCCTGGGTACCTTACAGATCGAAGCGCAGGCACTTACCGCCACAAGCCCCGGTGGCCTGCTGATGGGGCTGCCTGCAGCCCTTGCGCCGCCGCCATTGCACGATCTGCGTCTGCCCCCGCAAGGCACCACACCGGCCCATTGCCTGTGGTACATCGTGCGCATGGCCGAACCCGGGCTTGAGCATCTGTCCCGGCTGGACCCGGAGCACTTTCTGTTTGAAGGCCGCACAGATGCCGAGGGCTATCTGGGCCTGACGCCTGAGCAACGCCAGCAACTGGCCGCTGAATACGCAAAAACACCCGATAACCTGTGCCTGATTCATCCCGGCCGCTGCATCACATTCAATGATTTTTTGCATGGGTCGGGCAGCGAAGCCCAAGCCTGGCTTGCCGGCTTTTCGCCCAGGCCCTAACCCCCCTTGAACACCGGAGGACGCTTGGCGATAAAGGCCGCCATGCCCTCTTTCTGATCGTGGCTGGCAAAGACGGCATGAAAGACCCGGCGCTCAAAACGGATGCCTTCGGCGAGGCTGACCTCGAAAGCGCGATTAACGCTTTCCTTGACCATCATGGCCACCGGCAGGGATTTGCCGGCAATGGTCGCCGCCGCTTTCAGCGCTTCGTCGAGCAACGACTCCGGCGCCAGCACCCGCGCCACCAGCCCGGCGCGCTCAGCCTCATGGGCATCCATCAAACGCCCGGTGAGGCACAAGTCCATGGCCTTGGCCTTGCCCACCGCACGGGTCAGGCGCTGGGTGCCACCCATGCCCGGCAAGACCCCCAGATTGATTTCCGGCTGCCCGAAACGGGCGTTGTCGGCCGCCAGAATAAAATCGCACATCAGCGCCAGCTCGCAGCCACCGCCCAAGGCGAAACCGGCCACAGCGGCGATCATCGGCTTGCGTCTGGCGGCGACCCTGTCGCTTTCGACGAACAGGTCATCGAGGTATATCTGCGGGTAACTCAGTTCAGCCATTTCCTTGATATCGGCGCCGGCGGCAAACGCCTTGTCAGAGCCGGTCAACACGATGCAGCCAATCTGCGGGTCGGCTTCAAAACCATTCAGGGCGTGGTTCAACTCATCGATCAAGCGTGCATTCAACGCATTGAGCGCTTGAGGGCGATTGAGCGTAATCAGCGCGACCCGGCCACGCACCTCTGCAAGAATTTCACTGTAATTCATTGACTCTTGTCCTTGTGAACGATCGCTTTGAGCGTAGCCCAACCGATGCCATCCGGCAGCGCAGCGGCTGCCTGGGCGAATATCTGCGCTGCCTGGGGGTCTGAACCCGGGTACTGAATAAGGAGCCCATCATGCTGCGTCATATCGCCCGTCTGCTGCTTGTCACCCTGCCCCTGCTGTTGGGGGCTTGCGCGCTGTTGCCCGACCGCGATGCGTTGCTGATCGACGTGGTGGGCATCGAGCCCTTGCCGGGCCAGGGGCTGGAAGTGCGCATGGCGGTGAAACTGCGGGTTCAGAACCCCAACGACACAGCCATCGAATACAACGGCGTGGCCTTGCGACTGGAGGTCAATGCCCGCTTGCTGGCCGCCGGAGTCAGCGACCAGCCCGGCAGCGTCGGACGGTTTGGCGAAACCCTGCTGGTGGTGCCGGTGAGCATTTCGGCGTTTTCGGCACTGCGCCAGGCACTGGGGCTGGCCCAGGGTCAGCAGATCGACTCACTGCCCTACACACTGCATGGCAAGCTGGCCGGCGGGCTATTCGGTACCCAGCGTTTCAGAAGCAGCGGCACCCTGAGCCTGCCGGGCAGCGGCAGCAGGAATGGAAGCGGCAGTTGGTAGCGTTAGCGGGCAGCGGCGACCAGACGATTGAGTTCGCTGCGCACCATGTTGGCAAACTCCGGCGGGCTAAGGTTATCGAGCTCTGCACGTGCCCACTCGGACCACTTGCCCTTGCGCTTGGAGCGCTCGCCGATCAGACGGGCCGCTTCGCTCTTGGCCTTGCCCAGGTTGCTTTGCCACAAATCGAACAGGCGAGACTTTTCGTCTTCAAGCTCCGCGCGTTCAGCCAGGGGACGGTTGGCGAGATTGAAACTCATGACGGTGACCTCTTACAAAAACCGGCGACAATCTTACACCGCGCACCACGGGTACTGCTTGAGGTGCGGGAAAAAGGTTGCAACTTTTCCGACGACCGCATACTCCATTGCTCATCGCCATCAACTGAAAGGAAAACACCATGGCCCGCAAGAGAACCGAACAGAACCTCACTGACCAGATCAAGGACCAGACCTTCAGCGAGTTGCAGGCGCTGATCGAAGAGTCCGACAAACTGCTCAAGGACAGCGCCTCGCTGGTCGGCGAAGAAGCGGAAAACCTGCGTGAGCAACTGAGCGTCAAGCTCAAGCAGGCTGCAGAGTCGATCACCAGCGTGCGCGAACGTACCCGGCCGGTGGTCGAAGCCACCGAAACCTATATCGGCGGCCATCCATGGCAGACCGTTGCCATCTCGGCAGGTTTCGGCCTGGTGGTGGGTCTGTTGCTGGGTCGTCGCTGATCGCCTGCACCTGATTACAACGCGCGATTCACCACACTCGGCTCGGTAAAGCGGTGTGACTTGGCGACCTTGGCCTGCAAGGTCGTCAACTGCGTTTTAGCCTGCTCTTCCGATTCGTAAGGGCCCAGCAGGATCTGCTGCTTGCCGTCGATATTGACGATCACCGGCGCATAGCTACGCTCCAGCAGCCAGGCGCTGGTGTCGCTGACCGCTTCACGCGTGTTCATCTGGATGTACCATTTCGGCTGCTTTACTTCTGCCGCCGCTACCTGCGCACTGGCAGCTTCGCCAGCCGGTGGCTGAGGCTTGCCTGCGTCGCATCCGGCCAGTGCCAGCACTGCCATCATCAATACCCTCTTGCGCACGTCGAACTGCTCCTGCCTGAATGAAGAGGCGGCGAGTCTAGCACTCCCGGCGGCTTAATCGACGGGTGCGTAAAGGTGTCGCAGCTGAGCGCCTGGGTATGACGAATGCACGCAATCGCAGCCTGCACAGGCCTCAGGACCGATTTACGGCCGATTGCCATCGTGTAATCAAATATTTCCCAAACGGTCCTGTAAACCGCCCGACGGCCACCGCCCCGCTGACCTCGACCACTATGCTCCAGCATGGATTCTCCTCATACCCGGCAGGAGTTAAATCATGTGCACGCATAACCCGCTGCATTGCTTCATTCCTCCCTACATGCTCGAACACATGTCCGAATCTCCAAACCGCAAGGTGCGCCATTGCGCCATTGCCAACCTCGCGTGTCGATCTGCTTTTATCGCCGAGCGCCTGACGAGCCAGGTCATGCCGACGCCGTCAGCACTGGCGACCGCGCACGGGCAAAAGCACCGACAGGTCTACGATGCCGGCGGCACTCCCAGCCTGCCAGGTCGCCTGGCGCGCAGTGAAGAGCAACCAGCCACCGGCGATGCAGCGCTGGACGAAGCCTTCGACGGCTCGGGCATCGTCTACGACTTTTATGAGCAACTGTTCGAGCGCCACTCACTGGATGACAAGGGCCTGTCGCTGATTTCTTCGGTGCATGTAACCGAAGCCGATATGCAGGGCGATCTGGCGCCGCTCAACAATGCGTTCTGGAATGGCCGGCAGATGGCCTATGGCGACGGGGATGGCGAAGTTTTCAGGCGTTTTACTGCCAGCCTTGAAGTCATCGGCCACGAACTGACCCATGGCGTGCAGAGTTTTACCTCGCAACTGGTCTATCAAGGCCAGTCCGGCGCGCTCAACGAGCATTTCGCCGATGTATTCGGCGTGCTGGTGCGCCAGTGGCATGAAGGCACGCCGGCCAGTGACGCCAGCTGGCTGGTCGGTCGCGAATTACTGGTGCCCGCCAGTACCCGGCGCGGCATACGCGACATGCTGCATCCCGGCACTGCTTACAGCCACGATCCCGATCTGGGCGACGACCCGCAGCCCGCCAGCATGGCCGACCTGTATACGGGCCATCGAGACCGTGGCGGGGTGCATATCAACTCGGGAATTCCCAACCGTGCGTTCGTTCTGGTGGCCAAGGCACTGGGCGGCAATGCCTGGGACATCGCCGGACGGATCTGGTACGAAACCCTGCTGCAATTGCCCGCCAACAGCCAGTTCAGCGACTGCGCGCGGATCAGCACCAAGCTGGCCGGCCAACGGCGTTATGGCGCGGCAGCGAAACGGGCCGTGACAGCTGCCTGGCGAGAAGTGGGTGTAAGGCCATGAAAGTGTGTTTCATCCAGTCTGGCGGTTTTGCCGGCATGATCAGGCGCTACGAAGTCGACACTCAAACGCTGCAACCTGCCGAGGCGCACCGGTTGCAAACACTGATAGACCAGAGTGGCCTGTCGCAGTCCGGGCAATGGCTCGATGAACAGGCCACAGACTTGAAACAATATGAAATCAAAATAGAAGATCAGAGCAATACCTTCTGCCTGACGTTCGATGATCGCAACATCCCCGATTCCGTCCGCCCGCTGCTGGGTTTTCTGCTGCAACAGGCTCGCCCCGGCAGGCTCTAGCGTCTGCGCAAAGAACAGGCCAAAATAATGGCGCCGTGATGCATGAACATCGCGGCGTCATCAGGGTCCACTCTTCAACGTATCGCCCGATGTATCGGTTTGGTATCGACGTGCATAAATACAAGCCCTCGCGGCTCCAACAAGGTATCTTCCTGTGCCTTTTCATTTATCGTCCAGGATTTGCATTTACTGCATTCGATGAGTATTGAAGCCCCCCACGATCAAGCGCCGGGTTTGATCATCTGTGAGCATTGCGACTCGCTGTATGAAATTGCTCCTCTGCGCGCCGGCGAATCTGCGTATTGCCTGCGTTGTCGTGCCCTGCTCGGGCGCGGCCAGCGCATGTCGCTGGAACAATGGCTGGCCCTGACCGTGGCGGCTGCCGTGCTGTTTGTACTGGCCAATATCTTTCCGGTCATCAGTATCAGCATGAAGGGCCTGAGCAACGAGGTCACCTTATGGCAATCGGTCGAAGCCCTGGCGCAGGGGCGTATCACCCTGATTGCCCTGGTGGCCGGTTTGTCGATCATCTTCGCCCCGCTGCTGCAAATCGTCCTGCTGCTGTGGGTACTGCTGCACGCCCAGCGCGGCGTGGTCGCTCCGGGTTTCAAGGCTTGCATGCGCGCCCTTGAGCACCTGCGGCCATGGAGCATGCTGGAGGTGTGCATGCTGGGCATTCTGGTCGCGATCATCAAGTTGTCGGGCATGCTCGATGTCCATCCCGGCATCGGTCTGTGGGCCATGGCGATGTTGATGGTGCTGATCCTGCTGATCGCCAACCGCAATATCCGCAGGCTGTGGGATGTGCTGGAGGTGAAACCGGCATGAGCGAGGTTCCCTACGCCCACCAGCACCAACTGTGCCTGTGCCATATCTGTGGCCATGCGTGCCAGGAAGATGCACATTGCTGCCCACGCTGTGACTCGCCGGTGCACAGGCGCAAGCCCAACAGCCTGGCGCGCACCTGGGCCTTTCTGATTGCCGGGCTGATCTTTTACATTCCGGCCAATGCCCTGCCGGTGATGTACACCACCCTGCTGGGCAACAGCAGTGAAAACACCATCATGAGTGGCGTGATCGAATTCGTTCACAGCGGCTCGTGGGACATTGCCCTGCTGATTTTCATTGCCAGCGTGGTGGTGCCCTGCATCAAGTTCGCGGTGCTCGGCATGTTGCTGATCACCTGCCAGCGGCGCAGTCGCTGGGCCATGGTCGAGCGCACGCGGCTGTATCGCTTTATCGAACTGATCGGTTATTGGTCGATGCTCGATGTACTGGTGGTCGCGCTGGTCGCCTCTCTTGTGCAGTTTCGCGAACTCAGCAGCATCGAGCCGCGCATCGGCATTCTGTTTTTTGGTTTGGTTGTGGTGATGACGATGTTCGCCGCCATGAGTTTCGATCCCCGGCTTATCTGGGATGCAGAGGTTGAAGATGCCTGACAACACCCCCCCTATGTCTGCTGCCGCGCCGGCCAGCCCAGAGATCAAGCCACGCCGGGTGCGTATCTCGCTGGTCTGGCTGGTGCCGATCGTGGCCGGCCTTATCGGCCTGTCGATGGCCGTCCATGACTGGATGAACATCGGGCCGAAGATCACGGTCAGCTTCCAGACTGCCGAAGGCATGGAAGCCAACAAGACCCAGGTCAAGTACAAGAATGTGGTGATCGGCATGGTCACCGCCATCGAGCTGAGCGAAGACCGCAGCCATGTAAAGACCACTATCGAGCTGAACAACAGCGCGGGGCCCTTCACCCGCGTTGACAGCCAGTTCTGGGTGGTACGTCCGCGCATCGGCGCGCATGGCATTTCAGGCGTCGACACCCTGCTTTCAGGGGCATTCATCGGCGCCGATGCTGGCAACGCCGAGCAGACCAAAAATGAATTTGTCGGTCTGGAAACCCCGCCGCCGGTAACCTTTGGTGAAAAAGGCAAACGCTTCATCCTGCACACCGATGACCTCGGCTCGCTGGATATCGGTTCCCCCATCTATTACCGGCGCATTCAGGTCGGCCAGGTGGTGGGCTATAACCTTTCCGACGACGGCAAGGGCGTGGACATCCAGATTTTCATCAATTCGCCCAACGACAAGTACATCACCACCGACACCCGCTTCTGGAATGCCAGCGGCGTGGATGTCAGCGTTGGCGCAGCGGGCCTGAAGATCAATACCCAGTCGCTGGCCTCGATCGTCTCCGGCGGCATTGCTTTTCGCGAACCGAACTGGAGCCCGGACACCAAACCCGCCGATGAAAACGCCGAATTCCGTATTTTCGACGACCAGGCCGCAGCCCTCGCGCCGCCCGACGGCGAGCCGCGTTACATCCGTATGCGCTTCAAACAGTCGCTGCGTGGTCTGGCAGTCAATGCGCCGGTGGACTTTCTGGGGGTCAACATCGGCAGGGTGGTGTCGGTCGACCTGGATTACGACGGCGACACCAAGACCTTCCCCGGTGTGGTCGGCGCCGTGATCTACCCCAAACGCCTGGGCGCCGCTGAATCGAAGCTGCAGCAACTGGCCGGAACAGGAAGTGACGAAGAGCAATCGGCGCGCATTCTGGGCGCGTTCATCAGCAATGGCCTGCGCGCGCAGGTGCGCACCGGCAACCTGCTTACCGGACAGTTGTACATCGCCATGGAGTTCGACCCCAAGGCTCCGAAGGTCGCCTTCGATCCCAAGGCACGCCCGCTGGACATTCCGACCGTCCCAGGCAGCTTCGACAAGTTGCAGGAGCAGTTGCAGGCCTTTGTCGACAAACTCAGCCGCCTGCCGGTCGACGAGTTGGCAGGCAACCTGAATGGCACGCTGAGCGAATTGCAGAAAACCCTGAAAATAGTCAACGCCAGCGTGTTGCCGCAAGTGCGCGGCACCCTGCAACAGGCCGAGAAAACACTGTCGACCGCCAACGACACACTGGGCGAAGACTCACCCGGTCGTCAGCAACTGGGTCAGGCACTGGACGAGGTGCAGCGTGCGGCGCGTTCCATGCGCGTGCTGACCGACTTCCTCGGCCGTCAACCTGAAGCGTTGATCCGTGGCCGCAGCAGCGACGCCGCGCCCGCCTCGTACAAGAGTTCGTCTTCACGCAACAAGAATCTGGAGCCTCAACCATGACCCTGCGCCTGAAACTGGCCATTGTGGCCGCCACTCTGGGGCTGGCCGCCTGCGCCTCCCCTGTGATGCGCTACTACACCCTGGTCGCGCCGCTGGGCGCGGCTCCTGTAGTCAAAAACCAGCCGGCGCCGTTCCAGTTCGAGATGCTGGCGGTGCAGTTACCGGTTCAGGTCGACCAACCGTCACTGGTGGTCCGCCAGGGCGACGGCAGCCTGGCCATTCTCGACACCGAACGCTGGGGTGCACCGCTGGGCGATGAGTTTCATGACGCCCTGACCGCACAACTTGAAAGCCGCTTTGCCCGCCGTGACGTCGCCGGCCTGCCCAAGGACAGCAATGAGCCGTTGCTGTCGCTGCGCACCGATGTTCGGCGCTTCGAGTCGCTGCCCGGCCAATATGCGCTGATCGACGTGGTGTGGAACCTGAGCCTGCGCAATGGTCCGACCGGCAGCCCGCGCAGCAACCTGACCTGTAGCAGCGTGATCCGCGAAAACGCCGGTGCCAGCCTGGAAAGCCTGGTGCTCGCGCATCAGGCCGCTGTAGCGAAACTGGCCGATGATGTCGCTCGCACCGCGCAAAACTGGTCACACACGCCCGCTGCCGGCTGCCTGTGAAAAGCGCTGCTCATGAACACAGACGATTAACATTTTTTTACATAAAAAAACACTATCCGATCTAAAACTCACACTTAAACCATTCAAATTGGTACAAGAAAGTACTATTTCGCCTCCCCATTTAAGGGTATCTTGGCCTGCGCCAAAGTAATGGCCAGTGAGTTTTCAAGATAGACCATCTGTGGCTGTCACGTGCAAACAGCCGGTCTGTTCACTCCTTTCTTAAATGGATATAAATCTGCAAAGGCAACCCT
Organism: Pseudomonas sp. 3A(2025); assembly: GCF_054589175.1. Classification (NCBI taxonomy): domain Bacteria; kingdom Pseudomonadati; phylum Pseudomonadota; class Gammaproteobacteria; order Pseudomonadales; family Pseudomonadaceae; genus Pseudomonas; species Pseudomonas sp. 3A(2025). The sequence continues at coordinate 162,231 of NZ_BAAILM010000032.1, read as the reverse complement.
CGTGCGGATGATTTAATGAGGATAAACGGATGATAGGAATCGGTCCGCGCCTGAAAAGGGAACGTACACGCCTTAAACTTTCACAAAGTGCACTGGGCGCCATCGGTGGCGTTGAAACCAATGCACAGGGCAACTATGAAAATGGTCTTCGCTATCCAAGAGCTGATTATTTATCACGCGTGTCCGAAGCCGGAATCGATATCGCCTACGTTGTTACCGGCCAGGAAAAGCGCTACACCACGGTTGCCACACCCGTGGTGTCCGATCTCAATCGGGTGATTGCCCGTCTACACACCAGCCTGCACGACATGAATCAGCAGCTGTACCAGATGACTCAATTGCTTGAGAGGCGCCAGAGCGATGACGCTGGCACGGACAGGCTGCAGATCGAGACAGTACGTGACGATGCCCAGGCCATCAGCCTGGCGGCGGTGCGTCTGATCTATGTCACCTCAAAGCTCAGTTGAAGGGCTCATGCAACAGCGGGGCGCGGCACCAACGTGACCCAATAACGGGTACGGGTCTGTACTTGCACAGGCAGGCTGGCGGCCAGCAGCTGCAGAATACGGTCGGTGTCGTCGAGGCGAAACGCGCCGGTAACGTTAAGCTTTTCCAGGCTCGGCTCCCAGCGCAAAACACCCGGCCGGTAGCGGCTCAGTTCGGTGAGAAAACTGCCCAGCGGGCGGTTTTCAACCGTCAGCACGCCGGTTCGCCAGTCTGGCTGTTGGGCGTCGAAACGCTCTATGGCTCCAGTTCCCGAAGGGCTGAGCGAGACGCGCTGGCCGCCCTGCAAATGCACGGGCGCGCCGGCCACTGGCAGCACCTGGACCCGCCCGCGCAATACCGATACCCGACAACGCCCGGCGTCCTGGCGAATACACAGCTCGGCGCCCGTCGCAATGGCGTGTCCCAAGCGGGTTTGCACAATGACCGCCGGGGCATTTTCGGCCATGCTCAACGCCAGCTCGCCTTCGATCAGCGACAGTTGATGCCTGCCGGCGTGCCAGTCCAGGTCGACCGCCGTCGCGGTATTGAGCTGCAACAGGCTGGCATCGGACAGGCGCACGGTACGTCGCTCGCCGGTGCCGGTTCGCAAGTCGGCGCGCCAGGCTGCGACGGGTAACTGCTGGCTGAGCAACCAGCCGGTGGGCAGCACTGCGGCAAGCACCAGTGCGCGCTTGAGCAACGCCCGACGTTGCGGTGCTGCGGCCGGACGATCAAGGCTGGCCATGGCCAATTGTGCAGGCACTTCGGCAAACCGCTGGCGCAGCCCCTGGGCTTTCTGCCACATCTGCTCATGGCTGGGCGACTGCTCACGCCATTGCTGCAGGCCCGCACGGTCTTCGGCGCTGGCGGTGCCCGACTCGACCAGCGCCAGCCAGCGTGCAGCGGCATGCGCCACCTGGCGGGCGTGATCGTGGTTTGCCGGGTTCACAGGTCGGCCACCAGACAGTGTTCGTAGGCCTGAGCCATGTAGCGTTTGACCGTACGCTGCGAGACCTGCAAGCGTTCGGCGATTTGCGCATAGTTCAGGCCTTCGAGCTGCGCCCACAAAAAGGCGCGGCGCACTGCTGGTGGCAAGCCATCGAGCAAATCATCCAGAGCCTGCAAGGTTTGCAACACGATCCAGCGCTGCTCCGCCGAGGGCGTCACGGTTTCAGGCAGATGCGCCAGGGCATCCAGATAGGCCTGCTCCAGACGTCGACGGCGCTGATGATTGAGCAACAGTCGCTTGCCCACCGTGACCAGATAAGCCCTGGGTTCACGCAGCGCGGCCAGCGGCTCGCTGTGCGGGCCGGTCAGTACACGCAAAAAGGTTTCCTGACTCAGGTCGGCCGCATCCCAGGCATTGCCCAGGCGCCGATGCAGCCACGCTTCCAGCCAACTGCGATGTTCACGATAGAAACTGTCCAGCCCAGGCTGCATGGGGTGTGCGGCGTCAGTCATGCGAAGGGCACCATCGAAGTGAGTCATGATTTGTAATGAGAATAATTCTAATTAACTCAGACGCCGCCGCCAATCGGAATTTTTCGCCAACAGGTCCATTGGTCGCCCACGCCTGGCAATTGTGACCAGGCAACTATTCTTGTCGAGTCGCTTGCGACACCCCTTTTCAATACCTTTTTTAACTTAAGGGACTAACGTTATGTCGATACCGCCTGAGGATGATGTGCTTAAACACGCTGTGGGCCACTCTGTCGCCGAACTGGACTTTGCCGACGTCCATGATTTCAGTCGGCCTTGGGAAGCGGCCCCCGGTGCGCCGGATTTAACCGGCGCCAAAGCCCCAACCGGCAATGAATACCGAAAATCGCTTAAGCTTTATGCCGACTGCGTCACCGTCAATCGCCGTTACATCGCCGCCTATCAACTCTGACAAGGCGGCAAACGGTACTTGAGCAATGCGTCAAAGCCCGATACTGTACATAAAAACAGTATCGGGTAATTTACATGCAGCTGATCGACAAGCTGAGCATTCTGGCCGACGCCGCCAAGTACGACGCCTCCTGCGCCAGCAGTGGCGCGCCCAAGCGCAGCTCGCAAGGCAAGAACGGGCTGGGCTCGACCAATGGCATGGGCATCTGCCACAGCTATACGCCCGACGGGCGCTGCGTCTCGCTGCTGAAAATCCTGCTGACCAACTTTTGCCTGTACGACTGCCAGTACTGCGTCAACCGGCGCTCCAGCGATGTGCCGCGTGCGCGCTTCAACCCCGAAGAAGTGGTCGCCCTGACCCTGGACTTCTACCGGCGCAACTGCGTCAGCGGGCTGTTTCTGAGTTCCGGTATCATCCGCTCGGCCGACTACACCATGGAGCAACTGGTCGAAGTCGCCCGATTGCTGCGTGAAGAACACGAGTTTCGTGGCTATATCCACCTCAAGACCATCCCCGATGCAGACCCTGCGCTGATCGCACTCGCCGGTCGTTATGCCGACCGCCTCAGTGTCAACATCGAGCTGCCCACCGACCACAGCCTGCAAATCCTTGCGCCGGAGAAAAACATCGGCTCGATCCGCAAGGCCATGCACACCATTCATAACGGCGAACAGAACGTCAAGGATGAGCCACGCGCGCCGCGCTTTGCACCCGCCGGGCAAAGCACACAGATGATCGTCGGCGCCGACGCCACCGACGACAGCACCATTCTGCACAGCGCCCAGACCCTGTACAGCAACTACAAGCTGCGCCGGGTCTATTATTCGGCGTTCAGCCCAATCCCCAACAGCCCGGGCAGCGTGCCGCTGGCCGCCCCGCCACTGCTGCGCGAACACCGCCTGTACCAGGCCGACTTTCTGCTGCGCGGCTACGGTTTTCAGGCCAGCGAACTGCTCAAGGGCCCCGGCGACCTGGCGCTGGACATCGACCCCAAGCTGGCCTGGGCGCTGAACAACCGCGATGTGTTCCCGCTGGACTTGAACCGCGCCGACCCGAGCCTGATCGCCCGTATTCCAGGCATCGGCCTGCGCACCACGCAACGCCTGGTCGAGCTGCGCCGGCAGCGGCGCATCCGTTACGAAGACCTGGCGCGCATGCGCTGCATCCTCGACAAGGCTCGTCCGTTTATCATCACCAGCGATTACCGGCCGCCGCAGGCGCAATCCTCAAGCGAGCGCCTGCACCAGCAATTGCGCGACCGTCCGCAGCCTCAGCAACTGGGGCTATGGGCATGATCAGCCTGGACTGCGATGACCTGTTCGAGGTCTGGCGCGGGCAGGCACGCTGGCTGTTAAGCCACGCCGTCGACCCCAGCCGGGTCAGCTGGAATGGTGGCCAGGGCAGCGATCTGTTCGGCAGCGACGAGCAACTTCCTGATACGCCCGGCCCGTTTCAGGCACGGGTACCGCTTGCGTTGCTGGAGCAACTGCAAGCGGCAGCGCAGTACCGTGGCGAGCAACGCTGGAGCCTGCTTTACGAGGTACTGTGGCGGGTGTGTCATGGCGACCGCACCGCCATGCTCGCTGGCGACCGGCTGGGCAGCGAACTACAGCGGCGGCTGAAACAGGTCAGCCGCGAGGCTCATCACCTGCATGCCTTCTTGCGCTTCGTGGCGGTTAAAACCGACCTGCCCTGGCCGGACGACAACGCACCGCACTATGTGGCCTGGCATGAACCGGCCCACGACATTCTGCACAGTGCCAGCGAGCATTTCATCGGCCGCATGGGCCGTCATCGCTGGCTGATCGCGACCCCGCGCGACGCTGTTTTCTACGACGGTAGCCGATTGATTCACCAACGACGCTGCCCGCAGGCATGGCAACAGCTGGCCCGCCAGCCGGACGACTCACACGGCGAGCTATGGCTGACCTACTACCAGCACATTTTCAACCCGGCGCGGCTCAACCCTAAAGTCATGCAAGGCCACTTGCCGACGCGTTTCTGGAAAAACCTGCCCGAAGGGCCGTTGATTCCGGCCTTGATTACCCAGGCACGCACAGGCAAACAGCGTGATGGCCAGGCCAGCAGCATCGCGGCACGCCCCGGCAAACGCATTCGTCACGACAACAGTTCAGACACGCCATGAGGCCAGTGCTACGCGGCAATCGCCATCGAACAGCGTGCCACCGTGTGGCGCCAGCTCATCCTCGGCCAGGGCAATCACCAGGCTTGCGTTGCCCGATACGAACAGCGCTCGAAAAGCCTCGTCGAATCGCTGCGCCAGACGCGGGTCCATATCACCGAGCAGACGCGGCGCCCATTTTCCAGTGCCATACCAGCAGCCCCGTCCGCGCAGCGCAAGTTCTACCAGCCGGGCATGCAACATGGCACCGATCGCCATGACCTCACTGGCCGACCGCTCACCGCGCAGGTCATCGATTGCATCGGTGATTTCATAGCGTAAAGCGTTCAGGGCCGCAGTTGCCAACGGTTGCGGCCCTGCGTTCAAACGCTTGCGAACCTCTTGGCGCAACCGTTCTGCCGCACCCGTCGCCGGGCCAATCACCACGCCTTCGCTGATCATGTTGAGCAGGCTTGGACGCCCGCGCTCGATGTCTTCATCGATGAACCACGCCACGGTCCGCAGGTCATGAACGAACACTTCGACCGGAATACCCTGCGCGATGAACGACTCGCGACGCGCTGCATCGAGGTGATCGTAAATCACCACCAGATCGATATCGGAAAGGTAAGTGCCCTGCCCGCGCATGATCGAGCCGGCCACACAGGCAAAGGATGCGCCTTCATAACGGCTGCGCAAAACCGTCTCGGCCACGGCCAGCGCGGTGGCAGGAGAAGGACAAGCAGGTTCGCTCATATCGTTGAGTCTCTGTGCGCCAGTACCGGCAGGGTTATTTCTTTCAACGTCGCTTTCATGACCAGCATGCCGACCGTGCAGGCAGCCAGAGCAACCGTTGCATTACCGAGCAAGTGGCCGAGCAAGGCGCCCGCGCCGCCATCAAGGTGCGCGCCATACCAGACAAACGGCACCGTCCCCAGGCTGGCACGCAGCCAGCCGAACAGCGTGACAAAGATCGGTCGGCCCATGGTCACGAAAATGGAAATGGCGACGAACTGCAAACCGATCAAGGTCCAGAGCACCCCGCCGAACTGACAGAATACCTGCAGAATGCGCACGCCTTCGCCTTGCACATTGAATAGGCCTTGCAGTGTCTGCGCCGACAGCGCCAGGATCAACGCCACAACGGCCCCATAACCCAGCGCCAGCCAATACGTGGTCTTTATCGCCTCGCGCGCACGCTCTGCATTTCTGGCCCCCAGGTTCTGCCCGATAATCGGACTCAGCGCACCGGGCAACACAAAGAACACGCAGAACGACAACTGAATGATGCGGTCGACCACGGCAATGCCGGCCAAAGCTTGCGAGCCATAGGCGGCCACCGACGACATCAGGTACGCCATGCCCACCGGGGTGGCCAGGTTGCCGAACACCGCCGGCAGGGCAATCCTGGAAATCTGGCCGATGTCTGCGCGCATCTGTGCAGGCGCGGCGCGTGCGGTCAGCCTGGCGACACGGTGCACGTAATACACGCTCAGGGACGCGGTCACGCAGGCCATCAGCAAATAGGCAAAGCCTGCACCGTTGAGCCCCAGATTCAGCCACAGGATAAATACCGGCTCGGCCAGCGCACCCACTGCGGTGCCGGTCAGCACGATATACATCGGTTGCTTGCCGAACCCGGAAGTACGCAATGTCTGCATGCAGATTTGCCCAATGGCCATGAACAGCGTGGCCGGCAGGGTAATCCACAGATACGCATGCGCTGCCGCAAACGCTCGCTCTTCGAGCCCCAGCAGATTGAGGATGGCATCGAGAAAAAACAGCTCGACTGCCGCCGCCGATATCGAGAGCGCGATCACCAGTGCCAGGCCGCTGCCTGCCAGTTGCCGGGCACGCTGGATCTCACCGGCCCCCAGGCGACTGGCAATCAGCGCAGCCGAAGCCATGGACACGCCCATCGACATACTGGTCACGAAAAACGTCAATGTCTTGCCCACCACCAGCGCTGCCAACAACACGTCGTCATGCAACATGGAGATGTAAAACACCGAAAGAACATCAATGACGAAGATAGACAACAAACTGGTGGTACTGGTCCCGGTCATCCGCACGATATGCTTGAGTACAGAGCCTTGGGTAAAGACGGCGTTATTATTTTTCATTACAGCGTGCCTGTTGAAGGACGGCCACTAAAGGGCTGAATGACCGCCACTAAAGGGGTCAGGCACGGTACTCTTTTCACCCTGCATTGATTAATACAAATACGTTCTATTGTTATGCCCTGACGGCACGTATCCCTACAAATGCAGCTGCCCCTCAATACAGGTCACGGACGCACCGCCAATCCAGATGTCATCGCCAATGCGCTCGACCTGAACCCGGCCATTGCGGCCTATCGCGGTGCCCTGGCTGACCACATAGCGTTGCGGTGCCAGGCCTTGTTCGAACAACCAGCGGGCGATCCCGGCGTTGAGGCTGCCGGTTACCGGGTCTTCGGGCATGCCATCGCCGCCGACGAAGGCACGCACTTCATACTGTGCCTCATTGCCGTCAATGGCCGGCTCCCAGGCACCGAATACACCAAGCACCAGACCATCGAGGCGGGAAAAGTCAGGTTTCAGCGACAGTACCCGCGCGCGGTTGGCCAGGTGCAGGGCAAACCAGCCGGGGCCGTTGTCGACCCAGCGGGCATCGAGCACTTCATCACGGCTCAAATCCAGCGCCAGGCATACCCGCGCCAGCAGTTCATCGTCTACCGGGCCGCTGCGCAACAGCGGCGGCGCGGTAAACGCCAGCTGCTCGCCGACCTTGCGAATTCGCACCAGACCGATACCACATTGCTGAATGATTTCTTCGCCCTTGGACACCCCGCCGCTTTCGAGCCACGCATGGCAGGTGCCAAGGGTCGGATGCCCGGCAAAGGGCAGTTCTCTGAGCGTGGTAAAAATGCGCACGCGATAGTCGGCCTGCGGGTCGGTGGGGGTCTGGATAAACGTGGTTTCGCTGAGGTTGGTCCAGTTCGCCAGCGCGGCCATACGCTCGTCGCTCAGGTCGTCGGCATCGAACACCACCGCCAGTGGATTGCCTTGCAACGGTTGCTCGGAAAAAACATCGAGCTGTTTGAACGGGTAGCGACGCATGACGGACTCCTGTCGGGCAAAGACTGTGAGGATGGCATACGCCTGCGGTGCAGATAAAGCACCGCTCGGGTTAAGCTCGGTGAGCCTGCCAGGAGAAAATCGCTCATGCCCCTCGAAACGCTCTGCCAGTACCTTTCTCGACAACCGCTGCTGGTGATCACCGGCGCCGGTATCAGCACCGCCTCCGGTATTCCCGATTACCGCGACCGCGAAGGTGTGCGGCGCGGCCAGCAGCCGATGATGTATCAGGAGTTTATCGCCAACCCCGCCGCACGCCAGCGCTATTGGGCGCGTGCCTTGCTGGGCTGGCCGCGCATTCTGGCGGCACAACCCAATGCCGCGCACCGTGCCTTGGCCGAGCTGCAGACGGCGGGCCGCATCAGCGGCTTGATCACCCAGAACGTCGATGCCCTGCACAGCCGTGCCGGCAGCCCGGCGGTGACCGAGTTGCATGGCAGCCTGCACCGGGTGTTGTGCCTGGATTGCGGGCAGCGCTGCGAACGCACGGTGGTGCAGCAACAGATGCTGGCCGACAACCCTTACTTGAGCAGTGTCGACGCCGTGCAGGCCCCCGACGGTGATACCTTGCTGGATGCGGCCTACATCAGTGACTTTCGCTTGCCGGCCTGCCCGCACTGCGCAGGCGTCAGGCTGAAGCCGGATGTGGTGTTCTTCGGTGAAAACGTCGCCTGCGACACCGCCGCCCTGGCCATGGAGCAGGCTGGCCAGGCAGCGGGGCTATTGGTGGTCGGCACCTCGCTGATGGCCTGGTCGGCGTTCCGCCTGTGCAAACACATGGCTGAACAAGGCAAACCGGTTCTGGCCATCAATCAGGGCAAGACCCGTGCCGACGATCTACTGACCGCCAAGTTCGAAGTGCCTTGCGAAACCCTGCTACCGCAGGTGGTTGAGGCACTGGGTTAAAACAGCCCCAGTTGCCCGCCGATCAGGCGACTGAAATCGTCGTCGACAAACGGCAGGATGGCATCGGCCAAAGGTTGCAGCTGGCGGGTCACGTAATGGTCGTAATCGATGGGTGCTTGACGTGCCTCCAGGGGTTCCGGGCCGTTGACAGTCATTACATAGCTGATCCAGCCGCCGCGCTGGTATTGCAGCGGCCGGCCCAGGCGCTGGTTGTATTCATCGGCCAGTTTCGCGGCGCGCACATGCGGCGGCACGTTGCGCTGGTACTCGTCCAGACGCCGACGCAGGCGCTTGCGAAACACCAGCAAGTCGTCCAGCTCACCGGCCACGGTGCGGCGCACATAATCGCGGATGTACTCCTGATAAGGGCGGCGCTGGAAGATCAGCAGGTACAGCGCCTGCTGAAACTCCCGGGCCAGCGGCGACCAGTCGGTGCGCACCGACTCCAGACCCTTGTAGACCATTTCTTGAGTGTTATCGGCGCGGGTCACCAGGCCTGCGTAACGCTTCTTGCTGCCCTCCTCGGCACCGCGAATGGTGGGCATCAGAAAGCGCGAATAATGGATTTCGTATTGCAGCTCCAGCGCGCTATCAAGGCCATATTCCCGTTGCAGGTGCGCGGCCCACCACTGGTTGATATGTGCCACCAGGTCACGCCCGATGGCCTGCGCCTGCCGCTCGTCGTGGGGCGTGCCCAGCCAGACGAACGTCGAGTCGGTGTCGCCATAAATCACCTGATGCCCCCGCGCCTCGATCAGTTGCCGGGTGGTTTGCATGATTTCATGCCCGCGCAGGGTGATCGACGACGCCAGGCGGGTATCGAAAAAACGGCACCCGCTGGAGCCCAGCACGCCGTAGAAGGCATTCATGATGATTTTCAGCGCTTGCGACAACGGCGCATTGCCTTCGCGCTTGGCCGTTTCACGGCCCTGCCAGACCCGCTCGACGATGGCCGGCAGGCTGTGCCGGGTGCGTGAAAAGCGGGCGCCGCGAAAGCCCGGCACCGAATGCACATCATCGGGTTGCTGCAAGCCTTCGATCAGCCCCACCGGGTCGATGAGAAAAGTGCGAATTATCGACGGGTACAGGCTCTTGTAATCGAGCACCACGACCGACTCGTACAAACCGGGCCGCGAGTCCATGACAAAGCCGCCGGGGCTGGCCTCGGGCATGCGCTCGCCGAGGTTGGGCGCAACGAAGCCCTGACGATGCATCTGCGGCAGGTACAGGTGATAGAACGCGGCCACCGAGCCGCCACTGCGGTCGGCGGCAAGGCCGGTGACCGTGGCGCGCTCGAGCAGAAAGGTCAGCAGCCCGGTGACCTCGAACACCCGCGTCACCAACTCACAGTCCTTGAGGTTGTAATGCGCCAGCGCCGGTTTGTCTTCGGCGAACATGCGGTTGATTTCGTCCATACGCTGGTACGGCGTGTCGATCGCCTTGCCCTCACCCAACAGGCTCTGGGCGACGAATTCAAGGCTGAACGAGGCAAAGCTCCAGGTCGCTGAACGCAGCGCCTCGATGCCGTCAATGATCAAGCGGCCGCTGACCTCGGCAAAGAAATGCTGGCGGCTGCCGTGCTCGCGCCAGCCCATCGGCTCACCGCCACGTCCCAACAGCAAGGGCACGCCGAGCTTTCTGGAATGCTCATGCAGGATGCGCAGGTCGAACTGCACCACATTCCAGCCGATGATCGCGTCCGGGTCATGCTCGGCCAGCCATTGGTTCAGCCGGGTGAGCAGTTCAGCACGGCTGGCGCAGTACTCAAGGTCGAAATCCACCTTCGACGCATCACCATTGGCCGGCCCCAGCATGTACACCTGGCGCTGCCCGCAGCCCTCCAGGGCAATCGAATACAACTCGCCGCGCTCGGTGGTTTCGATGTCCAGCGACACCAGTTTCAGGCGCGGGCGGTAATCGGGCGCCGGGCGCACGGTCGCCTGGCACACCACGCCGTCGGCATCGACAGTACCGCCAAACAGCACAGGCGCCGTGATGAAACGCTCCATCAGGTAGCGCTCCGGGGGACGGATATCGGCTTCGTAGACGTCCAGGTTGCCCTTGCGCAGCAAGCGCTCGACGTTCATCAATTGCCGGTACTGTGTGCAATAAATACCCACGACAGGCCGATGGCGAAAGTCTTTCAGCTCAAGCTCGCGCAGCTCGACCCCTTCCTCGCCGCGCAGCAGGGCCTGGGCGCGCTCGCGTTGCACCGCAGGCATGAACGCCACCGACGGTGGGGCGCGCAAGCGAATCAGACGCGGGCCGTGATCGGTGGCCAGCCACAACTCGATTTCAGTCCCGGCGGGCGTGTCGCGCCAGTGGCGGCTGAGGATGAAACCCGGCTGTAGATCCAACGCGCTGGCCTTGTCTGTCGGTTGAAGCGGACATTCTACTCAGTATTCAACAGGGACAGGACTGGGCGTCAGACGCCTTTGTAGTCAATACTCGTCATCAGTAGTAGCACTCTGGAAATTGCTTGATGAAAACAGCGACAAGGGTACAAGCCTCCGACCCTCGCAATGTGTTGCTGGCCAGACGCACCCTGTTTGCATTGCTGGGGCTGCTGGGGACGATTTCATTGATCATGGTCGCGGCGTTGCTGTTGATCGCCGTGCAGTTGAACCGCGATGCCAGCGCGCACAGTGAGCGCTTGATGCAAAAGCTCTGGCAGGCTACCCAACAGCGCCTTACCACTGTAGCGCTTGAAAATGCCCCTTGGGGCGATGCCTACCGTCATTTGCACCTGCAGGTCGACCGAAACTGGGCCTATACCCGCGATAACCTGGGGGCTTCACTGTTCAGCAGTTTCCATTTCGAAGGGGTATTCGTGATCGACCCTCGCGACAACACTGCTTATTCACTGGATCAGGGCGAGTTGACCGATGAATCGTTGCAGAACTGGCTAGGCAGCTTTCCGGCCAATCTGATCGAAGAGGCACGCACCGCCCATGATGATGAATATGTCGCCACGCAGATTCGCGAGCGTCAGGGCCAACCGGTCTTTCTCGTGGCTTCGCGGTTAAGTCCCGGTAACGATCCCAGCGTAGAAAAGACCACGGGCGTGCAGTCGGTACTGGTACTGGCATATCTGTTGAGTCCGCAAAAGCTGCGTACGCTGGGCAACAGCTATGAGCTCTGCGACTTGCGCGTGCCTGTAGCCCCTGACGACGCTGCCGGGCAGCCCCGGTTGCAGGCCGCCCCTTACTTGCTGTTGCGCTGGAATCCCGATCAACCCGGCTACCGCTTGCTGCGTGTACTGCTACCGCTGCTGTTGATATTGCTGGCTACATTGCTGTTCGTGGCCCGCCGCATCGCCCACCGCACCCTCAATACTGCCCGCCTGCTGGACAAGCAGTACGAGGTGATTCACAGCAGCCGCGCGGCACTGGCCAGTAGCGAAGCACGCTTTCGTAACGTAGCCGAAGCGGCCTCGGACTGGCTGTGGGAAACCGACCTGGATTTGCGCATCACCTACTTGTCGGAGCGGTTCAGCGATATCACCGGGCAACCCGCCGACGCCTGGCTGGGACAATGCCTGGACGACATGCTGCAATGCCAGGGCCAGGCACTGCGCGACTGGGTACGAGCGCAACACACAGCCACTGCCCGCTCGGTGATCCGCTGCACCCATTGCTCGCCCACCGGCGCGGTGTTGACCAGCCATATCGCGGTCAGGCCGATCCTGCGCGATGAACAGGTGATCGGTTACCAGGGCAGCGCCTCGGACATCACCCGCGAGGTGGCTGGCGAAGAGCGTTTGATGTACCTGTCGCGGCACGACACGCTTACCGGCCTGCCGAACCGCCTGCAACTGCGCGAATTTCTGATCGGCCAACTGGAACAACTGCCCCGCCGCCCGCAGCCACTGACCCTACTCAATCTGGACCTCGATCATTTCAAGCCGGTCAACGATATCTACGGCCACAGTGGCGGCGATTGCGTGCTGCGCGAATCGGCGCTGCGCATGGCGCGCTGCCTGCCGCCAGGCGGCCTGCTGGCACGCCAGGGCGGCGATGAATTCATTCTTGTCGCCCCTGCACTGGCGACCCTTGAAGACGTCGAGCAGCTGTGCAAGGCATTGATTGCCTGTATCAGTCAGCCGTTTATCGTCAACAATCAGGAAGTCGTTATTGGCCTGAGCATCGGCATCGCCCAGGCACCGGTCCATTCCCGCCAGCCCGAAGACCTGATCAGGTTTTCGGACCTGGCCCTGTATCAGGCCAAGAACGGCGGTCGCAATACCTGGCGCTCATACGATCCGGGCATGCTCCTGCACCTTGAGCAGCAACGCGAACTGGAGACCAGCCTGCGGGCGGCGCTGAGGGATGAACAATTCAGCCTGCACTACCAGCCCCGGCACGATGTGCACACGGGGCGCATCATTAGCGCCGAAGCACTGATTCGCTGGCAGCACCCGCAACGGGGCTTGTGCATGCCCGACCAGTTCATTGAGCTGGCCGAAGAAAACGGCATGATCGTGCCCATCAGTGACTGGGTATTGCATCGTGCCTGCAGCGATGCCGCACTATGGGGTGACGCGCTGCATGTGTCGGTCAATATCTCTGCCGTGGAGTTTCGTGCTCCGGGCCTGGTCGAGCGGATCCGCAATGCACTGACGGCGACCGGCCTGCCCAGTCACCGGCTGGAACTGGAACTGACCGAGCGGGTGGTCATCGAGGATGCCGCGTCAAGCCTGCAACTGATGTTTGCCCTCAAGGCACTGGGGGTGCGGCTATCGATGGACGATTTCGGCACGGGCTACTCGTCGTTGAGTTACCTGAAAGACTTCCCGTTCGACACCCTGAAAATCGACCGCAGTTTTATCCAGGAAATCGACAGCAGTGTGCAGGGCCGTTCTATCGTGCAAGCGATCATTGCATTGGGTCGTGCCCTGTCGATGACCATTACCGCCGAAGGTGTCGAAACCGAACAACAACTGCAACGCCTGGCCGCCTTCGGTTGCGACGAAGTCCAGGGCTATTACCTGAACAGGCCAATGCCACTGGCCCAACTGTTGGCAGCCCTTGCCACCAATAACGACCGGGTCGGGTCCTGAAATCGACGTTTTCCTTAATACACAGGGCGTTTTCAGGCTTGCACGGTACAGGCGCTTGCCGGATGCTTGTGTCACCCCGTCGAGGGCCAATCCTGTAAGTTCTCGCCTCTGGAGAGCACGATGAAAACCGTAGCCCAGTTACTTAAACTCAAGCCTGAACAGCATCGTCAAGTGCACACCATTGCCCCCGACGCCTTCGTGCTCGACGCTCTGCGGCTGATGGCCGACAAGAACATCGGTGCCCTGGCCGTGGCCGAGCATGGCAAGGTGGTCGGGGTACTCAGCGAGCGCGACTACGCGCGCAAGATGGTCTTGCAGGGCCGCTCCTCGGCCGGTACCCCGGTCAGCGCGATCATGAGCAGCAAGGTGATTACCGTCGACTCGACGCAAAACGTCGAAACGTGCATGAATATCATGACCGACCACCACTTGCGCCACCTGCCGGTGGTGGATGACGGCCAACTGCTGGGCCTGCTGTCGATCGGCGACCTGGTCAAGGAAGCCATCGCCGAGCAGGCCAGCCTGATTCAACAACTGGAACAGTACATTCGCGGCGAATGAGTCAAAGGCCGGCGCTGCCCGGCCTGATCGATCTAATCATCCAGCGCGGCAGGTGCGCCCTTGCCGGCCGCCTTCGGGGCCTTCTCGGCAGGCGCTTCGGGCGCAGCACTCACTGCCGGGGCAGCGGCTTCTTTCTCGCGCATGGGCATCTGGTCGATGGTGGCGAAGATTTCCTTGGGCTCAACCGTCTCTTTGTTGATTTTCACTTCGCCGTCCTTGCCGATCAGAACCACCCGGTTCCCGGCACCCACACCCGGATTGAAGTAGCGGATCAGCGCCATGGTGGTCTGGGTATCCAGAGCCTTGCCGTTGCGCTCACCGTTAAGGCCCTCCACTGTGTACAACACCATGTTGCGCTGGGCAAAGGCTTCGCGGTTGGCCGGTTCATCGAGGGCTTTCTTGAGTTTGGTCAGGGTCGGATCGGACGCCTTGGGCGCGATGATGAGCAAAGGCCGGGTCTTGCCGCGCTCCTGGGCCAGCGGCGTATCGCTGTCGGCGGCAAACACCGGCGCGGCCACCAACAACAGGGTGGCGAGGGTCAGGGACCGGATAGGCATGAGTAGCTCCTTGTAAATCCATGGGTTGGCATATGGCGAGGTTGATTCGCAATTCCCACGTGAATTTCTACCGCATCACGCCCTGATGGTATACCCCAAAATCCACCCTGCTTCCTGTGTGGTCGGTCAGGCCAGCAGTTGTTGCAGACCCTCAACGATCATTTGCGCCTCATCGGCAGCCAGGGTCAATGGCGGCAACAAACGAATGGTCCGGCCCCGGGTCACGTTAATCAGAAGCCCGTGCTGCCGGGCCGCCATCAAGGCCAGACCGGCAATCGGCTGGTGCAATTCAATGCCGATCATCAAGCCCCGCCCGCGTATGGCGGCAACGTGAGGGTGAGCGCCCAGTACCTGATTCAGACGTTCCAGCAGGTACTGTCCCTGCACCTGAGCATTGTTTACCAGTTGTTGCCGTTCGATGATCTCCAGCACGGTGCAGCCCACCCGACAGGCCAGCGGATTACCACCAAAGGTGCTGCCATGACTGCCGGGGGTAAACAGGCTGGCCGCCTTGCCCCGTGCCAGGCAAGCGCCGATCGGAATGCCATTGCCCAGGCCTTTGGCCAGGGTCATGACGTCCGGCACGATGCCTTCATGCTCAAAGGCAAACCAGCGACCGGTACGGCCCATGCCGGTCTGGATCTCGTCGAGCATCAACAGCCAGTCGCGCCGGCTGCACCGCTCGCGCAGGGCCTTGAGGTACCCGGCAGGCGCCACATGCACGCCGCTTTCGCCCTGAATCGGCTCGACCAGTACCGCCGCAATACGCGGGCCATGCTGGGCACACACCTGGTCGAAAGCGGCAAGATCACCGAACGGTACCCGCAGGATATCGCCCGGCAGCTGCGCAAAACCCAGACGCACCGCCGGCCCGTCACTGGCCGCCAGCGTGCCCAGGGTGCGGCCATGAAAGGCGTTGTCCATGACCACCACCAGCGGTTGCTCGATACCTTTGTGCCAGCCGTGCAGCCGGGCCAGCTTGAGTGCGGTTTCATTGGCCTCGGCACCGGAATTGCTGAAAAACGCCCGCTCCATGCCCGACAGCCGGGTCAGCTCGCGCGCCAGGCGTTGCTGCCAGTCAATGCTGTACAGATTGGAGGTGTGCAACAGCAGGCCGGCCTGCTCGCTGATCGCGGCCACCAGGGTCGGGTGGGCATGGCCGACGTTGGTCACCGCCACACCGGCCACTGCATCGAGGTACTCACGCCCGTCCTGATCCCACAGTCGGGTGCCCAGGCCACGCACGAAGCTCAGCGGCAACGGCTGGTAAGTGTTCATCAGGCAGGTGGCGGTCATGACATCAGGCTCCATGGTGTGACGGGGGATATTTGCAGTATCGTTAGCCACCTCTGATGGATAAACCCCGCAACACTTCTATCTTCTTAAAGTATGGATTGATAATGGACCTTTTTCAGGCGATGTCGGTGTACGTCAAGGTGGTCGAGTCCGGCAGCATGACCGCCGCCGCGCGCGAGTGTGCGATCTCCACGACCATGGTCGGCAATCACCTGCGCGCCCTGGAACAACGCCTGGGCGTCAGCCTGCTCAAACGCACCACCCGCCGCCAGCGGCTGACCGAGTTTGGCCAGGCCTATTACCAGCGCTGCCTGGAGGTACTGGGGCTGGTCGCCGACTCCGAACAACTGGCCGAGCAGGCTCTGGGCGAGCCGATCGGCACCTTGCGCATCACCGCGCCACTGACCTTCGGCTCCGAGCGCCTGGCGCCTGCGCTGTGCGAATTTTCCCGACGCTACCCGCAGATCAAGCTGGACGTGGTGCTGACCAACCAGCGCATGGACCTGCTCGACAACGGCTTCGATGTCGGCATTCGTATGGGCACCCTGCCGTCGTCGGCGCGACTGATCGCCCGACCGCTGCAGGATTACACGCTGACCATTTGTGCGGCGCCCGAGTACCTGGCGCGACGCTCGACGCCCCGGCACCCGGACGACCTGCAAACTCACGATTGCCTGTCATTTGCCTACCTGGCAGGCGATGACTGGAGCGCGACCGAAAAACACTGGCTGCTGGGCGGGCCTGAAGGCGAGGTAAAAGTGCCGGTTGCCGGTCCCTTGATCATGAACTCTTCGGCAGGCCTGTATCGGGCGGCCATAGCCGGCATGGGCATCGTCATGCTGCCCGATGCACTGGTCGAGCAGGACCTGCGCGAGGGCCGGCTGATCGCACTGCTGCCCGACTATCGCCTGCCCGGCCGGCCCATGCACCTGATCTACCCGCAAGATCGTTATCGCCTGCCCAAACTGCGCAGCTTTGTCGAGTATGCGGTGGGGCTGTGGGGGATTAATCCGTAGGCCATCTTGCAGATTGGCCATGCGCCGCATAAGGTGCGGCACACGCCGTAGACCGCAAGGACCGACATGATCAACATCCGCCCCATGACGCCCGACGACTTCGAACGCTTCTGGCCGACCTTCCAGGCCATCGTCCAGGCCCGGGAAACCTATGCCTACGACCCGGCACTTGACGCAGAACAGGCCCGTGAACTGTGGTTGAACCTGCCGTTGCACACGCTGATTGCCGAGCAAGACGGTGAACTGCTTGGCAGTTATTACCTCAAGGCCAATGCCGCCGGCCCCGGCAAGCATGTGTGCAACTGCGGTTATATGGTCACTGAGGCTGCCCGTGGGCGCGGCGTAGCGCGCCTGATGTGCGAGCACTCCCAGCAACTGGCGCGTGACAGCGGCTTTCTGGCCATGCAGTTCAACTCGGTGGTGTCCAGCAACAGCATCGCCGTGGCGCTGTGGAGCAAGCTGGGCTTCGAGACCGTCGGGCGCCTGCCGCGTGCCTACCGGCATGCGCGGCTCGGGCTGGTGGATTGCCTGGTGATGTTCAAGTGGCTGGCAGAAAAACCGCCAGTGGCGAGCGAACCGGCCTCCGGGCGAGCGTTGCTGATCGGGCGCAAGAATATCGAATCGGTGATCTCGCGCCCACGCAGGCGCTGATCGGCTATTACCCGGCTACTCCTTGACTTCGCTCAGCGCGAAGCGCTGCCCCTTGGTATCGCGCACTTCATTGCCAACGATCCAGGCAATGGTTTGCCCGTCGTGGTCGACCAGCCGCTGCGGATTGCCCAGGCTCAGGGTACCGATCTCGCCGCTCCAGTCGCGGCGCGGGTCGTGCTCAAGGTAGGCATAGACCTTGCGATCACGAATGCGCCACACCGGATACGGTTTGCGGCTGGCGCTCGGGATTACGTCATAGGTCAGTTTGGGATTGAAAAGAATGGCAGCAGTCATGACAAGCTCCAGGGGGTGGAGTGGCTGACTGCAGGTTGAAGCCACGGTATGAAGGCAGGATAGACCAGCCTTATGCCATTTTGTTGAAACCAGGCGACCAATAACACGCCGCCGACGCTGCACAGGCGTCGGCGGCGGATTGACGGTTAGCCGGCAGCCGCCTGGCGCTGCAACAGCACCTGCGATACCCGGCGCTCTTCGACGCCGACCACTTGCAGGCTCCAGCCCTCGTGGTCCAGACGATCCCCGATCACCGGCAGGCGATCCAGCAAGCTCATCACCATCCCGGCAAGGGTCTGATAATCCTCGGTGGGCCGCGCCTGAAAGCCGGTACGCTCGCGGATCAGGCTCAGGTTCAGCGCACCCGAGACAAGGAAATCCTCACCCTGCGCGACGATGCCGGGGCCGACCATTTCACTGGCGTCCGGCAGTTGGCCGGCAATCGACTCAAGAATGTCGGTCATGCTCAGGATACCGATGAAGTCACCGAATTCGTTGACCACAAAGGCAATGTGCGTCGACTCCTTGCGCATCTGTTCCAGCGCATTAAGGATGCTGAAATTCTCCAGCAGATTGATCGCCTTGCGCGACATGTGGGTCATGTCCGGCTCGTTGCCGGCCAGC
Organism: Pseudomonas sp. 3A(2025); assembly: GCF_054589175.1. NCBI lineage: Bacteria > Pseudomonadati > Pseudomonadota > Gammaproteobacteria > Pseudomonadales > Pseudomonadaceae > Pseudomonas > Pseudomonas sp. 3A(2025). The sequence continues at coordinate 143,649 of NZ_BAAILM010000032.1, read as the reverse complement.
AGCTCACGCAGCAGTTCCTTCTTGTGCACATAGCCCAGCGGTTCGTCGATACCGCCCTCACCCACCAGCGGCAAGCGCGACACGGACGAATGCATCAGCTTAAGACGGATCTTGTCGGCGTCATCCTTGAGGTCCAGATAGTCGACCTCGGCACGCGGCGTCATCACCGTACGGATTGGACGCTCGGCCAGTTGCAGCACACCACTGATCATCACCCGCTCGCGGCGATCGAACACCGCCGCTTCGCTGTCGGTGTCACCCAGCATGTCGCTGATTTCTTCGTCGACCTCGCCCTCTTCCAGCTTGCGCCCACCCAACAGACGCATCACCGCATGCGCTGCACGCTCACGACGTGGCAGGCTGCCATGCGCCGAGGCCTTGCGGCGTTTGCGCGCGATCTGGTTGAACAGCTCGATCAGGATCGAGAAGCCGATGGCCGCATACAGATAGCCCTTGGGAATATGGAAACCCAGGCCTTCGGCGGTCAGGCTGAAGCCGATCATCATCAGGAAGCCCAGACACAGCATGATCACCGTCGGGTGGCTGTTGACAAATTTGGTCAACGGCTTGCTGGCGACAATCATCAGGCCGATGGAAATGATCACCGCGATCATCATCACCGACAGGTGCTCAACCATGCCCACCGCCGTAATCACCGCATCCAGCGAGAACACCGCATCGAGTACGACGATCTGCGCCACGATAGGCCAGAACTGCGCATAGACGCCGGTGGCAGCGCGCTGGCTGACCTGGCCCTCCAGACGCTCATGCAACTCCATGGTGGCCTTGAACAGCAGGAACACACCACCGAACAGCATGATCAGGTCACGGCCCGAGAAGCTCTTGTCGAAGACCTCGAACAACGGCTCGGTCAGGGTCACCATCCAGGAAATGCTCGCCAGCAGGCCCAGGCGCATCAGCAATGCCAGGGTCAGGCCGATCACCCGTGCGCGGTCGCGCTGGTGTGGCGGCAATTTGTCGGCAAGGATGGCGATAAACACCAGGTTGTCGATACCCAATACCAGTTCCAGCACGATAAGGGTCAGCAGGCCGAGCCATGCCGTGGGGTCAGCAATCCATTCCATGTGTCAGTTCTTCTTGTCGGTAAAAAGGGCGGCAAACGTCAGCGCACGACGGCTAAAGGTCGGGCTTTGCTCAAGGCAGACAGATGAGAGGCTGAGCGGACGGCATCGGGGCATGCCTGAATCGGAACATTCGCTGGCGATCGAGCGAAATACCGGCAAACGCAAAGGGGGGCGTTTGCAACGATTGGGGGGCTCCTGGAGGGTGTTCATACAGTCCTGAAATCAATGACGGGATCAAATCCTACAATACGCGGTAACTTTTCTTAATCTGAAGAATTATTACAAGGATTGACGGAGATGCTTGGGAGGACAAGGCGATTCAGCGGGCGACGTGGCGATTTGCCGCAGCCCGATCAAGGACCAGTTGTCCGACAACCATGGATTAGCGCTGGCCTTTACCGTTTTTTTTGTTCTAAAATGTTGCAACAGCGACAAGCGCAGGCATCCATGCCTTCAGCGACTTGATCCACTTATAAAAAGAAAGCCCGTCCAAAAGACGGGCTTTTTTCGTTTTCGGCTTTTCCTTTTCATCACCTTGAGGCTCTCAACCATGCTGCGGTACGTTGTAATCCACCTGTTCCAATGGCTCAAACGCTTTTCCTCGGTACAGGATCCCCGCCACCACGCTGACAAGCAATACGCGCGCGACTTTACCCGCGAGCAAGAGCGTGCAGACAGCTGGAGCCTGACCACCATTCTGCTGGTCGGCGCTCTGGTCTGCTACAGCCTTGGCGGGCTGGGCTACTACGCCAAGACCCAGATCTGGGACACCATGACTGAAGTGCAGAAAGTACAAATGGCTCAGGCCATGATCGCCAGCTCACAGAACCTCTGAGCGCCGATGCGTGACACCCGACGGGGAAGCCAATGGCTTCCCCGTTTTCGTTTGCGCCCGGCAACGCGGTATCGTCTGCCTTACCGAGACCCTGCCGAGAACCGTCGATGCCGTCCGAACCCGTAAATCCCATTCCGCGTTACCGTTTGCGGCAGAAAATCCGCGACCGGATCGGCCTGGCCCTGGTGGCTTGCCTGTCGATGCTGGCCGGCATGACCGATGCGATCGGCTTCATGGCCACCGGTGATTTCGTCTCGTTCATGAGCGGTAACACCACCCGCCTGGCGGTGGCGATCGGTGAAGGCGATATAAGCGCTATCGGACGGCTGGCGCTGGCAATCGTCATCTTCATCCTCGGCAACGCACTGGGCATTCTGGTCGCCCGCCTGGGTGGCAGGCGCGCCCTGCCGCTGCTGCTGAGCATCAGCGCCTTGCTCTGTGGCGCCGCGCTGCTGCCGGCTCAAGCACAGTTGAGCGCACTGGTCTGCGCCATTCTGGCGATGGGCATGCTCAATGCCGCCGTCGAGCAAGTCAGCGGCATGGCCGTGGGCCTGACCTATGTGACCGGTGCGCTTTCGCGTTTCGGTCGTGGCCTGGGGCGCTGGCTGCTGGGCGAGCGCCGAACAGGCTGGGCCATGCAACTGGTGCCCTGGGCCGGCATGTTCGTCGGCGCGGTCGTAGGCGCGCTGCTCGAACATCGCCTGGGCATGGCGGCCTTGCTGGTCAGCGCGGCACTGGCCGGTGTGCTGGGGCTGCTGACGCTGGGAATTCCGGTGCGCTGGCAACGGTGTTACATGCCGCGTTGAGGGCAAAACCCACGGTTATCGTTACGTTTACTCATCTGCTGACACTCATTATCAGCCTTGTACACGTAGCCCACACATCCCCCGGCCACTTATGCTGGGCGCGACACAATGGACTGACGCTGGTAAGACAGATAAAGGATTATCGATGACTGAAGACGATGCGCAGCAACTGTTAAGAACATCAATTGGCAATACGAAAGCCTGCTTTCGACCCGGGCAATGGGAAGCCATTGACGCACTGGTCAATCGCCGCGAGAAACTTCTGGTGGTACAACGCACAGGGTGGGGCAAAAGCGCTGTCTACTTCATTGGCACCCGAATTCTTCGTGACCGCGGCCATGGCCTGACGCTTATCGTGTCACCGTTACTGGCCTTGATGCGCAACCAGATCGACGCCGCCAGACGTTTGAACATTCGGGCCGTTACGATCAACTCCACCAATGCAAAAAAATGGGAAGAGGTCAAACAAGCGATTCTGGCTGATCAAGTCGATTGCCTGCTGGTATCACCCGAGCGACTGGCTAACGACAGCTTCATCCAGAACGTTCTACAACCTGTCGCTGACCGTATTGGCCTGATGGTAATAGATGAAGCCCATTGTATTTCAGACTGGGGACACGATTTCCGACCGGACTATCGACGCATTATCAACATCATGCGTTTTCTCCCGGCCAACACCCCCATGCTGGGTACGACGGCGACGGCCAACGACCGTGTCATCAATGACATTCGTCATCAATTCGGCGACATCAAGATCCAGCGAGGTCCATTGATTCGCGAAAGTCTTGCGTTGCAGAACCTGAAACTCCCCGATCAGGCAACGCGCCTGGCCTGGCTGGCACACACCATCCCGCAATTATCGGGATCCGGCATTGTGTATGCACTGACACAGCGAGATGCCGAGCAGGTCGCCCGATGGCTACAGACTCACGCCATCACCGCTGCGGCTTACCATAGCGAGGTCATACACGGCGACTTTCCGGACAGTCATGCCTATCGCCAGTTTCTCGAAGATGCGCTCCTTCATAACCGGATCAAAGTGCTGGTTGCTACCAGCGCTTTAGGCATGGGTTACGACAAGCCTGATCTGGGCTTTGTCATTCACTATCAGGCACCGGGCTCGCTGGTTGATTATTACCAACAAGTCGGGCGGGCGGGACGGGCCATCGAGCATTCCGTAGGCATCTTGATGTCAGGGACAGAGGACTCACTGATCCATGGTTTTTTCCGCCGTTCGGCTTTCCCATCACCCGCACAGATTGATGACCTGCTAAACACCCTTGAACAGCATGAAGGACTATCACTCCGCGATCTTGAACAACACAGCAACCTGCCCAGCAGCCAGATCGAAAAGATCCTCAAGCTGCTCAGCGTGGAAAGTCCGGCACCCTTGATCAAGCTGGAAAACAAATGGCACCGCACGCCTATCCATTACCAACTTGATGGAGAGCGCGTAACCCGCCTGTCACAGATGCGCGAACAGGAGTGGGCACTGGTCAATGCCTATATGGATGAGCGCGGATGCCTGATGAGCTTTCTACGAAACAGGCTGGACGATCCACATCAAGAAGCGTGCGGAAAATGCGCAAACTGCCTCGCACGTGCATTGGTATCCCACTCGGTCGATGTAGAGCGGATACACGAAGCCGCAACATTTATGCGAAATGCCGAATTTCCAATCAAGCCCCGAAAACAGACCAGTGAGAACGCTTTCAACACCTACGCTTTCCCGTCTCGGTTGCCCAAACATTTACAGGCAGAAGAAGGCCGTGTCCTGTCCCGCTGGCGAGATGGCGGATGGGGTGCGATGGCGGCCGATGACAAGGAGCGTGGCCGCTTTGATGACCGGCTAGTCGAAGCGCTTGCGCAAATGATCAAGCAGCGCTGGCAGCCCAAACCGGCTCCTGCCTGGTTATGCTGCGTTGCCTCCTTGACTCACCCGGAACTGGTTCCCGACTACGCGCGCAGGCTGGCCGAGGCGTTGGGCATTCCATTTATCGACTGTATAAGCAAAGTCGCCGTCAACCTGCCGCAAAAATTTCAAAGCAACAGTTTTCATCAGTGCCGCAATCTGGACGGTGTCTTCGCCATCAATCAAACGATCCCTTGCGGTCCAGTGTTGCTGGTCGATGACATGATCGATTCAGGCTGGACATTGACGGTCATCGCGGTACTGTTGCGCATTGCCGGCAGTGGTCCGGTCTATCCGGTTGCGATCTCCTCCACGGCAAGCAAGCAATGACCAACACCCATACTCAGTCCATTCTCCTGTTGACCTCGCATTTTTCCAGGCCCGAGAAAGACAGTATCAAACCCCTTACTCCCTCGGAATGGGGACGTTTTGCGCAATGGCTCAACGAGCAGGGCAATACCCCTTCAGACCTGATCACGAATGATCCGCGAACGGTTTTACAAGGCTGGACTGACTCCAGGATTGCGCTTGAGCGTATCGAACAGCTCCTGAACCGTGGCCATTCTCTGGCACTTGCACTGGAGAAGTGGAGCCGGGCCGGTATCTGGGTCCTGACCCGCTCGGATGCCAGCTATCCAAGACTGCTCAAACACCATTTACGCACCGACGCACCACCTGTTCTCTACGGCTGTGGCAACAAGGAGCTATTGAATCGTCAAGGGGTGAGCGTCGTGGGTTCCAGAAATGCCAGCGAAAACGAACTGGATGACGCTTGTTTACTTGGCCAGCGCATTGTTGAAGCGGGCTACAGTGTCGTTTCCGGGGGCGCAAAAGGGGTTGACGAAACAACAATGCTCGGCGGTCTGAGCCATGGCGGCACTGTAGTCGGCATCCTTGCAGACAGCCTGTTGCGAGCAGCTACAACCTCAAAATGGCGACAAGGGTTGATGAATGGCAACCTTGTTCTGGTGTCGCCGTTTTATCCGGAGGCTGGTTTTAATAAAGGCAATGCAATGGCTCGCAACAAGTATATTTACTGCCTGAGCCAGGCAGCTCTGGTCGTACACTCTGGTGTATCGGGAGGTACGTGGAGCGGTGCGCTGGAAAACCTGAAAAAAGACTGGGTGCCCTTATGGGTGAAGCAGACCGAAGACTCACACGCCGGCAATCCTGCTTTGGTCGCTCAGGGTGGAAAGTGGCTGAAAGAGACCCCTGACCTGCTGGACATCGGAACATTACTGTCGCCGCAGGCCGTCAGAGAGCCATCAGTAGGCCAATACTCCGTGGAGCCTGCTGCATTGCCGAGCGGGTTGAGCTTTTATCAGTTGTTTCTGGAAAAAATGCAGCAACTCGATCAGCCAGTCACCGCGCAGCAGTTGACTGCACAGTGGGCGCTTCCAGAAGAACTCGTGAATGCCTGGCTCAAGCAATCCATGGATGAAGGCCGGGTAAATAGACTCACGAACCCTGTGCGCTATCAATGGGGCGCTCCAGAACAACCGGAACTGAACCTGCACGCCTGAGGGCAAAAATCCGTTTACCATACGCGTCCGATTATTTATGACCGCTGCCATGACCCCGCAATCGCTCGCCACCCTGCAACAGCACCTGCTCACCGCCCTGGACCCGGCCCCGGCCGAAACCCGTCGCCTGTTTCACGGCCGTGGCCGGGTATGGCCGGGGCTTGAGCACATTACGGTGGACTGGATGCAAGGCGTGGTACTGGTCGCCTTGTTTCGCCAGCCCGCTGAAGACGAACTGGCCGCCCTCAAGCAGCTGTTGCTCGACCTGACCCGCTCGACGCCATGGCAGACCAGCCAGGCGCAGGCCTTGCTGTTGCAGCATCGCTACCTGCCGCAAAGCACCACCGAATGGCTGGTCGGCGAGCACTTCGACAACCGGGTCATCAGCGAAAGTGGCCTGCGCTACAAGCTCGACTTTGGCCGCAACCAGAACACCGGGCTGTTTCTGGACATGCGCTATGGCCGCGACTGGGTACGCGCCCAGGCTCAAGACAAGCGCGTACTCAACCTGTTTGCCTACACCTGCGGCTTTTCCGTAGCCGCCGTGGCCGGTGGCGCCGAGCATGTGGTCAACCTCGACATGGCCAAGGCGGCATTGAATCGCGGTCGCGAGAACCACAAGCTCAACGACCATGACCGCAACCGCGCCAGCTTTCTGGGCCACGACCTGTTCAACTCGTGGGGCAAGGTCACCCGCAGCGGCCCGTACGACCTGATCATCATCGACCCGCCGTCGTTCCAGAAAGGCAGCTTTGTGCTGGACAAGGATTACCAGCGGGTACTGCGTCGCCTGCCACAATTGCTTGAACCGGGCGGCAGTGTGCTGGCGTGCATGAACGATCCGGCCATCGGCCAGGACTTTCTGCTCGAGCAAATGGCCCGGGAGGCGCCGCAGTTGCAGTTTGTCGAACGGCTGGAAAACCCGCCGGAATTTCCCGATGCCAGTGCCGAAGGTGGCTTGAAGGCGCTGGTGTTTACCCTTGCCCCGTAAGCACAGCGCCTGGCGCTCGACCGGCACGATCAGAAAGCTGAAAACTGCCTCCAACTCTCACCGGCACGCGTAGTCACACCTTGATAGCAAGGCTGACGAGGATCCCGGAATGAGTTTCATGCTGTGTATGGCGGTATTGGGCGTCTTGCTGATGCTGCTGGCGCTGACGTCGTCGTGGCTGCGCTGGCTGCCGGTGACGACCTCGGCGGTTTGCCTGCTGTTTGGCTTTGCCATCGGCCCGCTGGGTTTTCAGCTATTGAGCCTGGACATCGAGCAGTCCAAGGAATGGCTGGAGCGCCTGACCGAGGTGGCAGTACTGTTTTCGCTGTTCAACACCGGCATCAAACTGCGCATGCCGCTGCGTGACAAGGCCTGGCATTCGGCTTACTGGCTGGCGGGGCCGGTGATGGTAGCGAGCATTGTCGGCCTGGCGCTGGTAGCGCATTACTTGCTGGCGTTGTCGTGGAGTTTGTCGATTCTGCTCGGCGCGGTGCTGTCGCCCACCGACCCGGTGCTGGCCAGCCTGGTGCAAGTCAACGATGCGCAGGATCAGGATCGCCTGCGCTTCGGCCTGTCCGGCGAGGCCGGGCTTAATGACGGCACCGCCTTTCCATTTGTCTTGTTTGCTCTGATGTTGATTACTCAAGGCGGACCGATTCAGGACTGGGTCGGCGACTGGGCGCTCAAGCATTTGCTGTGGGGCGTGCCGGCCGGCCTGCTGATCGGCTATTTCATGGGTCGTGGCGTCGGCCATCTGATGATTTACCTGCGCGTCCGGCATGCCGACAGCACCACCTCACCCAATGACTTTCTGGCCCTGGCGCTGATTGCCCTGGCCTACGTCGTCGCCCAGAGCCTGGAAGCCTTTGGCTTTCTGGCGGTGTTTGCCGCCGGCGTCGGCTTGCGCCGGGCCGAGGCGCGCATCACCCATTCTGAAGTGCCTGCCGAGCATATCGCCAAGCCTGTTCTGGCGCACAAGCACGTAGCGCCCGCTGAAGCCACGATGGCCCGGCCCGAAGAACTGAGCGACCCGCAACTGGCCGCCGGGGTGATGATGGGCGACATGCTGGTGTTCGGCAGCCTGGTCGAGCGGGCCATGGAAGTGCTGCTGATTACCCTGCTCGGTGCCTCGCTGGCGCTGTATTGGGACTGGCGGGCCATTGCGCTGGGGCTGGCACTGTTTTTTGTCATTCGTCCGCTCAGTGTCTGGCTGCTGGTCAGCCGCAAGCTGCTGGCCCCCCGGCAAAAGCTGCTGGTGGGCTGGTTCGGCATTCGTGGCATCGGCAGCCTCTATTACCTGTGTTACGCCCTGGCGCACGGACTTGAGCCGCAAGTGGCACACAGCATCACCGGCTTGACCTTGTCGGTGGTCGGCATGAGCATTTTATTGCACGGCATCAGCACTCAGCCGTTGCTTGACCGTTATGAGCGCAGCCTGCGATGAGTCCTGCCAGTGGCCATCATCAACCCGGTCGATCATGCTATTGTCACAAGCGATTGGACGGTGACAGGGTCAGGACTCAAGCTGGCGCCTGTCATGATTTGCGAGGGTGTAATGGCTGATTCTGTCTTGCTCGACCGCTTTGCACGCAAGGTCGACTATTTGCGCCTGTCGGTGACTGATCGCTGCGATTTTCGCTGCGTGTATTGCATGGCCGAAGATATGACGTTTCTGCCGCGCCAGCAAATTCTGAGCCTGGAAGAAATTCTCGCCGTGGCACAAAGCTTTGTGGCGCTGGGCACACGCAAGATTCGTCTGACCGGCGGCGAGCCGTTGGTCCGTCAGGGTATCGTCGGTTTGTGCAAGCGCATCGCCGCCCTGCCCGGCCTGCGCGAGCTGTGCATGACCACCAATGGCTCGCAACTGGGCAAACTGGCCGTGCCATTGTTCGAAGCCGGGGTCAAGCGCCTGAACATCAGCCTCGACAGCCTGGACCCGCAGCGCTTTCATGAATTGACCCGCACCGGCCACCTGCAACAGGTGATCGAAGGCATCGATGCGGCCAATGATGCAGGCTTTGTGCATACCAAGCTCAACTGCGTGGTCATGCAGGGGCGTAACGATCATGAGATCAACGACCTGGTGGCTTTTGCCATCGAGCGCCGGCTGGATATCACCTTCATTGAAGAGATGCCCCTGGGGCTGATCAGCGAGCACAGCCGCAAAGAGTCATTCTTTTCCAGCGACCAGGTACGCGAGCGGATTGCCGAACGCTACGACCTGCTGCCCTCCACCGATTCGACTCAAGGCCCGTCGCGCTACTGGCGCGTGGCCGATGCACCGCACAGCCGCATCGGTTTCATTTCGCCGCACAGCCATAACTTTTGCGCCACCTGCAATCGGGTGCGAATGACGGTCGAAGGCCGCCTGCTGCTGTGTCTGGGCAACGAGCACTCGGCCGACCTGAAAGCAGTGCTGCGCGCCAATCCGGACCAGCCAAAAGCCCTGGAAGACGCGATTATCAAGGCCATGCAGCTCAAGCCCTGGAGCCATGACTTCCGCATCGATGATGACGTGCAAGTGGTGCGGTTCATGAACATGACCGGCGGCTGATACTGCACAAACGCTAGAAACGCAAAAGCCAGCAGAGTGGTCCAGACCTACTTAAAGATCACTGCGGCGCCACCTGCTGGCTCTTGGGCAAGAAATTTAGCGTAACCAGCGCGGCTTGTAAAATCGACGCAACAGATTATTTCCAAATAAAAAACCCGGCGCCCATGCTTTTTACGGCATGGGTGTCGGGTTTCAGGGTGCGGTTTTTCAGGCTACGCGGGCGCTGGGACGCGTTTTGTGCCACTCATGCCGCAGGGCACGCAGCTGGGTTTCCAGAAATGCCTGGTCAGCCGCTGCCTTCTTGCCGACATAACCCTGGCCGCGACGAAACATCTTCAGCGCGACGCACAATTGCGGCTGGGCGGCGCGGAATTCGTCTTCCTGGGTGTACGGGGTGATCGGGTCCAGGCGAACTTCACCCGCGTGGGTGATCCAGAGGATATGGCTGTCCAGGGTGTCTTTGCGGGCAGCAAACAGACGAGCCAGTTCATCAATGGTCAGGTGGTTGATAGTCATGGTGATGCTCCTTCGCTCGTTCTCTGTTCAAGGGACTTGATCGTCGACTTTTACCGTGCGTTTCGAATGCAGCGTCGAATGTAGCTACAGGGCGAAACCACTACACCAGCGTGTCGGTTGCAGAGAGAAGGTAGCGAAGGCCCAAGACCTGGCTGGCGATCGGAAACGGATCAACCACAAAGCGCGTCATGAGGTCGTTTCGCCAGCTGCTCGTCTGTAATGACGTGATGCTGGTTCATCTTCTTCAATCTGCCTTGTGGGCAGCCTACATCCTGGAACAACCCGGCGGCTTGCAGGGCTGGTTATGTGCATCTTTTTTGCGCTCCCGATCAGGGAGATGGCTGCATCATGCAAAATGAAAACGCAGGCGTCAACCAATATGTAGTGATTATTTTTAATCACTACATATTTGGCCAGCCTGCAAAAAAACCACGGCGCTGTAGGACCGACTTTAGTCGGGAACGCGTACGGCGCCGTACAAGGATCAGTGCGAAGCGGTAAACGTCGTGTAGCTGTTGATCAGGTTGCGGTAGTTCGGCAGGCGCTGGGACAGCAGATTGGCCAGGCCTTCCATGTCGTTGCGCCAGTCGACCTGCAGCTCGCAAGCCACGGAGAACCAGTTCAGCAGGTGCGCACCGGCAGCGCTCATGCGCGCCCAGGCGGCTTGCTGCACGGTGGTATTGAAAGTGCCCGACGAGTCGGTGACCACGAACACTTCAAAGCCTTCGGCCAGCGCCGACAGGGTCGGGAACGCCACGCACACGTCAGTCACGACGCCGGCGATGATCAACTGCTTGCGACCGGTGGCCTTGACCGCCTTGACGAAATCTTCGTTGTCCCAGGCATTGATCTGGCCTGGACGGGCGATGTACGGCGCGTCCGGGAACTGCGCTTTGAGCTCAGGCACGATCGGACCGTTGGGGCCTTGTTCGAAGCTGGTGGTCAGAATGGTCGGCAAATTGAAGAACTTGGCGATGTCACCCAGGGCCAGCACGTTGTTTTTGAACTCGTTTGGCGAGAAATCCTGGACCAGCGAAATCAGGCCAGTCTGGTGATCGACCAGCAGCACGACGGCGTCATCTTTGTTCAAGCGCTTGTAAGGGGCGTTACTCATGATTGACTCCTGTGGTTTTCAAAGGCAGCGCCGAACCCCGTAGAGCCCGGCGCCTTACAAAATCAGAACGCGAAGCACGAACACCCGAAGGCGCCCCAGAAGCCCTGGAAGTCGCTTACAGGTGCATTCGACAGGCGTGCTTTCTCATGGCTGTGCGAGTGCACCTTGCACGGGCCGCTGCACTGGTGAACCTGGGCCAGCACCGGCGAGGCCGGACGCCAGTGGCCCTGTACCTTGGCCACCGGCGACCAGTCCGGCAGCACCGGCACACGCTTGGGCCCCAGCGGCTCGAAATCGTCGGCGCCGTACACCACCTTGCCGTCGACCACGGTCAATACCGACTCGATCCACTTGATGGCCTCAGGCTCGACACTGAAAAAGTCCGCCGACAGTGCACTCAGGTCCGCCAACTGGCCGACGCGAATCTGGCCTTTCTTGCCTTGCTCGGACGAGAACCACGCGCTGCCGTGGGTGAACAGCTCCAGCGCGGTTTCACGCGGCAGACCTTCGGGGTACAGCTCAAGGCCACCCACGGTGCGGCCGCTGACCATCCAGTACAGCGAAGTCCAGGGGTTGTAGCTCGATACGCGGGTGGCGTCGGTGCCAGCGCCCACCGGCACACCTTCGGCCAGCATGCGCTTGATCGGCGGCGTGGCCTGGGCGGCCTTGGCGCCGTAACGCTCGACGAAATACTCGCCCTGGAAGGCCATACGGTCCTGAATGGCGATGCCGCCGCCCAGCGCCCGCACCCGCTCGATGTTGCGCGGGGTGATGGTTTCACAGTGGTCGAAGAACCACGGCAAACCGTTGAACGGGATGTCGCGGTTAACTTTTTCGAACACATCGAGCATGCGGCTGATCGATTCGTCATAGGTGGCATGCAGGCGGAACGGCCAGCGCTGCTCGACCAGGTGGCGCACCACCGGCTCCAGATCGTCCTCCATGCCCTGCACCAGGTCCGGGCGCGGCTCGCGGAAGTCTTCGAAGTCAGCGGCCGAGAAGGTCAGCATCTCCCCTGCTCCGTTGTGCCGCAGGAAATCGTCGCCCTGATGCAGCTTGACGCTGCTGGTCCAGTTCTTGAAATCGGCCAGCTCTTCCTTGGGCTTTTGCGTGAACAGGTTGTAAGCAATACGTACGGTCAGCTGTTTTTCACGGTTCAGTTGCTCGATCACCGCGTAATCGTCGGGGTAGTTCTGGAAACCGCCACCAGCGTCGATGCAACTGGTGATGCCCAGGCGGTTGAGTTCGCGCATGAACTGGCGGGTCGAGTTGACCTGATACTCAAGCGGCAGCTTCGGCCCCTTGGCCAGAGTCGCGTACAGGATCATCGCATTGGGCTTGGCGACCAGCATACCGGTCGGGTTGCCGTTGGCATCACGCACGATCTCGCCACCCGGCGGGTTCGGCGTGTCGCGGGTGTAGCCGGCTACACGCAGGGCGGCACGGTTGAGCAAGGCGCGGTCGTACAGGTGCAGCAGGAATACCGGGGTATCGGGCGCGGCCTGGTTGATCTCTTCCAGGGTCGGCATGCGTTTTTCGGCGAACTGGAACTCGTTCCAGCCCCCGACCACACGCACCCATTGCGGGGTCGGCGTGCGGTCGGCCTGGTCCTTGAGCATGCGCAAGGCATCGGCCAGCGACGGCACGCCTTCCCAGCGCAGTTCAAGGTTGTAGTTCAGACCGCCACGAATCAGGTGCAAGTGCGAGTCGTTGAGGCCTGGAATCACCGTGCGGCCTTTCAGGTCGATGACCTGGGTCGCACTGCCGCGCAGGGCCATGACTTCGGCTTCAGTCCCGACGGCGACGAAGCGACCGCCGCTGATGGCCACCGCACTGGCCTTGGGTTTTTCCCGGTCGACGGTGTGGAATTTACCGTTGAACAGAATCAGCTCGACGTTATTCATCGCAGTTCCTTTGTCAGAAGATTGAGCAGCGCCCGCAGAGCTTGCGAACGAAAATGCAGGCAGAAGCGCGGCGGCAGCACTCAACAGAGAGCCGTTGGCGACAAAACGCCGGCGCTGCAGGTCGGTCTTGTCATCACTCATGAATCAGTCCCCCGTTTATCGTTGGCCGGCGCGTTCAGCCAGCCCGCAAACAGCCGCGTGGCGGCAGGCATCATCAGGTACACCACCAACAGGACGATGGTCAGGGTGATCAGCACGTTGCTCACCACATAACCCGACAACCAGGGGTTCAGGTGCAGCAGCGGCCCCCACAACAACGGCACCAGCAGGCTCAGCGGCAGGATCACCAGGTACGACACCACAGCCTGTTTCCAGCGCGGTGGCTGGCGAGCTTCGTCCATTTCCGGGCTGAACCAGAACTCGTTCTGGCTGGCCACCTGCGTCTGGTCACCATCGGCCAGCATAGGCGCGGCCTCGCGCAGCAGTTCGCGCCGTTGATCGGAGTCCAGCCACTGCTGCATGGCTTCGGTGGAAGAAAAACGCAGCACCGAGGTGAAGGCATGCAAGCCGTCGGTGCGGCCGCGCATCACATCGACGCCCAGATGCCCCGGTGCCTGGGCGGCAATCGCCACCACGCGGCGCAACCATTGTTCGTATTGCACTTCAAGACCCGCCTTGGCCCGGTGGCGGATCACCAGGGTGACGACTTCGTGAGAAGGTTCAGACATGACCAGCAGCTCCGTGGCACCAGAAAGGGGTGCATTCAAATCTGGACTGATGGTGCCGCTGATTGCCGTTGGAGAATTGGATGCATGTGCTGTGTTGGGAAAACACCCATTACGGGATGGGCAAAGGCGCCGACATGTATTCGTGAATCATGCCGCGCAGCCAGCGCTCGGCCGGGTCGTTGTCGTGCACGCCGCTCCAGACCATCGACAGTTCGGCCGGCACGATCGGAAAGGGCGGGTCTTCGGCGCGCAGCCGGCTGCCGTCCACCAGCGCACAGGCGGCGTAATCGGGCACGGTGGCGATCATTTCGCTGCCGGCCAGCAGGGCGCGCAGGCCATTGAATTGCGGCACCGCCAGCACTACTTTGCGGGTGCGCCCGACGCGGGCGAGATCCAGATCGATATTGCCCGACAGGTCGCCGGAGAACGACACCATGGCATGCGGGCGGGCACAATATTCATCAAGGCTCAAAGGGCCGGGCCGCTCATCGCCGCGAATGACCTTGCACGGAATGTCGCGCAGCTTCTTGCGCTTGGCATTGGCCGGCAGTTCGACCGTCCAGCTGACCCCCACCGAGATTTCGCCAGACGCCAACAAGGCAGGCAGCAGCAGGTAATTGGCGCGGCGAATCACAATGATGATGCCTGGCGCTTCGGCTTGCAGACGCGCCATCAACGGCGGCAGCAAACCAAACTCGGCATCGTCCGACAAGCCGATGCGAAACACGTCGGTACTGCACGCCGGATCGAAATCCTTGGCCCGGCTCACCGCCCCGGAAATGGTGTCCAGTGCCGGGCGAATCTCTTTGAGAATATCCAGCGCCCGCGCCGTGGGCTCCATGACCCGGCCATTGCGCAGCAGCAATTGATCGTCGAACAGATCGCGCAAACGTCCAAGTGCCGCACTGACGGCGGGCTGGCCGATAAACAGCTTCTCGGCCACCCGGGTCAGATTGCGCTCGAACATCAGCGCTTCGAAAATCACCAACAGATTGAGGTCGACACGGCGCAGATCGTTACGGTTCATGGTCAGGGACTCTAGGGTTCGGGGCTCTGAAGGTCAAAGGCAGGACTTTGCCAGCAGTAGGCACGAAACCCGCAAGCAGCGCTTGTACCGATGTGCGCTGCCTCCCCAACCACACGCCATCAACGCAAATTGGTCTTCGCCAGTTCCAGCACCTCACTGCCGCGTCCGCTCATCACCGCCTTGAGCATGTACAGGCTGAAGCCTTTGGCCTGGGCCAGCTTGATCTTCGGCGGCATGGCCAGTTCCTGCTTGGCGACCACAACATCGAGCAGCACCGGCCCGGGATGATCGAACGCCTTGCGCAAGGCGCCCGGCAGGTCCTGGGCGTTTTCGACACGAATTCCCAGAATCCCCGCGCCCAGCGCCACACCGGCATAGTGCGTGGGGTTGAGGTCGGTACCGAACGGCACATACCCGCCCGCCTTCATTTCCATGTCGACAAAGCCTAGCGAGCTGTTGTTGAACACGATCATCTTGATCGGCATGTTCAACTGACGCACGGTCAGCAAGTCACCCAACAGCATCGACAAACCGCCATCGCCGCATAGTGCCACCACCTGGCGATCCGGGTGTTCGGCCTGAGCGCCCAGCGACTGCGGCATCGCATTGGCCATCGAGCCATGGTTGAACGAGCCCAGCAGGCTGCGCTTGCCGTTCATGCTCAGATAGCGCGCCGCCCACAGGGTTGGCGTACCGACGTCCACGGTAAACAGCGCATCGTCATCGGCCAGTTGATCGACCATGCGCGTGAGGTACTGCGGATGAATCGGCTCGCCGGCCGGGGTCGGCGTCGCCAGCTCATCCAGCTCGGCACGCGACTTGGCGTAGTGCTTGAGTGCCTTGTCGAGAAAGCGCCGGTCGTTGTGCGGCTTGAGCCTTGGCAGCAAGGCATCGAGGGTTTCGCCAACGCCGCCGACCAGGCCCAGTTGCACCGGCACCCGACGGCCGATCTGGGTCGGGTCGAGGTCGATCTGCACGATGCGCGCCTTGTCCGGGTAAAAATTGCGGTACGGGAAACTGCTGCCAAGGATCACCAGCGTGTCGCAGGCCATCATCGCGTGGTAGCCGGAGCTGAACCCGATCAGCCCGGTCATGCCGACATCGAACGGATTGTCGTACTCGATGTGCTGCTTGCCGCGCAACGCGTGCACTATCGGCGCCTTGAGCCGTTCGGCCAGGGCCACCACCTGTTCATGCGCACCGGCGCAACCGGCACCGCACAGCAAAGTCACCGCCTTGCTGGAGTCGAGCAGTTCGCTCAGGGCCTGCAGGTCGGATTCGACCGGCAGCACCGTCGACTGCGACGGTTCGACCTTGCTCAACGGCGCATCTGGCGCCGGCTGCAACGCCACATCGCCGGGTATCACAATGACGGCCACGCCCTTCTGGTTGATGGCCGCGC
Organism: Pseudomonas sp. 3A(2025); assembly: GCF_054589175.1. Lineage (NCBI taxonomy): Bacteria > Pseudomonadati > Pseudomonadota > Gammaproteobacteria > Pseudomonadales > Pseudomonadaceae > Pseudomonas > Pseudomonas sp. 3A(2025). Next base: position 127,252 of record NZ_BAAILM010000032.1, on the reverse strand, counting down.
GCATCGCTCGCTCCAGCACCCGCGGGAACTGATCGGGATGGCTGACCAGTTCGACGAAATGACTGCACTCCTTGAACAACTCTTGCGGGTGGGTTTCCTGAAAGTAATCCAGGCCAATCTCGGTCGACGGGATATGCGCGGCGATTGCCAGCACCGGCACGCGGCTGCGATGGCAATCGTACAGGCCATTGATCAAGTGCAGGTTGCCCGGCCCACAACTGCCGGCGCACACCGCCAGCTTGCCGCTGGAGGCTGCCTGGGCACCGGCGGCAAAGGCGGCGACTTCTTCATGGCGGGTGTGCATCCAGCGAATCTTGCCCATGCGTTGCAGGCTGTCGCTCAGGCCGTTGAGGCTGTCACCGGACACCCCCCAGATGTGGGAAACACCAGACGCTGCGAGGCTTTGCGCGAGATGGTCGGCAATGGTCTTGGACATGCGGGTTCCTTCGAAGCTGTGAAATTCAGGGTCTACAGGCTATGCCTGTTGTGGTCGACCCCTGAACGCTGCGATCGGTTCAGAAAAGCTGTCTTGCGCCGTGCAGTGGACGCCGACAGCGTCTGTTTGAAGGCTCGGGTGAAGATCGGTGGAATGATTTGCGCCCGCGCCGGTCCGAATAATCAGGCATGGCAGACAACCGCCATCTTGCAGACTGACAGGGAATCAATCATGAAAAAGACATCGATGTTCGCCGCCCTCCTCCTGGCCACCAGCCTGTGTGGCGCGACCTTGAGCGTGCAGGCACAACAGACCGAAGCCGAACCCAAAGGTGGCTCGCTGCATCCGTCGGAAATCAAGGTAGGCGAAAAGGCCCCGGACCAGTCCGACCGTAAAAGCGAAGCCATCGACTGGAAAAAGGCTGGCCTGCATGAGCCTGAAAAGGAAAGCCAGTGGGTGAAACATGAGAATCAGTATCTGCGCGTGCAGATCACCAATGGCCGGATCATGGAAATCGTGCCGGTCAAACGCTAAGGCTTTATGGGTAGAAGGCATCGCTGCCTTCTACCCTGCACAGACTTACAACAACTTCCACGTATAGCTGAAAATCAGACGGTTCTCGTCAATATCGCTACGGTAATTCGAGCGTGCTGCCACGTTACGAATTCGTACGCCCAGCCCTTGCAGCGTGCCGCTCTGCACCACATAGCCAATGTCCAGATCACGCTCGCGGTCCTTGCCTTCGTAGCCGGCGCCGGTGGTGACGTTGTCGCCAGTGATGTAGCGCACGGTGGTCGTCAGGCCTGGAACGCCCAATGCAGTGAAGTCGTAGTCGTAGCGCGCCTGCCAGGAGCGTTCGTCGGTGTAGGCGAACTCGTAGGTCGGTACTTCGTTGCCCAGCGGGGTGACATTGGCAAAGACCCGTGGGAACGGGCTGTCGCCATACATGGCCTGGTAGCCAACGTAAAACGTGTGCCCGCCGTGCCTGGCCGACAGCAGCGAGAAGAATGCCTGGTTGTCGATCTTGCCCAGCAAGCGGTCGCCGTCTTCTTGCGCGTTGTAGTAACCCAGGTTGGCGCCCAGCACCCAGGTGCCGACCGGCTGGCTGTGTTTCAAGCCGATAAAGCCCTGCTCGTAAATGTCTTCAAGCTGGCCGTAGAACACGCTGACCGAGGTGCGCTTGTCGTTGAAGCTGTAATCGCCGCCCGCGTAGTTGAACCCGTCGCTAACCGCCTGGCGCTGCGGCACATGGCCGAGCATGGCGAGCATCTTGTCATCGCCGGCTTCGTTGCGCAGGTGAGTGCTGTTCAGGTGCCCGGCTTGCAGGGTCAGCCCGGTTATTTCGCTGGAGCTGATGCCCACGCCCTGATAGCTGGGCGGCAGCAGGCGAATATCGCTGAAGCTCAGCACCGGCAGGTTGGGTTGCAGTTCGCCGACTTTCACTTCGGTTTTGGAAAAGCGTGCCTTGAAGGTGCCGGCCAGGCGGCTGTACTCATCGGCGGCGCGGCCATCGCTATGGGTCGGCAACAAGCCACTGTTGACCCGGTCCGGGCTGCTGTCGAGCTTGATGCCAAGCACACCGCTGACGTCGAGGCCAAAGCCGACCACGCCCTGGGTGTAGCCGGATTTGACGTTGAGAATGAAGCCCTGCGCCCACTCTTCCTGTTTCGATTGGCGGTTGGCGCCGACGATGTCAGAGAAGTCGCGGCTGAAGTAATAGTTACGCGCTTGCAACGTGGCGCTGGCGCCCTCGATAAAGCCTTCCTTGGGCGGCTCCCCGGCGGCCAGGGCGGTCAACGGCAGGCTGAGGCCCACTGCACTGATGAACGAGTGACGTTTGGCGATCTGATGCTGGCTCATGGTTGTTCTCTTGTTGTTATGTATTTTTATGGATGATGCTGAATCGGTTTAACGCGAAGCCTTTTCTCCTATGGCCGATGCTGATTGCGGCGCACGCCGGGCCTTCATGGCGGCATGCACGATCAGCCCCGACAACAATCCCCAGAAGGCTGCCGACAGGCCGAGAAACGACACCCCCGAAGCCGTCACCAGAAAGGTGAACAGCCCTGCATCACGCTCCTCGATGTGCAACGTGCTGCGGCTTAACGCTTCGCTGATCGCGCCGAACAGCGCCAGGCCCGCCAGCGCTGCAATCAGTTCTTTAGGGAAGGCGGCGAACAGCGACACCAGGGTCGCGCCGGCAATGCCAAAAATCAGGTACAGCAGGCTGCCCGACAACGCCGCGATATAGCGCCGCTTAGGGTTTTCATGCGCTTCACGGCCGGTGCACAGGCTGGCAGTGACCGCCGCCAGGTTCAGGCCATGGCAACCGAACGGCGCCAGCAACGCGCCGCCCAGCGCACTGGCGCTGATCAGCGGGCTGGCCGGGGTCTGGTAGCCCGCCCCGCGCAACACCGCCATGCCCGGCATGAACTGCCCGGTCAGGGCCACCAGCACCAGCGGCAAGGCCAGGTTCAAGGTGGCTTCCAGGCTGAACTGCGGCGCGATCAGCGTTGGCGTGGCGAAACCGAACACCACCGCACTGGCATTGAAATCGCCGCCCAGCACCGTGATCACGGTGCCGACGATCAGCACCGCCATCACCGCATAGCGCGGCAACAGGCGACGCATCGACACATAGGTGGCAAACATAGCGAGCACCAGCAACGGCCGCGCTGGCAGCGACTCAAACAACGCCACGCCAAAACTGAACAGGATGCCCGCCTGCATGCCGGCCGCAATCGAGCCGGGCAAGCGCGCGATAATGCGATCGAACGCACCGCTGACACCGATCAGCAACAGGATCAGGCTGGCCACCAGATAGGCGCCCACCGCCTGATTGAGGCCGATCTGCGGCAGTTGCGACACCAGCAGCGCAGAGCCCGGAATCGACCAGGCGATCACCACCGGCACCTTGTAACGCAGGCTCAGCAACGCGCCCAACAGCGCGCTGCCGATGGAGATGGCCCAGATCCAGGACGACAGCTGCTCATGCGACAAGTGAGCGGCATCGGCGGCCTGGAAGATGATCACCAGCGGGCCGGCGTAAGAAATCACGGTAGCGATGCACCCGGCCACCACGGCGGACAGAGAGACATCCTTGAACAGGTCTTTCATGGGACCTCGCACGCTGCAACGGCGTCGTAGGAGTGGTCGGGCGGCGTTCCGCTTTAACCGCGAATGGCATCACGCAATTTTGTGCTGCCCGCCTTCCCGGCTAAAGCCGGTCCCACGGGCGCTGATTGCAAACACGGTCATGGCCACTGCGGCAATCGCGCCGGGGATGGCAAACGCCATGAAGTTCAGTTGCAGCGGCAGGTTGATGCCCATCAGCGCACCGCCCAGCAGCGGGCCGACGATGGCGCCGTTGCGACCGATACCCGACGCCCAGCCGAGCCCGGTGGAACGCATCGACAGGCCATACAGCTGCGCGGCACCGGCGTACAGCAGGATCTGCGTACCGATGGTGGTGGCGCCGGCCAGGAAAATCAGCAGGTACAGCACCGGCATCGGGCTCTTGAAGCCCAACAGGCTGATCGACACGGCACCGACGATGAAGAACACCACCGTGACCTTGGTCAGGTTCATGCGGTCGCCCAGCCAGCCGCCGAAGATCGCCCCGAACATGCCGCCAAAGTTCAACGCCAGCAAAAACGACAGGCTCGACCCCAGGCTGTAGCCGGCGTTAGCCATCAGTTTCGGCAGCCAGGAACTGAGCGCGTACACCATCAGCAGGCAGCAGAAGAACGCCACCCACAGTGCCAGAGTACGTACCAGGCGGCCTTCGCTGAACAGGTCGAGCACCGGCACACCTTTGCCCTTGGCTTCGCCGACGCTGAGCACGTCATCGGCGGTCAGGTTCTGCGTGGTGTCCATCTGGTTAAGCAGCTTGCGAGCCTCTTCGGAGCGTCCCTGGCGTACCAGAAAACCGATGGACTCGGGCAGGTAGTACAGAATCGCCGGCAGCAGCAACAAAGGAATGGCAGCGGCAAAGAACATCGATTCCCAGCCAAAGCGCGGCAGCATGAAGATACCGACGCCGGCCGAGAGCATGCCGCCCAGCGAGTAACCGCTGAACATCACCGCCACCAACGTGCTGCGCATGCGCTTGGGCGCATATTCGTTCATCAAGGCCACGGCATTGGGCATCAACCCGCCGCAGCCTAACCCTGCGATAAAGCGGCAGATGCCGAACTCGGTGGGGCTGGAGGCAAAGCCGTTGATGATGGTCGCGCCGCTGAACAGCGCAAAGCAGATGGCGATGCCTTTCTTGCGCCCGATGCGGTCGGCCAGGCTGCCGAATACCAGCGCACCGAACATCATGCCAAACAACGCATAACTGCCCAGGGCCCCGGCCTGCAGCGGTGTCAGCCCCCACTCTTTCATGATCACCGGCAAGACCACGCCGTAGATGAACAGGTCATAACCGTCGAAGATCAATAGCAGCGCACACCAGCTCATCACCATCCAGTGAAAACGGCCGAAGCGCGCATTATCGATAATTGCGTGTACGTCTATGTTTCGCATGGCATCAATCTCTTGTTTTTGTTGTAGGTGAAACTGCCGAATTGGTGTTTCCCCGATACCGCGTACGCAAGCTACCCCGCGTCGTAGGAGCTGCTTTAGCAGCGAAGGCATCGCTACAAATACAGGGCGCATCGTTCCCGGCTAAAGCCGGTCCTACGGGTGTCCTACGCCGCGCTGGCGGCGAATTTCTCGAAGTAGAAGTTGGCCGGTGTGATGCCCTGCTCACGGATGAACTGGCTGACCGCCTCGACCATCGGCGGCGGGCCGCACAGGTACACGTCGACATCACCGTCATTGAGGTGTCTGGGCTCGATGTGGTGGGTGACGAAACCTTTTTGCGGGTAGCGGCTGTCGGGGCTCGACACGCAGGCGCTGTAGGTGAAGCCGGGAATGCGTGCGGCAAAATCGGCCAGGGCATCCATCTCGACCAGGTCGAAATCGTGGGTCACGCCGTAGATCAGGTGCACCGGGTGCGCACTGCCCTGCCCCTGCTCAATAAAGACGGCCATTTTCTCCAGCATCGCCGTAAATGGCGCGAGCCCCGTGCCGCCGGCCAGCAGCAACAGCGGCCGCTTGATGTCGCGCAGATAAAAACTGCCCAAGGGACCGGCCAGGGTCATGCTGTCGCCGGCCTTGGCCATGCCGATCAGAAAGCTGCTCATCAGCCCACCCGGCACGTTGCGAATCAGAAAACTGACCTCGCCGTTCTTCTGCAACGAGCTGAACGAATAGGCGCGGGTCTGCTCGCTGCCCGGCACGTGCAGATTGACGTACTGGCCGGGTAAAAATGCCAGCTGGCTCAGCGACTCGCCCTTGATTTTCAGGGCGATGGTGCTGTCCGACAATTGTTCGACCGCGCTGATCGCCGCCTGGTAAGTGGCCTGGCGGGTCTTGCACACATCGGACGAGGCTGGCACCCGCACCACGCAATCGCTGGCCGCACGCATCTGGCAGGTCAGCACATAGCCTTGCCCGGCCTCTTCCTCGGTGAGGGCGTCTTCGATGTATTCATCGCCAAGATCGTACTGGCCGGCCTCGGCGAAACATTTGCAGGTGCCGCAGGCGCCGTCGCGGCAGTCGAGCGGAATGTTGATGCCCTGGCGGTAAGCGGCGTCGGCGACGGTTTCGCTGGCAGCGGCATCAATGAAACGGGTGACCCCGTCTTCGAAATTCAAGGCGATCTTGTGCATGGGGACACCTTCAGATGTGATAAACGTCGATGACCTGACGCACGTAATCGTTTTTCAGCACGACTTTCTTGGCCTTGATCAGCGGCTGCTCACCGCGAATATCGAGGGTGTAGAAGCTGGTGCCGAAGTAGCTGTCGACGGTCTTGTAGCGAAAGCTCAGGGTGTGCCAGTTGAAACGCACCTGGGCCAGGCCATCGCCCTGCTCGACGATCTCGATATTGCTGAGGTTGTGCGAGGTGCGGGTGTCGGGAATCGTCGCGCTGGAGCGCTCGGTCTTGATGCGGAACACGCGGTCTTCCAGGCCGCCACGGTTGCCGTACCAGATCAGCGAGATTTCGGTCTGCGGGTCTTCGGTCAGGGTGTCGTTATCGTCCCAGGCCGGCATCCAGAACGTGGCGTCGCTGGCGTACAGCTCCAGCCAGTTGTCCCAGTCGGCGTCATCCAGATAGCGCGCTTCGCGGTAGAGAAAGTCGCGCACGGTTTCATAGGCAATGGTCATTGCACAGCCTCCACCGGAATCAACTGTTGCTCGGCGGCAGCGGCCTTGAGCATGGTTTCCTGCCAATACTTGTGTTGCAGCACGAACAGGCCTTCGTCTTCTGTGCGCACACCGGACAGCAGCGGCTTGAGTTCGATTTCCTGCGCTGCGGCATCGGCGCCTTCGATCCAGTGCGCCGCGCCACGCGACATGTCGTTCCAGCCGGTGCCGCCGCCGTAGCCGGTCTGGCACGAGCGGAACTCTTCCAGGTCGTCCGGGGTGGCCATGCCGCTGACGTTGAAGAAGTCCTCGTACTGACGAATACGCTTGGCCCGCGCATCGGCACTTTCGCCTTTGGGCGCGATGCAGTAGATGGTGATTTCGGTCTTGTTCACCGAGATCGGCCGCGCAATGCGAATCTGCGAGCTGAACTGGTCCATCAGATACACGTTGGGGTACAGGCACAGGTTGCGCGAGTTCTGGATCATCCAGTCGGCACGCGCCTGGCCAAAGTCGCGGGCCAGTTCGTCACGGCGCTCGTAGGCCGGGCGGTCTTCAGGGTTGGCCCAGCGGGTCCACAGCAGCAGGTGGCCTTTGTCGAAGGAGTAGAAACCGCCGCCGGTCTTGCCCCAGCTGCCGGCGCTCATGGTCTTGATTTCTTCGCCGGCCTCGCGCAGTTTGCGCTGGTTCTGGGTGGCGGCGTAGTTCCAGTGCACAGCGCTGACGTGGTAGCCATCGGCGCCGTTTTCGGCGGTCAGCTTCCAGTTGCCTTCGTAGATGTACGAGCTGGAACCGCGCAGCACTTCAAGGCCTTCGGGCGACTGGTCGACGATCATGTCGATGATTTTCGCCGACTCGCCAAGGTGCTCGACCAGAGGCAAAACGTCAGCGTTCAGGCTGCCGAACAGGAAGCCGCGATAGGACTCGAACCGCGCGACTTTGGTCAGGTCGTGGGAGCCTTCGCAGTTGAAGCTCGACGGATAGCCGGCATCGGTCGGGTCTTTGACCTTGAGCAGCTTGCCGCTGTTGTTGAAGGTCCAGCCATGGAATGGGCAGGTATAGGACGACTTGTTGCCGGTCTTGTGCCGGCACAGCATCGCGCCACGGTGGCTGCAAGCATTGAGGAAAGCGTTGAGCTCGCCGTCTTTATTGCGTGCGATAAAGATCGGCTGACGACCGATTTGCGTGGTCAGAAAGTCGTTCTTGTTGGGGATCTGGCTTTCGTGCGCCAGATAGATCCAGTTGCCTTCGAAGATGTGTTTCATCTCCAGGTCGAACAGGCGCGGATCAGTGAACATCTCCCGCTTGCAGCGGTAGACGCCCTGCTCCTTGTCTTCCTGGAGCAGTGAATGCAGATAATCAGATCCAAGGGACATGACCTGGAGCCTCCATTGTTATTGTTCAGGCCAGGTCAGGTTATGGAGATGTACGGGCAGGCAATATCCGCTTTATGCAGATCGCTATCCGTTTCTTGCAAACGGGCTGTCCCAATAGCGCTTGTGCATCCCCAAGCGTTTTTTCCAGGCAGTGGGCAGGCGTTTTTCGTGGCGACTGAGTTTGTAGGCGGTCAGTTTCAGGCCATTGCGCAGGATCGACATGGGCCACCACCACCAACGCCTGGGTCCGATATAGGCCAGTTCCGATTTGACATAGCGCATGCCCTCCCCGGCGATACCGCCGAAGCTTTGATAAATCCAGCGTTCCCGGTCCTGAAAGACACCGATGTCGAAGTAGCGACGAAACTCTTCGAGCAGGCTGTAGTTATGCGAATGGCGGCACACCGCCGAGCCTTCATAGGCGACCTTCCAGCCATCGAGCAGCATTTTTGCCGCCACGTACATGTCTTCGGACAGAATCACATGGCGCGGAAAACCGCCTACCGCCAGCAGCGCTTCGCGCCGGTAGGCGGCAAAGGAGTTGGACATGAACGGGGTCTTGATTCCCAGCACATCGGCATCGGCCAGGCTTTTGATTTGCGAGGTCGGCGGGTAGTTGAACAACCGCGCATGCTGGGCCAGCAGGTTGGCGTCGCGGTGCGGCAACTGTCGCCCGCACACGGCGCCCACCCTGGGGTCGGCAAACGGCAGGAGGATATTGGCGATGGCGTCACTCTGCTCAAGGCAGGCGTCCTGGGTCATATAGACGTAGACGTCGTAGCCCGGATGGCGCTCGACCATCATTTGCCGGGTGCCACCATGATTGAAATCCTTGCTGTCGATGACCGTCACGTTGGCACAACGCGAACGGGCCAGTTCCAGCGTGCCATCGCTGGAGCTGGAATCGACGATCAAGGTATCGAATGACGCACTCTGCGACCGCAGAGAGTCCAGCAGACGCTCCAGGTCCTTGCGTCCGTTATAGGTCGGGATCACACAGGCCACACTCAAAGACGGCATAACAGTACTCCAGGGCAAACTCCATTGGCCCAACGTGTCAGCGTCTTTGAGGCTAGCTCATGTTTGGCGGTTCCTCAGCCCAGCACTTCGCTCAAGGGAATGAAGGTCACCGCATCGCCTTCGGCCAGTGTCGTGCCTTCGCGTACCTCGATCAGCCCGTCGGCCCAGGCGGCGCTGCGCAGGACACCTGAACTCTGGTTGCGATACGGCAACGCGCGGCCGTTTTCCAGCCGGCCGCGCAGGTATTCGCGACGTGTGCCGGCCTTGTCCCAGGCGAACGCGGCCGGCACCTGGAACTGCAACGGCGTGACCGCTTCGACGCCCTGGCGACGCAGCAGATAAGGCCGGGCCAGCAAGGCAAAAGTCACCAGGGTCGAGGCCGGGTTGCCCGGCAGCCCCAGCACCGGCACGCCACGATAGTGACCGAAGGTCAGCGGCTTGCCGGGCTTGATCGCCAGTTTCCACAGCGCCAGTTCGCCGTCTTCGCGCAGCGCATGACCGAGAAAATCCGCCTCACCCACCGACACGCCGCCGGTGGAGATAATCAGGTCGACATGGCCCAGGCCGGTCAAGGCTGCGCGGGTCTTGTCGAGGTCATCGGCAAGAATGCCGGCGTCGATCACCTCGCACGCCAGACGCTGCAACCAACTACACAGCACCACGCGATTGCTGTTGTAGATTTGTCCGGGCCCCAGCGGCTGGCCGGGTTCGACCAATTCATCGCCGGTCGACAACACTGCCACGCGCGGGCGGCGTATCACTTCAAGTTCAGCCACGCCCAGCGATGCCGCCAGGCCCAGCTCCACCGGACCCAGCCGTGTGCCGGCCGCCAGCACCCGTTCACCGCTACGGGTTTCCTGGCCCTGAGGGCGGATGTTCTGCTCAAGGCTCAGCGCCTGAGTGAAACGCACACGGCCGTCATCCAGCACGTCGGCGTTTTCCTGCATTTCGACGCAGTCGGCACCTTCCGGCACCGGCGCACCGGTGAAGATCCGCGCACAGGTGCCCGGCGTCAGCGGCTCAGGGGCGGTGCCGGCGAGAATCCTTTGAGAAACCGGCAACGGCTCACCGTTCCAGTCCGCCAGGCGCAAGGCATAACCGTCCATGGCGCTGTTGGGCCATGGCGGCAGGTCGAGGGTGGCGACAATGTCCTGCGCCAACACGCGCCCCAACGCCTGGGCCAAAGGCAGCGTTTCGCGTTCGGTAATCGGATGGGCCTCGGCGCTTTCGAGCAACCGGGCCAGGGCCTGTTCGACTGGCATCATCGGCATCAGCCTCGCGTGCCGCAAGGTTCGGCTTTTTTGAGATGGGCAACAAAGTTGCAAGGGCGAAAACGCGAATCGAGTTGCTGGGCCAGAATGCCGTCCCAGCCGGTGCGCACCGCATTGGTCGAACCCGGCAGGCAGCACACCAGCGTGCCGTTGGCTAAACCTGCCAGGGCGCGGGACTGGATGGTCGAGGTGCCGATGTCGGCCACGGAAATCTGCCGGAACAGCTCGCCAAAGCCGTCGACCTGTTTATCCAGCAGACAAGCCACCGCTTCTGGCGTGCTGTCGCGACCGGTAAAGCCGGTGCCGCCGGTGATCAGTACCACCTGCACGTCATCGTCGGCGATCCAGGTCGCTACCTGGGCGCGGATCTTGTACAGGTCGTCCTTGAGCAATACACGCTCGATCAGGCCATGACCGGCTGCGCTCAGGCGGTCGACGAAGGTCTGGCCCGAGGTGTCGGTGTCCAGCGTGCGGGTGTCACTGACCGTCAGCACCGCGATATTGAGGGGGACGAAAGGGGTATCAGCCTTGACGCTCATGGTCTCGATCCGGTTGTAGTGAAAACAGCCCGGTGTTATATCACAGCCCTGCTTTTGACTGCCTGCACGGGACCTGCGATGACTGAAAACACCTTGCCGCCCTGCTCGATCCTGCTACTGGCCGGTGGCCAGGGGCAACGCATGGGCGGACGCGACAAAGGCCTGCTGCACTGGCAGGGCCGGCCCCTGATCGAAACCCTGCAAGCGAAGACAAGACCGTTGACCGACGACCTGATCATTTCCTGCAATCGCAATCAGGAGCTTTACGCGCCCTATGCCGACCGCCTGGTCGAGGACGCCGAAGGCGGCTTTCCAGGCCCGTTGGCCGGCATCCTTGCGGCCCTCGGCGTAGCGCGGCATGACTACTTGCTGGTGTTGCCCTGCGACGCACCGATGATCGACGAAGCCCTGCTGACGGATCTGCGGATCACGGCAGCGCTGCATCCGGGCCGGCCGGTGATGGTCCGTGAAGGCGAGCACTGGCAGCCGTTACTGTGCATCATCCCCACGGCACACGCAGCCTTTGTGCAAGCGGCCTGGCAAGCCGGTGAACGCAGCCCGCGCCGCGCGCTGGCGCCCTTGCACCCGCAAGCGCTGCAATGCCCGGCCGGCGATGCCCGGCTGGCCAACCTCAATACCCCACAGTTGCTGGCGCAGGTCGAGTCTGACGCTATAGCTGATCGCCATTAGCCCTATAGGGAACTTGCGGCTAAGCTGCACGTCATAGTCGGCATCAAATCACCATCCATCCGGAGAAACAGCCATGAACATCAAGACCCTGCCCGCCGCTTTCGTCCTTGCCCTGGGCCTCGCTTCCCTGGCCGGCTGCTCCTCGCCTACCGTGATCACCCTGAACGACGGTCGCGAAATCCAGGCAGTCGACACCCCGGATTACGACAGCACTTCGGGCTTCTACGAATTCGAACAACTGGACGGCAAGAAGACCCGCATCAACAAGGATCAGGTTCGTACCGTCAAAGACCTGTAAGGTCGACGCAGCATGGGTGAATGACCTCACCGGTCATTCACCTGTCAGGTTTCAAAATTCCAGCCGCAAGCGGCTTTCAAACTCGCGCACTTCTCCACTCAGCGGATCAATGAACCGCAAGCCCCGGGCCAGCAGTTTCAGCGGCCGCGGGTAATCATCCTGCGTATCCTTGAGCACCTCGGGGTAAAACGGGTCGTTGCAGATCGGCGCACCGAGGGCATTCATGTGTACGCGCAACTGGTGCTTCTTGCCGGTGACCGGGTACAGCGCATAACGCCATATCGCCTCCTGACGCTCCAGCACCTCGATACGGGTCAAGGTATTGGGCGGCCCCTCGCCTTCCTGCATACGAAAGAACGGTTCGCCATCGACCAGACGGCTGGCGTGCTCGCGCGGAAATTCCAGATGCGGCAGCGCCGGCGCGATGGCCTCGTAATACTTGTCGATCGAACGGGTGCGAAACAACGACTGGTAGGCCGAGCGGCTGGCCGGGTTGGCCGAGAACAGCAGCAAGCCTGCGGTGTGCCGGTCGATACGGTGCAGCGGCACCAGATCGGGATTGCCCAGGCGCTGAATCAACCGCCGCAACAGGGTCTGCTCGACATATTCGCCTGTCGGCGTGACCGGCAAGAAGTGCGGCTTGTCGGCCACCACCAGGTGCTCGTCGACATGCAGCACCGATTCAGTGAATGGAATCGGCGTCTCGTTGGGCACTTCACGAAAGTAATGCACCTTCAGGCCTTCGCGGTAGGCCAGATCGAGCGCAATCGGCTGACCATTGCCATCCAGCACCCGGCCACGGGCAACACGCTCCAGCCACTGGGCACGATCGATGGCCGGAAAGCGGGCGCACAGGCAATCGAGCACCGTGCTCCAGGGGCCGGCTGGCAGATACAGGGTACTGGCCTGGTGCTGGGCAGCGCTGAAAGAAGTTTCGGTCATGCAAAGGCTCGGCGGATCGAAAAGGCCGATTATCCGCCAAGCATCCGGCAGAACCTAGTTCGATCTGTCGTGCGATCACCGAACACAATCCTGAACAGGCTCTGCGACGCTGCATACAGCCTTATTAACCATCTGGTACATTTATTTACAGCGGATTGCGCCACAACAACAAGAGACTGTCCCCATGACCCAGATTCAACACCCTTCCGTGCTCGCCGGCCTCATCGGCTCCGGCATCCAGGCTTCGCGCACCCCAGCATTGCATGAGCACGAAGGCGACGCCCAAGGCCTGCGCTACCTGTATCGGCTGATCGATATCGATGCGCTGGGCCTCGACAGCAGCGCCTTGCCGCGCTTGCTTGAAGGCGCGCAGACCAGCGGTTTCACCGGGCTTAACATTACTTTTCCGTGCAAACAGGCGGTCATCCCGCTGCTCGATGAACTGTCGCCAGAAGCCAAGGGTATCGGCGCGGTCAATACCGTGGTGTTCAAGGACGGCAAGCGCATCGGCCATAACACTGATTGCCTGGGCTTTGCCGAAGGCTTCAAGCGCGGCCTGGAAGGCGTCCCGCGCCGTTACGTGGTGCAAATGGGCGCCGGTGGCGCCGGCGCCGCCGTGGCCCATGCGCTGCTGAGCGCCGGTGTCGAGCAACTGGTGATTTTCGAGGTCGAGCCACAACGCGCCCAGGGTCTGGTCGACAACCTCAATGCGCACTTCGGCGCCGGACGAGCCCTGGTCGGCCTTGACCTGACAAGCTCGGTGGCCGAAGCCGACGGCCTGGTCAACACCACACCGGTGGGCATGGCCAAGCTGCCCGGCATGCCATTGCCCGCCGAGCACCTGCACAGCGGCCTGTGGGTAGCGGACATCATCTACTTTCCGCTGGAAACCGAACTGCTGCGCCAGGCCCGCAGCCTGGGCTGCCGCACACTGGATGGCACGACCATGGCAGTGTTTCAGGCGGTCAAGGCCTTCGAGCTGTTCAGCGGCCAGGCGGCGGATGCCGAGCGGATGATGGCGCACTTTCACAGTCTGTAGGCCTGAGCTTCATACCTGCCTGACGATCCGGCACCTGGCCGGGTCGTCTCCCGCCTTTAATCCAGCGCGGGCTTGAGCAACACTTGCGCCTCAAATAAAGCCCCCAGATACCGCGCCTGCATGTCCGCCACACTGACCCGTGAAATGTGCGTAGTGATCGCCAGTGTCGCTACCAGCCGGCCACTGCGCCCGTGCAGCGGCACAGCGAGTACGCGCATGTTGAGCTCATACTCCTGATCGACCAGGCAAAAGCCCTGACGGGCTGCCATGCGGATTTCTTCGCGCAGCACCTGCAAATCGGTCTTGGTATACGGCGTGAGCGCCTGTGGCGGGTTGCGCGTCCAGTAATCGTCCAGCGCGGCGTCATCGAGCTCTGCCAGCCACAGGCGTCCGGTGGCGGTGCAATACATCGGCGCCCTGGAACCCGGGCGAATCGACATCGAACTGATGTGGCTGTAGCGACTGCGCACCAGATAGATGATTTCGTCGCCATCACGGTGGCCCACGCAAACATGCTCTTGCGTGGTGCGCGACACTTGCTCTACCACCGGTCGCAACATACGCGGCAATTGTGCCGAGTCGGCATAAGCCTGCCCCAGACGCAGCACCTTGGGTTGCAGCCAGTAATCGCGGCCATCGGTGGCCATGTAGCCATCGTGAACCAGGGTAAGGAAGAAACGCCGTACCGAACTGGTGCTCATCTGTGCCCTGCGTGCGGCCTGCGGCACACTCAGGCGCGGTGTCTCACTATTGAACAACTGGATCAGTACCAGCCCTTTCTGAAGTCCGGCGATCAGGTCGCGCGGATGAATATCGGTATCGGTCATGGTCAGATTCTTTGATGAATAACGCGATAATCGCACTAACAGTGCGATATACGGAATAACTACACGATACTCGCATTGCCCGCCCTTGTGCTGCAGCCAACAATAAGCCGCACAAGATCAATGACGGGAGCTGGACATGATTCGTGGCACGACAAAACTGGTAGGCATCCTCGGCTCACCCGTTGCGCAAGTGAAATCCCCGGAGAACTTCAACGACTGGTTTCAGAGCAACACGCTGGATCTGGCCATGCTGGCGATTGATATGCGCGCAAGCGAACTGGCCAGCCTGGCAAGCGCCATGCGGGGCTGGAACAACCTGTGCGGCTGCGTTATCACTGTGCCTTACAAGCTGGCCATGGCCGAACTGGTCGACCATCTGAGCCCGCGCGCCAAAGCCCTGCGTTCAGTCAATGTACTGCGCCGCGAAGCGGATGGTCGCCTGAGCGGCGACAACGTCGATGGCGAGGGCTTTCTCAATGCAGCCACCGCCCACGGTTTTGACCCGCAGGGCAAGCAGGCGCTGGTGATTGGGGCCGGTGGCGTCGGTGCGGCGATTGCCTGGTCACTGTGCGAGGCCGGGGTGTGCAGCCTGGGCATTGCCGACCTGGACGATGCGCGCGTGCAAACCTTGAGCGCGATTTTGCAAAGCAACTTTCCCAAGGTTCGGATTCACAGCGAATACAGCACGCTGGCTGGTTTCGATCTGGTTGCCAACGCGACGCCGGTGGGCATGGGCGGTACTGGCGCCACACCGCTGCCGGCCTGCCTGCTGCACAGCCTTGACGCTCGCACCCTGGTCGCCGATGTGGTGACCAGCCCTGCCATCACGCCCTTTCTGGAACTGGCGCGCAGCCAGGGCTGCCGCATCCAGACCGGTGCGCAGATGGCCCGCGCACAAATGGGCAACCTGGGCGCCTTCATGGGCGTCACGCCGCTGAATATTTGAGAGCGGGGGCCATCATGGACACGATGCAATACGACCTGATCGTACTGGGCAGCGGTGCCGCCGGTTTTGCTGCGGCCACCACCGCGACACTGCGCGGGCTCAAGGTGCTGCTGATTGAAAAAGACTCACGCTTTGGTGGCACCTCGGCAATTTCCGGTGGCGCTATATGGATTTACGGCAGCGATCAGGCCAGGGCCGCCGGTATTGAAGATTCGGCCGAGGCCATGCGCACCTATCTGCGCACAATCATTGGGCCGGACCTGCAGCCGACGCTGGTCGATGCCTATATCGAGCACGGCCACGAGGCCCTGCGCTGGCTCGAAAAACACAGCGAGCTGGCTTACAGCCTGCGGCCTGTTTCACCGGACTATTACCCCGATGCGCCCGGCGCTACCGAAGCCGGCCGGGCGCTGGAAATTGGCGAATATGACGGGCGCCGTCTGGGCGCGCATTTCCGGAACCTGAAGATGCCGCCGCCGGGCATGCTGCTGTTCGGCGGCATGATGGTCAATCGCCTGGATATTCAGCATTTTCTCAGTTTCAAACGCTCGCCCGCCTCGCTCTGGCACTGCCTGAAACTGATGGGCCGCTACGCCGTGGATCGCCTCAAGCACCCGCGTGGCACCCGGCTGACAACCGGCAATGCCTTGATCGCACGGCTGGCCACCAGCGCCTTCGAACATGGCTGCCAGCTATGGCTCGATTGCACCAGTGAGTCATTGATTGTCGAAGACGGTTGCGTGCGCGGCCTGATGGTCAGCCACAAAGGCCAGACCCTGCGCATCCGCTCACGGGCCGGCGTGGTCCTGGCCACCGGTGGCTTTGCGGCAGGTGTTGACGCTGCAAAATACCGCCCGCACGGCGACAGC
The DNA here is from genome assembly GCF_054589175.1 of Pseudomonas sp. 3A(2025). NCBI lineage: Bacteria > Pseudomonadati > Pseudomonadota > Gammaproteobacteria > Pseudomonadales > Pseudomonadaceae > Pseudomonas > Pseudomonas sp. 3A(2025). The sequence goes on along the minus strand of NZ_BAAILM010000032.1, from coordinate 110,804 downwards.
GAACATTTAAGCATGTCGCCACCTGCCAATAACGGCGACAGCCTGCGCCTGAGCCACGTGCTCGACGCCGCCACCGGAGAGCATCTGGCCGCCAATTTCTTCTGGGCGCCCGTATCCGAGTGCCAGCATGCCGACGGCAGCCGCGAGCGCTTTCCGCACCTGGTCACCGACCGTGCAAAACCCGGCGTGATTGCCGTCAATCGCGCCGGCCAGCGCTTCGTCAACGAATCCAACTCTTATCACCACTTCGTGCAGACCATGTTCGCCACCGGCAACACGCGCTGCTGGCTGATCTGCGATGCCACGGCCATGGGCAAATACGGCATGGGCCTGGCGCGCCCCAGCCCGGTGAACAACAGTCATCTGGTCGAGTGCGGCTACTTGTTCAAGGCCGACAGCGCCGAGCAACTGGCCAGTGCGATCGGCGTCGACCCGCAGGGCCTGAGCCACACGCTGGCGCACTACAACGCCGACGCCCGGCAAGGCCAGGACAGTGCCTTCGGCAAAGGCAGCAATGCCTACAACCGCTATATGGGGGATCCCGGACAGCGCCTTGGTGCGTGCAACGCGCCGTTGCTCAAAGCGCCCTGGTACGCCATCGAGCTGCACACCGGCGACCTTGGCTCGGCCATGGGCCTGGTCACCGACCACCACGCCAACGTTCTGGATCGCAGCGGCGCGCCGATTCCGGGCCTTTATGCGGCAGGCAACGACATGAACTCGGTCATGCGCGGCACCTATCCAGGCCCCGGCATCACCCTCGGCCCCGCCCTGACCTTTGGCTATCTGGCCGCCAGCCACGCGGCGCAAACGCTTGGCACCCCCACACCTGTAACCCTCAAGGAGTAACCGGACATGTTTTATGAACTGCGCACCTACACCCTCAAACCCACCTTGCTTGCCGACTGGCTGGCCCTGTACCAGAGCGACGCGCTGGCCGTGCAGACCGAGCATCTGGGCAACCTGATCGGCTTTTTCACCACCGAGTTCGGCACGGCCAATCAGGTCGTGCATGTATGGGCCTACGACAGCCTCGACGACCGCAGCGCACGCCGCGCACGAATGGCCGCCGACCCGCGCTGGGCGCAATTTGGCCGCAAGAACAAAGAACTGGACGCGATCATCAGCCTGGAATCGCGCCTGATGCGCCCGACCGGTTTCTCGCCGCTGCAATAAACCGCCAATCTACTGCCGCCTGACCCTGGCGGCACACTCGATGACCACCATGGAGTCATTCATGTCTGCCCCTGCCTCTCTGGATTTCGACGTGCTGGTAATCGGCTCCGGCGCTGCGGGCCTTGCCACTGCCGTGACCGCTGCCCACCGGGGTTTGCGGGTGCTGGTGGTGGAAAAATACGCGTTGCTGGGCGGCACCAGTGCCTGGTCGGGTGGCTGGTTATGGGTTCCAGGCAATCCCCTGGCTGTTGCCGAAGGCAATAGCGAAACACCGGGCGCTGCCGAGCTGTACCTGAAACAGCAGTTACAGTGCCAGACACTGGACCGCCGACAGTTGGCCTACCTGCAAGCCGGTCCCGAAATGGTCGATTTTTTTCACACCCACACCGCCGTACAGTTTTATTCCGGCAGCCGCATGCCCGACATGCACGCGGGCCCCGGCTCACGTGATGGCGGGCGTTCGCTGTGCGCACAGCCCTTCGACGGGCGCTTGCTCGGTTCCTGGATCAAGCACCTGCGCACACCACTGGATATCGTCAGCCTGGCCGGCATGGGCATTGCCGGTGGCAGCGACATGACGAATTTTTTCAACGCCAGCCGCTCACCGAAAGCCGCGTTCTACGTCGCGGGCCGGCTGCTGCGCCATGCCCGCGACCTGCTGCGCTATCGACGTGGCATGCATCTGGTCAATGGCAATGCGTTGGTCGCCCGCCTGCTACGCAGCGCCCTGGACCGCCAGGTCGAGTTTCGCGTCAACACGCAGGCACAGGCGTTGTTGCACGATCAGGGCCGCGTCTGCGGTGCGCGCCTGCTGGGTCCGGATGGCATCGTCGAAGTGCGCGCCAGGCGCGGTGTGGTTCTGGCGTGCGGTGGCTTTGCCCATGACACCCAGCGCATTGCCGAACTGATTACCCATGCGCCTGATGGCCGACAGCATTACAGTGCGGCACCGCAACAAAACAGCGGTGATGGGTTGCGCCTTGCCGAAACAGTGGGCGCACAGGTCAGCGACGATATGATCCAGGCCGCCGCCTGGGCTCCGGTATCGCTGGTGCCGCGACGCGATGGCAGCGTCGGGCACTTTCCTCACCTGATCGACCGCGCCAAGCCCGGTTTTATCGCGGTGCGCAGCGACGGCCGACGCTTTACCAACGAGGCCGACTGCTACCACGACTTCATGAACAACCTGTTCGCCAGCACAACACCCGGCGCAGCGCACGAGGCCTGGCTGCTGTGCGACCACCGTGCGCAACGGCGCTACGGCATTGGCTGGGCCAAGCCGTTCCCTTTCACGACGGGTTGGTACGAGCGCCGTGGTTATCTGTTCAAGGGCCGAACCCTCAAGGAACTGGCGGCGCGTTGCGCAATCGACGGCGATCAGTTGCAGGCTACGCTAGAGCGCTTCAATGCGTATGCGGCCAAGGGCGTCGACCCGGATTTCGGGCGGGGCGAGTCGAGCTATAACCGGGCTCAAGGGGACAGTTCGAATATCCCGAACAGCTCGCTGCGCCCTCTGGATCAAGGGCCGTTCTATGCGGTGAAACTGCTGCCCGGCAGCCTTGGCACATTTGCAGGCTTGCGTTGCGACGAGCAGGCCCGGGCGCTGGATACCGCACAGCAACCCATTGACGGCCTGTACGCAGTGGGCAACGACATGGCCAGCATCATGAACGGTCACTACCCGAGCGGCGGCATCACCTTGGGGCCGGGCATGACATTCGGCTATCTGGCCGGCCTGGCCCTGGCCGCGCCGGAGGCTGTTTGACTCGCATGCTAACGCTGCAAATAGCGCAACACCGCGTCGCAGATCATGGTCTTGTGGCGCTGCTTGCGTTGCTCATCGGCCAGATCGATCTTGAAGATCGCGCCCAGCGTGTGCCGGTTCGACACCCGGTGAAAGCAGAACGAGCTCATCAGCATGTGCAGATCGACCGCATCCACGCCCTGGCGAAACACGCCGGCAGCCTCACCGCGACGCAAAATGGCATCCAGCGTCTTGATGGTGTTCTGGCTTTTGGCATGAATGGTTTCGGACTGCTTGACGTTCTCGCCGTACAGCAGGTTTTCGTTGCACACGATGCGCACGAAATCGACATTGCGGTCGTGGTGGTCGAAGGTGAATTCCACCAGCCGCAAGATCGCTGCATGTGGCTCAAGATCGGTCAGCTTCAGCAGGCTTTCGGTGTTGCGGATATCGCCGTAGAGCTTTTCCAGCACATCGACGTACAACTGCTCCTTGCTGCCGAAGTAGTAATAGATCATGCGCTTGGAGGTTTGGGTACGTTCGGCAATCGCGTCGACCCGCGCACCGGACAACCCCCTGTCGACAAATTCGGTGACCGCTGCCTGAAGAATGTCTTCACGGGTCTTTTCAGGGTTGTTCTTGCGGCTCTTGCGCGCAGCCTCCAGAGGCAGGGGCGCAGTGGAGTCGGTAATTGTATTCATTATTGGCTCACGACCACGGTAGAGCGGTCGATTATGAGGCCCAGCCCCTGCACGATGGAAGTCGCAGAGCACACAAGGCCATGAATGGGGCTCATGCCAATGTAAAAAAATGTGGCGATGCAGCTTGCGCCGGCATCGCCACACATTCTCAACGGCACGCGATCAAAGCCCTGCCCTCAGAGGCGCGCGCGCGGCGCCGCGCCACTGCGCGCCTTGGCCATCGCCGCCAGACGCACAGGCACGTTGGCCGCGCCATAACCGGCATAGCCGTTCTTGCGTTGCAGTATCTCGAAGAAGAACCGCCCGTCGAAAGCATCGGTGTAGACGTGAAACAGCTCGCCGCCATTGCTATCACGGTCGTAAAGCACGTTGTAATAGGCCAGTTCGCTAAGAAACTCTTCGTCGAAGTCCAGGCGCGCGGCCAGATCGTCGTAGTAGTTCAGCGGGATTTCCAGCAGCGGCACACCGGCCTCTTTAGCGCGGCGCACTTCAGCGAAGATGTCTTCACAGGCAAAGGCGATGTGATGCACACCCGAGCCCCGATAGGTCGATACCGCGTGAGAGATCGCCGTGTTGCGGTTCTCGGAAATGTTCAGCGGCAGACGCACCGTGCTGCAACGGCTGCGCAAGGCGCGGCTCTTGACCAGCCCGTACGGGTCGGGCAAGACCACCTCGTCATCGGCCTCGAAGTCCAGCAAACCTTTGTAGAACAGCACCCAGCTGTCGAGGCTTTCGGCTGGCAAGGCCATGGCCATGTGGTCGATGCGTTGCAGGCCGCCGGTAGCCGGCGCCTGTGGGTTGACGACAAAATCGCTGTCGTAGATCGACTGGCCAGGTTCTGCGCCTTCGATCAGGTAGATCAGGCTGCCATCTGGAGCACGGACGGCCGGGATTTCCCGCTCGTTCGGGCCGACCAGCCCACGGTACGGCTGCCCCTTGAAGGCCCGCGCACGCTCCAGCGCCTGGGACGCATTGTCGACACGCAGGGCCACGGCGCACAACGACGGGCCATGCACTTCGAAAAAACTGTGAGCGAACGAGTAAGGCTCGGCGTTGAGCACGATGCGGATATCGCCCTGACCGAGCAGGCTGACCGCTTTGGAGCGGTGTGCGCCCAAACGGGCAAAACCCAGACGCTCCAGCCAGCCACCCAGGCGAGCGCTTTGTGCTTCGTCGACGGCAAACTCAAGAAACTCCACGCCATCGAGCTGGCTGGCCGGCGGCGGATTGAACAACAATTCCTCGGCCACAGGTGCCGGGGCTGGTGCAGCAAGCTGTTCGCTGGCCAGCAAGGCGCGGGTTTTCTCCTCCAGATACAGCAACGAACGCAGGCCGTCGGCGGCATTGGCTCGCGTCGGCGCGGCGCGGAAACCATCGTTGAACACTTCCAGCGACAGAGGCCCGGTGTAGCCACTGCGCAGGATCGGCGCCAGAAAGCCCGGCAGGTCGAATTCGCCCTGGCCCGGGAAGCAACGGAAGTGCCGGCTCCACTCCAGCACATCCATGGCCAGAATCGGCGCATCGGCCATCTGTACGAAAAAGATCTTGTCGCCCGGGATTTGCGCGATGGCGCTCGGGTCGCCCTTGAGCGACAGGGTATGAAAGCTGTCGAGCAGCACGCCCAGCGCCGGGTGATCGACCTGACGCACCAGCTCCCAGACCTGTTGCCAGGTATTGACATGACGGCCCCAGGCCAGCGCTTCGTAACCGACGCGCAGTTGCCGCGCCCCGGCGCGCTCGGCCAGCAGACTCAGGTCATCGAGGAGGATATTCTTGTCGCCCACCGAGTCGGCGGCGGCGTTACTGCACACCAGCACCAGGTCGGTGCCCAGCTCTTGCATCAAATCGAATTTGCGCTCGGCGCGATCAAGGTTGCGGGCCAGGCGGTCACGGCGGCAACCTTCAAAATCGCGAAAGGGCTGAAACAGGGTGATGGCGATACCCAGATCGGCGCACATCTGCCGGACGTTGCGCGGGCTGCCGTCGTAATACAAAAGGTCATTTTCGAAAATCTCGACACCGTCAAAACCGGCCGCGGCGATGGCTTCGAGCTTTTCTGGCAAAGTACCGCTCAAGCAAACGGTGGCAATGGAACGCTGCATGTTGTTGGACTCCTGGACGAGCGCGACCCTCTGGGGGCCACCACTGAATTGCACCGCAGGCAAGGCGGTCAATGGCCTTGATTATGGATGCGACGTGAGTATTTCGCTGTCAAAATATACGAGCAACTTAATATGTACGAACTGGTTAGTTTTTCGTTCGATTATCGAACAAAACCGATTTTGCTCGATTGACGATATATTCGCCAACGCCCACCATCTGTTTCGCAGTGCGAAAACGAGCCTGATCCTTTTATCGCCCCTCACTGCCCAGTTTATGCAGCACCGATGAACCTAAATAACAATTTCAAAAACAGGATTACTACTCATGCGCGCCCTTCCCGACTTCTCCGCACACCCGCTCTGCACTACTGAGACTTCGAGTAGACGAACCCGTTCGGCCATTCCGATGACCGTCTCCCGGTTCGCCTGATATCAAATTGCGCGCTCGCGTGTGCCCGATCTGTCAGAATCAGCGATTTTCAGCGCTCTGACGGCTCCCGGCTACTGCGGGTAGTTTCTCAGTCCGGCTAGCGCCCCTGGCGCAGTCCTGGAACGGATGATCGAACCATCATGCTCAACACCCAATCCAATCCCCTGGCCAGCGCCGCGCGCGCCGGTATCGGTGAAAAGGTCCGCGGCGCCCTCGCCGTCGGCAAGACCCGCTGGGGCATGCTCGCCCTGGTGTTCTTCGCCACCACCCTGAACTACATCGACCGCGCCGCCCTCGGCGTCATGCAGCCTATCCTTGCCAAAGAGATGAGCTGGACAACGATGGACTACGCCAACATCAACTTCTGGTTCCAGGTCGGCTACGCCATCGGCTTCCTGCTGCAGGGCCGGTTTATCGACAAAGTCGGTGTCAAGCGCGCCTTCTTCCTTGCCGTACTGCTGTGGAGCCTGGCCACCGGTGCTCACGGCCTGGCCACCTCGGCAGTCGGCTTCATGGTCTGCCGGTTCATTCTCGGCCTGACAGAAGCGGCCAACTACCCGGCCTGCGTAAAAACCACGCGCCTGTGGTTCCCGGCCGGCGAGCGCGCCGTGGCCACCGGTATCTTCAACGCCGGCACCAACGTCGGTGCGATGATCACCCCGGCCCTGCTGCCGATCATCCTCAGTGTCTGGGGCTGGCAGGCTGCGTTCATGGCCATGGGCTTCCTGGGCCTGTTCTGGGTCGTGACCTGGCGCCTGAAGTACTACAACCCAGAGGATCACCCGACCGTCAAAAAATCCGAACTGGACTACATCAACAAGGATGTAGAGCCGGAGCCGGTGAAAGTGCCTTTCTCGCACATTCTGAAAATGCGCGGCACCTGGGCCTTCGCCCTGGCTTACTCGATCACAGCGCCAGTGTTCTGGTTCTACCTGTACTGGCTGCCGCCGTTCCTGAACCAGCAATACAACCTGGGCATCAGCGTCACCCAAATGGGTATCCCGCTGATCCTGATCTGGCTGACCGCCGACTTCGGCAGCATCGGTGGCGGGATCCTGTCGTCCTGGCTGATCGGTCGCGGCGTCAAGGCAACCAAGGCACGCCTGGTGTCGATGCTGATCTTCGCCCTGACCATCTGCAGCGTGGTGTTCGCCGCCAACGCCAGCGGCCTGTGGGTTGCGGTACTGGCCATCTCCGTCGCCGTCGGCGCCCACCAGGCCTGGACTGCCAACATCTGGAGCCTGGTCATGGACTACACACCCAAGCACCTGATGAGCACCGTGTTCGGCTTTGGCGGCATGTGCGCAGCCATCGGCGGGATGTTCATGACCCAGATCGTCGGTGCGGTCCTGACCGCCACCAACAACAACTACAGCATCCTGTTCACTATGATCCCGGCGATGTACTTCATTGCCCTGACCTGGATGTACTTCATGGCCCCGCGCGAAGTGCCGGACATGAATAAGTAAGCGGCAAGCTGTTAGCTGCAAGCGGTAAGCGATATGTGAAAAGGCCTGATGATTCGTATCATCGGGCTTTTTTTTGTGCGGTGTATTTCGGGGGCTGTTGTGATGGGCTTTGAGAGTGGTTCCGACCCTCTTCGGGCCGGGGTCGCCGCTTATGGGCCATCCATGGCCCTTTTCCCCCTACGCAACGCCTCCACTCGGCCTGCACAAGTCGCAATTGGCGTCGTCTGTACTGTCGCGCATGAAAAGCAAAACAAAAGCTTTTGATCTTGATCTTTTATGCAAATGTAAAAGGCGCCGCAGAACGCGACCTGGGCGCAAGGCCGAGTGGAGGTAACCCGGCCCGAAGAGGGCCGGAACCTCTCTAACAGATCACCACAGCAAGCCCATCAACAAACATCACTTCTTCCTGCGCTGCTGCCAGGCCGCCGCCAATCCGCTCAGGCAGATAATCGCAATACCGATCTGCGCATCCAGCGGCGGCATGTGATCGAACACCAGCCAGCCCAACAACCCGGCAAAAACAATCTGGCAATAACTGAACGGCGCCAGCATTGCCGGGGCTGCGTAACGGAACGCCTGGGTCAGCAACAAATGCGCGCCCATGCCGCACGCGCCCAGCGCCAGCAGGAACGGCAAGTGCTTGAACTCCGGGGTCTGCCAGAAGAACGGCACCAGCGCGCTCATCACCAGGGTATTGAACAACCCGGCAAAGAAGTTACTGGTGGTCGGGCTGTCGTACGGGCTCACCAGGCGGGTCAGCAATTGATAGAAGGCAAAGCACAGCGCCGACGTCAGTGGCAGCAGAATCGCCGGGGTGAACAGTTCGCCGCCCGGGTGGATGATCACCATCACCCCGATAAAGCCCACGATCACTGCACACCACTGGCCGCGCGTCACCTGCTCGCGCAACAACGGCACCGACAGCGCCGTGACCAGCAAGGGCGCGAGAAAGTTGACGGCTGTCGCCTCAGCCTGAGGAATGAACAGCAGGCTGCTGGTGAAAAACAGGCTGGTGCCCAGCAAGGCCAACGCGCGCAAGACCTGAAACAAAGGCCGCTTGGTGCGCAATACCCGCAAGCCCGACGACGGCATGAAGATGAACGCCATCAACAGGGTATGCACGACGTAGCGAGCCCAGACCACCAGCATCACCGGGTAAAAGCCCGACAGGTACTTGGACAGGGTGTCGTGACTGGCAAACAGAAAGGTGGCGAACAGAATGAAACTGATCCCTTTGAGGGGATGGTTGACGCCGGACACGGGCGTACTGGTCGTGCTCATTGGGCTTCCTTAGGCTTTATACGTAAAGCAGGCATGAATCGACGGCAGGCAAAGTGATGGGCAGACAAACATTGTTATAGCTGACCACTGGCACGACGCCCTGTTCTGCGAGCGTCTCAGTCAGTCGTTGTTGCGTCTTGTCTATAATGTTCTAACCAGTTAATTAACGTGCGATAATCGCCCTGTAACGTTTCCAAACAATTGCAGGCCACGTTCATGCCCAGCACTATTTCAGGCAGCAACACCGCATTCGTTTCAATCGACCTATAACTACAAAAAAGGCATCGCCATGCGCTTTTCCTCTTCTCGCACTACCAAGGGCAGCTTCTGCGTTCTGTTCACCGCCACCGCACTGATCCCCACGATCAGCAATGCTGCAGGCTTCGTCGATGACGCCAAGGTGAATTTGAACCTACGCAACTTCTTCATCAACCGCAACTTCGTTGACCCGGCCAATGCCCAGAGCGGCGCGCAGGAGTGGACGCAAAACTTTATCCTCGATGCCCGCTCCGGCTTTACCCAGGGCACCGTCGGTTTTGGCGTCGATGCACTGGGCATGTACTCGCTCAAGCTCGATGGCGGCAAGGGTTCGGGCGGTACTCAGTTGTTGCCGATCCACAGTGACGGTCGCCCTGCCGATGACTTCGGACGTCTGGCCGTAGCCGGCAAGGCACGTTTTTCGAAAACCGAACTGAAAGTCGGCGAGTGGATGCCGGTGCTGCCGATCCTGCGCTCCGACGACGGTCGTTCGTTGCCGCAGACCTTCCAGGGTGCGCAGATCACCTCGAAGGAAATCGACGGCGTGACCCTGTACGGCGGCCAGTTCCGCGCCAACAGTCCACGTAACGACGCGAGCATGGAAGACATGTTCATGAACGGCCGGGCCGGTATCACCTCCGACCGCTTCAACTTTGCCGCCGGCGAATACACCTTCAATGAAAAACGCACCACGGTCGGTGCCTGGTACGCACAGCTCGAAGACATCTACCAGCAGCAGTACTACAACCTACAGCACAGCCAGCCGGTAGGCAGTTGGGTGCTGGGCGCGAATCTCGGCTACTTCATCGGCAAGGAAGACGGCCAGGCCCTGGCGGGCGATCTGGACAACAAGACCGCATCGCTCATGCTCTCGGCCCGTTACGGCGGCAGCACGTTCTATGTGGGTCTGCAAAAAGTCAGTGGCGACAACCTGTGGATGCGCGTCAACGGCACCAGCGGCGGCACCCTGGCCAACGACAGCTACAACTCAAGCTTCGATAACGCCAAAGAGCGCTCCTGGCAGCTGCGTCACGACTATGACTTCAGCGCACTGGGCGTACCGGGCCTGACCCTGATGAACCGCTACATCAGCGGCGACAACGTGCACACCGGCGCGATCACCGACGGCGAAGAATGGGCACGTGAATCGGAACTGGCCTATGTATTCCAGCAAGGTGCGTTCAAGAGCCTGAGCATCAAATGGCGCAACTCGACCATGCGCCGCGATTACAGCGTCAACCAGTTCGACGAGAACCGGGTGATCGTGAGCTATCCGATCTCGATCCTGTAAGCGACCGGGCGGCGATTCTATGCGGATCGCCGCTTCAGCGTATCGGAGGGCAACTCGCCAAAGCTGTTGCGATAGCTCTCCGAGAAACGCCCCAGATGCAAAAAGCCATAGTCCATGGCCAGTTCGGTAATGTTGCGCACCCGGCAATCGGGGTCTTTCAGGCAGGCATGGATGCGCTGCAACTTGCGCTGGCGCACATAGAGCTTCGGCGTCACGCCCGCATGCCGCTCGAACAAGCCATACAAACTCCGCAGACTGACACCGGCCTGAGCGGCCAGCGCGTCGATATCGATGTCCTGCTTGAGATTGCGCTCGATGTAATCGCTGATGCGCTCGAACACCGCCGACGAACCCAGCAGGTTTTCACGGCTGACGTTGGTCTTCATCAGGGTCAGCATCTTGCTGGCAACGATTTGCGCGTAATGCTCCTGAACGCGCAACAGCCGCTCTTCCGCCTCGGCTTCCTGGCAGACCATCGCCAGCAAGTTGACGAAGCCGTCCAGACGCCCCAGTTGATAACGATTTTCGGTGAAACGCACGCCATCGCGCGGGTGCTGCCAGCGGTGCTCGTCGCACACCGACTCGATCAGGTTGACGGGCATTTTAAGGATGAATTTTTCGCAGTCGTCCGAATAGGTGAGGTCCACCGGGTCATCGGGGTTGATCAGCAGCAATTCGCCCGGCGCAAAATAATGCTCCTGGCCGTGACCGCGCCACAGGCAATGGCCACGCAGCAGGATCTGCAGGTGGAAGATGGTTTCCAGCGCCGGCGAGGTAACCCGTACACCACCGCCATAGCTGATGCGGCACAAGTCCAGGTTGGCAAACTGGCAATGGTTGAGACTGGCTTCGGGGCGACCAACCGCAGGCATGCGGATATTGTGCGTGCCAACGTGCTGATTGACGTAACTCGACACTGCGTAAGGGTCGGCACGGTCGAACACCCGACTGCGCTCACTGAGCAGGCGACTATCCATAAGGCAAGGCACTCTTGTAATTATTCTTGTGGGGCTGCTCTTGGCATCGGGGCGCTACTGTCGAGGCGCAAGGCAGAGGCTAATCAGGTCGCGGCGCTCTGTCGGGCCGCTGCTAGCGCCAGAGTAAGGGCGTCTGGCAACAAGCGTCAATCGAGCTGCCTTGCTATATGGGCGGTAATCGAACGACATAGTGGCGCGGACCTTGACAGCAGGTGTCTGGCTCGCGCGTTGGCCGCTGTACGGCGCATCATGCTGGTCATATCTGGATACGAATCGCTATGCTTGGACACATGAGCCCGAACCCGATTCGCCACCCCTGCCCGCCCGGCGCCTGCAATTGCGGGCGCGAACGGCTGGATGCAACCGATGCCGATCAGCGCATCCTGCTGCTGACCCGCGAGCAGGAACAAAAGCTGATCGAACGCCTGGAGAACGTCGAAAGCCTCGACCAGTTGCAGCACTTGCAACAGCGGATTTTCGAGCAACTGGGCGTACGGGTGCACATTGCGCCAGGCCTCAACGAGGTTAAGACCATGCGCGGCATCGGCATCCACATGGATGAATTGCCTGGCCTGTGCCGCAAGACCCGCCAGTCGATTCCCGCCGCGATTCGCCGCGGCCTTGAAAAGCGCCCGCACATCGCCTGGGACTTGCTCAATACCTTCGACCTGCTGCGTGACGCCTGACGCCTGACGCCTCAGCGGTTCGACAGCAGACGTTTGATAATCAGACCGACACCCACCGCAATGGCCGCCGATTTGACCGGGTTGGCCTTGATGAACACGGTGGCCTGCTCGACTTTCGAAGGACCGTCCAACGGACGCGGCTGTTTGGGTGAAAGCAGACTTTCGGCACGGTCCAGCAGTTGCCCGAGCAAATGACGCGATTGCGGCCCACGATCGGCCCGAATCGTGCGGCCACGCTTGAGCAGCGCATCGGCCTCATCAAGAAAGGTGCTCAATTCCGAGCGGGTCTTGACCTTGAGGTCGTCGGCCAGTTTGTCAGTGATATCGCGTGCCATGAGCTGTACCTGATGAGTGGAGATACAGCGTTGACTGTGGCTCAGCCAGCTTCGTTCCGTTTATACAGCGCTGGAACTTGCCACCTGAGCGACGTCCAACAGGTTCAACCCCTGCAATAGAGCGTACCGATGCAAAAAAACACTGCCCTTTCTCTGGCCCTGGCCACTGCCCTGCTGGCCGTCTCCACCCTGTCATCTGCTGCCAGCCTGGAGCAGATGCAACAGCAGAGCCAGCAACGCCAGGAACAACAGCAGCGCGAACGCGAGCAGCAGAATGCCGAGCAGCAACGCAAGATGATGGACGACATGAACAAGGCCCAGGAGGAAAACCGCGAACGGATGAAGCGCCTGGAAGACATGAACCGCCGGCAAACCGAAGAGCGCGAGAAATTCTTCCGCGAAACCGAGGAGAAGGCCCGTGAGCAGCAGCGATAGGCGCGCGTTCGCGCGCCCCTCGTCTTACCAGTTGTAGGTCACCTTGCCGTAGTAGTACGCACCGCTATAGCCATAAGGCGAATAGGTGCTGTAGGCCAGGTTGCCGCCGCTGTTGGTGAAGTCGTTCTGTTTTTCCGGGTACTTGTCGGTAACGTTGTCACCACCGACGGTGAAGGTCCAGTTGCGCAGGTTGTAGTCCAGTGCCAGGTCCAGCAACCAGGCAGCCTTGTAGGTCTGGTCGTTGACCGGATCGGCCTGGTAGCTGGTGAACTCGCCGTAGCGCACCAGACTGGAATGCAGCGCCCAGTTGCCAAAGGTGAAGTCGTTGCCCAGGCTCAGCTTGTGCTTGGGCGTGGTATCGCCCAGCAGACCGATGCGTTCGCGACGATCGACACGCAACAGGTTGACGCCCAGTTGATCGAGCACTGCCGGGTTGGCTTTGACGTCGGTGACCTTGGTGTGGCTGTAGTTGTAGCCCAGGGTGCTGTTCCAACGCACGCCGTTGTCGAACTGATAGCGATAGTTGGCCACCAGGTCGACGCCGTCGGTGCTGGTGTCGGTGGCGTTGGTGAAATAGCGCACGGTGGTGTAGTTGATGTCGCCTACACCGTTGGCGCGCAGGTAGTTGGTGGCCGCGTTGTTGAGCACCAGATTGGATGACAGCGAGATCCGGTCGCGGATGTCGATGCGGTAGACATCGGCGGTCACGGTCAGGTTATCCAGCGGCTCAAGCACCAGGCCCAGGCTGTAATTGCGCGACTTTTCCGCTTCCAGGTCTTCGGCGCCGAGCAATTGCGCGACGCGACTGCTGGCCGGGAAAGTGCCCGCTTCCTGAAGGGTGCTGCCGATCAGTTGCGAGGAGGTGAAGGCAAAGTTCTGCTGGGCCAGCGATGGTGCGCGGAAGCCTGTCGAGACACTGCCGCGCAAGGCAACCTGCGGGGTGAAGTCGTAGCGCGCCGAGAGCGAGCCGCTGACGTTGGAGCCAAAGTCGCTGTAGTCCTCGTGACGCACCGCCGCCGAGGCGCTGAGTTTGTCGGTGAAGTTGGTTTCCAGGTCCAGGTACTGGGCGAAGTTATGCCGCGACGAACTGCCGGCATCGGAATCGCGGAAACCCGCCAGCCCCGAGCTACCGCTCTGGAAATACGATTCGGCCTGCCCGGCCTCGATCTGATAACCCTGACGCAGGTATTCGGTACCGAAGGCCACCGACACTGGATTGGGCAGCCAGGCAGCGCTGAACTCACGCGACAGGTCCAGGCTCACCTGCTTCTGATCATTGGTTAGCGTGCCGTTGTAGAACGAGCGTGGCGTGTTCAGGCCCAAGGAGGTGTTGATGGTCTTGGTGCGAATCTCGTAGCTGTTCTTGCCGTAGTTGGCCGACAGGTCGTAGTGCCAGTCGAACGCCAGCTCACCGCGCAGGCCGGCCACCAGGGTGGTGTCTTCCAGGGTGCCGCGAATCAGCGGCAGATAGCCGTTGGGGAAGATTGCCGGGTTGTTGTTCGAGGCATTGCTGGCCCGATAGAACGCTGCCGTCTCGCCACGGCGCTTGCTGTAGCCGCCAAAGGTGTAGAACTCGGCGGCGTCATTGAAGCTGTATTCGCTGTTGAACTGCAGCTTGCCCTCTTCGGTGGCCGGTTCGCCCTGACGAAAGACATGCTGACCGTAGGTGGTCGAACCGATGCTGGCGGCGCGAAAGTCGTTGCCGGCGCGGTCGGTGTAATCGTTGTTGGCCCCCTCGGCAGCCAGGTTGATAAAGCCGTCGCTGCCCAGGGCTATGCCGGTATTGCCCGACACCTTGCGCTGAATGCCATCACCCTTGGTGTACTGGCCAAAACCGGTGGACACCGAGCCGCCATGGTCGGCGCTCTTGAGAATGACGTTGATCACCCCGGCAATCGCATCCGAGCCATAACGCGCCGAGGCACCGTCACGCAGCACTTCGATACGCTCGATGGCCGACAACGGGATAGCGTTCAGGTCCGCCGGTGCCGAGCCGCGCCCCACCGCGCCGCCCAGGTTGACGAACGCCGAGGTGTGCCGGCGCTTGCCGTTGACCAGCACCAGCACCTGGTCGGGCGACAGCCCGCGCAACTGCGCAGGACGCGTCAACTCGGCGCCGTCCACCAGGCTGGGGCGCGGAAAGTTGATCGACGGAATCAGCTTGGCCAACACTGCACCCAGCTCCCCCGAGCCGCTGTTGCGCAAGGTATCGCCGGTGATCACGTCGATGGGTGACAGCGAAGCGCTGGCGGTACGCTCCTGAGTCCGGGTACCGGTAACGATGACCGTACTCAGTGTTGAACTGGATGATGTAGCACCTTGATCGCCCGACTCTTCTGCCCCCGCAGGAGTGCCGAACGCCAACAGGTTGGCCGAAACGATTGCCGTGACCAGCAGGTGTTGTTTAAAGCTCCTCATACCGCTCCCCTTGAATCCCTGTAACCAGGCTTGTGGCCCGGCCTCGACGAGCGATCCGTATGGAGAACGGTGGCGATCATCCAATCATTATTAAGTGAGTAACCCCCGGTAGCCCGATGCTATATATCCTAACTCGAATTAATTTTGGTACTTAAATAACAATATGGAATAAGCGAATACTTATAAGTTTGTATCAGTCCTGACTGACCGCACCAATCTTGTGAATCGACAGGTCGGCGCCGTAATACTCTTGCTCCTGATTCAGGCGCAGCCCAACCACAAGCTTGAGTGCGCCATACACCGCGAAACCGCCAACCAGCGCCACCACGACACCCAGCAGGCTGCCGATCAACTGGCTGATCAGGCTGACGCCACCCAGCCCGCCAAGCCCCTCCTGGCCGAAGATGCCACAGGCGATGCCGCCCCATACGCCGCACAGGCCATGCAACGGCCAGACGCCCAGTACGTCGTCGATCTTCCAGCGCACCTGGGCCGCTGTGAAACTCCAGACGAACAAGCCACCGGCAATCGCGCCAGTGACCAGCGCCCCCACCGGATGCATCAAGTCGGAACCTGCGCAGATTGCCACCAGGCCAGCCAGCGGGCCATTGTGCAAAAAGCCCGGGTCATTGCGACCGACCAACAGCGCGGCAACCGTGCCGCCGACCATCGCCATCAGCGAGTTGACCGCCACCAGACCACTGACGGCCGGCAGGGTCTGGGCGCTCATCACGTTGAAACCGAACCAGCCGACGATCAGGATCCATGACCCCAGCGCCAGAAACGGGATGCTCGACGGTGGATACGCCACCAGACGACCGTCGCGGTAACGACCGTTGCGCGCGCCTAAAAGCAGCACCGCCGCCAGTGCCAGCCAGCCGCCCATGGCATGCACCACCACGGAGCCGGCGAAGTCATGAAAGCTCGCACCAAAGCGTTCCAGCAGCCAGGCTTGCAGGCCGTAGTTGCCGTTCCAGATCATGCCTTCGAACAGCGGATAGACAAACGCCACGATCAACGCTGTGGCGCACAGCTGTGGCACGAAACGCGCACGCTCGGCGATACCACCGGAAATGATCGCCGGGATGGCTGCGGCAAAAGTCAGCAGGAAGAAGAACTTGACCAGGCCATAGCCATGATCGGCATTGAGCACCGCCGCCGGCTGCATGAAGGTCACGCCATAGGAAATCCAGTAGCCGATAAAGAAGTAGGCCAGCGTCGATACCGCGAAATCGCTGAGGATCTTCGACAGGGCATTGACCTGGTTCTTCTGCCGTACCGTACCGACTTCCAGAAACGCGAAGCCGGCATGCATGGCCAGGACCATGACCGCGCCCAGCAGCAGGAACAGGGTGTTGGATCCATGGACCAGGGTGTCCACGGCGCTTTGCAAATTTTCCATCGAAAAGGCAGACCTGCAGGTTCTTGAAAGCACCAAAGCGATACATTCTTCAACCGGCGCGCACCGAACTGGCGCAAGACGCAGGTAACCCGATCCATCGGCAGTGCCCCGAGTGAGGGCATGAAGAGAAAAATGCTTCGGATATTTCTCGGTTTTTAGAGTTTTGGCGTAGGGTATGCGCCCAACGCCGCGCCTGTTTGGCGCAGCTACGCCACGGCACGCACCAAGGCGAAGCAAAAGCTGTACCAGCGCGTTACCGAACGCAGGAAGGCAATCGAAATGAACCTTCCATCAAACGCCCTACTCTCAATCCCTACATGCCATTCACGGAGAACACCATGGCCCGCCGTACTGCTCAAACCGCTCAGGAAATTCTCTTGGCCGACTTCCAGACCCTGGTTGCCGACACTGAAAAGCTGCTGGATCACACCGCCTCCCTTGCCGGCGAACAGGCTGACATTCTGCGCGACCAGATTCAGGACAGCCTGCTGCGCGCTCGCGAAACCCTGAAACAAACCGAAGACTCTCTGCGCCAGCGTGGCGAGGCTGCCGTCATTGCCACTGAAGATTACGTGCAGAACAATCCCTGGCAATCGGTGGGTCTGGCCGCCGGTGCCGGGTTCCTGATCGGCCTGCTGGCTTCCCGGCGTTAAGGCCATGGATCCGCACGCGGAAGCGGCCGCAGCGAAGGCGGCACAGGGTCCCTCACCGCGGCGTCTGGGCGCCGCCTTTCTTGGCCTGATGCACAGCCATATCGAACTGTTCGGCATCGAATTGCAGGAACAGAAGGCGCGCACCTTGCACCTGTTGCTGTTCGCAGGTCTAGCCTTGGTGTTTGCCCTGCTGTTACTGACCGCGTTGTCGGCACTGGTGCTGATTTTACTCTGGGACAACTACCGCCTGATCGGCATCATTGGTTTGTGTGTGTTCTATTTTCTGGCCCTGGTGTTCTTTGCCCTGCGCATGCGGGCGGCGATCTTCGATGAGTCCTCGCCGTTCAGCGCCACGCTGGAAGAACTGGCCAACGACCGGGAGCGTCTACTGCCATGAGTGAACCAAAGTCGCATCAAGGCAACACCCGGCGCGAATTGCGCAAGGCACTGGTTCGCCTGCGCATGGAGATGCACCGCCAGGAAATCCGCCATGAGTCCACGCAACTGATGCAGCCCTTCAAGCGCGTGCGCGGCATGGCGCACGACATTCCGGGCACGCTGGGCATCCGTCACGCGCCGCTCTGGGGTGTAGGTGCGGTGGCGCTGCTGGGTTTTCTCGGTGGCAAGGGCCGTGGCCGCGAGCGCGCAGTGCCGGCACGCGGTGGCGGCCTGGGTCGGCTGATCAAATTGAGCGTCACGCTGATGCCGCTGATCAAGCTGGCCATCCAGAGCCGTATGCGCAAACCGTAAGCGGTGCGCATGCCAAGTGATGGCGCTCTGGCTACAATCTTGCAACACACTTGCTATCTGCGCCCGGGCCACGCCCCGGGCGCAGTTTTGTGTGCACGGGTTAATTGTTCAAGGAGCACCATGTGATCGAGGGGCAACCCATTGCCTGCTTCCAGCCATTTATCGATACCGCCACAGGGCGGATCGCCGGTGTCGAAGCTTTGGGCAGACTGCGCGACGAACAGGGCAACCTGCACTCGGTCGGCCCGCTGTTCAATGATCCGGCCTTGTCGGGCGACACCTTGCGACAACTGGACCGGGTCATTCGCGACAATGCCCTGAGCCGCCTGCATGAAG
This sequence comes from Pseudomonas sp. 3A(2025), assembly GCF_054589175.1. NCBI lineage: Bacteria > Pseudomonadati > Pseudomonadota > Gammaproteobacteria > Pseudomonadales > Pseudomonadaceae > Pseudomonas > Pseudomonas sp. 3A(2025). The sequence continues at coordinate 92,360 of NZ_BAAILM010000032.1, read as the reverse complement.
CGCCGCAAGACTGGTTTCTGAGCCTGAACATGTCGCCACGCTGGATCAGCAGCGTGGCCCCCGGCGAGCCATTGCCCAGCCTGCAACAACTTGAACGGCATGGCGTCGCCCCCCAGCGGGTAGTGTTTGAAATCACCGAACTGGGCGGCGACAGCCAGCGCTTGAACGAGGTGGTCAACCGCTACCGCCAGGCCGGTGCGCGGATTGCCATCGATGACTTCGGTGCCGGCTATTCGCAACTGGACCGGGTGCTGGCCTTGCAGCCGGACATTCTCAAGCTCGACATGCGCCTGTTCCAGGCCGCAGCGCGCGGTGGCCCGAGCAGCGAAGTGGTCCGCGCACTGGCACTGATGGCAGAAAAGACCGGCTGCTGGATCATTGCCGAAGGCGTCGAAACCGAAGCCGAGCTGAATTTTGCCCTCGAGTGCGGCGCGCGTTATGTCCAGGGCTACCTGTTTGCCCGCGCCGAAGAGCACTTCTTTGCTGCCGACACTTTCGTCGAAACCTTTGCCGCCCTGCGTGACCGCTATGTGCTGCACAAGGTGGCCGAGCGCGCCCGGTTGATGACCCGGCGCAAGAAACTGGCGCGCCTGATGGGCCTGCTGCAACGCTGGGCACTGGATGAATTGCCGGTCAGTGAGCTGCCCCATCCGCAGGATTACCCCTGGCTATTGCGCTTTTATCAGTGCGATCGTCACGGCACACAACTGACCCCCAACCTGGAATGGCGCAACGGCGTCTGGCAGGCCGATGCGCGCTACCTGGGGCACAACTGGTCATGGCGGCCGTATTTTTATCACCTGCTGGCCGAGGGCTGGGAAGAGCGGCGCCTGATTTTGTCCAATACCTATCGCGATGCCACCAGCAACCAATACTGCCTGACGGCCGGGCAGTTCTATGCGGGCGGCACCCGCCTGCTATTGATCGACATTGATGCAGCCGGTTTGTGACAGCCCTTGCAGCAACGGTCACGAACCCGGAAGCTAGGCTTTCGATGAACACACGGAGCGCACGCCTTGGATTGGCAAACCCTGCTTAACCGCGAACGACTCGGCAAAACGCTGCAAAGCCCTGAAGAGTTTGGACGCAGTCCGTTTCACAAAGACCATGACCGGGTCATTTTTTCCGGCGCCTTCCGTCGTCTGGGGCGCAAGACCCAGGTGCATCCGATGTCGAGCAACGACCACATCCACACGCGCCTGACCCATTCGCTGGAAGTCAGTTGCGTAGGCCGCTCGCTGGGCATGCAGGTCGGCCAGACCCTGCGCGCGCAACTGCCCGACTGGTGCGACCCAAGCGACCTGGGGATGATCGTGCAATCGGCATGTCTTGCGCATGACATCGGCAACCCGCCGTTCGGCCACTCGGGCGAAGATGCAATCCGCAACTGGTTCAAGCAGGCCGCAGGACGTGGCTGGCTGGATGGCATGAGTGAGGTCGAGCGCAATGACTTCCTCAATTTCGAAGGCAATGCCCAGGGCCTGCGCGTGCTCACCCAGCTGGAGTACCACCAGTTCGATGGCGGCATGCGCCTGACCTACGCAACCCTCGGCACCTACCTCAAATACCCCTGGACGGCGCGACACGCCGATTCGCTGGGCTACAAGAAGCACAAGTTCGGCTGCTACCAGAGCGAGCTGCCGGTGCTGGAGCAGATCGCCCACAAGCTGGGCATTCCACAAGTCGAAGACCAGCGCTGGGCACGGCATCCGCTGGTGTACCTGATGGAGGCTGCCGACGACATCTGCTATGCGCTGATCGACCTGGAAGACGGTCTGGAAATGGACCTGCTGCAGTACGCCGAAGTCGAAGCCCTGCTGCTTGATCTGGTAGGCGACGATCTGCCTGAGACCTACCGCCAGCTCGGTGCCGACGATTCGCGCCGACGCAAGCTGGCGATTCTGCGTGGCAAGGCCATCGAGCACCTGACCAATGCCGCCGCACGCGCCTTCGTCGACCAGCAACAGGCCTTGCTCGATGGCAGCCTGGAAGGCGATCTGGTCGAGCACATGCATGGCCCGGCCAAACGCTGCGTGCTCAGTGCCAAGGACATGGCACGCAAGAAGATCTTTCAGGACAAGCGCAAGACCCTGCACGAAATCGGCGCCTACACCACGCTCGAAGTGCTGCTCAATGCCTTCTGCGGGGCCGCCGTCGAACAGTTCGGTGGGCGTACGCCGTCGTTCAAGCACCGACGCATTCTTGATCTGCTCGGCAGCAGTGCGCCAAAACCCGAGGCCCCGCTGCACAGCGCGTTTTTGCGCATGATCGATTTTATCGCCGGCATGACCGACAGCTACGCCAGCGAAATGGCCCAGGAAATGACCGGCGGCTCGGGCCACCGCTGAACGATACAGGGCACGGTTGCGCAGCAGAACGGCACTTTTTCGGGGCTGCTGCGCATCAGCACGCACGAAAACTTCGGAAACGCCCTACACGCTTGTCAGAAACATCCTATCGCCGCCCGAACAAGCGCTCCTGAATAATCCCCCACTCGATGCCTCGTAATACCTTGCCAAATCAGGGCATCCGCGTCAGCGCCTGCCAGGCGTTCCTCCCGAAACCTGCCGGAAGACCTCATGTTCAAACACAACCTGCGGATCCTGCTGGTGGAAGACCATCCTTTTCAACTGATCGCCACCCAGATCCTGCTCAACAACCAGGGCTATTTTCTGCTGACCCCGGCACTCACCGCCGCCGAGGCCTTCGCCGCGCTCGAACGCAGCCCCGAGCCCTACGACCTGCTGCTGTGTGACCAGTGCCTGCCGGACATTGCCGGCCTGGAAATCATCGACCATGCCTGGCGCAAGGGCCTGGTGCGCAAAGCGATCCTGCTCAGCGGCATGGAGCCCGATCAACTGCACACGCTTGAGCAAACGGCGCTGCAACGTGGACTGCCGCTACTGGGCTGTCTGAACAAGCCACTGCACGGCCCTGACCTGTCGCGCTTGCTGAATATTCTGGACACTGAAAACTGAGTGACATGCCGCCACCCTCAAGATGTAGGGCATAGAGCATCAGGCTGTAGGAACCTTCCCTAAATAAATAAACGGATCCTATATCAATACATCCATTGCATACTGGCCAATCGCACATTTAATTAAACATTGGCAGCTGAACCGGGCACTAACGTACGCCATTACGTTAATTATTGTAGGAACTTTCCTATATGCATCAACCGGCCCTGTTCATTCATGTAACTCGCCGTGTAACTGAGCTAATGTGCGCGCTTTCTTCGCTGTCTGTATGGATTGAATTATGAACTCAGTATTTATCATCGACGACCATCCAGTTATTCGCCTGGCCGTGCGCATGTTGCTAGAAAACGAGAACTACGAGGTGGTCGGTGAAACCGACAATGGTGTGGACGCGATGCAAATGGTTCGCGAGTGCATGCCCGACCTCATCATCCTTGACATCAGCATTCCCAAGCTCGATGGCCTGGAAGTGCTGGCCCGCTTCAACTCCATGGGCCTGCCTTCGAAAATTCTCGTGCTGACCTCGCAGACACCCAGTCTGTTCGCGATCCGCTGCATGCAGTCCGGTGCGTCCGGGTATGTGTGCAAGCAGGAAGACCTCAGCGAACTGCTCAGTTCGGTCAAGGCTGTATTATCCGGCTACAATTACTTTCCCAGCCAGGCACTCAATACACCGCCCGGCCTGAATGGCAAGCCCAGCGAAATCGAACTTTTCAAACTGGTCAATGATCGCGAATTGATGGTACTGCAATTATTCGCGCAGGGACGCTCCAACAAGGAAATTGCCAAGGGCATGTTCCTCAGCAACAAGACCGTCAGCACTTATAAGACCCGGCTCATGCAAAAACTCAGGACCAAGACGCTGGTAGAACTTATCGAGATGGCTAAACGCAATGCACTGGTGTGAGTAAAGTGGATGTCCAGGTGTCTTGAACACAGTTGCAAACTGGCCGCCTGCCTGTTGCTGGCCTTCGGGTTACAGGCCAGCGTCATGGCCGACGCCCCTTACCGCTTGCTGGGTCGTACGACCCCCGCGCACATTGAGGTGAAGCTCGACCGTGCGCAATGGCAATGGGTGCGCGACCAGCGCGTGCTGGTGCTTGGCACCTCGGTCCCGGACTATCCACCCTTCGACATGACGCTGTCGGGCCAGGATTATGAAGGGCTGACTGCCGACTATGCCGGCATCATCGCCCAGGCATTGAACCTGCCCGTCAAGGTCATGCGCTTCGAAAGCCGCAACGCCGCCATCGAGGCCCTCAGGCAAGGCAGGATCGACCTGCTGGGCAGTGCCAACGGCTTTGAGGCGACGCAGCACAATGTCAGCCTTTCCACGCCCTACGCCACCGACCAATCGGTGCTGATGACCCGCAATGGAGAAACCCGGTCGTTGACCGAGGGCCTCAAAGGCATGCGCCTGAGCATGGTCTATCACTATCTGCCCCCGACAGAGGTCCAGGCTCTGTACCCCGGCGCAACCCTGCAGACCCACCCCTCGTTCCAGAGCGCCATCAACGCTGTGGCCTTCGATCAGGCCGATGTGTTTATCGGCGACGCGATCTCTACCCGCTACATCATCCAGAAGGGCTACCTGAGCAATGTACAGGTCGCAAGCTTTGGCAAAACCGAGGCAAACGGCTTCGGTTTTGCCGTACGCGGCGATAACACCTGGCTGCTGGAAATCATCAACCTGACGCTGCAGGCCATTGCACCGGCCGAGCGCCTGGAAATCTCCAGGCGCTGGGGGGCTGACAGCGCGGGGATGCCCGACGGCCAGGCGCTGCAACTCAGCGCAAGCGAACAACGCTGGATGGCAGACCACCCGCAGATACGGGTGGTGGTCAATGAAAACCATGCGCCCCTGACCTTCTTCGATGCCGACGGCCGTTTACGCGGCATCACGGCCGACCTGCTTGAGCTGATCCGCCTGCGCACCGGGCTGCGCTTCGAGGTACGCCGCGCATCGAGCACCCGCGACATGCTGCACCAGATCAACCAGGACGAGGCAGACGTGATTGGCGCGCTGACGGTCAGCGACGAGTACAGTACGAAACTGGGCCTGAGCCGCCCCTGGCTCGACAACACGTTCGTCCTCGTCGCCCGGCGCAACAGCCCCCTTGCGGCCTGGCCACTGCAAATGAACGGCAAGCGCCTGGCCGTAGCCATGGACAGCCCGCTGCTGCCCTGGCTGCGTAGCCAGCACCCGGAAATCGTCACCGTGCCCATCGACAACCCGCTGCAAGCCCTGGAGTTGCTCAACGATGAACGCGTCGATGGCGCGGCCGTCTCGTTGCTCAGTGCCAATTATTTTCTGGCCTCCGGGCGCTTCGCCCAGCACCTGCGCATTACCGCCACGCTGGGTGAACAACCGGCACTGATCGCCATGGCCACCGCCCCCCAGGCTGTCGAACTGCGCTCGATTCTCGACAAGGCCCTGATCGGCATCGCCCCGCAGGACATGATCGCCATCAACGAGCGCTGGCGTACTTACAACCCCAGCGGAGTCGACTGGCACCACTACCAGCGCCTGATCTATCGCAGCCTGACAGGCGCAGGCCTGCTGTTGTTCGGTCTGCTGGCCTGGAATGCCTGGATGCGCCGGCAGATCCGCCAGCGCAAGATGGCCGAACGCGCCCTGAACGATCAATTGCAGTTCATGAACACCCTGCTCGACGGCACCCCGCACCCGATTTATGTCCGTAACCGTGAAGGCTTGTTGCGCCTGTGCAACGACAGCTACCTGCAAACCTTCTCGGCCAGACGTGAAGAGGTCATCGGTCAGTGTGTGACCGATGGTGTCCTGAGCGATCCTGCGCAAGCGGCCGAATATGCGCGTGACTATCAGCAGGTGATGGCCACCGACACAGCGCTGATCCTCGACCGTGCGCTGCACATTGGCGAGCGACGCCTGACCATATACCACTGGATCCTGCCGTTTCGCGATTCGCTGGGCGATGTACAAGGCGTCATCGGCGGCTGGATCGACATCAGCGAGCGCCGGCAACTGATCGATGAACTGCAAGCGGCCAAGGAGCAGGCCGACAATGCCAGCCGGGCCAAAAGCACCTTTCTGGCAACCATGAGCCACGAGATACGCACCCCCATGAACGCGGTAATCGGCATGCTGGAACTGGCCCTGAAACGTGCCGACCAAGGCCATCTGGACCGCACGGCAATCGAGGTCGCGTACAGCTCGGCCAGTGACCTGCTGGAACTGATCGGCGATATTCTCGACATCGCGCGCATCGAGTCCGGCCATCTGGCCCTGACCCCGGAACGCGCCAATCTACGGCAATTGACCGAGTCAGTGGTCAGGGTGTTCGATGGCCTGGCGCGACAGAAAGGCCTCGGCCTTTATTTGTGCATCGACGCGCAACTCGACACCGATGCACTCATTGACCCCCTGCGCTTCAAGCAGGTGATTTCCAACCTGATCAGCAATGCCATCAAGTTCACTGCGCAAGGCGAAGTCCGCGTCACCTTGCAGGCAAGCCCAGGCGCTCACCCCCGGCAATTGCAGCTGGACCTGAGCGTACGCGACACGGGCATCGGCATCGGCGCCGCCGACCTTCAGCGTCTGTTCGAACCCTTCGCCCAGGCCGACAACACCGGGCAGATGGCGCGCAGCGGCGCGGGGCTGGGCCTGGTGATCTGTCGTCACCTGTGCCAGATGATGGGCGGTCGCCTGGACCTGCAAAGCGAAGCAGGCCAAGGTACATGCGCCACACTGCGCATGGACCTGACACTGCTCGATACCGCAGACAACCCGGTGCAAAAAACCGAGACGATTGTGCCCCCCGGCACTGCACTGTACATCCTGGTGGTCGACGATCATCCGGCCAATCGCTTGCTGCTCAGTCAGCAACTGGGTTTTCTCGGCCATCGAAGCGAAGTCGCCGAACAAGGCGAGCAGGGTTTGCAAGCCTGGCTGGCACACGCGTTCGATCTGGTGATGGTCGACTGCAACATGCCGGTGATGAACGGCTACGAGTTGACCCGCGCCATCCGCGAACACGAAGCCCGCGAGCAACGAACGCCTTGCGTCATCTGGGGCTTTACCGCCAATGCCTTGCCCGAGGAAGTACAACGCTGTCGTGATGCCGGTATGGACGATTGCCTGTTCAAGCCCGTTGGGCTGACGGTGCTGGGCAAGCACCTGGCCTCTCTGAAGGCTGCCCTGTCGTGCGACAGCGCCGCCCTGCCGTTCAGCCCCGACAGTATCCGCCAGCTGACCGGTGCCCGCGCCGACCTGACCCATCGACTGCTCACCCAGCTACTGTCCAGCAACCGCCAGGACCGCGAGGCCCTGGCCCAACTGGTACCCGGCAAGGATCATCAGGCCATGATCGAAATGGCCCACCGTATCAAGGGCGCTGCGCGCATCATCAGCGCAACCGAGGCTGTCGAGGCTTGCGAAGCTCTGGAACAGGCATGCCGCACAGAGGCGCAACACCACCTGGTCGCGGCGTGCAAGCAAACGCTGGACAGCGCAATGCAGGCCCTGGACAAGGCTCTGGACGCACACTTGCTTAACCTATAGGGCACGCGCATCACATAACTGATAGACTGCGCGCCGTATTTACCCAAGAGGATTTTTTCATGGCTACTAACCGTTCCCGTCGTCTGCGCAAGAAGCTGTGTGTAGACGAGTTCCAGGAGTTGGGTTTTGAGCTCAATCTGGAATTCAAGGAAGACCTGACCGATGACGACATCGATGCCTTCCTCGACGCGTTCCTCGATGAAGCCATGGATGCCAACGGCCTCGACTACGTCGGCGGCGATGACTACGGCCTGGTTTGCCTGGCAGAGCGTGGTTCGGCTACCGAAGAGCAGCGCGCCATCGTCGAAGCGTGGCTCAAGGCCCGCAGCGAAGTGATCAAGGTTGAAGTCAGCCCGCTGATCGATGCCTGGTACCCGGAAAAGCCGATCAATCCGGCTGTCTGAGACCTGGCATCATTGCCTGTCGGTCTTTGATCTCCAGCGAAAAAGCCATCCCGCAAGGATGGCTTTTTTGTGCCTGTCATTCAGGCCGGCGAAGTATGAAAAAAACCGACTTTACGCAGATCGGTAGAATTGTCCTACATGATTAGTCTGGATAAAAATCCCGCTACAGTGCACTTGCGATGCCGCACTGCCCGTCCGCTTGGGGCATAATGCCGCTCTGTTACGGCGCGTTCAGCTCATTATCTTTGCGCCATCTATCGTTCACCGAGGGAATCCATCTTGCCCTCATCTGGTTTTTCATCTTTGTTGTAAGGTTTTAAATTGATGATCAGACTCTTGCGTCCTCTGTTACTGGCCACTCTGCTCGCACCTGTTACGTTCCAGGCCCAGGCTGCCACGATCAACACCACACTTCCTCCCAAGGTTCAGGCGGCCCTCAAGGCCAGCAAGCTGAACGATGATGCCCTGTCGCTGGTCATGCTGCCGCTCAATGGCCAGGGCACACCTACCGTGTTCAACGCCGATGTGTCGGTCAACCCTGCCTCGACCATGAAACTGGTCACCACGTACGCGGCGCTGGAAATCCTGGGCCCCACCCACCAGTGGAAAACCGAATTCTTCACCGATGGCACCCTGAACAACGGCGTGTTGCGCGGCAACCTTTATCTCAAGGGCGGCGGCGACCCCAAGCTGAACATGGAGAAACTCTGGCTGTTGATGCGCGACCTGCGCGCCAATGGCGTACAACAGGTGACCGGCGATCTGATTCTGGACCGCAGCCACTTCGTGCAACCGGTGCTGCCGGCCTTCAACGACGACGGCAATGATGAAAACAAACCGTTTCTGGTACGCCCCGACTCGCTGCTGGTCAACCTCAAGGCCCTGCGCTTTGTGACCCGCAATGACGAGGGGCGCATCGTCGTGGCGGTCGAGCCGCCCATTGCCACCATCCGTATCGACAATCAGGTCAAGGCCAGCGCTGCCAAGCAGTGCGGCGACGATGTGCGTTATAACCCGGTACCACAAACCGACGGCAGCATGACCGTTGTTGTCAGTGGTCAACTGGCCAAGGGCTGTAATTCGCAAACCTACCTGTCGCTGCTCGATCACCCCGCTTACGCGGCCGGCGCCGTACGCGCCATCTGGCAAGAGCTGGGCGGCAGCATTCAGGGCGGCGACAAGGTCGCCAACGTGCCGGCCGGCGCCAAACTGCTGGCCCGCACGTTTTCACCGGATCTTGTCGAAGTCATCCGCGACATCAACAAATACAGCAACAACACCATGGCCCAGCAACTGTTCCTGAGCCTGGGGCAGGAGTTTCGCACCACAGCCGACGGCGATGACGCCAAGGCAGCGCAGCGGGTCATCCGCCAGTGGCTGGCGAAAAAAGGCATCACCGCGCCACATCTGGTCATGGAAAACGGTTCTGGCCTGTCGCGCGCCGAGCGGGTCAGCGCCCGGGAAATGGCCATCCTGCTGCAAGCAGCCTGGCGCAGCCCGTATTCGGCCGAATTCACCAGTTCCATGCCGCTGGCCGGCATGGACGGCACCATGCGCAAACGCCTGAAACGCACACCACTGCTGGGTGAAGCGCATATCAAGACCGGCACACTGAACACGGTGCGGGCAATTGCCGGCTACAGCCGCGACAGCAACGGCAATACCTGGGCAGTGGTGGCCATCCTCAATGACCCACGTCCGTTCGGCGCCTCATCGGTGCTCGACGAGGTACTGGTCGAGCTGTACCGTCAGCCCAAGCTGAACAACGACGCGCTGTCGATCGCACAACCGGCGCTGTAAACACGTTGAAGGGTCAGGCCTGTCAGGATCAAACCTGCTCCGGCTCGACCCTGTCCCGCCCGGCCTGCTTGGCCGCATAAACGCCCGAGTCGGCCCGCAACAGCAAGGCATCGGCGCCCTCATCGGGGCGCCAGCTGGCAATGCCGAAGCTGGCTGTGACCCGCCCAACCCCTTCGACCGACTGACTGCGCATGATCTGCCACAGGTTGACCGCCAGTTGCCAGGCCTGCTCACCCTGAATGCCAGGGCACAGGATAATGAACTCTTCACCGCCCAGGCGGCAAAACACATCTTCACCACGCAGACGCTGGGCAATCGTGCGCGACACCGCCTGTAACACCGCATCGCCTACCGCATGGCCGTGCTGGTCATTGATGCGCTTGAAATTATCGATGTCGAGCATGATCACCGACAGGCCGCCGCCGTAGCGCTCGATACGCCGGAGTTCGGCCTGCAGGCGCTCCTGAAAATAGCGACGGTTGTAGGCGCCGGTGAGCACATCGGTGACCGACAAGGCCCGCAATTCATCCTCGACACGCTTCATGTCGGTCACATCGCTGAGGAAGCCATGCCAGAGAATGCCGCCATCGGGCAATCGCTCCGGGGTGGCTTCGCCACGCACCCAGCGAATGCCACGCTCGGGAAGCTCGATGCGGTATTCCTCGCGCCACGGCTTGAAGTGTTCACTGCTGTCGCGCATCACCCGCATCACCCGGATGCGGTCCTCGGCGTAGGTGCGATCGAACACCGCATCGGCATTGGCAACGATTTGCTCTTCTGTCAGCTCATACAGCTCGCACATACCGACACTGATGTAATTGAAGCGCGCCTGGCCATCGGCAAGGCGCTGAAACTGGTAGATACCGCCCGGTACCTGGGAGCCAAGCCGCTCCAGCAGGCGGTCGCGCGCCGCCAAAGCCTCATGCACCCGCTTGCGCTCGGTGATGTCGATGCACACCGCCAGATAGCCGATCCATTGATCCTGATCGTCGCGCACGGCGGTCACCAGCATATTGACCGCCAGGGTGCTGCCGTCACGGCGGCGGAACATCCATTCCCGTGCCGGATGGCTGTCCAGTTCGGTAGCCTCGATCAGCATCGCCTGTTCCAGCGGCACAGGCCGCTGGTAGTGCTCGCTCAGTTGCCGGGCATGCGCCTCAAGCTCGACAGGATCGTGCAAATCCTTGAGCACGAACTTGCCCAGCACTTCAGCTTCGGTGTACTCAAGCATCTTGCGGGCGCCGACGTTGAAGGTGCTGATCACCCCGTTCAGGTCGGTGGCAATGATTGCGACTTCGGTGGCAGCATCCAGCACGTTGCGCAGTTGCCCATGGGTAATACGCAGTTGCTGCTCGCGCAGGCGCAACTGGCTGGTACGCTGGTCGACCAACAGCAAGGCACGCTGGCGCTGGCCGATCAGGCTATAGAGCAAGGCGCTGAGCATCAGGCTCAACAGACCACCCAGCACCACCACGCTACCGGCCATGGACTGGTTGCTTTGCAGGAACGATTCGGTGGGGCGTACCTCAAGCAAATAGTCGCGATCGGCCAGGTTCAACAAGGTACTGACCCGCAAGTCACCGGCAGCCGCTTGCACCGTCGACTGGTAAAGCAACTGCGGTTCGGCGGGCGACCCGAGATCGAGCATGGTCACCGCCAGATTGTCCTGGGTCGGCAGCCCTTCGCTCATCAGCTCACCCAGGCTGATCACCGCCATGGCATAGCCGCGCAGTTCCGAGCCGCCATCACCCTCGTTGTTACCGGGACTGAACACCGGGGCCACCAACAGCACCCCGTGGGCGTATTCCTGTTCCAGACCGACCAGTTCAATACGCGGCGTAGCGGCAATCGAACCCAGCATCCGCGCCCGCTCCAGGGTCTGGTGGCGCAGGTGTTCGGAGTTGATGTCAAACCCCAACGGCAACGGCAGGCTGCTCAACGATTGGGTGAACAGCACCGGATAATATTCGTCACGGGGGCTGGCAAGCACCAGTTGCCCACTGGCATCGCGCTCGCGAATGGCGTAATCGGGCAGACCTTCAGCCCGCACAGCCGCCTCAAACGCCGAGCGCTGGGCATCGGTAACCCGCGGGCTCCAGGAATAGGCACGCGTCCCCTCCAGCAATGGCGCAGCAAAGCCGTTGTAGTCGGTTCGGGTGACCTCGTTGGAATACACAAAATAGCGGCGCAGGCTGTCCAGCCGGCTGAGTTGACTGTCAAGGCGTTCCTGAATACGGATAAAGCGCTCGCTGGCCAGCAGATCGAAACGCTGTCGCAACTGGCGCTGGTACAGCTCGTAATAGTTCAGCGCCAGCATGGCTGTCAGCGCCAGCCCCGCCATCAGGGCGAGCAGGGCAACCAGCCACGCAGAGGCTTGCTCGTTGATAAAACCGAGGATCCGGGGTCTGGATTGTTTCGCAGCCATACTCAAAACTCATGACGCCAGCAAGGATTGAGCGTCATGCTGGCCGTGCATCCGTTATAGCTATTTGCCATTAATTTGCCTAGCCCGTGAAAGCCATAACCTGGACAAATCGAGCAATCTCTAATGATTTCACCGAGATAGCCAGAGCATCCTGCTCTTTGTTGCAGCAATATGACGCATTCATCACCCGGTCGCCCCGCCCACGATCAAGCAATCATGAGCGGGTGCCGGCCAGGTATCAGGCCGTACGCACGGTGATTTTCCAGGCGCGGTGAATCCGGTCGTTACGCGAGAAATCCGGGTCCAGGGTCTGGGCGCTGATTTCCTCGACGTTATAGCGCTGGCCCACATGCTCGTCGAGGACGAACTTGCGGAAGTTATTGGAGAAATACAGCACGCCGCCGGGTGCCAGACGCGCCATCGCCAGATCGATCAGCTCGACCTGATCACGCTGCACATCGAACACGCCCTCCATGCGTTTGGAGTTGGAGAAGGTCGGCGGATCGATGAAGATCAGCTCATATTCCTCACGGCACTCGCGCAGCCAGACCATGACATCGCCCTGCTCCAGGCGGTTTTTCTCGGAAAAACCATTCAGCGACAGGTTACGCCGCGCCCAGTCCAGATAAGTACGCGACAAGTCGACGCTGGTGGTACTGCGCGCCCCGCCCTTGGCCGCATGCACGGTGGCTGTTGCGGTGTAGCAGAACAGGTTCAAGAAGCGCTTGGCCGCCGCTTCTTTCTGGATGCGCATGCGCATCGGCCGATGGTCGAGGAACAGACCGGTGTCCAGGTAATCGGTGAGGTTGACCAGCAAACGCACGCCGCCCTCGCTGACTTCCATGAACTGCCCCTGAGCGGCCTGACGCTCGTACTGGCGGGTGCCGCTCTGACGCTCGCGGCGCTTGACCACGACATGGCTCTTGTCGATGCCCAAGGCCTGCGGAATGGCCGCCAGCGCATCGAACAAACGCGCCGAGGCCTTGGCCGGGTCGATCGATTTGGGGGCTGCGTATTCCTGAACATGGACCCAGTCGCCGTACAGATCGACGGCCACCGAATACTCGGGCATGTCGGCGTCGTAGACGCGATAGCACTCGACCCCTTCGCGACGCACCCATTTGCCCAGTTGCTTGAGGTTTTTCTGCAGGCGGTTGGCAAACATCTGCCCGCCTTCGCTCAGGCGCGCCTGTTCGACCGGGGCCGGCTTGCTCTCGTCACGTACGGGCGGCTGCTCTTCAAGCGCCGCCTGGCGCTGCTCGGGCGTACGGCGCTCGCCGGTGACGAATTGATCGGGTTGTACCTTGAGCAACAACAGCTTGCACGGCAAGGCGCCGTTCCAGAACGCATATTGCTTGTGGCTGCGAATGCCCATGCGCTTGCCCAGGTCCGGCGCACCGGTGAATACCGCCGCCTCCCAGCCCAGACAGGCCTGGCGCAGACGCTCGCCAAGGTTCTGATAGAGGTACAACAGGCTGGCCTCGTCGCCCAGACGCTCGCCGTACGGTGGGTTGCAGATCACCAGGCCTTTCTGGTTCTGGTCGGTGCGTGGCTCGAAGGTACCGACTTCGCCCTGGTAGACCTTGATCCAGTCACTCAGGCCTGCACGTTCGATGTTGTTGCGCCCCGGCTGGATCAGCCGGGGGTCGGCTTCGTAGCCGCGAATCCAGGATGGCGTTTTTGCAAGTCCGGCTTCGGCGCGGGCCAGCGCTTCGTCGTGCAGCTTGCGCCACAGCGCTGGCACATGGCCTAGCCAGGCACTGAAGCCCCAGCGTTCACGCTTGAGGTTGGGCGCGATGTCGGCCGCGATCATGCCGGCCTCGACCAGAAAGGTGCCCACACCGCACATCGGGTCGGCCAGCGCGCCGCCCTCGGCGGCAATGCGCGGCCAGCCGGCACGGATCAGAATCGCCGCCGCCAGGTTTTCCTTGAGCGGTGCCGCACCTTGCTGCAAGCGGTAGCCACGCTGGTGCAGGCTGTGCCCGGACAGGTCCAGGGACAGAATCGCCTGGCCACGGTCCAGGCGCAGGTGCACGCGCAGGTCCGGATTGATCTTGTCCACCGAAGGGCGCAGGCCGTCGTTGGTACGCAGTTTGTCGACGATAGCGTCCTTGACCTTCAGGGCACCAAAGTGGGTGTTGTCGATGCCCGAGCCGTGACCGCTGAATTCCACGGCGATGCTGCCATCGGACTCCAGGTGATCGTGCCACTCGACGTCCAGCACACCGTGGTACAGGTCCTCGGCATTGCTCATCGGGAAACGCTTGAGCACCAGCAACACGCGGTTGGCCAGACGCGACCACAGGCACAGCCGGTAGGCAGTCTCCATGTCGGCCAGGCCACGAATGGCGGAGGTGTGTTCCCGGGCCTCTTCAAGGCCCAGCCCGGTGGCTTCCTCGATCAGCAGGCCTTCGAGGCCTTTGGGGCAGGTGAGGTAAAGTTCGTAGCGATCCGACATGTGTATTCCAGGGCCTGAGCCATCAGCGGCGAGCAACGCATTGCCCGACCAGATTCAAGACAGGCGCTTTCTGACAGCGCCTGCGTGGCACGTAATGTGTGCCGGTCCACCGCGGTAACAGGTACATCGCCGCGACAGTGTATTAATTTTTGCACAACAGCGGTTTCAAAATGCTCAGCGAGCGCGAAGTTTCAAGACACATGAAGTCACATCTCGACCCTTCGTCGAATAATAAATAAAAGCATTCAGCCATTATCGATCAAAATAAAAATTGTTCTCGTGTGCTGCAACTCCTTGCAGTGCTTGGATTATTGACTGAATCATCCATGAAACACATTTGCGCTTAGCACTCATCAGACCTAAATGTGACGCCCTTATGACAAAACGATCATTCACAGCGTGTCGTGCATTGGTTAGAAATCGTCTCAGGTCATCACTGCAACGGTGATGGCATCTCGCCTGTGACGCCGGCAGCAGGCAGACATGGCAGAAGATTTCTGTCAGACCTCAACACGAGGTCCATGGACATTACAGTCAACAAACGAGGGCAACACCCTATGAGAAGACTTAAGCGTGATCCGTTGGAAAGAGCATTTTTGCGCGGATATCAGTACGGCGTTAGTGGAAAATCCCGTGAGCTTTGCCCATTTACTCTACCGTCGGTGCGTCAGGCGTGGATCAATGGTTGGCGTGAAGGACGCGGCGACCAATGGGACGGTATGACCGGCACTGCGGGAATCCACAGGCTCAACGAACTTCACGCAGTCGGATAGAGGTAACTTGCGAAGCAGTCCATCAAATCTTGTCTGACCTTGTACATTGCATTCGTGTGATCACCGCCCTGACCGGGCGGCGGGCCACAGGCCCAGGGGCTCCTTTTTAAAGGAGCCCCTTTTTCATGTCTGCACGATCAGCGCCGAGGCAGGGCCGCAATGGCATCGACCGACTGGCGAATCAGGTCCGGGCCTTTGTAGATAAAGCCCGAATAGATCTGCACCAGGCTGGCGCCCGCTTCGATTTTTTCGGCAGCATGCCGGCCTTCGGTAATGCCGCCGGCAGCAATGATCGGCAAACGCCCGCCCAGTTCACCGGCCAACACCTTGACAGTGTGAGTACTCTTTTCGCGCACCGGCGCACCCGACAGGCCACCGGCCTCGTTGGCATGCAGCAGCCCTTCGACGCCTTCGCGGCTCAGGGTGGTGTTGGTGGCGATCACTGCATCCATACCCGACTCAAGCAGGGCACTGGCCACCAGCACGATTTCTTCATCGATCATGTCCGGGGCAATCTTGATCGCCAGCGGTACGCGCTTGCCATATTGCTGCGTCAGCGCCTCCTGACGCACGCGCAGGGCATCGAGCAACTGCTTGAGCGAATCACCGAACTGCAGGCTGCGCAGACCCGGGGTATTGGGCGAACTGACGTTGACCGTCACGTAGCTGGCATGGTCGTAGACCTTGTCGAGGCAGATCAGGTAATCGTCGACTGCGCGCTCTACGGGGGTGTCGAAATTCTTGCCGATATTGATGCCCAGCACGCCACGGTATTTGGCTGCTTTTACGCGGCTGACCAAATGATCGACCCCCAGGTTGTTAAAGCCCATGCGATTGATGATGCCCTGGGCCTCAGGCAGACGGAACAGCCGTGGCTTGGGATTGCCGGGCTGAGCACGCGGGGTCACGGTGCCGATTTCGACAAAACCGAAACCCAGTTGGGCAAAACCGTCGATGGCCGTGCCATTCTTGTCCAGGCCCGCCGCCAGCCCGACCGGGTTGGCAAAGCGGATGCCCATCACCGTTACCGGCAATTGCGCGGGCGCTTTGCTCAACAGGCCATTGAGGCCCAGACGGCCACCGGCGCCGATCAGGTCCAGAGACAAATCGTGGGAAGTTTCCGGGGAGAGTTTGAACAGTAACTGGCGGGCCAGGTTATACATGGGCGGGCGAGGCTCGTGAGCGGCTGAAGTCAGGCGGCGATTATAGACGGCGGATGGCCTGCCAGGCGAGAAATCCTGTACCAAGGGGCACTGGCACATGCCTTGCTTGAACCGGGATAACGCTCTCGGCAACGTCGCCGACGGGTATCGACAATGGCGTCGTTGTGGCTCGCAGCTTGTGCGGTGGGCTCAACGACGCTTTTTTTATGGATGTAGTTCGGCCTATGAACCAACGATCAAGCAATGCCCTGGACTGGGTGGCGGGCAGCGATGCCCCCGAAATGAACAGCATTGACATAGGCTTCATGGCCCTGACCGATTGCGCCTCTCTGGTGGTGGCCGCCACTCAGGGTTTTGCCCAGCCTTACGGGCTGACCCTTAACCTCAAGCGCCAGGCCTCCTGGGCCAACCTGCGCGACCGGCTGGTCAGTGGCCAGTTGCACGCCGCCCATAGCCTTTACGGCCTGATCTATGCCATGCAACTGGGCATCAGTGGCGCGGCGGCCGCCGACATGGCGATCCTGATGGGCCTGAACCAGAACGGCCAGTGCATCAACCTGTCGCGTGGTTTGCAAGACGCCGGCGTGACCAGCCCTGAAGCACTGGAGCGTACCGTGCACCACCGAGGTGCAAAGCTGACGTTTGCCCAGACCTTCCCCACCGGCAACCATGCCATGTGGCTCAATTACTGGCTGGCCAGCCAGGGCATTCACCCGCTCGACGATGTCGACAGCGTCGTGGTGCCGCCACCCCTGATGGTTGCGCACCTGCAAGCCGGACGCATCGACGGCTTTTGCGTTGGCGAGCCCTGGGGCGCCAGCGCGGTGCAACAGAAACTGGGCTTTACCCTGGCCACCAGCCAGTCGATCTGGCCCGACCATCCCGGCAAGGTGCTGGGCTGTACCGCCGAGTTTGTCGAGCAGAACCCCAATACGGCCCGCGCCCTGACCATGGCGGTACTCGAAGCCAGCCGCTTTATCGAACAAAGCCAGGAAAACCGCCGCAGCACGGCACAATTGCTCAGTGGCGCCGATTACCTCGATGCGCCGCCGGGCTGCATCGAACCGCGCCTGTTGGGCCAGTACCAGGACGGGCTGGGCAACAGCTGGCAAGACCCGCATGCCCTGCGCCTGTTCGGTGACGGCCAGGTGACCTTCCCCTGGCTGTCGGATGGCATGTGGTTCATGACCCAGTTCCGCCGCTGGGGCCTGCTACGCGAAGACCCCGATTATCTGGCCGTTGCCAGCCGCGTTCACCGCTTGAGCCTGTACCGCCAGGCCGCCGAGGCACTGGGCATCGCCGTGCCGGACAGCCCCCTGCGCAGCAGCCAGTTGATCGACGGGCGAATCTGGGACGGCAGTGACCCTGCAGGTTACGCACGCAGTTTTTCTCTGCACTCGCGAACCGATGGCGCCCCCGCCATCGCTGCACCTTGAGAGGCAAGCGATGATGCTGCGTATTCTGCTGATCAATGACACACCCAAGAAAGTCGGGCGCCTGAAAGCTGCCCTGAGCGAGGCCGGGTTCGAGGTCATCGACGAGTCGGGCCTGAGCATCGACCTGCCGGCGCGGGTCGAAGCCCTGCGCCCGGACGTGATCCTGATCGACACCGAGTCCCCTGGCCGCGATGTGATGGAGCAAGTGGTGCTGGTCACCCGCGATCTGCCTCGCCCCATCGTGATGTTCACCGACGAACACGACCCCGGCGTGATGCGCCAGGCGATCAAGTCCGGGGTCAGTGCCTACATCGTCGAAGGTATTCATGCCAAGCGTCTGCAACCGATTCTCGATGTCGCCATGGCCCGCTTCGAGAGCGATCAGGCACTGCGTGCGCAACTGGTGGCCCGCGATCAGCAACTGGCCGAGCGCAAACGCATCGAACTGGCCAAGGGGCTACTGATGAAGATGAAGCACTGCAACGAAGAAGAGGCCTACACCCTCATGCGCCGCCAGGCCATGAGTCGCCAGCAGAAGCTGATTCAGGTGGCGGAGCAGATCATTTCGATGAGCGAGATGCTGGGGTAGGACATACCGGGCGGTGCTGCGCAGGACTAATGTCGATCAGTCAGGCTTCGGCACGCATTTGGGAGAGGCAGCTCTGCTGGCGATTGCTGCGGCACAGACGCAGCAGATGTGCTGATTTTACTGGCCTCATCGCCAGCAGAGCTGCCTCCTACAAGCGCGTTGAGGTATAGATATTCTCGCGCACTGGCGACTTGCCGCTTTGTAATGCCTCAACCCACTCATCGGTGCTCAACACCGCCGCAAACGCCGCTTGTAGCACCGCCGAAATCACCCGGTGAACTTCCTCGGCGCTGACACTGCCGGCGCGGTTGCGATACGACACGGCGCCTGTGGCATCGCTGAGAAACTCCACCGCCAGGCCGCGATGTACCGCCTGCTGAATGGTTGCGTTGTCGCAGTTCTGGGTCATGTAGCCCGCCACACTCAGGGTGTCGATCTGCTGCTCGATCAGCCAGTCGCCAAGGTTCGTGCCCTGAAAGGCGCTGGCATGGCTCTTTTCGACCAGCAA
>NZ_BAAILM010000032.1:35149-73200 GCF_054589175.1 Pseudomonas sp. 3A(2025) | reverse complement strand
ACGCTCACGCCCCGCCACTGCCGGGTGCAGCGCTGCACCTTCACTGCCGCGAGCGAACAGAGGGGAATCGGCCGATGCAAGATGCCGCACCAGAACGACCGGAATCCGGTGCGCCTGAGCCGCATCGATGGCACGGCCAATATTGGCCAGCGACTGTTGCGGGTCAGGGTATTCGATCGGCAGGTTGCCGGTGAAATACTCATTCTGTACATCGATGACGATCAAGGCGCGTTTGGCAGCGGTCATGGGCGATCTCCAGGCAGCAATCCATTAAGTGAAGGCACCAGTGTCGGGCAATCGCAGGCAGCGGAAAATTGACCTGAATGCCATCTTTCGCCAGGATCGGGTCATTCTCTGTCGCGGCCACCCCTATGACCCCGTCCATCAACGTCGCCCTCGTTGCCTTCGATCGTATCAGCCCCTTTCACTTGTCCGTGCCCTGCCTGGTGCTGGGTGAAGAGCGGCACATAAACGACCAGCCATGGTTCGACCTGCGCGTCTGCGCTGCCGAGCCCGGCCCGCTGCGTTCTACCGCAGGCTTTAGCGTGGCGTGCGAATACGGGCTGGAGGCGCTGGTCTGGGCGGATATCGTTATCGTGCCCAGCTGGCGCGACGCCGACGAGCCGCCACCCGCTGCCTTGCTGCAAGCCCTGCGTGAAGCTCATGCTCGCGGCGCACGCGTCGTCGGCCTGTGCCTGGGCGCCTATGTACTGGCCGCAGCCGGGCTGCTCGACGGATACCCGGCCACCACGCACTGGGCCTGGGCCGAGGACTTCGCCAGCCGCTACCCCGAGGTGCAACTCGATGCCCATGTGCTGTACGTCGAAGCCGCAGGCCTGATGACCTCAGCCGGCGTGGCCGCCGGCATCGACTGTTGCCTGCACATCGTGCGTGAATACTACGGTCATGACATCGCCAACCAGATTGCCCGGCGCCTTGTCGTCCCGCCGCATCGCGAAGGCAATCAGGCGCAGTTCATCGAGCAGCCCGTGCCCCGGCGCCTGGCCGATCAGCGCCTGACCCGGTTGCTCGACTGGCTGCGCGCCCACCTGCAACAGCCACACCCTATCGATGACGTCGCCGGGCGCCTGTCCTTGAGCCGACGCACCTTTACCCGCCAGTTCAAGCGCCTGACCGGCATGACCTTCGGCGACTGGCTGCTGCACGAACGCCTGGCTTTCGCCCGGCGCCGACTGGAAACCGGCAATCAGTCGATCGAACAGATCGCCGGCGAATGCGGCTTTGGCAGCAGCGCTTCGTTGCGTCAGCACTTTGTGCAAACCTTCCAGGTCTCGCCTTCGGGCTACCGGCGCATGTTTTGTGCCCGTCAGAACTGAACCGAAACGTCTCATTGCCGCGCGCAGGTGCGCCGTTATGGCGCGATTAACCGCCCGATATTCGCCGCCCACACCGGCAAGGCCGTTGCCAGTCCGTTGAATACCAACATGGCCCGGCTTTTGCTGTGTCTATTGCGCAGGTAGCCAACGGCGGTTGCCCACACACATACGACAAAGACGTCGCCCTCTCCTTTCGCCCCAAGGCGTATCGAGAGGCGGCGTTTTTTGCGTTCTGGCTTCCTTTCTGGCAAATGATGAGGTGTGCAATGGATACAAGTTTCTGGAAGGCCGGGCACAGACCGACCCTTTTTGCAGCCTTTCTGTATTTCGACCTGAGCTTCATGGTCTGGTACCTGCTGGGCCCGATGGCAGTACAGATTGCCGCCGACCTGCAATTGACCACCCAGCAACGCGGCCTGATGGTCGCCACGCCGATTCTGGCCGGTGCCGTGCTGCGCTTCGTGATGGGCATGCTGGCCGACCAGCTGTCACCGAAAACTGCCGGCATCATTGGTCAGGTCATCGTCATCGTGGCGCTGTTCGCCGCCTGGCAACTGGGCATCCACAGCTATGAACAAGCCCTGTTGCTGGGCCTGTTCCTGGGCATGGCCGGCGCGTCGTTTGCCGTGGCACTGCCGCTGGCGTCGCAGTGGTATCCGCCGCAGCACCAGGGCAAGGCCATGGGCATCGCCGGCGCCGGTAACTCCGGTACCGTGCTCGCCGCCCTGATCGCGCCGGTGCTGGCCGCCAGTTTCGGCTGGGGCAATGTGTTTGGCCTGGCGCTGATTCCGCTGGTGCTGACCCTGATCGCCTTTACCCTGATGGCTCGCAATGCGCCAGAGCGCAGCAAGCCCAAGTCGATGACCGACTACTTCAAAGCCCTGGGCGACCGCGACAGCTGGTGGTTCATGTTTTTCTACAGCGTGACCTTCGGCGGCTTTATCGGCCTGGCCAGCGCCCTGCCCGGCTATTTCAACGACCAGTACGGCCTGAGCCCGATCACTGCCGGCTACTACACCGCCGCCTGTGTGTTCGGTGGCAGCCTGATGCGCCCGCTGGGCGGCGCGCTGGCCGACCGCTTCGGTGGTATCCGCACCCTGGCCGTGATGTACACGGTCGCCGCCATCGGCATTGCAGCGGTGGGCTTCAACCTGCCCAGTTCGTGGGCGGCGCTGGCACTGTTCGTTGCCGCCATGCTCGGCCTGGGCGCCGGCAATGGCGCGGTGTTCCAGCTGGTGCCACAACGTTTCCGTAAGGAAATCGGCGTCATGACAGGCCTGATCGGCATGGCCGGTGGCATCGGCGGTTTCTTCCTCGCCGCAGGCCTGGGCACCATCAAGCAGCACACCGGCGACTATCAAATGGGCCTGTGGCTGTTCGCAGGGCTTGCCGTGCTGGCCTGGTTCGGCCTGCTCAATGTCAAACGCCGCTGGCGCACCACCTGGGGCTCGGCAGCCGTTACTGCGGCGCGGGTCTAAGCCCTGCCCATGACTCTGCAACTGAGTTGTGCGCAATTCAGCGCCAGCGGCCCGCGCAGCGAAAACCAGGACGCGCTGCGCATGGTAACGCCAGTGCCGGCGCTGGCGGCCAGCAAGGGTTATCTGTTCGCCCTGGCCGACGGGGTCAGTCAGTGCGCCGATGGCGCACTGGCCGCGCAGTCGACACTGCAGGCGCTGGCGCTGGATTACTACGCCACCCCGGAAACCTGGAGCATCGTTCAGGCGCTCGACAAGCTGTTGCTGGCGCAAAACCGCTGGCTGCTGGCCAACGGCCTGTTGACCACCCTCAGCGCCCTGGTGTTGCGCGGTCGGCGCTTCACCATGGCGCATGTCGGTGACTGCCGGGTCTATCGCTGGCATGCCGGCACGCTGCAACGCATCAGCGAGGAGCATGTCTGGGAACAACCGGACATGAACCACGTGCTCAAGCGCGCACTGGGGCTGGACCAGTACGTGGTCATGGATTACCTGGAGGGCGAGCTGCGCGAAGGCGAACGCCTGCTGCTGGTCAGCGACGGCATCTGGGCCACGCTGGGCGATCCGGGTATCCGCTCGATTCTCAGCGACACTGACGACCTGCAAGCCTGCGTCAAGGCGCTGGTCAGCGCCGCCCATCTGGCCGGCAGCCAGGACAACGCCAGTGCCCTGCTGTTGCACGTCGACAGCCTGGGTCACGACGACCTGGGCGACACCTTGCGCCAGTTGCAGCAGTGGCCACTGCCGCCGCCGCTCAAGCCCGGCCAGTCGTTTGAAGGCTGGCAGGTGCAGAGTGTGCTGGCCCAATCACGCCAGTCGCTGGTTTATCGGGTCAGCGACGACAGCGGCCAGCCATGGCTGCTCAAGACGCTGCCCGCCAGCCGCGCCGACGAAGACGGTGCTGGCCAAGCGCTGCTGCTGGAGGAATGGTTTTTGCGCCGCGTCGCCGGGCGTTACTTTCCCGAAGCCGCGCCGCTGCCGGAACGCCAGCATTTGTACTACCTGATGCGCCAGTATCCGGGGCGCACGCTGGACAAGCTGTTTGCCGTGACCGGGCCCCTGCCGCTGGTGCAATGGCAGGACCTGGCCACCCGCCTGCTGCGCGCCACCGGTTTGCTGCACCGGCGCAACATCATCCACCGCGATATCAAGCCCGAGAACCTGCTGCTCGGTGACGACGGCGAGCTGCGCGTGCTGGATTTCGGCCTGGCGTTTTGTCCGGGGCTGTCGAGCCGCATTCCTGGCGATGTACCCGGCACGCCGAGCTATATCGCCCCCGAGGTATTTGCCGGGGCGGAGCCGACACCGCGTCACGACCTGTATGCCGTGGCAGTCACCTTGTATTTCCTGCTCACCGGGCAATACCCGTATGGCGAAATCGAGGCGTTTCAGCACCGGCGCTTTACCACGCCGATTCCGGCCAGCCGTTACCGCCCAGACCTGCCGGACTGGCTCAGCAATCATCTGTCCCAGGCCTTGCAGGCCGACCCCGAACAGCGCTTCGAAACCGCCGAGCAATGGCTGCTGGAGCTGGAACAGGGTGAACACCGCCCTGTCACCGCGCGAGCGCAACCGTGGCTGGAGCGCGAGCCGGTAAAAGTCTGGCGCACGCTGGCACTGGTCTCGCTGCTGGGTAATCTGGTGGCATTCATTGTGATGATCGCGTAGCGCTGCCCCGCTTCTGTGCGCCACGCCTCAATCCGGTGCGCATTATCCGTCCATGTGCCAGCCAGAGGCCTTGTTTTCAGGGCCTTGGGCGACTTGGCACAGGCGCTGCATGAGCCTTTGCCAACACACACATAACGTGCGGTCTTCAATGGCGAAGGCGGCACTTCCCGATTAAACGGGAGCGGACAAAGGCGTCCTCGTCAGGTAACTGGCGAGGACGCCTTTTTTGTTTGCGCAGCATTCACGAGGCCCCCATGAAAAAACTCAAACTGGTGATGATCGGCAACGGCATGGCTGGGGTCCGCACCCTCGAAGAGTTGCTCAAGCTCAGCGACGAGCTGTACGACATCACGGTGTTCGGGGCCGAGCCGCATCCCAACTACAACCGCATCATGCTGTCGCCGGTGCTGGCCGGCGAGCAGGGTTTCGACGACATCGTGCTCAACGACCTGAACTGGTACCGCGACCACAACATTCATCTGTTTCTCGGCCGCCGGGTGGTGAAGATCGACCGCAAGCGCCGCGTGGTGATTGCCGACGATGGCACCGAGGCGGGTTATGACCGGTTGCTGATCGCCACCGGCTCCAAGCCTTATATCCTGCCAGTGCCGGGCAATGACCTGGAGGGCGTGATCGGCTATCGCGACATCGCTGACACCCGACAGATGATCGACACCGCCAACACCCACCGCCGCGCGGTAATCATCGGCGGCGGCCTGCTGGGCCTGGAAGCGGCCAATGGCCTGGCCCTGCGCGGCATGCAGGTGACCGTGGTGCATCACGGCAAGAGCCTGCTGGAGCGGCAACTGGACTTCACCTCTGGCCGCTTGCTGCAAAAGGCCCTGGAACAACGCAACCTGAACTTCTGCCTGAACGCGCACACCAGCGCCTTGCTCGGCGACGACCAGGGCCGGGTGCAAGGCGTGCGCCTGCAGGACGGCCAGACCATCGCGGCCGACCTGGTGGTGATGGCCGCCGGCATCCGTCCTGAAACCGCACTGGCCGAAAAGGCCGGGCTGCCGTGCAATCGCGGCATTCTGGTCAACGACACCTTGCAGACCTATGACCCGCGTATATACGCCATCGGCGAATGCGCCAGCCATCGCGGCGTGGCCTACGGGCTGGTCGCGCCACTGTTCGAGCAGGCCAAGGTGTGTGCCAACCACCTGGCGCAACTGGGCTTTGCCCGTTATCCGGGCTCGGTGACCTCGGCCAAGCTCAAAGTGACGGGTATCGACCTGTTTTCGGCGGGCGATTTTCTGGGCGGCGAAGGCACCGAGAGCATCACCTATTCAGACCCGATCAGCGGCATCTACAAAAAGCTGGTGATCAAGGACGACGTACTGGTCGGCGCCTGCCTGTACGGCGACACCAGCGATGGCGGCTGGTACATGCAGCAGATCCGCGCCAACAGCCGTATCGACGCGATCCGCCAGCACTTGATGTTCGGCGCACAGGCGGCCAGCGCATGACGGCACTTCTGACCACACAGCCACCTGCGCCACTGCGTACCACCGCCTCGACCTGCTGCTATTGCGGCGTGGGCTGCGGAGTGTTGATCGAGCACGACGATGTGCGCATTCATGGCGTCAGCGGCGACCCGCAGCACCCGGCCAATTTCGGCCGGCTGTGCAGCAAGGGCTCAAGCCTGCACTTGACCGGCGACATGAGCAGCCGCGCGTTGTACCCGGAACTGCGCCTGAGCAAATCGCTGACGCGCAGCGTCACCGACTGGGACACCGCGCTGGATCACGCCACCGGCGTATTTGCCCAGACGATTGCCGAACACGGCCCCGACAGCGTGGCGTTCTACATTTCAGGGCAATTGCTGACCGAAGACTATTACGCCTTCAACAAGCTGGCCCGCGCATTGGTAGGCACCAACAACATCGACAGCAATTCGCGGTTGTGCATGTCGTCTGCCGTGGTCGGCTACAAGCGCAGCCTGGGCGCCGATGCACCGCCGTGCAATTACCAAGACATCGAGCTGGCCGACACCCTGCTGATTGTCGGCAGCAACATGGCCTATGCCCACCCGATTCTGTTCCGGCGCCTGGAAGACGCCAAAAGCCGCCGCCCGGACATGAAGATCATCGTCGTCGACCCACGGCGTACCGACACCTGCGAACTGGCCGATCTGCACTTGGCCATTCAGGGCGGCACGGATGTGGCGCTGTTTCATGGCATTTTGCACTTGCTGATCTGGGAGGCGCGCCTCGACCCTGGCTTCATCGATGCGCACACCGAAGGCTTTGCCGAACTGAAAGCCATGGTGCGTGACTACACACCTGAGTATGTCGCACGGCTGTGCGACATCAGTATCGAGGACCTGTACACCTGCGCCCGCCTGATCGGCGAGGCACCGGCCTTTCTGTCGCTGTGGTGCATGGGCCTGAACCAGTCCACCGCCGGCAGCGCCAAGAACAGCGCACTGATCAACCTGCATCTGGCCACCGGGCAGATCGGGCGCCCCGGCGCCGGGCCTTTCTCGCTCACCGGCCAGCCCAACGCCATGGGCGGCCGCGAAACCGGCAGCCTGTCCAACCTGCTGCCGGGGCATCGTGAAGCGAGCAATGCCGAACATCGCCGCGAAGTGGCCGATTACTGGAACGTCGCCGAGCTACCGGCCAATCCCGGACTGTCGGCCATCGACCTGTTCGAGCAAGTGCGCAGCGGCACGATCAAAGCCTTGTGGATCGCCTGTACCAACCCCGCGCAGTCGATGCCTGACCAGGCAGCCGTGCGCCAGGCGCTGAGCGACTGCCCGTTCGTGGTGCTGCAAGAGGCCTTTCATACCACCGAAACCGCCCGTTATGCCGACCTGCTGCTGCCTGCGGCCAGTTGGGGCGAGAAAGAAGGCACGGTGACCAACTCCGAGCGGCGCCTGTCGAACGTGCGCAAGGCCATCCCGGCGCCCGGCGAGGCGCGTGCGGACTGGTCGATCACCGTGGATTTCGCCCAGCGCCTGCAAAAACGCCTGCGCCCCGGCAGTGCGCCGCTGTTCGACTTCCCGACGCATCAGTCTCTGTTCGAAGAATTCAAAGGCCTGACCCGTGGCCGCGACCTGGACATGAGCGGCATCAGCCGCACGGTGATCGAGCAACTGGGCCCGCAACAATGGCCCTTCCCTGAAGGCGCCAGCGCGGGCACGCCACGCCTGTACACCGACGGCATCTTCCCGACCGTCTCGGGCCGTGCGAAGTTTGTCTGCGATGCCTGGGTCGCACCGCAGGAACGCCGCGATGCGCGCTTTCCGCTGACCCTCAATACCGGCCGGCTGCGCGACCAATGGCACGGCATGAGCCGCACCGGCACTGCCGCCCGGCTGTTCGGGCATGTCAGTGAGGCGGTGCTGGGCCTGAACCCGGACGATATGCAACGCCAGCGCCTGGAAAACGGCGATCTGGTGCACCTGCACAGCCGGCGCGGCAGTCTGGTCGTACCCATCGCCAGCGACGACAGCCTGCGCGCAGGGCATGCCTGGCTGCCGATGCACTGGGGCGACCGCTTCCTCAAGGGCGGCGTCAACCTGCTGACCCAGCCGGCTTATGACCCGCTGTCGAAACAGCCGGAACTCAAGCATTCCGGGGCCCGGATCGAGAAAGCCCACCTGCCCTGGCGCTTTTTCGCCCTGATCGAAGGCGATGTCCAGCGCCATCTGCAAGCCTTGCGTCCGTTATGTGAAGCGTTCGCCTACGCAAGCCTGGGGCTGATAGGCCGCGAGCGCCCGGCGCTGGTGGTTCGCGCCGCCCATGAGCAGGCACCCGATGCCGTCCTGCTGGAACAGATCGACCAGTTGCTGGGCCTGGATCACGGCCCGGTGATGGCCTACGACGACCCCAAGCGTGGCGTCGGCAAGCGCGTGCGTATCGACCATGAGCGCATCACTGCCGTGCGCCTGGCCGGCGAAACCCTGGCCCAGCACTGGCTGCAAAACCTGTGGCTGGAAGGCCGCGCCGACGAACCGCTGCGCCGCTGGATGCTGGCGCCGATCAGCAGCGAGCCGGGCAAGAGCGCATTCGCAAGCGCCGACAAGATTTTGTGTAACTGCAAGAACGTCAGCCAGAGCAGCATCACCGCCGGTATCGAGCGCGGCTTGTGCCTGGACGAACTGAAAAACCAGCTGGGCTGCGGAACCCAATGCGGCTCCTGTGTCCCGGAAATAAAACGCCTGATCAACCTGGTCGCCATCCCTGAGTGAGGAATAATCCATGAACGCAAAAGTCTGGCTGGTCGGCGCAGGTCCCGGCGACCCCGAACTGTTGACGCTTAAAGCGGTGCGCGCCCTGCACAGCGCCGACATCGTGATGATCGACGATCTGGTCAACCCGGCGGTGCTGGAGCATTGCCCCGACGCCCGCGTGATTGGCGTCGGCAAACGCGGCGGTTGCCGTTCGACACCGCAGGCGTTCATCCACCGTTTGATGCTGCGCTATGCCCGCCAGGGCAAATGCGTGGTGCGCCTCAAGGGCGGCGACCCGTGCATATTTGGCCGTGGCGGCGAAGAGGCGCAATGGCTCAAGGCCCAAGGTGTGGAGGTGGAGCTGGTCAATGGCATCACCGCAGGCCTGGCGGGCGCTACGCAATGCGATATCTCCCTGACCCTGCGCGGTATCAGCCGGGGCGTGACATTGGTGACTGCGCACACCCAGGACGACAGCAGCCTTAACTGGCAAGCGCTGGCCCAGACCGGCACGACGCTGGTGGTGTACATGGGCGTGGCACGTCTGGACGATATTTGCGCCGGCCTGCTGGCCGGTGGCATGCACGCGGACATGCCGGTGGCAATGATCGAGAATGCCTCCCTGCCCCACCAGCGCGAGTGCCGCAGCACTTTGCGCGACATGCAGCGCGACGCAGTGGCTTTTGCGCTCAAGAGCCCTGCCGTACTGGTGATCGGTGAAGTGGTGGGGGCGGCGGGTGAAGCCTCGCGGATAAATCCGCTCCTGCAAGCGGTGGGATAGCCTTCAAGGCCAGACCCATAACGAAAAATGCCCCGTACCTTTCGGTACGGGGCATTTTTCATTGCAGATCAGGCGACCGGAGCCGCCTGTCGGCTAGAAGGCAGGCAAATTACTTGGCCTGGGCTTCTACTTCAGCTTCTACGCGACGGTTAACTGCGCGGCCAGACTCGGTGGCGTTGTCAGCAACCGGACGGGACTCACCGTAACCAACCGAGTTGACGCGGTTAGCGCCAACGCCGTACTGGTTAACCAGGACCTGTTTAACAGCGTCGGCACGACGCTGCGACAGTTTCTGGTTGTAAGCGTCAGTACCGACGGAGTCAGTGTGACCTTCAACAGTGGTGCTGGTTTGTGGGTACTGCTGCATGAAGTCAGCCAGGTTCTTGATGTCGCCATAGCTGTTGGTCTTGACCTGAGCTTTGTCGAAATCGAACTTCACGTCCAGCTCAACACGGACGACTTCGGCAACAGCCGGGCAGCCATCAGCGTCGACAGTCACGCCAGCCGGGGTGTCAGGGCACTTGTCGACGTTGTCGCAGACGCCGTCGTTGTCGCTGTCGGAGCAGACTTCAGCAACTGGAGCAGGAGCCGGTGCTGCAGCTGGCTTGCTGCCGCCACCGAAGTTAACGCCGATACCGACGCTTGGCGCCCACTCGGTGTCGCCCTGGTCGATGTTGTACTGAGCTTCAACGCCGGCACGGGCGTAGAAGTTGTCAGTGAAGTACAGCTTGGCGCCGCCGCCAACGTTGGCGAAGGTCGAACCGTTACGGCCGCCACGGCCGGTCTGGCCGATGCTCTGGTCAGAGAAACCAGCCGAAACGTACGGGCGCAGCATGTCGCCAGGATTGTTGAAGTGGTACAGAGCGTCCAGAGCGGTGTTCGAGCCCTTGATGTTCTTGCCATCTTCACCACGGACGTTATGAACTTCGTCGTAGCCCAGACGCAGCTCGACATCGTCGGTCAGGAAGTAGCCAATCGAACCACCGAACAGGTTGCCGTCGTTTTTGAAGTCACGCTGGCTGTCGTAGTATTCTTTTTTGGCGAAGCCTTCGATTTCGACTGCGCCTTGGCCTTGAGCCAGTGCGCCGAACGAAGTGGCGGCAACGATTGTACCAATGGCCAAGCCCAAGGTGTTTTTCAGTTTCATCCGTTAAATCCCCATCTGGTGATTGTAAAGCAGCCCCAAAAAACGGGGACAACTCGGTGGCAAGTCTATCAGAACCTGCCGGCTCTTTAGAGGTATTTGCGCCACGTTAAGTTTCGGCGCTACCTGCAAATTTCTCCCGCAGCTTATCCAAAGCCCGCTTGTAGCGCATTTTAGTCGCACTCAAGCCCATGTGCATGATGTCTGCGATTTCCTGAAATTCAAGCTCTGCGACAAAACGTAGCACCAGAATTTCGCGGTCAATCGGGTTCACATGCACAAGCCAGCGATCAAGCCCGCCCCGTTCTTCAGGTTTGGGCGTCCGTTCTTCGGACGCCTCCTCGATCGGGTCAAGACTTAAAGCGTCCATCAAGCGACGCTTACGCCGTTCCTTTCGATACTGAGTGATGCATTCGTTATAGGTGATGCTGTACAGCCAGGTTTTGAATTTCGATTTACCCTCGAAATTCTTCAAGCCGTACAACACCTTAAGCATCACTTCCTGACAGACATCGTCCGCGTCGCGATCGTTCCCTAAATAGCGTGCGCAGACATTAAAAAGAGTGCGCTGGTAGCGACGCATCAACTCTTCGTATGCCCGCGTCACATGAAACAGCTCGTCATGGGCGCGCGCAACCAGCTCCTCATCCGAGAGTTCATGGGGTTCATAACGCTGCGATAGCGGAGAAGGTTTATTCAAAACGAATCGTGCCGAAAGTCAGGTCAAAGGCCGCCATCGCCTGTGAACAGGCGATTTGGGGGCGGCACAGATTAGCAGGTTAGCCGCTTAACGGCTGCTTACACGCTGCTCGAGAAGAATCCGGTTGGAAAACGAAACCAACTCCCCATCATCGGTCAACAAGGTGGTCTTGACCGTACCTATTTCTTCGATCTGCCCTTCGATATCGCCGACCTGAACCTGCTGGCCGACCTGATAGAGTTCACGCACATAAATACCCGCCAGGATCTGCCCGGCGATTTCCCGGCTGCCCAGGCCCATCGCCAGCGCGACGGCCAGGCCCACGGTAATCAGCACGATGACGATCACATGGTTGAGCAGGTCAGTCTTGACCTCGAGCTGACTGATGGCCACCGAGAGGCTGATAATGATCACCAGCCCCTGCGCAACACGCCCAAGACCCGCAGCATAGTCGACACCGACGCCTTCTGCCGCCCCACGTACCAGGCCATTGGCCAACTGTGCCAGCAGTACGCCTACCAGCAGCACCAGGGCGGCGCCAAACACTTTGGGCAGGTACAGCGCGAGCATGTCCAGCGTCGCCGAGACCCGCTGCAAACCGAGCGATTCGGCGGCCGATACCAGAAAAATCAACAGCACGAACCAATAGACGATCTTGCCGATCAGGGTCGAGATCGGCACCTTGACCCCGGCACGACTGATCAGCTTGGTCAGCCCGGTGCCGTTCATCAACCGGTCCAGGCCCAGCTTGGCCAGCAGCCTGGACAACAGGGCGTCGAGCAGTTTGGCCACAACAAAGCCCAGCAACACCACCACCAGCGCACCGAACAGGCTGGGGATGAAGTTTGCGATTTTGGTCCACAATGCCGTCATTGCAGTCACGAGACTCTGGGTCCAGAGGTCCAATTCCATGTTCAATCAGCCTTATCGACGGGGCGAGCAACAGGTTTGCTGCGACGCGAAACCGGGGAAACGTGGGCACTGCCGTTATTGACGGCAATCATCATGGCTTGTGTCCAGCGGCCCAGCAGGCCGAACAGTACGCCGGCGCCGACCTGCCGGTTGGCGGTTTTCAGGACGCGGCCCAGACAGGCATCGTCATCCCGGGTGGAGGACGATGCCTTGAGCATGTCTCGCAGGGATTCTTCGAATGGATCGTGCATCTGCCACCTCACGCAATGTCACAGAGAGACGCGACCCTGGGTAATTGAGTCACACACGGGTCGTCATGCAAAGATGAAATTTATTTCATAACCAGCGCAAGCGCCTGAACAGCCACCACTGCCCTGCCGCCAGCGCCACGATCAGGCCACAGGCGGTCAGAAAACCATACGGGTTGTCCGATCCCGGAATGCCGCCGACATTGATGCCCAGCAACCCGGTCAGAAAGCTCATCGGCAGAAAGATACCGGTGATGATCCCGAAACGGTACATGGTGCGGTTCATCCGCTCGCTGAGCCTGCGGTCTTCGGCATCCAGCAACAGGCCGAGCCGCTCGCGGGTCAGCTCCAGCTCCTCCAGATAGCGGGTCATGCTGTTGTTCAGCTCGTTCCAGTAGTCGACGTCGTCATCGACGAACCAGGTCAGGCGGCTGCGCGACAACTGACCGAAGATATCGCGCTGCGGCGCCAGAAAGCGCCGTAAACCGGCGGCGCGGCGGCGAACCTGCAACAAGGCACCGTGGTCAGGGCTGTAGCATTCGTCGGCATCGTTGCGCTCTTCTTCGTCATCGACCTTCTCGGTCAGGTCGCCGACCAGGTCCTGAATCTTGTCGGTCAACAGCTGCGACAGGGTCAGGATCAGTTCGGAGGCGGTCCTGGGGCCACGACCTTCAAGCAGCTTGCCGATCAGCTCATCAGTGGCGCGCAACGGCCGCAAGCGCAGAGAAATGACGCACTGGGCGGCGGCAAAGATGCGCACCGAAACCATGTCTTCAGGCTCGGCGCCGGGGTTCAGATTGACTCCGCGCAAAAACAGCAGCAATTCCTGATCCGGCAACGACAACAAGCGCGGCCGGGTGTTTTCTTCAAGCAACAGGTTACAGCTGAATTCGCTCAGGCCGCTGTCATTGCGCAACCAGGCATGGGTCTGCGGATGGCTGCGATCCCAGTGCAGCCACAGGCTTTCCTGCGGTGCAAGCTGCAAGCCGTCCAGTTCGGTGCGGGCCATCTGCCGCGCACCACCGTTGCCATCCAATACCAGGGCGTGGACCAGCCCCCACTGCGCGTTGGCTTCGTCAAACATTCTTCAGTTCACTTGTTCACTTGTTCAGGTTTCAGCCGCCATACTCTGCGGCTCTTCTACGACTGGCAACAATTCGCCGACCGCCCCCTGTTGCAACCACTCGACTACCTTCGGCCAGACCTCTTCCTGCGCGACCTGGCTGACCAGCATGCGCACATGGTCGAAATCGTCACTGAACCCGTGCCTGCGCCCCAGGTACAAAAGCCGGCGCTGTGCAGAGCCAAAGCGCTCAAGCAGCAGGCGGCAGGCCCACGGCGGATCCTGATGATCGCCTTCGGCAGCCACGGCAAGCACCGGCATGCGCGCATTGGCCAGCCCCGTCCACCAGTTGCGCTCACGGTCGCCAAAACGGCCGAACAAGCCATGCCAGCGCATGCTTTCGAGCACCACGCCGATGGGCTCATCCTCGGGACCGCGCTCGAAGCGTGAACCGGAAATATGCTCGAAAGGCCTGAGCAACAAGCGTCCGGTCCATTGCACCGGCGGGATTTTCAACGGCCAGTAGTAACGGCTGACCTGGCTGCCGAACAGCGCTACCGAGGCGGCATCGTCCTGGCCCAGATACTCACCGCCCAAGGCGGCTGCCAGGGTCGTACCGCCCAGCGAGTGACCCAGCCAGTGCGGCACCTGTCCGCTGAGCTCCTTGACGAACGCACCAATGGCCGGCAAATCGTAACGGGCGTAATCGGCGACACGGTTGGCGCGGTAGTTGGCATTGCGCGCCGACAGGCCATGACCGCGCATTTCGGCGATCCACACATCAAAGCCTGAGTGCACCAGGTAAGGCCCAAGGCCCAGGCCTTTGGGCGAATACCAGAAACGCCGGTTGGAAAAACTGCCATGCAGCAGAATCACCGGTGTGCCGCGCACCTCGGACTGATCGGCCAGCCCAAGACGGGTCACGCACAGTTCGACGGTGGCATCCGGGCTGTTGCCAGGCTTGAGGCGATAAACGTCTTCGACCAGATCGCCACGACGTTCGGCGCTCATCAAGGCCACGGGAAATAGAGAGCTGCTGCTTTGCATAGTGTTCTTGATCAAAAATTCAAAGGCGTCCGGCCTTTGAGTGGCACAAAACGACTGGATAAAAAAAGGCGGCCCCCAGAGGAAACCGCCCTTCTAGACCATCCCGAACCTTGTAGACGGCCCGGGACGTCATCGCATCACATCAAGCTGGCGCCTGGCCTTCAGCGAGGAAGAACCAGGTCTCCAGCACCGAGTCAGGGTTGAGCGAAACGCTCTCGATGCCCTGCTCCATCAGCCAGCGCGCCAGGTCCGGGTGGTCCGAAGGACCCTGGCCACAGATGCCGATGTACTTGCCGGCCTTGTTGCACGCCTGAATGGCGTTGGACAGCAGCTTCTTGACCGCCGGGTTGCGCTCGTCGAACAGGTGAGCGATCACCCCCGAGTCGCGGTCCAGGCCCAGGGTCAACTGGGTCAGGTCGTTGGAGCCGATCGAGAAGCCGTCGAAGTATTCCAGGAACTCTTCGGCCAGAATCGCGTTGGACGGCAGTTCGCACATCATGATGATGCGCAGGCCGTTTTCACCGCGTTTCAGGCCATTGGCCGCCAGCAACTCGATGACCTGGCTGGCTTCGCCCAGGGTGCGCACGAACGGCACCATGATTTCGACGTTGGTCAGGCCCATGTCTTCACGCACGCGCTTGAGGGCGCGGCATTCCAGCTCGAAGCAGTCGCGGAAGTTCTCGCTGATGTAACGCGAGGCACCGCGGAAGCCCAGCATCGGGTTCTCTTCTTCCGGCTCGTACAGCTTGCCGCCGATCAGGTTGGCGTACTCGTTGGACTTGAAGTCCGACAGGCGCACGATGACCTTTTTCGGAGTAAAGGCAGCAGCCAGGGTGCTGATGCCCTCGACCAGCTTGTCGACATAGAAGCTGACCGGATCGCTGTAACCGGCGATACGCTTGTCGACGCTGTCCTTGATGTCCTGCGGCAAGCCCGCGTAGTTGAGCAGCGCCTTGGGGTGCACGCCGATCATGCGGTTGATGATGAACTCCAGGCGCGCAAGGCCGACACCGGCGTTGGGCAACTGGGCAAAATCGAACGCGCGGTCGGGGTTGCCGACGTTCATCATGATCTTGAACGGCAGGTCGGGCATGGCATCGACCGAGTTGGTCTTGATATCGAAGCCCAGCTCGCCCTCGAAGATGTAACCGGTGTCGCCTTCGGCGCAGGACACGGTGACGCCCTGGCCGTCGACCAGCAACTGGGTGGCGTTACCGCAACCGACGACCGCCGGAATTCCCAGTTCACGGGCGATGATCGCCGCGTGGCAGGTACGCCCGCCACGGTTGGTGACAATGGCGCTGGCGCGCTTCATGACCGGTTCCCAGTCCGGGTCGGTCATGTCGGAGACCAGCACGTCGCCGGCCTGGACCTTGTCCATCTCCGAGACGTCCTTGATGATGCGCACCTTGCCCGCGCCGATGCGCTGGCCAATGGCACGGCCTTCGACCAGCACAGTGCCCTTTTCCTTGAGCAGGTAGCGCTCCATGACGTTGGCGTTGCTGCGGCTTTTCACGGTTTCAGGGCGGGCCTGAACGATGTACAGCTTGCCGTCGTCACCGTCCTTGGCCCACTCGATGTCCATCGGTGCCTTGTAGTGCTTCTCGATGATGATGGCCTGCTTGGCCAGCTCATTGACTTCAGCATCGGTCAGGCAGAAGCGCGCGCGTTCAGCGGCGTCGACGTCGACCACCTTGACCGACTTGCCGGCCTTGGCTTCTTCGCCGTAGATCATCTTGATCGCCTTGCTGCCCAGGTTGCGGCGCAGGATGGCCGGGCGGCCGGCGGTCAGGGTGTCTTTGTGCACATAGAATTCGTCAGGGTTGACCGCCCCCTGCACTACGGTTTCGCCCAGGCCATAGGCGCCGGTGATGAACACCACATCGCGGAAACCCGATTCGGTGTCCAGGGTGAACATCACCCCGGCAGTGCCGGTTTCGGAACGCACCATGCGCTGGACACCGGCCGACAGGGCCACCAGCTTGTGGTCAAAACCCTGGTGCACGCGGTAGGAAATGGCGCGGTCGTTGAACAGCGAGGCAAACACCTCTTTGGTGGCGCGGATCACGTTGTCCACGCCGCGAATGTTCAGGAAGGTTTCCTGCTGACCGGCAAACGAGGCGTCGGGCAGGTCTTCGGCGGTGGCGGAAGAACGCACAGCCACCGCCAGATTCGGGTTACCGGCCGACAGTTGTTCGAAGGCAGTACGAATCTCGGCGTTGAGGCGCTCAGGGA
Source organism: Pseudomonas sp. 3A(2025) (assembly GCF_054589175.1). NCBI lineage: Bacteria > Pseudomonadati > Pseudomonadota > Gammaproteobacteria > Pseudomonadales > Pseudomonadaceae > Pseudomonas > Pseudomonas sp. 3A(2025). The sequence continues at coordinate 56,407 of NZ_BAAILM010000032.1, read as the reverse complement.
ACTGAGCTTCCATGATCCACTGACGAATCTGCGCACCGGTCTTGGCCAGGGCGTTGACGTCGTCGACATCCAGAGCGTCCAGGGCTGCGTGGATCTGATCGTTCAGACCACTGAGCTCAAGGAAATCACGGTAGGCCTGGGCCGTGGTGGCAAAACCACCGGGCACCGAAACGCCAGCGCCTGCGAGGTTGCTGATCATTTCGCCGAGGGATGCGTTCTTGCCTCCCACGTGCTCCACATCATGGACGCCGAGCTTATCGAGGGAAACTACGTACTCTACCAAGGTGATCTCTCCACTAACTATTGTTCGTTGTTGGGAAAAGCTCATGTGCCCGGGCGCTTGTGGCCCAAGCCTGGAAAAAGCGAGAATGCAGGCTGTCAGGCCGGCAAACGCGCCTATCATATCCAAGAATCGTCATCAGCTTAAGGCCAGGGCCGCAAATGAAACGATCCGCGTTCTTCATCTCCGATGGTACCGGTATCACTGCCGAGACACTCGGACAGAGTTTGCTGGCGCAGTTTGAAACCACCGCGTTCAGCAAGTTCACCCGGCCCTACATCGACAGCGTCGAGAAAGCGCGGGCGATGGTACAACAAATCAATCAGGCCGCCGAACGCGACGATGCGCGACCGATCATCTTCGATACTATCGTCAACCAGGAAATTCGCGAGATCCTGGCCACCTCCAACGGCTTCATGATCGATATTTTCTCGACCTTCCTGGCGCCGCTGGAGCAGGAGCTTAGTTCACACTCCTCCTATTCGGTGGGCAAATCCCACTCCATTGGTCACAACTCCAACTACATGGAGCGCATTGAAGCCGTCAACTTTGCACTGGACAACGACGACGGTGCGCGCACCCATTATTACGACAAGGCCGACATTATCCTGGTCGGCGTGTCGCGCTGCGGCAAGACACCGACGTGTTTGTACATGGCCATGCAGTTCGGCATCCGCGCCGCCAACTACCCGCTGACCGAAGACGATATGGAACGCCTGCAATTGCCGACGGCGCTGAAGAACCATCGCGACAAACTGTTCGGTCTGACCATCGACCCCGACCGGCTGACCGCCATCCGCCACGAACGCAAGCCCAACAGCCGCTACGCCAGCTATGCGCAATGCGAGTTCGAGGTGCGCGAAGTCGAGGGCCTGTTCCGGCGCGAGAACATTCCCAACCTCAATTCCACGCACTTTTCGGTCGAAGAAATCTCGGCCAAGGTGCTGGTCGAAAAAGGCGTCGAGCGCCGTTTCAAATAATAAAATGCCGGCATTCCTGCCAGGAATGCCGGCATAGAAATCCTGAATTTCATTTAAGCCCGACATTGGCGTAGCGTGCTCTCTCCCGCCACAAGGAGATGACCCCGTGAGCCAGGCCCCTGTGCAACTTTACGTCGATGCGCGCTTTACCAGCCCGTATGCCCTGTCAGCCTTCGTCGCCCTGCGCGAAAAAGGCATTGAGTTCGATCTGGTACAGGTCGACCTGCACCAGGCCCATCATCACCGTGACGCTTACGCCGACCTGTCGCTGACCCGGCGTGTACCGACTCTGGTGCAGGGTGACTTTGCCCTGTCCGAATCCTCGGCGATTACCGAGTATCTTGAAGACACTGTCGACGGCACCAGCCTCTATCCGCAATACCCGAAGCAACGCGCCCGCGCCCGTCAGGTGCAGGCCTGGTTGCGCAGCGATTTGCTGCCGATCCGCAGCGAACGCTCGACCCTGGTGGTGTTTTATGGCCAGAAAGTCGAAGCGCCGCTGTCAGTCGAAGGCCAGGTGGCGGCCGACACCTTGATTGCGGCGGCGCAAAGCCTTCTGCAAGACGGTCGCGAGCATGTGTGCGGACAATGGTCGATTGCCGATGTCGACCTGGCGGTCATGCTCAACCGCCTGATCCTCAATGGCGACGCGGTGCCGCAATCGCTGGTCGATTACGCCGCGCGCCAATGGCAGCGACCGTCGGTGCAGGAATGGGTCAACCTGCAGCGTCCGCCGCTATAACCAAGGGGCTGGCACGCGCACCCAGCCTTCCATCAATACCCGTGCACTGCGGCTCATGATGGCCTTGGTGACTTGCCACTGCCCTTGCATCTGCTGCGCTTCGGCGCCGACGCGCAAGGTACCGGACGGATGGCCGAAACGCACGGCACTGCGCGCTTCACCGCCGGCCGCCAGGTTGACCAGCGTGCCGGGAATCGCCGCTGCCGTGCCGATGGCCACGGCGGCGGTGCCCATCATCGCGTGGTGCAGCTTGCCCATCGACACCGCGCGCACCAGAAGGTCGATGTCTTGCGCCCGCACCGGCTTGCCACTGGACGCTACATAATCGGCAGGCGCCGCGACAAAGGCGACTTTTGGCGTGTGTTGACGCTGTGCGGCTTGTTCCAGACTGGCAATCAGCCCCATGCGCAACGCCCCCTGGGTACGAATGCTTTCCAGCAATGCCAGTGCCTTGGGGTCACCATTGATATCGCCTTGCAGTTCACGGCCGCTGTAGCCCAGATCCTGCGCATTGATGAACACCGTTGGAATGCCAGCATTGATCAGCGTGGCATTGAGCGGGCCAAACCCCGGCACCTGTAGTTCGTCAACAAGATTGCCAGTAGGAAACATCGAACCGCCTGCGCCCTCTTCGTCCGCCGCCGGGTCAAGAAACTCAAGAATCACCTCGGCGGCCGGAAAGGTCACGCCATCGAGCTCGAAATCGCCGGTTTCCTGCACCTGGCCTGCCGTGATCGGCACATGGGCAATGATCGCCTTGCCGATATTGGCCTGCCAGATACGCACCACCGCCACGCCATCCTCTGGAATGCGCTCGGCCGCCACCAGCCCGCTGCTGATCGCAAAGGCGCCGACCGCCGCCGAGAGGTTGCCGCAGTTGCCGCTCCAGTCAACGAACGGCTTGTCGATGGCGACCTGGCCGAACAAGTAGTCGACATCGAAGCCTTCGCGCTCACTGCGCGACAGGATCACGGTCTTGCTGGTGCTCGACGTCGCCCCGCCCATGCCGTCGATCTGCTTTTCATAGGGGTCGGGGCTGCCGATCACCCGCAGCAACAAGGCATCGCGGTCCGGCCCGGGCACCTGCGCCGGTTCAGGCAAATCGGCAAGGTTGAAGAACACGCCTTTGCTGGTGCCACCGCGCATATAAGTAGCAGGAATGCGCAGCTGTGCTTGATGAGTCATGAATGGGTTCCTTGTTGAAGATCACACCGTGGCGCCGGCCAGAAAATCCTGGGCGAAACGCTGCAATACACCGCCGGCCTCGTAGATCGACACCTCTTCGGCGGTGTCCAGGCGGCAAGTCACCGGCACCTCCAGGCGCTCGCCGTTACGGCGCTGAATCACCAGGGTCAATGTCGCGCCGGGCGTGCGTTCGCCGATCACGTCGAACACTTCGGTACCATCGATGCCCAGCGTCAGGCGGTTGCTGCCGGGCTTGAACTCCAGCGGCAGCACGCCCATGCCCACCAGGTTGGTGCGGTGAATGCGCTCGAAGCCTTCGGCGACAATGGCTTCGACGCCCGCCAGGCGCACGCCCTTGGCCGCCCAGTCGCGGGACGAACCCTGGCCGTAGTCGGCACCGGCGACGATGATCAGCGGCTGTTTGCGCTGCATGTAGGTTTCGATCGCCTCCCACATGCGCGTGACCTGGCCTTCGGGCTCGATACGCGCCAGCGATCCTTTCTTGACCTGCCCGTCGACCACGGCCATTTCGTTGACCAGTTGCGGGTTGGCGAAGGTCGCCCGTTGCGCAGTCAGATGGTCGCCGCGATGGGTGGCGTAGGAGTTGAAGTCTTCTTCGGGCAGGCCCATTTTCGCCAGGTATTCGCCAGCCGCGCTGCTGGCCATGATCGCGTTGGACGGCGACAAGTGGTCGGTAGTGATGTTGTCCGGCAGTACCGCCAGCGGGCGCATGCCTTTGAGGGTGCGCTCGCCGGCCAGCGCGCCTTCCCAATACGGCGGACGGCGGATGTAGGTGCTGGTCGGGCGCCATTCATACAGCGGCTCGACCTGCTCATCGTTGGCCTCGATGGCGAACATCGGGATATACACCTGACGAAACTGTTCGGGCTTGACCGAAGCGCGCACCACGGCGTCGATTTCTTCATCGGCGGGCCAGATGTCCTTGAGGCGGATTTCCCGGCCGTCGACCACGCCCAACACATCCTGCTCGATATCGAAACGGATGGTGCCGGCAATCGCATAGGCCACCACCAGCGGCGGCGACGCCAGGAACGCCTGTTTGGCGTACGGGTGAATGCGCCCATCGAAGTTGCGGTTACCCGACAACACCGCGGTGGCGTACAGGTCGCGGTCGATGATTTCTTGCTGGATCACCGGATCCAGCGCGCCAGACATACCGTTGCAGGTGGTGCAGGCAAATGCCACCACGCCAAAGCCGAGGCGTTCAAGCTCAGTGGTCAGGCCGGCTTCGTCCAGGTACAGCGCCACGGTTTTGGAGCCTGGGGCCAGCGACGACTTGACCCACGGCTTGCGGGTCAGGCCCAGGCGGTTGGCATTGCGCGCGAGCAGACCGGCGGCAATCACGTTGCGCGGGTTGCTGGTGTTGGTGCAACTGGTGATGGCAGCAATGATCACCGCACCATCGGGCAACTGCCCCGGCACCTCCTGCCAGGGACCGGCAATGCCCTTGGCTGCCAGATCGGTGGTGGCCACCCGCGCATGCGGATTTGAAGGCCCTGCCATGTTGCGCACCACACTGGACAAGTCGAAGCTGAGTACGCGTTCGTACTCGACCCCGGCGAGGCTGTCGGACCACAGGCCGAGGGTCTTGGCATAGTGCTCGACCAGTTGCACCTGGGACTCTTCACGCCCGGTCAGGCGCAGGTAATCGAGGGTCTGCTGATCAATCGAGAACATCGCAGCGGTGGCGCCGTATTCCGGCGCCATGTTGGAGATGGTTGCGCGGTCGCCCAGGGTCAGGCTGGCGGAACCGCTACCGAAAAACTCCAGCCAGGCACCGACCACCTTCTGCTTGCGCAAGAACTCGGTCAGCGCCAGCACCACGTCGGTCGCGGTAATGCCTGGCTGGCGGCAGCCGGTCAGCTCGACGCCGATGATGTCCGGCAGGCGCATCCACGAGGCGCGGCCCAGCATGACGTTCTCGGCTTCCAGGCCGCCGACGCCGATGGCGATCACGCCCAGCGCATCGACGTGCGGCGTGTGGCTGTCGGTGCCGACCAGCGTGTCCGGGAACGCAACGCCCTCACGCACCTGGATCACCGGCGACATTTTTTCCAGGTTGATCTGGTGCATGATGCCGTTGCCCGGCGGAATCACTTCGACGTTCTTGAAGGCCTTTTTGGTCCAGTCGATAAAGTGAAAGCGGTCTTCGTTGCGACGGTCTTCGATGGCGCGGTTCTTCTCGAACGCCTGCGGGTCGAAACCACCGCACTCCACCGCCAGCGAATGGTCGACGATCAACTGCACCGGCACCACCGGATTGACCTGCGCAGGATCGCCGCCCTGATCAGCGATGGCATCGCGCAGTCCGGCCAGATCCACCAGCGCGGTCTGGCCAAGAATGTCATGGCACACCACCCGCGCCGGAAACCACGGAAAGTCCAGGTCGCGACGCCGCTCGATCAACTGGCTCAGCGACGCCGTCAGCGCTTCGGGCGCACAGCGGCGTACCAGGTTTTCCGCCAGCACGCGCGAGGTATACGGCAGCCGCGACCAGGCGCCTGGCGCAATCGCCTCGACAGCCGCCGGGGCATCGAAATAATCCAGCGCAGTGCCGGGCAGGGATTTGCGGTAGTCAAGATTCATGGTTCGAAGGCTCGGTCACGGTAGACAACAATTATTTAAGGGGGAGGCTCATCGGCGGCCTCCCTCTGCCGAACGGGGAGTCGTTCAGCGCTGCTCGATGGGCACGAACGCGCGCTGCTCGACGCCGGTGTATTCGGCGCTCGGACGGATGATGCGGTTATTGGCGCGTTGCTCGAACACGTGCGCGGCCCAGCCGGTCAGGCGCGAACAAACGAAGATCGGCGTGAACAACTTGGTCGGAATGCCCATGAAGTGGTAGGCCGAGGCATGATAGAAGTCGGCATTGGGGAACAGCTTCTTCTGTTCCCACATGACCTTGTCGATGGCTTCGGACACCGGAAACAGCACCGTGTCGCCGGCCTCGCCGGCCAGTTGCCGCGACCAGCCCTTGATCACTTCGTTGCGCGGGTCCGAATCACGGTAGATCGCGTGGCCAAAGCCCATGATCTTGTCTTTGCGCGCAAGCATGTCCAGCGTGCCCTGGGTGGCGTCTTCGGCCGAGGCAAAACGCTGGATCATCTCCATCGCCGCTTCGTTTGCACCCCCATGCAACGGCCCACGCAGCGTGCCGATGGCGGCGGTGATGCAGGAAAACAGGTCCGACAGGGTCGAGGCACAGACCCGCGCGGTAAAGGTCGAGGCGTTGAATTCGTGCTCGGCGTACAGAATCAGCGACACGTTCATCACCTTGCGGTGCAGCTCGCTGGGGCTTTTATCCAGCAACAGGTGCAGGAAGTGCCCGGCGATATCGGCCTCGTCGGTCACGCACGCGATGCGCTGGCCGTCATGACTGAAGCGATACCAGTAGCACATGATCGCCGGAAAGGCCGCCAGCAAGCGGTCGGTGGCATCGTGCTGCCGGTCGAAAGAGGTTTCTGGCTCCAGGGTGCCGAGCATCGAGGCGCCAGTGCGCATCACGTCCATCGGGTGGGTGGCCGCCGGAATACGTTCAAGCACTTCCTTGAGCGCGACCGGCAAATCGCGCAGCCCTTTGAGGCGTTGCTGATAGTCGCTCAACTGCGCCTGGGTCGGCAGTTCGCCGTATAGCAGCAGGTAAGCGACCTCTTCGAAACTGGCGCCAGCGGCCAGGTCGCGTACGTCATAACCACGGTACGTCAGCCCCGCGCCGGCCTGGCCGACGGTGGACAGGGCAGTCTGGCCGGCGACCTGACCGCGCAGGCCGGCGCCACTCAATACTTTTGCTTCAGCCATTGCATTCTCCGGTTCTCTGTTTTGTCTGGGAATGAACAATTGTTCGCTATCAAGCCTTTTTCTGGGCAAACAACGCGTCGAGCTTCTGTTCGAACTGGTGATAGTCGATGGCGTCGTACAGCTCCATGCGGGTCTGCATGGTGTCGATCACGTTCTGCTGGGTGCCATCACGGCGGATCGCGTTGAAGACGTTTTCGGCCGCCTTGTTCATCGCGCGGAACGCCGACAGTGGGTACAGCACCAGCGATACGTCGGCTTCGCGCAGTTGCTCGACGGTGAACAGCGGCGTGGCGCCAAATTCGGTAATGTTGGCCAGAATCGGGACGCCGGCGCGGTTGGCGAACTGTTTGTACATCGCAAGTTCGGTAATCGCCTCGGGGAACACCATATCGGCGCCAGCCTCGATGCAGGCGGCCGCGCGCTCCAGGGCCGCGTCCAGGCCTTCGACCGCCAGCGCGTCGGTGCGCGCCATGATCACGAAGCTGGAGTCGGTTCGCGCATCGACCGCCGCCTTGATGCGGTCGACCATTTCCTGCTGCGAGACGATTTCTTTATTAGGCCGGTGACCGCAGCGCTTGGCGCCCACCTGGTCTTCGATATGGATACCTGCGGCGCCGGCCTTGATCATCGAGCGCACGGTGCGCGCCACATTGAAGGCAGACGAACCAAAGCCGGTGTCGACATCGACCAGCAACGGCAACTCACAGACATCGGTGATGCGCCGTACATCGATCAGCACGTCCTCCAGCCCGGAAATACCCAGGTCCGGCAGCCCCAGGGAGCCGGCGGCCACGCCACCGCCCGACAGGTAAATGGCCTTGAACCCGGCGCGCTGGGCCAGCAGTGCGTGGTTGGCATTGATGGTGCCCACCACTTGCAGGGGATGCTCGCTGGCCACAGCATCGCGCAAGCGCTGGCCCGGGGTTGTCTGTGAATGACTCATGCTTCACCTCGGTCGTGAGCGGCCTGATAGTGGCGCTCGATATTGCGTCGGGAGGCGCCGATATGGCGGCGCATCAGAAGTTCGGCCAGTTCGCCGTCACGTTCGGCGATGGCGTCCAGAATGCGGTGGTGCTCGGCAAAGGCCTGGCGCGGGCGGTTGGGCGTGGTGGAAAACTGGATGCGGTACATGCGCACCAGTTGATACAGCTCGCCGCAGAGCATCTGGCTCAGGGTCTGGTTGCCGCTGCCCTGGATGATCCGGTAGTGGAAGTCGAAATCGCCTTCTTGCTGGTAATAACCGATGCCGGCCTGAAACGCCGCGTCGCGTTCATGGGTATCGAGTACCCGGCGCAACTCGTCGATCTGCGAGGCGCTCATGCGCTCGGCGGCCAGCCGGCAGGCCATGCCTTCGAGCGATTCGCGGATTTCGTACAGCTCGATCATCTGCGCATGGCTCAGCGATACCACTCGTGCGCCAACATGTGGAATGCGCACCACCAGCCGCTGCCCTTCAAGCCGGTGGATGGCTTCACGCAGCGGTCCACGGCTGATGCCGTAGGTGCGCGCCAGTTCCGGCTCGGAAATCTTGCTGCCCGGGGCGATCTCGCCGCTGACGATGGCCGCCTGGATACGCCGGAACACGTTTTCGGAGAGTGTTTCTGTTTCTTGCCCGGCAGGCAGTGCAGGCTCAAGCACATCCAGCATATTGTCGACACCTCGATCAGCGCATAGCCAATAATCTAGCCATAACCGCCAATCTCGTCAAAGACAAAAACAACATTGTCGACAATCGTCCAATACTTGACGCTGTTGAGGCTTGGGATAACAGCGCGGCTGATTGCTGGCGTCATAAACCCTGCATGGTAGAATGCCGGCCTTTTTACCCGCGCCAGAACCTCATGAAACGTTTCACGCTGCTGTGCCTGCTGTTGCTCTGCCTGCCCGCTTTCGCCAACGAAAAACTCATCTACGGCCTGAACGAACATGCCCGCCTGCCCGAGATCGGCCTGGAAATACCGGCCAAACTCGACACCGGCGCCCACACCGCGTCGCTGAGTGCCCGCGACATCGAATATTTTCTGCGCAACGAGCAACGCTGGGTGCGTTTTTACCTGGCCATCGATCAACAGCATGCACACCCTATCGAGCGGCAATTGGTGCGGGTGGGGCAAATCAAACGCCGTGCCGACGACCTGGGCGCCAACCCCGAACAGCAGTACAGCAGCCGTCCGGTGATCCGCCTGGATGTTTGCCTGGGCAAAGATTTACATAACCTGGAAGTGAACTTGACCGACCGCCGCGCTTTCCAATACCCGCTTTTGATTGGCGCCGACGCGCTCAAGCGCTTTAACGTGCTGGTCGACGCCAGTCTGAAATATGCCGCCGGCAAGCCCGCCTGCACCGACAACATCGCTCAAAACGCAGAGTAATCCCATGCGCGCGCTTACCCTTCATCTGAAAGTACTGATCGCCATCCTGGTGACCCTGGGCCTGGCAATCACGGCCTGGCAGGTGCTGGTACTCGGCATGCCGATGACCGAAGACGAAACCGATGACCTGTGGAACATCGACGCCAAGGTCGAGTTCGTCGCCAGCCCCAAGGACTCGGTCAAGGTGCAGATGTTCGTCCCGCCACTGGCGCAGGACTACATCAGCCTTAACGAGAGTTTTATCTCCAACAATTACGGGGTCAGCGTCAATCGCGTCGACGCCAACCGCAAAGTCACCTGGTCGGCACGCCGCGCCAATGGCAACCAGACCCTGTATTACCGGCTGGTGTTGACCAAGCGTTACAGCGCCGACAAACCCAAGCCCAAGGGGCCGATCTTCCGCGACAGCCTGCCGGTCGAAGGCCCGGAAAAAATCGCCGCCGATGCGCTGCTGGCGCCGATTCGCCAGCATTCGGCCGACGTCGAAACCTTCATCAGCGAAGCCATCAAACGGATCAATAACCCAAGCGACGACAATGCCCGCCTGTTGCTCGGTGGTGACACCTCGGCAGCGCGCAAGGCGCAGGTCACCGACCTGCTGCTGTCCATCGCCCATGTGCCGATGGAAAAGGTCCACACCATTCGCCTGGAGGCCGGCCAGCCGCAAACGCCTGAACTCTGGGTGCGCAGCTTCAATGGCAAAGAGTGGCTGTACTTCAACCCGGAAACCGGCGAATCCGGCCTGCCCGAAGACCGCATGCTCTGGTGGATCGGCGACGAGCCACTGATCACCGTCGATGGCGGGCGCAAGGCCACGGTCAATTTCACCCTGAACAACAGTGAAATGAACGCCATTCGCCTGGCGCAACTGACCGACGAAAACACCGACGCCGACTTTCTCTCCTATTCGCTGTACGGCCTGCCGCTGCAAACCCAGCAGAGCTTCATGATCATGGTCATGATCCCTATCGGTGTGCTGGTGATTCTGGTGCTGCGCAACCTGATCGGCCTGCAGACCCTGGGCACCTTTACCCCGGTACTGATCGCCCTGGCGTTCCGCGAGACGCAGCTGGACTTCGGTATCTTGCTGTTTACCGTGATCACCGCCCTGGGCCTGTCACTGCGCTCCTACCTTGAACACCTGAAATTGCAGATGCTGCCACGCTTGTCAGTGGTGCTGACCTTCGTGGTGGTGTTGATCGCCGCCATCAGCCTGTTCAGCCACAAACTGGGCCTTGAGCGCGGCTTGTCGGTGTCGCTGTTCCCGATGGTGATCCTGACCATGACCATCGAGCGCCTGTCGATCACCTGGGAAGAACGCGGCGCCAGCCATGCCATGAAAGTGGCCATCGGCACCCTGTTCGCCGCCTCGCTGGCGTTCCTGATCATGACCGTGCCGCAACTGACCTACTTCGTCTTCACCTTCCCGGCCGTGCTGCTGGTGCTGGTCGGCTTCATGCTGGCCATGGGTCGCTATCGCGGTTATCGCCTGACCGAGCTGGTGCGCTTTCGCGCCTTCCTCAAGGAAGACGCCAAATGATCGGCTGGTGGAAAACCTGGAAGGCCCTCGAAGCCAAGGGGATCATGGGTATCAACCGGCGTAACGCCGACTATGTGCTCAAGTACAACAAGCGCAGCCTGTACCCGATCGTCGACGACAAGATCATCACCAAAGAGCGCGCCATCGCCGCCGGCATTCATGTGCCGCAGATGTACGGGGTGATCTCCACTGAAAAGCAGATCGACAATCTCGGCAAGATCATCGAGGGCCACGACGATTTCGTCATCAAGCCCGCTCAGGGTGCCGGTGGCGACGGCATTCTGGTGATCGCCGACCGCTTCGAAGACAACTTTCGCAGCATTTCCGGGCGACTGGTCAGCCGCTCGGAAATCGAACACCAGATTTCCAGCATCCTCACCGGCCTCTATTCGCTGGGCGGCCACCGCGACCGGGCACTGATCGAATACCGGGTCATCCCCGACACCATCTTCAAGAGCATCAGCTATGAAGGCGTGCCGGACATCCGCATCATCGTGCTGATGGGCTACCCGGTGATGGCCATGCTGCGCCTGCCGACCCGCCAGTCGGGCGGCAAGGCCAACCTGCACCAGGGCGCCATCGGCGTCGGTGTCGATCTGGCCACCGGCATTACCCTGAAGGGCACCTGGCTGAACCGTATCATCAGCAAACACCCCGACACCGCCAATGCCGTGGACGGCGTGCAACTGCCCTACTGGGACGGTTTCATGAAGCTGGCCGCCGAGTGTTATGAGCTGTGCGGGCTGGGCTATATCGGCGTCGACATGGTGCTGGACCAGGAAAAAGGCCCGCTGATTCTCGAGCTCAACGCCCGCCCCGGCCTGAATATCCAGATCGCCAACGACTGCGGCCTGACCCTGCGCACCCAGGCAGTGGAGGCGCACCTGGAAAAGCTGGCACTCAATGGTGAACAGCAGACGCCGCAGGAGCGGGTGAAGTTTGTCCAAGAGTTATTCGGACACGTACCGACGGCCTGAACAAGGTCTGTGCATAGACGCTGCTCGTGACTACAATCAGCGCCTTTCTGTTATCGACTGTAGTCCCGCATGCCAACCTGCACGCTGCACCCCTTGCCCTACGCGCCAGACCCTGCCGTTTACTTTGCCCGGATCCGCCAGGCGCCGGGCGCGGTGCTGCTGGACAGTGGCCGGCCGGCCGCCGATCGGGGTCGCTTCGACCTGTTCAGTGCCTGGCCGCTGGAACAGGTGCAATGTGCTCCCGAACACACCGGCGCAGCTTTTCTCCAGCACCTGCGCCAACGCCTGGCGCTGCTGGGCGAGGCACAATTGCCAAAGGGCTGTGAGCTACCGTTTGCCGGGGGCCTGATCGGTTACCTGAGCTACGATTTTGGCCGGCGTCTGGAAGCCTTGCCGCAACAGTCCATCGATGACCTGCTGCTAAACGACGCGCAATTGGGGCTGTATGCCTGGGCGGTCGTCACCGACCATCAGGCCCTGACCACGCAACTGGTGTTTCACCCGTCACTGGCCGATGCCGAGCGTCAGCGTTTGATTGCGCTGTTTACCCAGATGGTTGACGACACACCGGGCCAGTTCCGTTTGACCGCACCGTTCAAGCCTGACCTCAACGCCGATCAATACCGCAATGCCTTCAAGCGCTTGCAGGCCTATATCCAGGCGGGCGACTGCTATCAGGTGAATCTGACCCAGCGCTTTCAGGCCGGTTGTGCAGGCGACCCGTGGGCGGCGTATCTGGCCTTGCGTGCGGCCTGCCCCACGCCTTTTTCGGGCTATATGCCACTGGACGATGGCGGCGCCATTCTGAGTGTGTCGCCAGAGCGATTTGTCCGGGTCAGCCAGAACCAGGTCGAAACCCGGCCGATCAAGGGCACACGGCCACGTGGCCGCGATGCCATTGAGGATGCACAACTGGCCGACGAACTGCTTGGCAGCGCCAAGGACCGTGCGGAAAACCTGATGATCGTGGATCTGCTGCGCAACGATCTGGGCCGCACCTGCCGCATCGGTTCAGTCAAGGTGCCGCAGTTGTTCGGTCTGGAAAGCTACCCGAACGTGCACCACCTGGTCAGCAGCATCACCGGTGAACTGGCAACGGGTCGCGACGCCCTGCACCTGATTGCCGACAGCTTTCCGGGGGGCTCGATCACCGGCGCACCGAAAATCCGCGCCATGCAGATCATCGACGAACTGGAGCCGCACCGCCGCGCGGTGTATTGCGGCTCGCTGATCTACCTTGATGTGCGCGGCGAGATGGACAGTTCTATCGCGATCCGCAGCCTGCTGGTGAAAGACGGTCAAGTGTCCTGCTGGGCCGGCGGCGGTATCGTCGCCGACTCAGACTGTGCTGCAGAGTACCAGGAGTGCTTTACCAAGGTCGGGGTGCTGCTCAAGACCCTGGAGAACCTGTAGTTACAGACTCAAGGTACGATTCGAAGCCTTGATGAATTCCTTCTTGAGATCTTCAAACGTGTGCACGGCCGGGAACTGCGGGAATTCGCGAATCACGTTGTCCGGGGCATGGAACAGGATGCCGGCGTCGGCTTCACCGAGCATGGTGGTGTCGTTGTACGAGTCGCCGGCGGCGATCACGCGATAGTACAGGCTCTTGAAGGCCAGCACCGATTGACGCTTGGGGTCTTTCTGGCGCAGTTGATAACTGATGACCCGGTCGGTCTCGTCAGTGATCAGGCGATGACACAGCAGGGTCGGAAACCCCAGTTGACGCATCAGCGGCTGAGAGAACTCGTAAAAGGTGTCCGACAGAATAACCACCTGAAAGCGCTCGCGCAGCCAGTCGACGAACTCGATAGCGCCGTCCAGCGGCTTGAGGGTGCCGATCACTTCCTGAATGTCGCCCAGTTTCAGGCCATGCTCATCGAGGATGCGCAGGCGCTGCTTCATCAGCACGTCGTAGTCGGGAATATCCCGGGTGGTTGCACGCAAGGACTCGATGCCGGTTTTTTCGGCAAAGGCAATCCAGATTTCCGGGACCAGCACACCTTCCAGGTCGAGACAGGCAATTTCCACAGGACACTCCTTGATGGCGCGAAAAGAAGCGGCACTTTAGGGGCTGTCGCGGTGGTTGCGCAAGCCGGGACGATGCGCTCACTGGTCGACGGATTTTGTTACCATAATCGCCATCACGAGCGCTTAAGCGCCACCCTTGTAATAGGAACACACCTGATGAGCCAACCTTTCGACGTTGCCGAACTGGCGGCGACGTATGCCAACAAGTCACCACAGGACATCCTGAAGCTGGCTTTCAACCACTTTGGCGACGACCTGTGGATCTCTTTCAGCGGCGCCGAAGACGTGGTGCTGGTCGACATGGCCTGGAAGATCAACAAGAACGTCAAGGTCTTCAGCCTCGACACCGGCCGCCTGCACCCGGAAACCTACCGTTTCATCGACACGGTGCGCGAGACCTACGCCATCGAGATCGAACTGGTCTCGCCTGACCACAGCAAGCTTGAGCCGTTCGTCAAACAGAAGGGCCTGTTCAGCTTCTACAAGGACGGGCATGGCGAATGCTGCGGCGTGCGCAAGATCGAACCGTTGCGCCGCAAGCTGAGTACCGTGAAAGCCTGGGCCACCGGCCAGCGCCGCGACCAGAGCCCCGGCACCCGTAGCCAGGTGGCATCACTGGAAATCGACAGCGCGTTTTCGACGCCTGAGCGGGCGCTGTACAAGTTCAACCCGCTGGCGCAGATGAGCAGCGAAGAAGTCTGGGGCTACATCCGCATGCTGGAACTGCCGTACAACAGCCTGCACGAGCGCGGCTTCATCAGCATCGGCTGCGAGCCGTGCACGCGCCCGGTATTGCCCAACCAGCACGAACGCGAAGGCCGCTGGTGGTGGGAAGAAGCCACCCAGAAGGAGTGCGGGTTACATGCCGGCAACCTGATAACCAAAGCATAAGCTGCAAGCTGCAAGCCGTAGGACCGGCTTTAGCCGGGAAGCTAACACCGCGTAATGGCTTTCCCGACTAAAGCGGTTCGCCGCCCGGTCGGTCCTACGAGCAGCTGCTTTTAGTGAACAGGCAACTGCACATCAGCGAACAGATCTTCGAGTTCTTGCTTGTTATGGCAATGAACCGCCTTGGCCATGACTTCGCGGGTCAGGTGCGGGGCGAATTTCTCGATGAAGTCGCACATGAAGCCGCGCAGGAAGGTGCCGCGACGGAAGGCGATCTTGGTCACGCTGGACTCGAACAAATGGCTGGCATCCAGTGCCACCAGGTCATTGTCCAGCTCTTCGTCGACGGCCATGTGCGCGACGATGCCCACGCCCAGGTTCAGGCGCACGTAAGTCTTGATGACGTCGGCGTCGGCAGCGGTAAACACCACTTTGGGCACCAGGCCGCGATGGCTGAAGGCCTCGTCGAGCTTTGAACGGCCGGTGAAACCGAACACGTAGGTCACGATCGGGTATTCGGCCAGCAGTTCCAGGGTCAGCTTGGGCACCTTGGTCAGTGGATGGCCCAACGGCACCACCACGCAACGGTTCCAGCGGTAGCACGGCATCATGATCAGGTCGCCGAACTGCTCCAGCGCCTCGGTGGCAATGGCGAAATCGACGGTGCCATCGGCTGCCATCTCGGCGATCTGCATCGGCGAGCCCTGGTGCATGTGCAAAGCCACGTCCGGGTACTGCTTGATGAAACTGCTGATGATCGGCGGCAAGGCGTAGCGTGCCTGGGTGTGCGTAGTGGCGATCGACAGGGTGCCCTTTTTCTCGTTGGAGAATTCCTGGGCGATCTGCTTGATGCTCTCGACCTTGCGCAGGATTTCACCGGCCGTGGTGATGATCCGCTCGCCGGCCGGGGTTACCCGGGTCAGGTGCTTGCCGCTGCGGGCAAAGACTTCGACGCCCAGTTCATCCTCGAGCAGACGAATCTGTTTGCTGATCCCGGGCTGCGAGGTGTACAGGCTCTGAGCCGTCGCCGAAACGTTGAGGTCGTGGTGCGCCACTTCCCAGATGTAGCGCAATTGTTGAAGCTTCATAAATATCCCTCAAAGCAGATAAACCCGGTACCGGGACCGAAAAGTGCATTTCGCTCGTCGACTTTTCAGCCTGGTGTCGGGGCATCAGCGACGGTATATAACCGTATCAATGGTCAGAAGAAGAAAGCTAGAACTTTTTATCATCTTTACACGATAATGGCACGCGCCATTTCACTTCTGACCTCATTTATCCGCGCATTCTGTTCTGCATCATGGGCACCATATAAACCGGCACGGCAGAGTGCTGCAAAACCCTGGCGGCGGTACGCCCGACAGGCGCGCCCTCACCGACCATGCGGCTGTGGCTGCCCAGCACCAGTAGATCGACGGACAGCTCATGGGCCTGTGCAAGGATCACGTGACAAGGATCACCCTGAACAACGCGTACGGCGCGGATAAAGGCCAGGTCTTGATGCCCTTCGCCCAGCTCTTCACGAAATTCATCGAGCATCCGTTGCTCGATGCCTTGCATGAAGGTGCTCACACCTTGCGCCTGCAACTCGCGCAGCGCCTGTTCGCCCAGGTAACTTTGCAATACCGATTCGGCGAACATGCCCAGCGGTTCGACGACATGAATCACATACAACCCGGCATTGAAGGTTCGCGCCAATGCCAGTGCGTGCTGCGTCACGTAAGGCGCATACAGACCCAAGTCTGTGGCATACAGCATCGAACGAACCATATAACCTCCCGAACAGCCATATTGGCGGAGATTGATTGAGCTTAGCAGCGCCGCGCAGATTCAGGATTTCGGCTCGTTACTGATGCCATGCGGTACGTGCCCGGTGGCAACGAACTCCCGTGCCCGCTCGCAATGCCCCGGCTGGTCGTCGAAGAACATGTCGGCGCCAAACGCCTGCAGAAACGCAGCCTTCTGCAAGCCGCCCAGAAACAGTGACTCGTCGAGGCGGATGTTCCATTCGCGCAGGGTGCGGATCACGCGTTCATGGGCCGGGGCCGAACGGGCCGTAACCAGTGCGGTGCGCACCGGGCAGTCCTCTTCGGGGAATTCGCTTTGCAGCAGGTTCAGTGCCGCCAGAAACGGCTTGAACGGCCCGCCCCGCAGCGGCTCGCGCGCCGACTGCCGCTCGCTGGCCTGGAATGCTTCAAGGCCACCACTTTGATAGACCCGCTCGGAATCATCGGCAAACAGCACCGCATCGCCATCGAAGGCAATGCGCAATTCACTGCTAAAATCGCGCCGTACCCCGCCGCAGAGAATGGTTGCCGCCGCAAACCCTGCCTCCAGTGCGCTGCGCACATCGTCGGCGTGGGTGGAAAGAAACAGATGGCAGCCAAACGCCGCCAGATAAGGATACGGGCTGCGTCCACCCGCGAACGCGGCGCGGGAGATATCCAGCCCGTAATGCTGGATCGAGTTGAAAATGCGCAGGCCGGTGTCGGCACTGTTGCGCGACACCAGCACCACCTCGACCCGCTGCCGGCCGAGACGGGCATTGAGGTTCAGCAGCTTTTGCGCCAGGTGGTAGGCCTCACCGGGCAGCAACAATTCGTCTTCGTGGTCGATCTGGTACTGGCGATACGCTTCGACCCCGCCGCTCAGGTACACCGCGTGGCTTTGTTCAAGGTCGAACAAGGCTCGCGACGAAATCGCCACCACCAGTTTATCGTTGCCGCCGATCACGGTACTTGCTGCCCGCGCTGATCGATGAACGCCAGCGCCCGGTACAGGGTGCGTATCTGAATCATGTCGTAACCGGCCTCCAGTGCCGCCTGCAGAGGCTGCTCGTAGATGGCCGCCAGCTCCAGCGGACGTTGCCCCATGAAATCGTGGTACATGCTGGGCAGATAGTCGGGCATATTCTCGGTAAAGGTGAACAGGGTTTGCGCATAGTCGGCCGGCAGGATGTGACCGCAGGCGGCAGCGCCCTGAACCACTTCGTCCATCAAGGCCAGGATCAGCTCGCGGCAGTGTTGTTGCCCCATCAGCAACTGAGTGCCGGCCTGCAACAGCACCGACAGACCGTTGTAGGGCACATTCCACACCAGTTTTTGCCAGCGCGCCTGTTGCAGGTCGGCCATGGCCTGCGAGTCGACGCCGGCGGCACGCAGTAACGCCGCGCCCTCCTCGACAATCGCCTGCCGCGCGGCCGGGTCTGTCGCCGGACCGCTGTGATAGCCCAGATTGACCATGCCGCCCGACTGGTGCACGACCACACCCGGTGCCTGGCGATGCACAGCGATGAAGCACAACCCGCCCAGCAAATGCAGGCTGTCGGGTAGCAACTGGCGCAATGAATCTTCGACACCCAAACCGTTTTGCAGCGTCACGATCCGCGCACCGGGCGCGGCGGCCTGAGCGATCAGTGGCGCCAGCGCCGCGTTGCTGGTGGTTTTGGCACCCACCAGCAACCAGTCGCAGGGCGGCATGTCATGGGCACTGGCGTGGGCCTGAACCGGATAAAGACTCAGCGCGCCATGCACCTGGCTATCAATGCGCAGGCCGTGCTGCACGACGGCATCGAACTCGCTGCGCAACAGAAAGTGCACATCAAAGCCGGCGCGGGCCAGCATCAGGCCATAAAAACCGCCAATGGCACCGGTGCCGATAATGCCGATACGCGGTTGTGGGGAGGTTACGGTCATTGCAGTTCACATCCTTTTTCCAGCGCCCTCAGGGTAACTCGTCGGGCTCGCGTTCAAATGCCTGGACAAGCGCCTCAGTCAGCGCCTGCTGATCAAGGCGGCAGCGTAGCGCACCCTGAAAGCTGCCGTCGCGCACCACGAACAATGCCGGCAAATGAAACACTTCATAACGTTGCACGGCACCGCCATTGCGGCCGGCATCGACCCAGCACAGCCGCTCCAGCGGCAAGTTCATCTGCGGCAGGCGCTGGCGCGCCCAACGGCAACTGGCACAGCCATCGCCGGTAAACAGCAGCAATGAACGCCCCGGCAGCGTGAGTAACTGCTGGTCGATATCCAGATCAGTGAGTTGCAACTGCTCCATCCGGCTACCTTCAGAGGTTGATTTACAAGGTCGGCAAGCATACGCCAGTGTTATCGCCAGCTTGTCGAAACACGCGCTAACGCGCTAAGGTTCGCGCACCCCGCAATGCGATACCTCGCTGGACTGCCCGGAAGGCAGACAGTGACCGTGACCAGATGAGTAACCCGATGGCCGATTTACCGATTGACGACCTCAACGTTGCCTCTAACGAGACGCTGATCACCCCCAACCTGCTCAAGCACGAGATTCCCCTGACCGCTTCGGCGCAGCGGACCGTGAGTGAGGGTCGTGAGGTGATCCGCAACATCCTCGACGGCAAGGATCACCGCCTGTTCATCGTGGTCGGGCCTTGCTCGATCCATGATCTCAAGGCCGCCAAAGAGTATGCCGAACGCCTCAAGGCGTTGTCTGCCGAGGTGTCGGACACGCTGTATCTGGTCATGCGCGTGTATTTCGAGAAGCCGCGTACCACCGTCGGCTGGAAGGGCCTGATCAACGATCCATACCTGGACGACTCGTTCAAGATTCAGGACGGCCTGCACATCGGCCGTCAACTGCTGCTCGACCTGGCTGAAATGGGCCTGCCCACCGCCACCGAAGCGCTGGACCCGATCTCGCCGCAGTACCTGCAAGACCTGATCAGCTGGTCGGCGATTGGTGCGCGTACCACCGAATCGCAAACTCACCGTGAGATGGCCTCGGGCCTGTCTTCGGCTGTCGGCTTCAAGAACGGCACCGACGGTGGCCTGACCGTGGCTATCAATGCCTTGCAGTCGGTGTCCAAGCCGCACCGTTTCCTGGGCATCAACCAGGAAGGCGGCGTGTCGATCGTCACCACCAAAGGCAACGCCTATGGCCACGTGGTTCTGCGTGGCGGCAATGGCAAGCCCAACTACGATTCGGTCAGCGTCGCGTTGTGCGAGCAGGATCTGAACAAGGCCGGCATCGTGCCCAACATCATGGTCGACTGCAGCCATGCCAACTCCAACAAGGACCCGGCCCTGCAGCCGCTGGTCATGGAGAACGTCGCCAACCAGATTCTCGAAGGCAACCAGTCGATCATCGGCCTGATGGTCGAAAGCCACCTGAACTGGGGCGCTCAGTCGATTCCTAAAGACCTGTCGGAACTGCAATACGGCGTCTCGGTCACCGATGCCTGCATCGACTGGCAGGCGACCGAAAAAACCTTGCGCAGCATGCACGCCAAGCTCAAGGACATCTTGCCGGCGCGTCGCCGCGGCTGATACAGACAGCAGACACGAAAACGCCGGGCATCTGCCCGGCGTTTTTCATTCTGCCTGCGCCTTAGCTGAGCAGATCCTGAGCGCCGCTCTGGCGCTGGTGACGCTCCATGTAGCGCTCTACGTACGAGCAGGAAGCGATAACGCTATAACCACCCTCATCGGCAAACGCCAATGCCTGCTCGGTCAGCGCCGCAGCAATGCCGCGACCGCGCAACGCATCGGGTACGAAAGTGCGGTAGAAATCCAGGGTTTGCTTACCCAGGTCCATATAGGTCAGGTAAGCACGATGGCCGTCGACATCAACCGTAAATTGATGCCCTGCCTGATCGTGGTGGATGGACAACGCCTCGCTCATCATTACTCCTAGCGGGTCTTGGAATTGGACCCCTACATTACCGATGTTTTTCCGGCGAAGGAACCTCCAGGGTACCTCTGCGCCACCCTGTGCCTGACCGGACACCGGTAAAAGCATTGCCGATTACCTTTTTACAGCACCTTCAAATAGTAGGCGTCATTGTGCGATCTGCTCAAGGGCCGTACTGCTTTAAAATGCACCAATCCCGATCCTCTGCCGCCGCATTGAACCGGAGCATGCCGAAAGTTGTCCATTAAGACGCCCGAGCCCCGATAAAGTCACTGTGACATCAATGGCTAGTGTCATTTTGCAGACACAGTGTTATGCAATGACTTGGGGGCAACGAGCCGGCGGATGGTTTTCATACAATCTGCTTGAGGAGTATGGCGGAAGACTTTCAGGGGCAAGAATTTTGCAGGTATCTTGCGCTTCGTCCGTTTACTTACTAAATACAATGGGTACCATGTACACCGGTCATTTTCTCACTTTCGAGAAGTGACATATTTGATGAAAAGTCCTTGAAGGGGAATGCAATGAACAATGTACTGAAACTTTCCGCTCTGGCTCTGGCTGCCGTTCTGGCCACTGGCTGCAGCAGCGTTTCGAAAGAAACCGAAGCTCGCCTGACCGCTACCGAAGACGCCGCTGCACGTGCACAATCGCGCGCTGACGAAGCCTATCGCAAAGCTGACGAAGCACTGGCTGCTGCTCAAAAAGCCCAGCAAACTGCCGACGAAGCCAACGAGCGCGCTCTGCGCATGCTCGACAAGGCAAGCCGCAAGTAAT
>NZ_BAAILM010000032.1:28625-35054 GCF_054589175.1 Pseudomonas sp. 3A(2025) | reverse complement strand
TCCCTTCGGGATTGTAAAAAGGCCGACCCGCCTGCGCGGGTCGGCCTTTTTTTGGCGTCTGAGACCCCGTAGGAGCGGCTTTAGCCGCGAAAGGTACGATGCGTAATTGTGTCGTCCTCTTCCCGACTAAAGTCGGTCCTACGGGGCGGTGCTACCAGACCTGCTGCTGCGCAGGCGTTTCGCTCACCGTGCCGGGCACCGGAATGGCGATTTCGGTCGGCATGCCCTCTTCGGCCGCCACCACATCGCGCACGGTGTCCCAATTGGTGCGCATGCTGTTGGCCAGACCTTCGTGCTTGAGCAGGGTGTTGATCACCGCGGTGTGCTTGTCGACCACCGACGGGTTGCCGTCTTCGTCCAGCGGCGTGTGCGCCTCCAGCCAGACCTTGCCGCCACTGACGCCAAACTTGTAAGGCTCGTTGATGATCCGCACCGGGGTGCCCACCGGCGCCAGGTCGGCCAGTTCGAGCACGTTATTGTTGTACATGCGAAAGCAACCATGGCTGGTGCGCATGCCGATACCGAATTTCTTGTTCGAACCATGAATCAGGTAGCCCGACATGCCCAGGCCGAACTTGAACGGGCCCAGCGGGTTGTCGGGGCCGGCCGGTACCACGGCGGGCAGGATATCGCCATCGGCGGCATGCTCGGCGCGAATCGACGCCGGCGGGGTCCAGGTCGGGTTCGGCGTCTTGGCCACGACTTTAGTGGTGCCGATCGGCGAGCCCCAGCCTTCACGACCAATGCCCAGGGCATAGGTGTAAACCGTGTTCTTGCCTTTGGGGTAGTAATACAACCGGTACTCGGCCAGGTTGATCACGATGCCCTCACGCGGGCCAGGCGGCAGGATGAACCGGGTCGGCAAGGTGATTTTCGTTCCGGCGCCCGGCAACCAGGCGTCCACACCCGGGTTGGCGGCGATCATTTCCAGATAACCCAGGCCATAACGGGTGCCGAGGTCGGCGAAGGTGTCTTCGTATGCAGCCTCGATGACCTGCTCCTGGCCGACGATGTCTTCACCCGGCGGCGGCAGGGGCAATTCGATGGCTTGAACAGAACCGGCTGCCCACAACACGGCCAGGGACAGACAGCGGGCAACGACAGGAATGCGCGACAACATCCGGTGAAATCCTTCGACTAAACGGAAACAGGAAAGAACGGCAGTGTACACCCGGCTTCACAGGTGCGGGAGTGTGCTGCAACCGCCTGCCTAAAGTTCTGGCCAGATCGGCTGCATGCCACGCCGCTGAGCATCGAGAATAGCCTTGCACAGCAGGCACAGGCGCTCGTCTTGCAGCACCTGTGTTTCAACCTGTAACAGGCGTGGCTGCGCTGGCAGCAAGGTGCCGCACAAAGTGCGGTCGGCCGAACCGCCCAACACAAGCTGGCGGGCGATCAGATGAACCTTGATCTCCTGGCAGGCGAACAGGTCGAGCTGCTCGTCCGGTTCGATCATTTGGTAGGCGTACAAGGACCAGGAGGGGCGCGGCGGCATGAAGGGCTCCAGTGAGGGGGGCGCAACCTTAGCCGAAAGCCCCCGTGCAGAAAAGCCTTAAAGCAGCGGTTTAAGGGTCGGCCAGACATTTTCCAGCAATGCGCCCTGCGCACCGACCGCCGGATGCAGGCCATCGGCTTGCATCATGCCCGGGACACCGCCCACGCCCTCAAGGAAAAACGGCACGAACGGCACCTTTTTCTCGCTGGCAAGATCGGTATAAGCCTTCTCGAACAACTGGGTGTAGCGCGGCCCGTAGTTGGGCGGGATGCGCATGCCCAGCAGCAGCACCTTGGCGCCGGCCTGTTGCGACTGCTGAATCATCGACGCAAGATTTTGTTGCAATTGTGCAGGCTGCTGCCCGCGCAGACCATCATTGCCGCCCAACTCAAGCACCACCACCTCCGGTTTATGCTCTGCAAGCAGCGCCGGTAGCCGCGCCAGCCCTCCGGCACTGGTGTCGCCGCTGATCGAGGCATTGACCACCTTGTCGCTGAAACCCTGCTCCTGCATACGCTGTTGCAGCAGGGTGACCCAGCCTTGACGGGTATCC
Organism: Pseudomonas sp. 3A(2025); assembly: GCF_054589175.1. NCBI lineage: Bacteria > Pseudomonadati > Pseudomonadota > Gammaproteobacteria > Pseudomonadales > Pseudomonadaceae > Pseudomonas > Pseudomonas sp. 3A(2025). The sequence continues at coordinate 33,006 of NZ_BAAILM010000032.1, read as the reverse complement.
AGGCCAAAACCCGCGCTGATACTATCCCCAACGATCAACACCGTGCCCGCCGCTGCACCTTGTGACAACAGCAGCAAACCTACAGCCGTACTCAATAACCACGCACGCATCGGACTCTCCATGAGTGAAAGTATTCTCAGCGCCCAAAGCCTCAGTAAAGTGGTCCCCAGCACCGAAGGTGACCTGACTATCCTGCACGAACTCTCTCTGGAACTGAACAAGGGCGATACGCTGGCCATTGTCGGCGCCTCGGGCTCCGGCAAGTCGACCCTGCTGGGCTTGCTCGCAGGCCTGGACCTGCCCAGCGCCGGCAGCGTGATTCTTTCAGGCAACAACCTGAGCCAGCTGGACGAAGACGAACGTGCGCGGGTGCGGGCCGAACATGTGGGCTTCGTGTTCCAGTCGTTCCAGTTGCTCGACAGCCTCAATGCGCTGGAAAACGTCATGCTGCCCATGGAGCTTGAAGGCCGCAAGGATGCCCGCGAGCGCGCCCGTGGCTTGCTTGAGCGGGTCGGCCTGGGCAAGCGTCTGACCCACACGCCGCGTCAGTTGTCGGGCGGCGAGCAGCAACGGGTCGCCATTGCCCGCGCCTTTGCTGCCGAGCCCGCAGTGTTGTTTGCCGACGAACCGACCGGCAACCTCGACAGCCATACCGGCGAGCGCATCAGCGACCTGTTGTTCGAGTTGAACAAGGAGCGCAACACGACCCTGGTGCTGGTCACCCATGACGAACGGCTCGCGCATCGTTGCCGTCGCCTGATCCGCCTTGAAGCCGGGCGCCAGATCGCCCCTCTGGAGCCTTGATGGCACGCATGCCTCTGTCACGCCTGTTCAGCCTAGCCACTCGCCAGTTGCAGCGCGATGCCCGCGCCGGTGAGTTGCGCGTGCTGTTCTTTGCCCTGCTGGTGGCCGTGGCCGCCAGCACCGCCATCGGCTACTTCGGCGCGCGCCTGAACGCCGCCATGCTGCTGCGCGCCACCGAATTTCTCGGCGCCGACCTGATTCTCGAAGGCTCCAGCCCCGCCACGGCCGAGCAACGTGCCGCCGGTGAACAGTTGAAACTGGGCCATGCGCAGATCGTGATCTTTTCCAGCGTGATCGCCACCGACGACGGTATCCAGCTGTCGAGCATCAAGGCAGTCGACACCGCCTACCCGCTGCGTGGCGAGCTGAAAAGCGCGGCTGATCTGTATCAACCGGACCAGGTCAGTTCCGGCCCGGCGCCGGGTGAAGCCTGGGCAGAAGCGCGCTTGCTGCCGGCAGTCAACCTCAAGGTCGGCGACACCATCGATGTCGGCGCCAAACCGCTGAAGCTGACGCGCATCCTCACCTACGAACCGGACCGCGCCGGCAACTTCTACAGCCTGACCCCGCGGGTGATGATCAACCTGCAGGACCTGGAAGCCACGGGCGTGGTGCAGCCGGGCAGCCGGGTCAGCTTCCGCGAGATGTGGAGCGGCCCGCCCGAAGCCCTGGCCGCCTACCGCAAGGCCATCGAACCTGGCCTGCAAGCGCATCAGGAAATCAAGGACGCCCGCGACGGCAGCCAGCAGATCGGCGGCGCCCTGGGCAAGGCCGAGCGCTACCTGAACATGGCCAGCCTGGTGGCGGTGCTGCTGGCCGGCGTGGCTGTGGCCATGTCGGCGGCACGCTTTGCCGCCCGGCGCTTCGATGCCAGCGCCCTGCTGCGCTGCCTGGGGTTGTCACGCCGTGAAGCGCTGCTGCTGTTCAGCCTGCAACTGGCAATCATCGGCCTGCTGGCCAGCCTGGCCGGCGCATTGCTGGGCTGGCTGGCGCAATTGGGCCTGTTTGCCCTGCTGCATAACCTGCTGCCGGCCAGCGTGCCGCCCGGCGGTGTAGTACCGGCCCTGGCCGGCATCGGCACCGGGCTGGTGGCGCTGGCAGGCTTTGCCCTGCCGCCGCTGGCGGCACTGGGCCGGGTACCGCCGCTGCGCGTGCTGCGCCGCGACATGCTGCCGGTGCCGGCCAGTTCGTGGCTGGTGTATGGCGCCGCGATCGTGGCGCTGGGCCTGATCATGTGGCGCCTGAGCCTGGACCTGGTGCTGACCTTCGCCCTGCTTGGCGGCGGTATCGTCGCTGCCCTGCTATTCGGTGCACTGCTGTTGCTGGGCCTGAACAGCCTGCGTCGCCTGCTGGCCGGCGCCACCTTGCCGTGGCGCCTGGGTCTGGGGCAACTGCTGCGTCACCCGCTGGCCGCCGCCGGCCAGGCCCTGGCGTTCGGCCTGATCCTGCTGGCCATGGGTCTGATCGCCCTGCTGCGCGGCGAACTGCTCGACACCTGGCAAAACCAGTTGCCCGAAGATGCGCCCAACTACTTCGTGCTCAATGTACTGCCCGCCGACAAGGACAATTTCGCCAAGACCCTGACCACGCTGTCCACGCACGCAGCGCCGCTGTACCCGGTGGTGCCAGGCCGGTTGGTGAGCATCAACGACAAGCCGGTGAACGAGTTCGTGACCAAGGACTCACGCGGCGAGAACGCGACCCGCCGCGACCTGAACCTGACCTGGGCGGCCAGCATGCCCGAAGGCAACACCATCACGGCCGGGCAATGGTGGCAGGACAACGGCGCCCAACCAGCGGCGGATGCAGTGCCAAAGGTTTCGGTAGAAGCCAAACTGGCCGACAGCCTGGGCATCAGGCTCGGTGACCGGCTGGGTTTCACGGTGGGCGGCCTGACCCGCGAAACCGTGGTCAGCAGCCTGCGCGATGTCAACTGGGACACCTTCCAGCCGAACTTCTTCATCATCTTCCAGCCCGGCACCCTGACCGACCTGCCGACCACCTTCATGACCAGCTTCTACGTGCCGCCGGGCCATGACCGGCAGATCGTCGAGCTGTCGCGAACCTACCCGTCGATCAGCATCCTGGGGGTGGAAGCACTGCTGGCGCAGGTGCGCAGCATCCTCGACCAGGTGACACTGGCGGTGCAATTCGTGCTGTTGTTCGTGCTGGCGGCCGGTGTCGCGGTGCTGTTCTCGGGCCTGCAGGCCACACTGGATGAGCGTATTCGCCAGGGTGCCTTGCTGCGTGCACTGGGCGCCCGACGTGCGTTGTTGATCACGTCGCGACGCATCGAGTTCGGCCTGCTCGGTGCCGCCAGCGGCTTGCTGGCGGCGCTGGGCTGCGAACTGGTGAGTTTCGTGCTGTACCGCTTTGCCTTCGACCTGCAATGGTCGCCGCATCCGTGGCTGCTGGTATTGCCCCTGATCGGCGCCCTGCTGGTCGGCGGTGCGGGGGTCTACGGCACCCGCCGCGCGCTCAACGCCAGCCCGCTGAGCGTCTTGCGCGAGGGGTGATGTTCGGCATTACGCCGGGAAAACCTTGGCGATCCACTCCTCGACCTTGTCGCCACTGCTCAGGCTGGCCTGGACCAGCCCATCGACGATGAAGGTCGGGGAAACATGAATACCGTTCTGCCGCGCGTATTTGCTGTGCCATTTGATTTCGTTTTCCAGCGCCGGCACATCGAACGCCTCGCTCAAACGCACACCACTGTAGCCTTCCAGGCGGGCAATGATGTCGTTGGGCGTAGCGTCGCGGTTGGGACCAGTGGCATGGTGGTCGAACTCGAATTCTTCACGGTGCGCCGCAATCGCGGCCATCACCGTCCAGGCCGTGTCCTTGCCACCCTCAAGGGTCGACGCCGCAAGAATGCAGCGCACCAGCACGCCCGAATACAGATGCCATGGCTGCGATTGCAGGCGTACCTTGACGGTGATTCGATCCTCGCCCGCTTGCGCCAGCAAGGCCTTGAGTTTGCCGAAGGCCCTGACCGAATACGGACAGGTCGGTTCAAGAAACACTTCGAAGGTGCGTGGCCCGTGGCCCCATACCAGCGGATCGGCATTGCAGACAGACGTTCGCATGTTCACTCCTCGGTCAAAAATGGCCATGACGGTAGCATCGTTATGGCCAGAATAAATATGGCCGCTGTGCCTATGGTCTGTTGCCGTTTGAGCATGAGCGGCATTGTTAGCTCACCTGAGTACGGTGTTGTATTGACTCTTGGTAGTGGTCTGTTAGAGAGGTTCCGACCCTCTTCGGGCCGGGCTACTTTGTCTTGGCAAAGTAACCAAACCGCTGGCTCCTGGTTCCGGCCCCTTCGGGGTTCCCTCCTTCCGGCATTGCTCCGGGGTCGCCGCTTATGGGCCTTCCATGGCCCAAGCGGCTAACGGACCATCCATGGCCCTTTTCCCCCTGCGCAACGCCTCCACTCGGCCTGCACAAGTCGCGATTGGCGTCGCCTGTAACATCGCGCATGAAAAGCAAATCAAGAGCTTTTGATCTTGCCGTTGCCCTTGATCTTTTACGCAAATGTCACAGGCGCCGCAGAACGCGACTTGGGCGCAAGGCCGAG
>NZ_BAAILM010000032.1:20918-28499 GCF_054589175.1 Pseudomonas sp. 3A(2025) | reverse complement strand
GCGCCGCTGGGCCATGGACGGCCCATCGGCGCGGCCCGATGGAGTGGCGCCGGAAGGAGGGAACCCGAAGGGCCAAGCCAGGAGCAAACGGTTTGGCTACTTTGCCATGACAAAGTAGCCCGGCCCGGAGAGGGCCGGAAACTCTCTGGCAGACCACCGCAAAAGCGACATACAAACCGATCCGGCGTATGCACGCACGGCCAAAACGGCAACAGACCCTAGGACATCAGTTGGTTATACCAATCCGCATAAGGCGTATTTTCAATCTTGTAGCGATTGAAGTCAGGCGCCCCGTCCTGCCACCACACCGGTCCTCGCTCGCCTAACTGCACCTTGCAGGCATTGACCTCGGCACGGGCCTGGCGCAAGCCGGCGGCATCCTCGGCGCCTTTGGTTCGCCTGACCTCGCGGCGTGCGGCCATCAATTCATCGACCAGTTGCTGGCGCAGTGGCTCGGCCAGCGATGGATCAGTACAGCGCCATAACCGGCCCTTGACCACAAAATAACGCCCATCCGGTGTGGCGGGATACTGCGTGCCAGTCATGAGGCGCTCCTTGTCTTGAATCGGGATACATTCAAAAAGCCTTCGTGCTGGCGTACCCTGCACAGTCTGATGCCCGCCAATAGAACGTCGCAGCGCCCATGCAGTCCCATACCCGGTACAACTTCAGGTCACATCGATGATAGTCAACACACTGGTTTTTCTCGCCACGCTGATAGGCATGGAAGGCTTTGCCTGGTATGCGCACAAATACGTGATGCACGGCTGGGGCTGGGGCTGGCACCGCTCGCACCATGAACCGCGCAGCGGCTGGTTCGAAAAGAACGATCTGTACGCGGTGGTGTTCGCAGGGGTCGCCATCGTGCTGATTGCGCTGGGCACCGCCGGCTGGAATCCACTGGAGTGGGTCGGCGCTGGCATGACCGCGTACGGCCTGCTGTACTTCATCGCCCACGATGGCCTGGTGCATCAGCGCTGGCCGTTTCGCCATGTACCGCGTTCCGGCTACCTCAAGCGCCTGTACCAGGCCCACCTGATGCACCACGCCGTGGCCGGCCAGCACCGCTGCGTGTCGTTCGGCTTTCTCTATGCGCCCTCCACGGCCACGCTCAAGGCGCAGTTGCGTGAGCTGCATGGCGGGCCGTTGAATCGCTCGCAAGCGGGCGTTGCCACAACGTCTGAGGACGCGCCGGCCACTGCCGACCACGGCCAGTGATCGCCCGCCACGCACCAAGGGCCACCAGCCGCAATTTGTCGGCCTTGCTGGTCGAAACGCGCGTGTCCCAGGCCTGTGCGCCGCGCTGACGCACCTTGATGCCGATTTCCCGGTAAACACCGCTGGCGGTCGCCACCGCCCATGCCGAGCGCCACGGCAAGGCGCTGAGCCCGGCCTCGGCGCTGTGGTAGAAGGGTTCGGCGAGATCGACCAGCCGCTGCGCCAGAATTGCCAGGCGCTGGCGATATTCAGGCTCGGCCAGTCGCGTGCGCGGGATAGACAACTCATCGAGCCAGTCCTGCGGCAGATAACAGCGGCCGACGCCGGCATCCTCGACGATATCGCGGGCGATATTGGTCAGTTGAAAGGCCATGCCCAGATCGCACGCACGGTCCAGAGTCTGTTCATCGATCACGCCCATGACCTGGGCCATCATCAAGCCCACCACACCAGCCACGTGATAGCAGTATTCAAGGGTGTCACCGATGCTGCGGTACTCGCGTTCATGCACATCCATGGCAAAGCCGGCCAGGTGTTCAAGCGCGTACTGGCGACGCAGGTCATGGCGGCGCACCACTTCGCGCAGCGCGGCAAACGCCGGGTCCTGTACCGGCAAACCGGCATACACCGCATCGGTATTGGCCAGCAGCCCGTCCAGACGTCGCCGCACCTCTTCCTCGCTGAGTACCACGGCATCGTGCCCGGCCTGCTGGCCGTCGATCACATCGTCGCAATGCCTGCACCAGGCATACAGCATCACCGCACTGCTGCGGGTCGCAGGGTCAAACAGCCGTGAAGCGGCAGCGAAGCTTTTCGAGCCGACTTCAATGCTTTGAATCGCATGATCCAGCAGGCGCTGATCTTCGACCGCATCACTCATGCATGCACCTCGCTGAGCATCAGACCGGCCGTGGCCTTGGCCGAGCCGATCACCCCCGGCACGCCGGCGCCCGGGTGCGTGCCGGCGCCGACCAGATACAGATTGCTCAGGCTGGCATCACGGTTATGCGGACGGAACCAGGCGCTTTGTTGCAGTACCGGCTCCAGCGAAAACGCCGAGCCCAGGTGCGCATTGAGCTCATCGCGAAAATCGAACGGGGTGAAGATGCGACTGGTGACCAGGTCCTCGCGCAGCCCCGGCATGTAGTGCTTCTCAAGGTAAGCGAAGATGCGGTCACGATAGCGCGGGCCTTCCACCGCCCAGTCGATCGGTGCGTTGCCCAGATGCGGCACCGGCGACAGCACGTAATGGCTGGAGCAGCCCGGCGGCGCCAGACTCGGGTCGGTGACGCACGGCGCATGCAGGTACAGCGAGAAATCCTCGGCCAGATCGCTGCCATTGAAGATTTCCTGAATCAGCTCGCGATAGCGCGGCCCAAAACACACCGTATGGTGCTGCAGTTGCGGCTGCGGCCGCTTGAGGCCGAAATGAATGACAAACAACGAATTGCTGAAGCGCTTGCCGGCCAGGCGCTTGCCCTCTTGCTGACCGCGCGGGTGCTGGCCCAGCAGGTCGGCGTAGGTGTGCATCACATCGGCGTTGGATGCCACGCAATCGGCCGGCCAGTGGCGGCCGTCCCTGGTCCGTACCCCGGTGACGCGCGCGCCTGTGGCGTCGATGCTGGCCACATCGGCGTTCAGTTCGACACGCCCGCCAAGGTCTTCGAACAGTTTGACCAGCCCACTGACCAGTGCGCCGGTGCCGCCCTTGGGAAACCACACACCCCATTTGCGCTCCAGCGCATGGATCAGGGTATAGATCGATGAGGTGGCAAACGGATTGCCGCCCACCAGCAGCGAATGAAAGGAAAACGCCTGGCGCAGTTTTTCGTCTTCGATAAAGCTCGACACCTTGCCATACACACTACGCCAGGCCTGCAAGCGCGCCAGTTGGGGACCTGCCTGGATCATGTCGCGAAACGACAGAAACGGTACGGCGCCCAGTTTCAGATAACCCTCTTCGAACACCGCTTTGGAATACGCCAGAAAGCGCTGGTAGCCCGCCACATCATTGGGGTTGATGGCATGAATCTGCCGATCCAGCCCGGCCTGATCGTTGACGTAATCGAACTGCGTGCCGTCTTCCCAGCACAAGCGGTAAAACGGCGAAACCGGCAGCAGCTCGACATACTCGGCCATCGGCTTTTTCGCCAGCGCGAACAGCTCTTCGATGGCGCTCGGGTCGGTGATCACCGTGGGCCCGGCATCGAAGACGAAGCCCTGATCTTCATACACGTACGCACGGCCACCGGGCTTGTCGCGCTTTTCCAGCAGCGTGGTCTGCACGCCAGCGGCCTGCAAGCGGATCGCCAGGGCCAGCCCGCCGAAACCTGCGCCAATCACTACTGCCTGTTTTGCCTGAGTCATGAATGTTTCTCGAAATGCCGGGGCGAATAGCGCAGCAAAGCGCGCAGGGCCTCGCCCACGGGAACGGGAGGTTTACCGGAAAGAATGCGCAGCTTGTCGAATACGTGGCTGTTGCCTGCATAAAAGCGGCTGATCAACCCTTCGGGCAAGCCATAAAACCGCTGCATGACCTGCCAGCGATTTTCGGGCCGCCCGGCCAGAAACAACATGCGGTTGAGCAGCCGATAAAAGCTCTGGCGCTGCCATTGATGATCGGCCAGCAGGGCAATGCCGCGCGCCAGCGAGTCGGCGCTCAGGTCAGTCTTTGTGGCGATCCAGTCGGCCAGTTGCACGGCATGCGGCAGCGAATAGCCGGTGGTGCAATGAAACAGCCCGGCGCGCAAACCCGACACCGGCCGGGTGAGCGCTTGCGCCTTGAACGCTGCAAAGTCGCCAGCCAGCGTGATCGGCAATACACCGGTTTCTTCACGCAGGCACTCACTGATCGTCCAGCCCTGCTGCTGTGCATAGTCGGCAATATGGCGCCGCAGTTGTTCGGCCGACGCCAGAGGCCGGTCGACATAATGGGTGTCTTCGATCAACAGCGTGTCATCGCTGAATGGCAGTACATAGACGAAGCGGTAGCCGTCGGCCTGGGTCACGCGGGCGTCCATGATGATCGGCACCTGCAAGCCATGCGGCTCGCGCAGGCGCAGCAACTGGCCAAGAAACGCCTGCTGGCCCAGCACCAGATGCGCGCTGGGTTGCAGGCCGCGACCGTCGATGACCGCCTGCGCCTGCAACACCTCGCCACTGTCCAGCACCACGCTGCGCGGGCCGAGCTGGCGGATCGCGCAATCGGTACGCAAATCCTCACCCAGCGCTTCACGCAGTACGCTGGCGAAACGCTCGGAGGTGATCGAGGCGTAACCGCTGTCAAGGCGCCGCGTACGGTCTGGAAAATGTACGTCGTACGCCGGCCAGGTCCTGGCGATCAGCGGCGCAATCCATTGCCGCTGTGCGGCCGTCAGGTCGCCGTCGTGAAACGACCAGGTGTGATTACCACCGGGTTCGGCCTGCTGCTCGATGCACAGCACGCGCAGTTCAGGGCGTAACTGTTTAAGGCGCAGGGCAATCAGCCCGTTGGCAAGGCCCATGCCTGCCAGAATAAGATCCAGCATTACGTCCCCGCCTCTTCTACGATGACCGGCTGCCCGGTACGAATAGCCTGCTCGACGATGTCTGCTGCACGGCTGACACCGCCTGCCTGTTGCAGCTCGGCGGCCAGACGCTGCAGCGGCTCGCGTGGACGCGCCAGCAGGTCAGTCAAACGCCGTGCGATGCGCGCTGCACCGGCACGGCGGTTCAATTGCACGCCCACGCCACTGTAGCTGACCCGCGCAGCCACCCCCGGTTGATCGAAGGCAATGGGCATGACCAGCATGGGCGTTTGCGCGGCGATGGCGTCCATTACGGTGTTCAGCCCGCCATGAGTGATCACCGCATCGGCCTGTTCGAGCGCCCAGCGCTGGGGTGCAAAATCGGTAACCCAGGTCGCTCCGTGGCGCAGCAAGAAGGTTTCTTGTGCCGTGTCGAGCGCGCCGCAATGGGCAATCAGCAATTGTGTGTCCAGATGCCGACAAGCGATGGCCATTCGTTTGAACATGCCCAGCCGATCACCTTGCAACGTGCCGAGACTGGCGAACACCAGCGGGCGTTGATCCTTGATCGGCCAGGTGCCGCAGGTGTCGTTGACGCCGGCGCGCAGCGGGCCGACCGGATGAAAATGCGCCGGCTGGGCAAGGCGTGGAAAATCGAAACCCGAGAGGGTCTGGCTGATCTGCGCCAGCGGCGAAAGGCAATCGTGCAGGCCGTCACGCGGCGCAACGCCCAAGCGACGTGCAGCATCGTGCAAGGTACGGCGCAACGGGCGCATCAACCAGTCATGCACTTGCCGACTGCCCTCGTACATCCGCAGGCTGCGCTCATCCTGGCCGTAGGCAAAGGGCATCACCGGCAGGGGCAACTGCGGCTCACGATTGATCGGCAAGGCACAGGCCACCGACACAAACGGCAGACCCAGCGCCTCGGCGACCAGGCCACCCGAGGCTTCCATCTGATCGCACAGCAGCGCATCGACACGGCATTGCTGCAAGGCGCCCGGCAGTTCAGCGGCGAGCATCGCCGTGCTGGCGGCCATATCATCGATGATGCGCCGCAAGCCGAACGGCAGACCTGGCCGTGCAGCGCGTTTCAGGTTCGCGGCCAGGCTACCAGGCGGATGACTGGCTGTGCCAAGCGCACAAAATTCGATACGCGGGTCGCTCAGCCAGGCACGGGTATCGGCCTGCTGAAAAAAGGTCACCCGGTGACCGCGATCCAGCAGGGTTGTGGCCAGCGCCTGAAAGGCCTGAAAGTGGCTGTACCAGGCCGATGGCACGACCCCGAAATGGCTTATCAACGATGCAGCGCCGACTGATACGAGCTCACCAGCCGCGCCTGACGCAAGGTGGCCAGGTTGCCAGAGCCGGTGCAGAAGCAGGCAATGCGCAACTGACGAATCATAATCTCGAAGTGGGCAATCACCGCCTCGGTCGAGATCGTCGCCTGCTGCAAGACCCCGGCTGCCTGCCCTACCAGATCCGCCCCGAGATGCAAGGCCTTGGCCGCATCCACGCCGTTGCGGATGCCACCGGACGCCACCAGGGTCACCTCAGGCAGCGCTTGTCGAACATTGACCACGCTCAGGGCCGTTGGAATGCCCCAGTCGGCAAACGCCATGGCCACTTCCCGGTCCGCAGGCGTTCGCGCGCGCTGCGCCTCGACCGCTGCCCAACTGGTGCCGCCCTGACCGGCCACGTCAATCACCTGCACGCCGGCCTCGACCAGCGCCAGTGCCACCGAGGCAGACAACCCGGCGCCGACTTCCTTGACCACCACCGGCACCTCAAGGCCTTGCACGGTACGCGCGATGGCATTGAGTACGCCGCGCCAGTCGCGGTCGCCTTCGCCTTGCACGGCTTCCTGCAGCGGGTTCAGGTGAATGATCAGCGCATCGGCCTGCAAGCTGTCCACAGCGCGCCGCGCAAGATCAATGCCGTCACGGCCGAGCAACTGCGCGGCGCCCAGGTTACCCAGCAGTGGAATATCGGGCGCCAGGCGGCGCAATTCAGCCGTCAGCCCCTGGTCGCTGCCGCCTTGCAGGCCCACCCGTTGCGAACCGACGCCCATGGCAATACCCAGCGCCTGGGCCGCCTCGGCCAGATGTCGGTTGATCGCGGTCGAGCGCTGGGCGCCGCCGGTCATGGAGCTGATCAGCAGCGGTGCCCGCAAAGGGATACCGAGCAAACGGCTGCTCAAGTCGATATCATCCAGGTTCAGCTCTGGCAATGCACAATGCTCGAAGCGCAGCGCTTCAAGACCGGAGCCTGCGCCATGTGCGTCGTCCAGGCTGTCGAGCACGATATTCAGATGATCATCCTTGCGCCGGCTCAAATCGTGTTCATTCATGACAGTTGCTTATCCCTGGAATCATTTTGAGCGGGGCGTTGTCTGTACATGGATCAAAGTTGTACAAAGCATAGAGTTTTGCACAACTTACGTACAAGATGTTACGTACAAGATGCTGCTCTTCAGGCACCCGGGAACGCCAGTCGTTCCATCCCAGGAAGCAAGCGGACAAAAACCTTTGCCAGGATGCGGCCATGACCACAGCGCAAGCGTGCACACCTTTAGACACCGACTTTACCGAGCACTTGGCCGGCGTGCGCGCAAGCGTCGAGCAACGCCTGAATGAACTGCTTCCTGAAAGTGGCAACGAGCGCGACCTGATTGTGCAAGCCATGCGCGAAAGCACCCTGGCACCGGGCAAGCGCATGCGCCCGATCCTGCTGGTGCTGGCCGCCGAAGGCCTGGGCCAGGGCGGCCGCCAGGCGCTGGAGCTGGGCTGCGCCGTCGAGATGATCCACGCAGCCTCCCTGGTGCTCGACGACATGCCGTGCATGGACGACGCCAAAC
>NZ_BAAILM010000032.1:0-20800 GCF_054589175.1 Pseudomonas sp. 3A(2025) | reverse complement strand
TCAAGTTCGGTCAGGATGTCGCGATTCTTACCGCTGTGGCGCTGTTGAGCCGCGCCTTTGCAGTGGTCGCAGGCGTCAGCGACCTGGCGCCTGCGACCCGCACGCAACTGGTCGAAGTGCTGGCCAACGCGGTGGGCATGCAAGGTTTGGTCTGCGGTCAGTTTCAGGACTTGCGAGAGGGCCAGGGCGAACGCTCGGCCGAACAGATCGCGCGCACCAACACCCTCAAGACCGGCGTGCTGTTCAGCGCGATCATGGACATGGCGTGGATGGTCAGCGACGCTGCCGCAGAAAAACGCACAGCCCTGCAAGGCTTTGCCCTGGAACTGGGCCAGGCCTTTCAGCTGTACGACGACTTGCAGGACAACAACCCCGACAACGCCAAGGACCAGGGCAAGGACGAAGGCAAATCAACCTTTATCTCGCTGTACGGCCCGCAAAAAGTCACCCAGCAACTGCACCAGCACCTGCGTACCGCACAAGCGCACCTGAACGATGCCTTTGACGGTGAGCAGCACCTGGCGCGCTACCTGCAAATGATCTTCAACAAGGCGACCGTGGCCTGAAGCACGGTTTGGGCATTACCGGCCCAATTCGGCCACCGCCTTGCCCAGGCCTTCGGCCTCGGTGAAGTGCTTCTCCTGGGTAACCACGCCCTTGTCCAGCTTCAGCCATTGCACACTGTCGCGGTCGCCGGCATAGCGGGCGGCCACGCGGCCGTCCTGATCGAGCAGAATCCGGTATTTGGCCGAGCGCATGGCCGGCACGATCACCGGCTTCATCAGTGACGGCATCATTTCGATATCGGCGATGTAGATCACCTTGCGCGCTTCCAGATAACCCGGCGGCTGATCTTCGAGCGCGGCATTGACCATTCTGGCTGCCGACATGCTGCGCGCAACCAGCAACACCTGCGCCTGATCGTCCAGGGTGTAGGCCTGCTCGTGTTGATCGAGCAGGGTCCATCGGACCACGGGCTGCACAGCCGTATCGGCCAGCGTATTGAAAGAGATCAGCAGGGCAAAAGCGGCAATGGCCAGACGCATGGGTCGTTTTCCTCAGGATAGGCAATCTGTTATCGGGCCACTTTACACATTAAACCGCCCCAGCAAATGACTCTGCTGCTGAACCTGCTCACCCATCAACGCACATTGACGCACTTGCTCTTCGGCGCCGGCCACCACTTCATGGCTGATATCGCGAATATTGGTGGTGTTGCGGTTGATCTCTTCGGTGGTTGCGCTCTGCTCTTCGGCGGCGGTCGCAATCTGGGTGTTCATGTCATTGATGTGCACGATCGCCTGACGGATGCGGGTCAGCATTTCATTGGCCGCCCCGGCCTCTTCTGCGGTCTTGCTGGCGCTGTCGCGGCTTTTTTGCATGCGCGACTCGGCCTGGCGCACGCCCGATTGCAACTGGTCGATCATCTGACGGATTTCCTGGGTCGACTTCTGCGTACGTGACGCCAGGCTGCGCACCTCATCGGCAACCACGGCAAAGCCGCGCCCGGACTCACCGGCACGCGCCGCTTCAATGGCAGCATTCAGGGCCAGCAGGTTGGTCTGCTCGGCAATACTGGTGATCACCGCCAGAATCGATTCGATGTTGTCGCTCAGGCGTGCCAGGTCAAGAATCGCTTGCCCCGTGTCTTCCATTTCCACAGCCAGGTGCTTGATGGCCTCGGTGGAGCGCAGCACCACGCGTTCGCCGCTTTCGGCTTCCTGATTGGCGGCCAGTGCCGCCTGCGCTGCCACCTGCGCGTTGCGCGCCACGTCTTCGGCGGTCGACGACATTTCCTGCATGGCCGTGGCCAGTTGATCCAGCTCCTGCAACTGACGCTGCAAGCGGCTATCGGCCTGATTGGCCTCGTGCGACGTCAGCGCCGTGCTCTCGCGCACCTGATTGGAGGTGCCCAGAATCTGGCTGACCAGACTCTGCAGGCTTTGCAGAAAGTCGTTGAACTCCTTGGAGACGATCGCCACTTCATCGTTGCCATGGGTCGGCAAGCGCCGGGTCAGGTCACCCTCGCCGCTGTTCACCTCTTTGATCGAACGGTTCAACAGGTCCAGCGGCTTGAGCAGGTGGCGCATGAACGACCCCAGCACCACCAGGCTGATAATCACCCCAAGCAAGGTGGCAATGGCGGCGCGCCAGGTCAGGCTGTCGGCCTCAGCCATGACGATCTTTTCGTCCAGCACCACGCCGATGTACCACTCGGCGCCTCGCAGTTGCGTCAGCGGGGTGAACGACACCAGCAAGTTGCGGCCATCGATCTTGACCTCCTGCAGGTTGCCACTCAGCGCTGGCGGCTTGCCGCCAAACAGCTCGCTGTAATTCTTGCCGTTCATCTCAGGCTTCGGGTGAGAGATGATATTGCCGCTCTTGCTGAGCAGAAACGCATAACCGGCACCGTTGAAATCCAGGGTATTGACCGCATCGACCACGGTTTTCAGGCGCAGGTCGCCGCCCAGTACGCCACTGAACTGCCCGGCATTGCTCAGCGGGGTCACCGCCGAGATCAGGTTTTCGCCGCTTGTGGTGTCGACGTAGGGTTCGGTCAGCACGGCCTGACTGGACGCCTTGCCTTGCGCGTACCAGGGCCGGGTGCGGCCGTCATAGTCGGCCTTGGGTTTCCAGGAGTCGAGGTTCTTCAACGTGGTACCGTCGCTGGCCAGCGAGCCGAAGATCATGATGAATTCATCCTTGAGCACCGGGCTGTTGATACTGCGCTCGATCTGCTCGGGGCTGTAGTTGCTGGCGATGTTCTGCACCGTCAGGTCCATCAGCTTGAGCTTGGCGTTGAGCCAGTTCTCGATCTGCCGCGCCAGCGCACTGCTTGACTCACCGATGCTCGCTGCGGTCTGCTTGTACAACGAGTCGCGTACCTGACTGATTTGCGTCAGTGACAATAAACCGGTGGTTAGAAACAAGACGGCGGCGGCCGCCAGGCTGACCTTCTGAACAATTTTCAACGGCACGCTCCTGCACGAAGGGTTAACAAGTTTTTACCCGCACCGTAATGGCTATCTGCAACCAAATCAATTGGATAGCGGCTTTATATATTTTCTGTTCGACTTAATTATCGTCACATTCAAGGAGGCGGCTTGGCCACCAACATCATCACCCGCGAAGGCCATGACAAGCTCAAGGCCGAACTGGATCACTTGTGGCGCGTGTATCGCCCGGAAATCACGCAAAAGGTCTCCTGGGCCGCGGCGCTGGGCGATCGCAGCGAGAACGCCGACTACCAGTACAACAAGAAACTGTTGCGCGAAATCGACCGTCGCGTGCGTTACCTGCGCAAGCGCCTGGAAGATGTAAAAGTGGTGGATTATTCGCCGCAGCAGGAAGGCAAGGTGTTCTTCGGCGCCTGGGTCGAAATCGAAAGTGACGAGGGGCAAACCCTCAAGTTGCGCATTGTCGGCCATGACGAAATCTATGGCCGCAACGATTACATCTCTATCGACTCACCCATGGCCCGCGCTCTGCTTAAAAAGCAACAGGACGACGAGGTGGTGGTGCAGATTCCTGGGGGGCAGGCGACCTGGTACATCAACAGCATCGCCTACCGGTTGGTCGATGAAGCTCAGCCGAGCGTGATCAGTCCTTGACGGGCAATACGCGTCAGGTCGTGAATCACGCTGGCGGCGCAGGCCGCATCGGGGGCGTGGATCACCGCCAGATCGAACTGATCGTTGCGGTAAGCCGAAAGCGATTGAGTGGTGTCGACGAACTGCAGCAGAAAGGCACTGGCCTTGCCGCCTTTACGCGGCCAGCCATCGAGGTAGCGCAACAGGGTCGGCTGATGAGTGCCACCCAGCAGAATGCGCGGGTTCTTGCGGCCGATGTAGGTGGTGATGGGCGACAGGCGCAGAGGACGACGAAGGGATTGGCGCAGCGATTGGCTCATGGCAAAAATCTCAGCCTCACAGATTCCGCTTGGCAGCGGTGGGAGGCGGCACCGAACCAACGTTTTAGCGGTATTTCGGCTTTCGCCAGGCGCCCCGCAAGTAGTTGTTAAATCGGCGCTGGGGGCAATCCTAGAGACGCCCCCGATTATTGTCAAATCAGATCCGGTTGGTGATGGCGCGGTCCAGCGACAGCTTGCCGGCGCCTTCGATCAGCACCGCCAGAGCACCGCCCAGCAAGGCCAGGGCAAATTCGTAACCGTTGTTGGCCATGAACAGGCCATTACTCAGGTGCACCGAGACAATCGCGACCACCAGCAGGAACACCAGCACCGCAGCAGCAGGGCGTGCCAGCAGGCCGATCAGCAGTGCCAGACCGCCGAAGAACTCGCCACTGCCCGACAGCAGTGCCATCAGGTAGCCGGGGTTGAGGCCGATGCTGGCCATCCATTGCCCGGTGCCTTCCAGCCCGTAGCCACCAAAGGCGCCAAACAGCTTCTGGCTGCCGTGGGCGATAAAGATAATGCCGACGATGATGCGTACAGCGGTCAGACCGAAACCTGCGCGGGTGGCGAGAACGTTGTTGATCAGTGCTTTCATTTTCGTGATTCCAAATTAGGAGATGAGCGGGAATGGCGCCATCTTAATCGAACCAGCGAATATGAAAATCGCAAAAAACGCGTTATAAAGATCGAATAAATCGATTACTTGCGCATGGCGTAGCGCGCTTGCTGCTGACCTTCCAATGCTTCGCGCTGGCGATCGAAGGCCAGGTAGTACTTGTTCACACTGTTGACGAAGCTGACCACGCCCATGCCGTTCTGCTCCATGGCGACGCGCTCGGTCTGGAAAAACCATTTGTCCGGGTTAAGGCCGCGACGGCGGGCTTCCTGGCGCATCTTCTGCACTCGCTCCGGGCCCAGGTTATAGGCTGCCAGCACAAAGGCCATGCGCTCGCGCTCATTGATTTTCGGACTGGCGAAGAACTTGCGCTGGATCAGCGCCATATAACGCGAGGCCGCCTGTACATTGCCATCGGCATGCTGAATATTGCTGACCCCGACCCGTTTGGCGGCTGACGGCGTGATCTGCAACAGGCCGGTCGCCCCGCCGCTGCCCTTGGCGTTCGGGTCCAGCTTCGATTCCTTGAAGGCCAGCGCCGCAAGATCCAGCCAGTCGATACCCTGGGCATCGCCATGGCGTTGCAGGATCGGCCGCAACTGCTCAAGACGTTGCAGGTTGCTGCGCGCCAACGGGCTGTTGACCCGGTACAGACTTTTATAAGCCTTCTCGAACGCCTGATTCTGATTGGCCGGCGCTTGATAGGTGGCAAGAAAGTGATCGACATCGGCGCGCAACAGCGTGGCGTCCTGGCGCACGAACCAGCTGATATCGCCTTCGGTGCCGAACTTGAGATTGCGATCCACACGCAGCTTGGGCATCACCTTGGCCCAGCGTTCGGCAATCGGCCGTTCGACCAGAGTCAGCGGGTAAATACCGGCCTGAACCATTTCCAGTACATCTTCTACGGCCAGACTGGAATCGGCCCATTCGACGTGCACCGGCGCCAGCTTGCGCAGTGCCAGACGCTGATTCAGACGCTGCACGGCTGCACCGGCCACGCTGCCGGCGGGCAGGCTCAAGGTACGCCCGGACAACTGTTCGAGCTGTTTGAAGGTGCGTTGACCACTGGCACTGACCAGCACCAACGGTACATCGGCGACAATTGCCCGGCTGGCCACCACCCCTTTCACCGCCTGCTCATCGAGCAATTCGCTGGGCGCGACCAGGTCGCCTTCGCCACGCAACAGGGCACCCAGCAACTGGTCCTTGGGTTTGGGAATGAACTTGACGGTGACCTTCTGGCCACCCTTGGCTTGGCTGTTGAGGTAACGCTCGTAGGCTTGCAGGCGGTGATACTCGACACCGATTTCCTGGCCCTTGACGTCGCCTGAGCTGTTACGGCTCTGGTTGACCAGTACGCGCAGCACCTTGCTGGTGCGAATGGCCGGCAAATCGCGGGGCTGACTACGGGCTTGCGGGTGTTTTTGCGCAGCATGCGGGCTGCTTTGACGGGTTTCCCGGGCTTCAGCCAGGGGGGCTGTCAGCGACAGGCAGACAATCGACAAAAGCGCGGCTCGGATCATTCGCTCTCCATGGGGTATTCCAGGGTGGTCAGACAGAAAAAAGGACCTTTTTCGCCATCGTCGTTGTGGCCAGGTCCCTTCAGGTGTTGCCAAAAGCGTTGAACCGTCCGGCTCAAGTGGTTGAATGCACTGCGTTTTCGGGTCGTTCTGCAGGCTCTGGTATGCTCTTCGGCATTCGGCCTGAGGTAGCACCATGCAATTGATCGACATCGGCGTCAACTTGACCCACTCAAGCTTCGCCTCGCAGCGACCAGCGGTACTGCAGCGCGCACGCGATGCAGGCGTCAGCCAGATGGTGCTGACCGGCACCAGTTTGCCGGGCAGCGAAGAGAGTCTGCAGCTGTGCCATGAGCTGGACGAAAGCGCTCAGCGGCTGTTCTGCACCGCCGGCATTCACCCGCATTCGGCCAGTGAATGGAACAGCGACAGCGAGCGCCGCTTGCAGGCCTTGCTCAAGGAAGACCGCGTACGCGCCGTGGGCGAATGCGGGCTGGACTTCAACCGCGATTTCTCGCCGCGCCCGCAACAAGAGAGCGTTCTGCATGCGCACCTCGCGCTGGCGGCTCAATTGCAACGCCCGGTGTTTCTGCATGAGCGCGACGCCAGCGAACGCTTGCTCGCCATCTTGCGCGACTACCGCGACCACCTGCCGGCGGCGGTGGTGCACTGCTTTACCGGCGAGCAACAGACGCTGTATCGCTATCTGGATCTGGACCTGCACATCGGCATTACCGGCTGGATCTGCGACGAGCGCCGGGGCAGTCATTTGCACCCGCTGATGCGCGATATCCCGCGCGGGCGGCTGATGCTTGAAAGCGATGCGCCATGGCTGCTGCCGCGCAGCCTGCGGCCCAAGCCGAAAAACGGCCGTAACGAGCCGGCATTCCTCACCGAAGTGCTGCGCGAAGTGGCACTGCATCGCGGTGAAAGTCTTGAGGATCTGGCACAACACAGCACCGCCTGCGCCCGGGCGTTTTTCGGTTTACCGGCGCTGGCAGATGAAACCTGCGAATAACTTGACCCACATCAAGGCGTGAATCGTTGATTAAGGCAATGTGACATCACCTTGCTGCATACCTTAAACGACCAATAGAAGACCACTCATGGGCTCATGGCTTAGCAACCTCTCGTTGAAGTACAAGTTCTGGGCCGTGAATACGGTCGCCTTCTTCACCACCCTGATGCTGGTGCTGTACGCCCTGCAACTGGAGCAGCACGCGCGCCAGGACAGCGCTCGGCAGGCCGTCGAAAGCCAGGCACGACTGCTGGCGGCGTGGCCGGCCGCACAAGCGTTGCCCGCCGATGCCGATGCACTGACCTACGCCGCCGGCCAGACCCCGTCGCTGGCCGGCCAATCCTTGCCGGCGCTGGCCTCGGCGCGCGGCTGGGTCGAACTCGATACGCCCTTCAAGGACCGTCAGGTGTTCGGCGCCCAGGTGATCGAGCGCAGCGATGGCCAGCGCATAGCGGTATTAGCCTCTGCACCGACCTTCAGCCAGTTGCTGATCGAGCGCTTTGCTCAATACGCTCTGGCCGTGGGTGTGTTGATGGTGCTGATGTTGTGTGCCTCACAACTGCTGATCCGCTTTCTGCTCAGCCAGCTCAATGCCCTCAAGGACGTGATGCTGCACGTTGAACGCAGCGGTGACCTGTCGGCCCGGGCGCCACAAGGCAGCCAGGACGAAGTCGGGCAGATGGCCAATGCCTTCAACGCCATGCAGGCCGGCTACCAGCGCGTGGTCAATACCGTCTCGCAAACCGCCGCACGCCTGGACAGCGGCGCTGCCAATCTGGCGGCGGGCATGAGCAATGTGCGTCAGGGCATGCTCGGCCAGCAGAGCGAAACCGACCAGGTGGCCACCGCGATCAACGAAATGTCGGCCACGGTCTACCACATCGCCCAGCACGCCAGCACCACCCGTGACCAGTCACAGACCGCCGACACCCTGGCAGGCAGCGGCAAGGTGGTGGTCGACCGCGTGCAACTGTCGATTGCCGGGCTGTCCAGTGGCGTGCAGCAGACCGCCGAGATGATCCAGCGCCTGGCCGAAGACAGCCAGAAGATCAATGGCGTGGTCAACGTGATCCACAGCATCGCCGAGCAGACCAACCTGCTGGCCCTCAACGCTGCCATCGAAGCGGCCCGCGCCGGCGAAATGGGCCGTGGCTTTGCCGTGGTGG
Source organism: Pseudomonas sp. 3A(2025) (assembly GCF_054589175.1). Lineage (NCBI taxonomy): Bacteria > Pseudomonadati > Pseudomonadota > Gammaproteobacteria > Pseudomonadales > Pseudomonadaceae > Pseudomonas > Pseudomonas sp. 3A(2025). The sequence continues at coordinate 12,564 of NZ_BAAILM010000032.1, read as the reverse complement.
CCGATGAAGTGCGCAACCTGGCCAAGCGCGTGCAGACCTCCACCGACGAGATCACCAGCATGATCGGCGACCTGCAGGCCGGCACCCGCGATGCCGTGGATTTCATGCAGGACAGCTCGTTCAAGGCCGATGAATGCGTGCAACAGGCCCGCGAAGCCGGCGAAGCGCTGGCGGCGATTGCCCATGCGGTGGCGCAGATGCGTGAAAGCAATACCCAGATCGCGGTGGCAGCGCAACAGCAAAGCCAGGTGGCTGAAGAGATGAACCGTGCCGTGGTCAGTATCCGTGACGTGACCGATCGCACCGTGTCACAAACGGTGGACTCCGCAACGACCAGCACCGACCTTGCAACCCTGGCAGGCGAACTGAACCGTTCGATCGGGCAGCTGCGCCTGTGATCAGGGGATCAAGCCAATAGTTGATTGATCCACTGAACCTGACACTGGATCGCCTGCAGCTTTTGCTCAGGCACGGCTTGCCGGGCCTTTTCCAGCGTGGCCAGCACCTTGTGCTTCTGACGCAGTTTGCGCTGCCACTTGGCCAGGAATGCCGGGCTGCGGGCCTGCATCAGTAGAGGGCCGAAATACAGCTCCTGAGCCGTATAGGTCACAGGCCCGGTGCGCTCGGCGACGATGATTTCGTAGTCGAAGCGGTGTTCATGCAGTACTTCTTCGCTGAGGATCCGGTAGCCGTTGTCCATCAGCCATTGGCGCAAGGGTTGCTCGCCGCCGTTGGGCTGCATCACCAGCCGCTCCTGGCCGCTCAGGCGCGCCTTGCCGCTGGCCAGAATGTCGCGAATGGTCTCGCCGCCCATGCCGCACAGGCTGATCGTGGTGATCGCGTCGTCGGGTTCGAGGGCGGCCAGACCATCGGCCAGGCGCACGGTGATGTACTGCTGCAGGTCGTTGTCACGCACGGTGCGTTGCGCGGCGTGGAACGGTGTCACGGCCAGCTCTCCCGCCACCGCTGCGCTGATCACCCCCCGGCGCATCAATGCCACCGGCAGATAGCCGTGGTCCGAGCCGATATCGCCCAGCCGCGCACCGGCCGGCACATGCGCCGCCACGCGCTCCAGGCGCATGGACAAGGTCTGTTCGTTCAAGGCGGCTCCTTTCAGTGTGGTCCGGCAGCGTGCTCCGGCAGCGTTGCCCGGATCGGGGCGCGACTGTAGCGGGCAACGCGCCGTATTTCAAACCCTGAACATCGAGACCTTGTCGGACAGTCGGCCGGCCAATTGCGCCAGTTCGCCGCTGGCCGAGGCCACCTGCGAGGAGCCGGTGGCGGTGTGCACGGTGAGTTCGTGGATGTGGCCGATGTTTCTCGACACATCATCGGCCACGCTGCTTTGCTGCACCGCCGCGCTGGCGATCTGGGCGTTCATGTCGTTGATGGCGCCCACTTCGTGACGGACCTTGGCCAGCGCCGCCTGTGCATTACGGGTCTGGGCCACCGTGCGACTGGCCAGTTCGCAGCTGTCGCGCATGTTCTGTGCCGCCGCCTCGGTGCCGCTTTGCAGGGTGCTGATCATGTCGCGGATTTCCTGGGTCGACTGCTGGGTACGATTGGCCAGCGAGCGTACCTCGTCGGCCACCACCGCAAAGCCGCGACCATGTTCGCCGGCGCGGGCGGCTTCGATGGCGGCGTTCAGCGCCAGCAGGTTGGTTTGCGCGGCAATCGAATTGATCACCTCGATCACCGTCTCGATCTGCTCGCTGTCGCGCGACACTTGCTCGACGGTGTCGGTGGTCTGGGTCAGGGTCGCCGCCAACGCTTCGATGGATTGCGACGTGTCTGCCACCAATTGATTACCGCTGGCCACTTCGGTGTCGGCCAACTGCGTCGCACTGGCTGCTTTCAACGCGTACCCGGAGACTTCGCTGACCGTCGAGGCCATTTGCGTAATGGCCGTCGCGACCTGCTCGGCTTGACGGGTCTGGCGGCTGATGTGCTCATTGTTCTGCGCTGAAGTGGCGGTCAACTGCACCGACGCCTGACTGACCTCCTGCGCCGCCACGCGCACCTGGGTGATGGTTTCCGCCAACTGCGCCAGCGCGGCCTTGAGTACGCCCATCACACTGGCCGGGTAGCGCGTGCTCAGGGTTTGCTGCAAATCGCCGGCGGCCAGACGTTCGATGGCCTGCGCCACTTCGGTCGGCTCGGCGCCCAGGGTCGAGGTGACGAAACGAATGATCTGCGTGGCCAGCAAAATGCTCAGCAGCAAGGCAACACCGGTCGCCAGCAGCATCAGGCCGCGAAACGCACTGGCAGTGGCCTGCACATCGTTGAGCTGGGTCTTGATCGAGGCCTCTTCGGCGTCGATCAGCGCATTGATGCGCTTGAGCCATTCGCTGTACAGCCCGGAGGTGCGCTGCAACAACAGCGCCTGGCTGCCGGCGATATCGCCGGCCTGACGCAGGTCAATCAATGTGCGCGAGGACGCCAGGGTTTGCTGTTCGATGTCCTTGATCGCGGCCAGCAGGGCGCGTTCTTCGGCGCTGACATTGCGTGCGTTGAACAGTTGATCCAGAGGCGCGGCCGAGTCGGCGTAGTCTTTTTCCAGGCGAGCGATCTCGGCCAGATGCCGCGCCAGCTCCTGCGGATTATCGACCAGCACCGCATCGCGGATGGCAATCGCCCGGTTGTGCACACTGCCACGGAAGTTGATCGCGTAACGCTGCACCATCGCGGCGTTGTCACTGACATTGGCCAGCGTGCGGTCGATGTAGCCAACGCGCTGAATACCCACGGCGGTGATCAGCACCAGCAGCGAGACGATGGCTGCAAACGCGAGGCCAATGCGGGTCGAGAGAGCAAGAGGTTTTTTCATTCGCAGGACTCGGCGGAGGTCGACGGAACAAGACAACCGATATCAAAGTGATATCGACTTTGCGGCGACGTTAGCCGAGCGGGTACGTAATGCCTAATTAATATTGCGGGTATCATTGATAGTTATTGCTAATTGAACTCCTTGCCGGCATGCCGGCTTGATCCGACGCAACCCGGCATGCTTCCCTCTTAAGCCTCATGCCGTGATCCGAGTCCGATGAGTACTGACCAAAGCTACCCGCAGGAGTGGGATAAACACCTTGGCGCCGATGCGTCGATAAAGGCCCAGCAGTACATTGCGCCCAAGGCATTCAATACCCTGCTGTTCGAAACCATGGACGCGCACACCTTCGAGCAACTGTGCTGGTGGTTGTTACAGAAGGACCACACCCTGGTGGGCTGCCAGCGTCTGGGCAACAAGGGCAATGTGTCGCAACACGGTATCGATATCTTTGCCTTCGAGCGTCTGCACCACGACCGCCTGGCCGTGTTCGAATGCAAATGCTGGCAGCGTTTCGGTGCCGCCGATCTCACTCGGGCAGTGGATCGTTTTCTCGACAATGAGTGGGCAACGGTTGCCGGGCGCTTCACCTTGATACTGGCGCAAAGCTCGATCAAGTCGCTGGACCGGGCCTGGGTGGCGGCGCATCAAAAACTGTTGGCGCAGGGCATCGAGGCCGACCTGTGGACCGCCGAGCACCTGACCGAAAAGCTCAAGGACGCCCCCGATATTCTGACCCGGTTCTTTTCCGGTCCCGACATCCAGCAGTACTGCAATCACTGGATGCAGAAGGTCGGCTTTCGCGACACGCTGCTCAAAGCCATTACCGATCCGCGGCCTGAAGTCGCGGCATTGGCGCAAGACTTTCTGGCCAAGGGTGTGGTCGTCGACGAAGAGCTCACGACCCGTTACAACGTTGGCCGGTACTGGTCGTTGCGCCAGCCCTGGATAGATATCTCGGCCTGTTTGCCCAGCGTCGAGGACTATCCGGGGTCAGCGATCGTTTCGATCAAGATGCCGGACACCGAAGGCGTCATGGTGGGGCTGGATCAAGCGTGGTTGCTCAAGCACTTTCTGGGCAACCACGGCGAGCCGTTGCTGCCCGATGTGCGTCCGTTTCTTCAGGGTGTGACCGGTAGCAAAGGCAACAACCACATTATTGACCTGAAAAACTGCCGGTTCCTGCTGCCCCGACAGGCTGCCGAGGCAGTGGCCAGTGTCGCGGACGAGTTTTCGCACGCCTACTTGCAGAGCCTGCGCGAAGTCGAGGCGCACTGGCAGTCGCAGAATTTCCCGCTGGTGAAATGGATGGGGCATCGCGTGGTGCTCTGCAAGGTCAAGGCCTGGGTCTGGAATGCATTGCTCGAATTTGCCAATGTTCATGACACCGATAACGGTACGTCCGAATGGCACATGTTCCACAACGCGCCCAACCGCTTGATGCCGGTGTCCGCCGCCGGTTACCACGGGGTTATCTTCGGCGCCGACAGCGTCGAGCTTTGTCACGCCGCTGAAGTGGCAATCCTCTGGGAGCCGCTTAGCGCTCAAAGCTGGCCGTTCAATAAAGCCGGCTGGTCGTGCATGACCACCTATCAATGGCTGATCAACGACCTGTTCCCGGCTGTAGGACGTTGGCGGGCACAGCGAATCGGCCGTTACTGGCGCAACTGGCTGCACCCGTTGGCCACCCGCAGAGAAATGGCCCGCGTGATTGAGTTCTGGAGCGGCACCGAGACGTTCACCGACGTGCGCAGCGTGCCGCTTGTCGAGGCGGCCCATTATCGAGCGCTGGGCATCAATCAGACCCTGACGACGCTTCAGGGGTTTTACATCAGCAGCTCAAGCAACCGGGCCTGGTTCACCGCGTCGCAACGGGCCGGGCTGTACGAGGCTCTGCTGCTATTGCTTGAAGGCGGCCGCGGCCATCTCGGTTACCTGACCTCAACGCTGAGCATCGGCACGCGGTGCAATGATCGCGACGAGCTTCGCACAGCGGTCGGCGACCTGATAAAAGAGGCAATGCTCGAACCAGACCTTAATGTCGACTATGTCCTGCGCGCCATGCTTGAAGCTGTTGGCGATGACGACCACTGGATAACCGCAACGGCACGCGACACCCTGTTCGACAAGCTGATGCCGTTCATGGCGTTTCATGATCAGCAGCTATTGATCGAGCGGCACAGCGAGTACCTGTGAAGCAACTGGCCCAACGTGCGGGCAGCGTTACGGGCCTGGGCGCGGGTGAGCGCGGCAAATCCCAGTACAAAGGCAGGTTCAAGCTGAATCTGCCGGCACGATTGCCTGAGCGGTTGCAGCCGCAAGCCGGCTTTCCCGGCTGCGTCGATCAGGGTCTGTTCATCGTGCTGAGGCGACAGCCAGAGGATCAGGTGAAACCCCGCGTGCTCGCCGCTGATGCGATAGCAGCCCGGCGCTTCAGCCTTCAGGGTGTCCAGGACGATGTCGCGCAAGGTCTGGTATTCCTGGCGGGCGCGGCGCAGGTGCCGCAAAAAGGCCGGGCCGCTCATGAACTGCGCCAGGCCCAGTTGCTCCGAGACCCCGACACTGCGCCCGACCGTGCGCCAGAGCGCCAGAATGCGGTTGTGCAGAACCGGTGGCGCCAGCAGGTAACCGAGCCTCAGGTTGGAAAACAGCGCCTGATTGAAACTGCCGCAGTACACCACCCGGTGCATGGAGTCGATGGACTTCAGGGCCGGCAACGGCGCCGCCTGGTAATTGAATTCGCTGTCGTAATCGTCCTCGATGATCCAGGCATCGTGGCGCTGCGCCCAATCCAGCAGCGCCAGGCGCCGGCTGGCCGACATGACCACGCCAAGGGGCGATTGATGCGCCGGGGTGACATACGCCAGGCGACAGTTGTGTGGCTCGATGAGGCCGCGCAGGTCGAGGCCTTCATCATCGATGGGCGCATAGCACAAGGTGGCGCCCGCCTCTTCGAAGATCCGGTGCACCGCCGCGTAGCCTGGGTCTTCGACGCAGACCTTGTCGCCGGGCTCCAGTAAACAGCGGGCGATCATATCGATGCCATGGCGAATGCCGTTGGTGATAAGCAACTGCTCGGCCTGGCACTCGATGCCGCGATGGTTTCTCAGATAGCGGGCGATCTGCTCACGCAAGGCCAATGAGCCTTGTGGCTCGGCGCTGCACATCTGCTCAGGCCGCATCGCCGCCATGGCCCGCTGCAAATGCAGAGCCCATTCACTCGGGGCGATCAGCAGCGGATTGGCCAGGCGCGCCACAAACGGCACACCCACCTGCGCCCGCAGCCTGTCACCCTCGCGCACCGACGGCTTTTGAGGCGGCGATGGCTGCAGCCGGGTGGTGTGGGCCTCGCTGACCGCCTTCAAGTAACTGTCCGGAATCACGGCGCTGACACGGCTGCCGGAACCGACCTGACGGGTGATATAGCCCTCCAGTTGCAGGCGCTCGAAGACATTTTCGAGGGTGCCGCGGGCGATCGCCCAGCGTTGCGCCAGCCCCCGTGTCGACGGCAAGCGGTCATCCGCCTGCAGCAGGCCTTTGAGAATCGCATCGCGTATCGCCAGGTAGGCGCGTTCCTGCTTGGTCGCGCCGCTGCCGTGCGCGGGCAATGGCAGATCCATCGCCAGGGTGACTTTACCTTTGCCCATAATGGTCCATACCCGACTGGCTTATATGGCACTTCTGACTGTACCGATTGCGCCGTAGTGTAGCGGCATCTCTGCAATGGGTTCAGCCAAGGGTTTGCCATGTCGCTTACAGACTATGTTTTATTCGCGTTGATCGCGGTGGTTCAGGTAGGCTCGCCGGGGCCTTCGACGATCTATCTGATCAACAATGCGCTGGTCTATGGCCCAGGCCGGGCGGTGTGGATACTCACCGGCGACTTGCTGGCGATTGCCGTACTTGCGACGTGCTCATTGCTGGGGATCGATGCCGTGCTGGTCGCCAATCCGGGCGTGTTCATCGCCATCAAACTGGCGGGTGCGGCGTACCTGGTGTGGCTGGGTATTCAGCAGTTTCGCCGGGCGCAAGGCAGCGGCTTGAACAGCGCACAGCCGGCCTTGCCGGAGCGGCTGTCAGTGCTGTGGGGCAAGTCGTTTGTGGTCGGGATCAGCAACCCAAAGGCGATTCTGTTTTTCTCGGCCTTGCTGCCGCAGTTTTTGGGCAACCCGCAGGAATCCAGTCTCGGCACCGTGCCGGGCCTGATTCTGCTGTTGCTGCTGATCAAGCTGCTGGTGTCAGGCACCTATGCGCTGACGGCAAAGAAGATGGCGGACCGTCTGGCCAGGCCCGGTGCGGCCTTGTGGGGCAAGCGCATCACCGGGGCTGTGTTAGTGACTTTCGGCGTCGTGATGGGCAGCACGGCGTAAAGGCGCTGCGTGGTGATTTATACCCGCTCCAGCGCGATGGCCAGCCCCTGCCCTACCCCCACGCACATGGTTGCCAAACCAAATTGCTCATCGCGGGTTTCAAGCGCATGAACCACGGTCATGACCAGCCGTGCGCCGCTCATGCCCAATGGATGCCCCAAGGCAATGGCGCCACCGTGCGGGTTGACCTTCGGGCTGTCGTCCGCCAGCCCCAGCCCGCGCAATACCGCCAGGCCCTGGCTGGCGAAGGCTTCGTTGAGCTCGATCACGTCAAAATCGCTGATGCTCATGTCCAGCCTGGCCAGCAACTTTTGCACTGCAGGCACAGGACCCATGCCCATGACCCTCGGCGCCACGCCGGCGCTGGCCATGCCCAGCACTTTGGCGCGCGGCGTCAGGCCGTATCGGGCCACGGCGTCGGCCGAAGCCAGAATCATCGCCGCAGCGCCATCGTTGACGCCCGAGGCATTGCCGGCGGTGACGGTTTTGCCGGGGCCGTTGACCGGCTTGAGGCCTTGCAGGGTCAGCAAGGTGGTGTCAGGCCGCAGGTGTTCGTCCTGATCGACCACGATTTCGGTTTTCTTGCTGCGCACCGTGACCGGCACAATTTCTTCAGCGAAAAAGCCCGCGTGCTGCGCAGCCGCCGCACGCTGCTGGCTGCGCACGGCAAACGCATCCTGGTCAGCACGGTCGATGCCGAACTGCTCGGCAACGTTATCGCCGGTCTCGGGCATCGAATCCACACCGTACTGCGCCTGCATCAGCGGGTTGACGAAGCGCCAGCCGATGGTGGTGTCTTCCAGCTTCATGCTGCGCGAAAACGCAGCATCGGCCTTGCCCATCACAAACGGTGCACGCGACATCGACTCCACACCACCGGCAATCACCAGCTCCATCTCGCCGCTGGCAATCGCCCGAAACGCCGTGCCCACCGCATCCATGCCAGAAGCACACAAGCGATTGAGGGTGACGCCCGGCACCGACTCGGGCAGCCCGGCCAGCAGCGCCGCCATGCGTGCGACATTGCGGTTGTCTTCGCCGGCCTGATTGGCACAGCCGAGAAACACCTCGTCGATCGTCGCCCAGTCAATCGACGGGTTACGGGCGATCAGCGCCTTGATCGGCACGGCCGCCAGATCATCGCTGCGTAAGCCCGACAAGCCACCGCCAAAGCGGCCGATCGGGGTACGTACGGCGTCACAGATAAAGACATCACGGCTCATCAGGATTTTCCTTGTTCGAGCGCAGGTGCAGGTGTTGGTGCAACGACAGCCACTGGTTTGCCCGCTTCAGGCGGTGTGCCGAGCACAATGGCCGCGGCGCCGGCGAACATCAGCAGGCCATAGGTGACCTGAGAAGCCGCCAGGCTGCCGGTGACTTCAATCAGCCAGCCGACCAGCACCGGCAAAAACACGTTGCCGATCCCCGACAAGGTAGTGACCAAAGCGATAGCGCCGGCGGCGGCCTTACCGGTCAGCAGGCTGCCGGGCAAGGTCCAGAACGGCCCGGTGGCACCCAGGACGGCGGCGGTGGCGACGATCAGCAAAGCCACCGACACACCGGTCGAGGGCTGCACAAAGGACAGCGACAGCCAGCCAACGGCCGAAACGCTCAGGCAGATCGCCACGTGCCAGCGACGCTCCATGACTTTGTCGGAATGCCGACCCACCAGAAACTGCACGACCATACCGACCAGAAACGGCAGCGCAGACAACAGGCCGACGTGGAACAGGTCGGTGACCCCGGTGCGCTTGATAATGGTCGGCACCCAGAACGCGGCAGCCACCGCCCCGCTGAACACCGACAGCGCCGTAAACGCCAGCACGTACACGCGGCGATCTTTCAGTGCATCGAGCAACGAGTGGTGTTTGCTGGTGGTTGCGGCAGCGTCTTTGGCCAGTTCGTCCTTGATGACCTGCTTCTCTTGCGCACTGAGCCATTTGGCCTCGGCGGGCGAGTTATCCAGCATCAGGTAGGCGATCACGCCCATGACACACGCCGGCAGGCCGGCGACGATAAACAGCACCTGCCAGCCCTTGAGGCCGAACGTGCCGTCCATATGCTGCATGATCGAACCGGCGAACGGCCCGCCCAGAATGCCGGCCAATGGCAGCGCCGCCATGAACAGCGCGGTCACGCTGGCGCGGCGATGACGCGGCACCCACAGGGTCAGAAACAGCAACACGCCCGGAAAGAAGCCGGCCTCGGCAGCGCCGAGCAGGAAGCGGAAAATGTAGAACTCGGTCTGGCTCTCCATCATGGCAAAGGCCGCGCAAGCGATGCCCCACAGGACCATGATGCGCAGCACCGTCTTGCGAAAGCCGATGCGTTGCAGCATCAGGTTGCTGGGGATCTCGAACAGGATGTAGCCGATGAAGAAGATCCCGGCGCCGATGCCGTAGACCACCTCGTTGAAGCCCAGGTCATGCATGAACCCCAGACGGGCAAAGCCGATGACGTTGCGGTCAATCAAGGCCAGCACGTAACAGATGATCAACAGCGGGAGAATCTTCCACTTGACCCTGGCGAAGGTCCGATCGGCGAATTGCGCCTCGGTCTCCACAGCGGTGCCGATTTTTGCATCCTGACGGACTGTGTTCATCGTAGATAACCCTGTTGTTTTTATATAAGACGCCAGCCGGGGGTCGTCGCCCCTGTCGATGACCCTCCCTCAGGGAAGGACAGCTTGACGCATTCGAGCCACGTCGTGCAGCCGCAGCGGAATGATTTAACGCGCCGGCCCTCACAAAAGTCAATAGGTCATTTGTATGACCTATTGACTTTTAAATTCACTTATCCGGTAATGCTCGCCAGCATTGCTTGTGCGCGGCATCACTGCGGCGCGGCATAAGCGGGCTCCGATACGATGAATTCAGGCGAATAACAATGACAATAAAACTGTGCAAAACCGCCCTGGCCATTGGGGTGGTGAACGCGTTGGCGCTCAGCGCCGCGCACGCCGACTTTCTCAAAGACGGCAAGGCCTCGATCGACACCCGAAATTTCTGGTTCAGCAACGATTACCGCGAAGACCCGGGGCAAAACAAGGTGCAGGAATGGGCGCAGGGCCTGACCTTCAAGTACCTCTCCGGCTTTACCGAAGGCGATATCGGCTTCGGTCTGGATGCGGCGCTGATGGTCGGCATCAAGCTGGACTCGAGCCCCGACCGCAGCGGCTCCGGCCTGCTGGCCCGCGATGCGCAGGCACGCAGCGGCGGGCCGAGCTATTCCAGGCGCGCCCAGGACGAATACTCAAAACTGGCGCTGACCGGCAAGGTGCGGCTGTACCGCGACACTGTCGTGCAATACGGCGCCTTGACGCCGAGCCTGGGCGTGCTGCAACCCAGCTCTACGCGCTTGTTTACCCAAGGGTTCGAGGGCGCGCAGATCACCAGCAAGGCCTTCGACAAGCTGACCCTGTCGGCCGGGCGTCTGGACAAGGTGCGCCAGCGCGACTCGACCGATTACCAGGACATCAGCATCGCCTACGGCAGCGGCCAGTACGTGCAAACCTCGAGAGGCAATGCCTTCAATTTCGCCGCTGTGGATTATCAACTGAGCCCGCAACTGAACCTCAGCTACCACTACGGACAGCTCGAAAACGTCTACGGCCAACACTACCTCGGGCTCAAGGCCAAGGTGCCGTTCGGGCCGGGCAATGTGGTCGGTGATGTGCGCCTGTTCTCCTCCGGCGACATTGGCGGCGCCGAGGCCGGGCACATCGATAATACGGTCTACAGCGGCATAGGTGGCTACAGCCTGGCGGGGCACACGCTGCAAGGCGGCTACCAGAAGATCAAGGGTGACGGCGCCTTCCCGTTTCTGGACGGCACCGCGACCTACCTGCTCACCGAATTGATGGTCACCAACTTCACCAAGGCCGAACAGCGCTCGTGGCTGCTGCGCTACGACTATGACTTCTCGGCCATCGGCGTGCCCGGCCTGCTGTTCACCCTGCGCTATGTGAAATCCGACCAGGCCGAGGTGGTACGGGTTGCCTACGAAGGCAAGGAGCGCGAGCTGGACACCGATCTGGGCTATGTCGTGCAAAGCGGCACCTTCAAGGACCTGGGCATACGCTGGCGGCATGGGGTGATGCGCAATAACTACACCCGCGACAGCGACCAGGATCGGCTGATCGTCGATTACACCTTCAAATTCTGAAACGGACGGATGACCATGACCTGTATTCGCACCTTGAGCCTGACCGGTCTCATGGCTTTGACGCCGCTGGCACTGGCGGCGCAAATGGACACCAAATCGGTAACCACCCCGCAGTCCACGATTGCCTACTCCGTGCAAGGCGCCGGCCCCTTGGTGCTGCTGATCGCCTCCACCGGACGCGGCACCGCCGAATTCAGCCCGCTGGCCGACAGGCTGGTAGAACGCGGCTATCGCGTGGCGCTGCCGGAACCACGCGGTATCGGCGGCTCGCACGGCCCCATGAAGGGCGCGACCTTTCATGACTTCGCCAATGACTTTGCCGCCGTCATCAACGCCGAAGGCGGCTCGGCGATTGTCGCCGGCCACGCCTACGGCCAGTGGATCGCCAAGACCCTCGCCGCCGACCACCCGGCACAAGTCAAAGGCGTGGTGCTGCTGGCCGGCGGTGCGCGCAAATGGCCGGCGGAACTGTCCGATGCGATCACCATGATCAACGCCCCGAGCGCCACCCGCGAACAGAAGCTGGCAGGCCTGCGCCTGGCGTTCTTCGCGCCGGGCAACGACCCGAGCCATTGGCTGGAAGGCTGGTACCCGGCAGTCACCGAAAGCCAGCGCGCGGCGCGCACGCTGACCAAGCAAGACAGCTGGTGGGCCGGCGGCAGCGCGCCGATGCTGGACCTGCAAGCCGGCGCCGACCCGTTCCGCCCGGAGAGTTCGCGCATGGAGGTCAAGGAAGAGTTTGGCGAGCGGGTTACCGTGCGCGTGGTGCCGAATGCCAGCCACGCCCTGCCGGCCGAGAAGCCCCGCGAGACCGCCGATGCGATTGCCGACTGGGCCGATACGCTAAAAAAATGAGCCCAAAAAAACCGGCAAACGCCTAATGCCGATCAGTTAAGCTTCGGCACGGACTTGTAGGAGATCACTCGTCGCCACGGCGCCGCGCTGTCGCGCAGCAAACATTGGATGTAGGAGGGAGCTCTGCTCGCGATCGGCTGCACTAGCAGTCGTAAAATGTCAGCGTTTCAGAAATCTCTGTGAGCGCTTCGCGCTCAATCGCCAGCAGAGCTGCCTCCTACAATTTGATCTGCACCCCAAAAGTTGGACACCCATCTGACTTTCTGGGGTGTTTTCATGGGCAAGTACTCTACGCAGTTCAAAATCACAGCGGTCAAGGACTACATCGACGGCATCGATGGATTTCGC
>NZ_BAAILM010000031.1:182864-213277 GCF_054589175.1 Pseudomonas sp. 3A(2025) | reverse complement strand
GCTGACTGAGATCTCGGTATTGTCCGATTTGAATGGTGACGCGTTCTTCGATACTGAGTTCGGTATAAGACATCGCGGCACCTTACCGGAGGTAGAGGTGTTGCACTCAGTTTTTGCGGCCGCCTTATGAGAAAAAATCTGACTATGTATTAACAGACAGCAGGGACGGTATGAAACAGCAAGCTTACATCGGCGCGCTGAGTATAGACCTGCCCGGAGCAACTCCAGAAAATATAAACCTGCAAGTGGCACTGACGGGAGACCCCGTAGACTACGATTCCTGGATGAATATACGTAACAAGAATGGCTTTGCAAAACCTGAACCTATCATGCAGGACCTTGGAGGGTACTGGCTGAAAGATAGTCGCTGCCAATGGGTCCCCCACCAACAAGGGCAAGGTCTGCGCTTGATTGGCCCCTTCAAATTGATACCCAACACATTTGCATCTCTTCCACGCAAGCTGTACCTGCGAGTGAAATACAGCACGCCACTGATAAAAATGCTTGAGGTGCATCGGTATATAGGGGGCGAGGAAGGCCTGGTTTTCGCAGTGTCGACAGGCGACGATGTGATTCCATTGCGCAGCGCGGGAACACCTGCTCTAAATCAGGCACGACTCTACAACGTTCGCGTCCAGGATGGTTCGATGATTTCGCACACCAAGGACAAACCATGAGTATTCATCCTTCTGGTAGGCGTAAAAAAAGCTTGTTTTCCAGGCAGGACTATCTTGCACCGCTGCCCCTGCCTACCGGAAAAAAACCTGGTGACTCGATGGGGATTATCTGGCGAAAAAATGACGTCTTCATGGATATCAGTAACTACAGTATCGGTTCGGGCATTATGATACTTTGGCCTATGATCATGATTTTTTGTGGCACAGCTTATGTAACGAACGACATTGGAACTCTACTTCTGGGGGCAGTCATAACAGGGCCGCCTTGCCTGATGCTGATTTATATACTTTGGCGCCCGACGCCCCTTCCCATCCGTTTCAATCGCCAACGCCGAGAGGCCTGCTTTCTGAAAAAAAATGGTGACTACTGGATCGTTCCCTGGGAAAGCGTCGTTGCCGCTGCCACCCAAGTATCGTCAACGAGTCAAAGCGGAAACATCAGCCACGGCATGCTATTTATTAGTTTGGAAAACCCGGACCCAAACGCCACGAAAGATAACAAGTACTTCACAATGGGCTTCGGCTGTGGCGGCGGAGAAACAGCCATGGCGCTGTGGGAATGCGTACGCACTTACATGGAAGTCGGTCCCGACGCAGTAACCGACACAACAGACAGGTTCTCCCGAAAAAAAGGAATTCTGGCCACCTATCTGGACGATGTTCTGAACGCCGCCAAGCGCAAAGGCTGGTTCATGACTCTGCTCTGGGAGGGTTTTTTCGGGCTCTTCATTTTCAATACATTGCTGATCGATGTGCTGGAGCGCTGGAAGCTCTACCCACTGCCCGACCTTGATCATCCCGACATCATCGAATGGTCCAAACCCCTGCCCCGCGAACAATGGGCCAGCCCATCCCCTGAGCTTCAAGCGGCTCTGGCCAAAATGGGCATCGAGCCGGAGCGAGGTATGACATCTTGTAAAGATTCCGCCTCAGAAACCACCTAAACCCGATAAAACCCGCAAAGGTCATCACACAACCCTATTGACATAGCTACGCAGCCCAGCGAATAATCGCCACCAAGTTGTATGATGACATTTATGAAAAGCCCCGAATAAATACAAAATCACAGGCCGCCATGAAAAATTCTCGTATCGTTTTTACAGTCTTCCCTACTGGACACACCACGCTGCGCATCGGCTGAGGCCGCGCGTATCACTCTTTTTTTGGAGCAGGCGGGGCGCCACAGGCACCCGTCGCGGCGGTTCAGTAGTGGCGACTCTGTTCAGCTTGCTGTTGCTCATTTTATTTATCGACCGCTGCCGGGCTTGATCGCGCTAAAGCGATTGGGTCCGGCGCAGGCGCAGGCGGCTGCCGTTGAGGTGCAGGTACATCGCGGCACGCGCGGCGTCGACGTTGCCCTGAACGATGGCGTCATAGATTTGCCGGTGTTCGGCGTTGATGCCTTGCAGGTAGGCGGCGCGGTCGCTTTGGCCGGTGTAGGCCGAGTTCATGCGGGTGCGCGGGATCAGCTTGGTGCCCAGGTGCTTCATGATATCGATCAGGTAGGCATTGCCGCTGGCCTTGGCGATCTTGAGGTGGAACTGGAAATCGGCATTGATAGTGGTGCCCGACTTCTGCGGCCCTTCAAGCAACGCATCGAATGCGAGCTTGAGTTCCAGCAGCGCTTCAGGGGTACGGCGCGCTGCGGCCATGCCAGCCGTTTCTACCTCGACACTCAGGCGAAACTCCAGCAGGTTGAGCACGTCGGACAACGTGGCGATGGTCGCCGGCCCCACGCTGAAGCCCTCGGGCGCCGGCATGTCGAGAATGAAGGTGCCGACCCCGTGGCGGGTTTCGACCAGCCCTGCGGCTTGCAACCGCGACAGGGCATCGCGCACCACGGTGCGGCTGACGCCTTCGGCCTCCATGATCAGCGCTTCCGATGGCAGCTTTTCACCGTGGCGCAACACACCGTCGCGCATGCGCTGGGCAAAGCGGTCGACCAGGGTCTCGGCCAGGCGTCGATGGTTTTTTTGCGCAGTCAGGGCGTGCTCGGACATTACAGCCTCGTTCTTGTCGGATGCCGCGAGTATAGGCCGCACGCCGGGACAAAACACACCCACAACCTCTTCAGGACTTGACCCAGCAATATGGACCAACCATCCCCGGCCTCGGGCCGTCGTTCGAACCTGACCCAGCAACTGGTCGCCGAGCTATCGCGCAGGATTCGTGAGGGCGAGATCAGGAGCGGCGAAAAACTGCCGACCGAGCTGGCTATCAGTCGTGATAACGGCGTCAGCCGCACCGTCGTACGTGAGGCCATGTCGCGCTTGCAGGCCGAGGGTCTGGTCGAAACCCGCCATGGCATCGGCACCTTTGTCGTCGATGCCGCGCAACCGCGCAGTGCCACGCTTGAAGAGGCGCATATCGGCAGCCGCGAAGACGCCGTCGCGGTCCTTGAACTGCGCCTGAGCCTGGAGCCGGAGGCCGCCGCCCTCGCCGCCCGGCGCCGCACCCCGGAACAACTTGAAGCCATCGCCCAGGCGCTGCAACAGTTGCAGGCGTGCGTGCGCAACGGTGGCGACACGGTGCAGGCCGACTATGAATTCCACCGCCGGATCGCCCTGTGCACCACCAACAGTTTTTTCACCGATGTGATGAACCAGTTGGGCAGCAGCATCCTGCCACGCATCGGCACCGGCTTCGGCAATCAACCGGTGCTGGCGGATGCCCAGGATCCTGAGGCACAAAGCCGCGAGCAGGAGCAGATCTTCACCGCCATCCTGCATCAGGACAGCGACACGGCCCGCGCGGCGATGCGCCTGCATTTGATCAATTGCCTGCAACGGCTGGCGACAAACAGTTAGCGACTTGTTTGTTGATCGTTTACCATGCCGCCCGTCGGTTTCCGAGAGGAACTAACAGGGAATTCGCAGGCCGTGCCCGCACGCGCCGACAACGAAACTGCCCCCGCAACTGTAGGCATCGAGCCGCTCCATTGAGGTCACTGGGTCAACCCGGGAAGGCCGGAGCAAGGCGTAGACGTGCCAGTCAGGAGACCTGCCGACATACACTTTTACTGACCGGCGGGGTGTCCGGGAAGGACATCCGCGCGCGCCTGTCGGTCGTGTGTCTTGCCGCCTCCTGTCGGTCGGGAAGCGGCCGCGATGTATTTCCTGCCTGTACACTGCGCCCCGCTTTTGTACGAATGGAGATCGCCTGTCATGTCGCTGCCTCGCCTGGCCACCCTGTTTGCTGCCTTGGGCTTTTCCAGCCTGAGCCTCGCCGCGCCCACTCAATACCCGTTGACCCTGGAAAACTGCGGCATGCCGCTGACCTTCGCCAAGGCGCCGGACAAGGCAGTGACCATCGGCCAGGCCGGAACCGAAATGTTCTATGAGCTGGGCCTGGGCGAGCGCCTGGCCGGCACGTCGTTGTGGTTCAACAATGTGCAGCCGCGCTTCAAGGAGCAAAACGACAAGGTCGAGCGCCTGGCAGACAACGACCCAAGCTTTGAGGCAGTGATCGGCAAGCGTCCGGGGCTGGTGGCCGTGCAGCTGGAATGGATGGTCGGCAAACAGGGCGTGGTCGGCACCCGCGAACAGTTTCATGACTTGAAGATTCCGACCTACATCATGCCGTCCGACTGTGAAGGCAAGGACAACCTGGTCGGCGCCGACGGCACGCGGCTGGAGCCGTTTCGCATCGACACCATCTACAAGAGCGTCGAGCAACTGGCGCAGATCTTCGACGTTCAGGATCGCGGCCAGCAGGTGGTCAGCGAGCTGAAGGCACGGCTGGCCAAGGCGCTGGCCAACGTTGACCGCAACAAGGCCAAGGACGTGTCGGCGGTGTTCTGGTTTTCCAGCGCTGACCTCGATATCGACCCGTATGTCGCCGGTCGCAAGGGCATCCCGGACTTCATGCTCAACAGCCTGGGCATGCGCAACATCGTCGAGTCCGACGAAGAGTGGCCGACCGTGGGCTGGGAAACCATTGCCAAGGCCAACCCGAGCATTCTGGTGATCGCACGTATGGACCGCCGCCGCTTCCCGGCCGACGATTACACCAAAAAACTGGAATTTCTCAAATCGGACCCGGTGACGCGCAACATGGACGCGGTGAAAAACGACCGCATCGTGATCATCGACGCGGATGCCATGCAGGCCAGCCTGCGCATGTTCACCGGCATCGAAGAACTGGCCGACGCCGCTGACCGGTTCAACAAATCCAAATGAAGCCATGGGTCTTGTTGGGCCATGCCCTGTGGGTCAGCGTCGTGCTGGTGCTGGCGGTGATCGCCGGTGCTGCCATTGGCGAAACCCGCATCAGTATGGAAGTGGTCTGGCAGATCCTCGCCAATAAACTGTGGGGCGCCGGTTACCTGGTCGACCCTATCGATGAAGGCATCATCTGGAATTACCGCCTGACCCGCGCCATCGTCGCCGCCGCCTGCGGCGCGGGCCTGGCGCTGTCAGGTGTAGTCTTGCAGTCGCTGCTGCGCAACCCGCTGGCCGAGCCGTACCTGCTGGGCATTTCAGCCGGTGCCTCGACCGGCGCGGTGCTGGTGGCGTTGCTGGGTCTGGGTGCCGGGGCCATCTCTTTATCGGCCGGCGCGTTTGTCGGTGCGATGGCGGCGTTTGCGATGGTCACCCTGCTCGCCCGCTCGTCCCAGGGCTCCAGCGCGGCCGGGCATATCATTCTGGCGGGCATTGCAGGCTCGCAATTGTTCAACGCGCTGACCTCGTTTCTGATCACCAAGTCAGCCAGTTCCGAACAGGCACGCGGCATCATGTTCTGGTTGCTGGGCAACCTCAGCGGTGTGCGCTGGCATTCGGTGTGGCTGGCGGTGCCGGTGGTGCTGGCCGGCCTGTTGGTGTGCATGTGGCATCGGCGGGCGCTGGATGCGTTCATGTTCGGCAGCGATTCGGCCGCCTCGCTGGGCATTCCGGTGCGCCGTGTGCAGGTGCTGCTGATCACCTGCGCCGCGCTGATGACGGCGGTGATGGTGTCGATTGTCGGCTCCATCGGTTTCGTCGGCCTGGTGATTCCGCATGCAGTGCGCATGCTGGTCGGCGTGCGCCACGCGCGGCTGGTGCCGGTCAGCGCATTGTGCGGCGCGCTGTTTCTGATTGCCGCCGATGTGCTGTCGCGTACGCTGATCAAGGGCCAGACCCTGCCGGTCGGGGTGATTACCGCGCTGATCGGCGCACCGGTGTTTGCGCTGATCCTGATCCGGGGGAAGAGCCCGCGATGAATGCCTTCTCTCATCTGCTCGACACTGCGGCGCTGAGCTGCATGGCGCTGACCCATATCATCAAGGGCCAGGCGCTGCTGCAGGATGTCAGCCTGAGCGTGGTTCCCGGTGAAACGCTGGGCATTGTCGGCCCCAACGGCTCGGGCAAGTCGACGCTGCTCAAGCTGCTGTCGGGCATTCAGGCGCCCAGCGCCGGTTGCGTACACCTGGCCGGCCAGCCGCTGGCGCAGATGAAGCGTCGCGACGTGGCGCGCTTGCTGGCGGTGGTCGAACAACAGGCCGAAACCAGCGACAGCATCACCGTGCGCGATGCGGTGGAACTGGGCCGTACGCCGTGGCTGTCGGCCTTGACGCCATGGAGCGGCGCGGACGACGACATCGTCCGTCAGGCGCTCGAAGACGTCGGCCTGCTGCACCTGCGCGAACGTCATTGGCAAACCCTGTCCGGCGGCGAACGCCAGCGCGCGCACATCGCCCGCGCACTGGCGCAACGGCCGCAGATTCTGCTGCTGGATGAGCCGACCAATCACCTGGATATCCAGCATCAGTTGAGCATTCTCGGGCTGGTCAAGGCCTTGCCGGTAACCACGGTGATTGCCCTGCACGACCTCAATCAGGCACTGGAATGCGACCGCCTGGCGATGCTGCACGGCGGACGCCTGATCGCCCTCGGCCTGCCCCATGACGTGCTCACCCCGGAACGCCTGCACAGCACCTTTGGCGTACAGGGCCGCTGGCTGACCGACCCGTTCGACGGCACACGGATACTGCGTTTGCGCGCGCTCTAACTTACTACTTTCTCTGACTACCAAGCGGAAAACTCTGGATATGCGTATTGCTTCCACGCTGGCGTCCCTCGCCCTGCTGTTTTGCAGCCAGGCCATGGCCGAGGTTCATGAAGTCAAAATGCTCAACCGCGGCGAGGCCGGCAGCATGGTTTATGAGCCGGACTTTCTGCGTGTCGCTCCCGGCGATACGGTGAAGTTCATCGCCACCCACAGCACCCATAACGCCGCGACGATTCCTGGCCTGCTGCCCGACGGCGCGGCGGCCTTCAAAGGCAAGATCAACGAGCAGATCGAGGTGCAGCTCGACGTCCCCGGCGTGTACGGCATCCAGTGCATTCCGCACATGGCGATGGGCATGGTCATGCTGATTCAGGTGGGTGAGCCGGGCCCGAATGCGCCGGTGATTCCAGACGCCCTGCCACAGCGTGCCAGCGAGCGTTTGAATGCGATCGTCGCCCGGCAATGGTCTGGGCAATAAACCCTTTTTATAAATGGGTGGGCGGTTGTAAAACGTCCTACAGGCAGGTCAGGAAAAATCGTCGATGAAATCAGCGTACTCCTTCGAACAGCGACTGCTGATTCGAGTGGCCCTGCGATTGAACGTAATGGGCAGAGAACCTAAGCTCTTGACCACCCCATACGGCACAGGTGATGCAAGATGAGATTCCAGAATTTCTTTTCTAAAAAGCTGATCCATGAAGTCAACCTCAAGCTAATGGCTTCATACCCGAATCATGATGCTTCATTGCCCATAGAGCTGCAGGGTGTCATTTCACCCTACAAGAAAACACCCGCCGAACTGCGTGCCGCCTTTGAAGAAGCAGCCCGACGCCTGAAGCAGGCATGAGCAGATGGCCAACGGGAATTACAACTACATCTACAGGGAGTTGGTAGAGAGCGAGACCGATATTCTGGGTATCCTCGCTTACTCCGCTTACAAGCGTCAGAAGATCGAGTTCATTCAGGGCTTCAGACAGAAAACCGGAAAGGAGCCCAGTGATACGGATCTCACACCTTTCAACGATCTCAGTAACAGTGCCTCGCAACTGGAGAACTACCGGAACCAGGCCAACCAGTTGGCGCAGGGTTTTCTTGATTTGTCACTGCAAAACCAGACAGAAGAATTGCAAGCCTATTACTCTGTCCGAAGCAGTCAGGAGATCAAGAATTCACGGCCCGGATTCTGGCAGGGTGTCAGCCAAAGCGTGATCGGCTCCGTTGTGTTTGTCCTGTTGCTTGGCTTTCTGGTGTTTTTTGCCTGGAGCCTTAATCAAGGCCCCAAGCAAGTCATCGAACAGGTTTTCGACGTTCAGATCATTGATAAAAAGAGCGCTCGCCCGGTTCTATGAATCAAGCCAGCAAACACCCCTTCTTCTTCAAGCTCTCGATCACCCATGAGCGGTCATTCTGCCCCTTGGCAATCTGCTCCAGTTGCTTCTGTTCCGCACCATTCTTGGCCGCCGCACGGTCATAGACCTCAGCCACTTGATCGAAAGGCACGCAGAGCAAGCCATCATCGTCACCGATCACCAGGTCGCCGGCTTCGATGACCATGCCGTCGATGGCGATCGGCACATTGATTTCGCCTGGGCCGTCCTTGTACGGGCCACGGTGCGAGACGCCGGCGGCAAACAACGGAAACTCGCCCGCGCCAATGCTCGCCGCATCGCGAATCGCGCCGTTGATCACGATGCCGGCCACGCCGCGCTGAATGGCATAGGCCACCATCATTTCGCCGATCAGGGCATTACTCAGGTCACCGCCGGCATCCACCACGATCACATCGCCGGGCGCAGCAATGTCCAGCGCGTAATGCAGCATCAGGTTGTCGCCGGGACGGGCCTTGACGGTCAGTGCGGGGCCGGCCAGTACGCCCTTGCTGTGCATCGGACGCAGCCTGGCGCCAGCGGCGGTCATGCGGTGCATCGAGTCACTGACATTGGCCACCGGCACTTCGCGGTAACGCTCAACCCACTCTGCGCTGACCTTGCGGGCCGGTTGCAGCACTCTGAATCCAATGCTCATCGAGAATTCCTCTGTTGGTTTTATAAGGGATTGCTCGCCTGTCGAGCGAAGCTAAATTCAGAATGGCATTTCATTTTTATCAAATCAATACCCATTAATCCGTTTTAAATCGATAAAAATGCACCTGAAAAAACTATATTGAAACGTCGTTTCATTATGTTAGGGTTGAGGCTGTCTTCTGCCCGCCACTCTGCGCGACGCTTACCAGACACCGACAACAACAAGGTGTACCCATGTCCGAAACCATGACTCGAACCATTGTGCTGACCGGCCCGGCCCTGACCGCCGATGCCATGAACCACGCTGCCGCCAAAGGCATCAGGGTAATTCCCACCACGCCCTACGCTGCCGATGAGCTGCTGGACGTGATCCGTACCGAGCAACCCGATGCGATCATCGTGCGTCAGGGGCAACTGACCCGGGAGATGATCGAGGCCTCGGCCAACCTGTCGATCATCGCCAAACACGGGGTCGGCTATGACAGCATCGATATCCAGGCGGCGGCCGCGTGCGGGGTGCCGGTGACCATTGCGCTGGGTGCCAATGCCCAGTCGGTTGCCGAACACGCCTTTGCCTTGCTGTTCAGTGTTGCCCGGCAGACAGCTTTGCTCGATGCACGCCTGCGCGACGGCCATTGGGACAAGGCCACCGCCAACGGTGTCGAGCTGTACGGCAAGACCCTGGGGCTGGTCGGACTCGGCTCGATTGGCGGTATTCTGATGGACCTGGTGGCGCCGCTGGGCATCAAGGTCAAGGTCTTCGACCCTTATCTGGCGCAGATGCCCGAGCGTGCGCATGTCGAGCGTGGATACGACTTCGACCGGCTGCTGGCCGACAGCGACATCATCAGCCTGCATTGCCCGCTGA
Organism: Pseudomonas sp. 3A(2025); assembly: GCF_054589175.1. NCBI lineage: Bacteria > Pseudomonadati > Pseudomonadota > Gammaproteobacteria > Pseudomonadales > Pseudomonadaceae > Pseudomonas > Pseudomonas sp. 3A(2025). The sequence goes on along the minus strand of NZ_BAAILM010000031.1, from coordinate 203,723 downwards.
CCGACGCCAATCGCCAGTTGTTCAGCACGGCGCAATTTGCACGCATGCGCCCTGGCAGCATTCTGATCAACACCGCGCGTGGCGAACTGGTGGACACCGAGGCACTGATCGAGGCCCTCAGCGAGCGGCACATCGGCGGCGCCGGCCTGGACACCTTCAGCCCTGAACCGTTGCCCGCCGACAGCGCGCTATTGGGCCTGCCCAACGTGGTGATGACCCCGCATGTAGGCGCCAATACCACCGAAGCCCGCGACCGGGTCGGCTTGCTGGCGTTGCAGCAGATCATCGGCCTGTGGGAAGGCCGGGCGCCCGAACCGCGCAGCGTGGTCAACCGCCACTTGCTTGACAGCTAGGCAAGCGCCCCTGTACTGCCTCTCTGTCAAAGAGGGGCCTGTGTCGAAATATAAAGCTCCAGAAAAACAACAACGGAGAACGCCATGACTACAGCCACTCCCCAGGTCTCAGAGCTTGAACGCTCGACCATGCACCGCGTCGCCTGGCGACTGTTACCCTTCCTGATCATTTGTTATCTGATCGCGATCATCGATCGCGGCAATATCGGCATGGCTTCGTTGCAAATGAACGAGGACCTGGCGCTGTCGGCCAAGGTCTTCGGCTTTGCCAGCAGCCTGTTTTTCGTCGCCTATTTTCTACTGGAAGTGCCCAGCAACCTGGCCATGCAGAAGTTCGGCGCGCGCATCTGGATCGCCCGGATCATGATTACCTGGGGTGTGATCTCGGCCGGTACGGCGCTGGTTCAGGGCGCCAACTCGCTGTACGTGATGCGCTTTCTGCTAGGCGCGGCCGAGGCGGGCTTTTTCCCCGGTGTGCTGCTGTACCTCACCTACTGGCTGCCGGCCGCCTATCGCGGGCGCATGGTCGCGCTGTTCATGGTGGCGATTCCGGCGGCCAACTTCATTGGCTCGCCCTTGTCGGGCCTGCTGTTGAGCCTGGATGGCTGGATGGGCATGCGCGGCTGGCACTGGCTGTTCATTCTTGAAGGCATTCCGGCGGTGTTGCTGGGCATCGCCTGCCTGTTTGTACTCACCGACCGCCCGGAACAGGCCAAATGGCTGACCGATGAGCAACGCGGCTGGCTGATTCAGCGCCTGGCCGAAGAACGCGGACGCAAGACCGCCATCGGCCATATCTCGCTGTGGAAACTGCTGCGCCACAAGGATATCTGGATCATGGCGCTGATCTACTCGGGCGCCTCGGCGGCCGGCAGCACGCTAAGCGTCTGGGGGCCACAGCTGCTCAAATCGTTCGGGCTGACGTCCATGGAGGTGGGTCTGGTCAATGCCATTCCTTACGGCCTGGCTTCGGTGCTGATGATCTTCTGGGGCCGCAGCTCCGACCGTACCGGCGAACGCCGCTGGCACACGGCATGTACCCTGCTGTTGATTGCCATCGGCCTGCTGATGACCCTGTTCACCACCAACCTGGCGTTGACGGTGATCATGCTGAGCCTGGTACTGGTTGGCGCCTACTCGATGAAAGGGCCGTTCTGGGCGCTGGCGTCCGGCTGGTTGTCGCCCTCCACCGCCGCTGCAGGCCTGGCCGCCATTGGCGCAATGGCCAACCTGATCGGCGGTGGCGTGATGGTCAACGTCTATGGTGCTATCCACGACGCGACCGGCAGCCATTCCCTGGCCCTGATGCCACTCGCAGCCTTGTGCACACTGGGCGGTATTCTGGTGGTGATCATGGGCCGCAAGAGTCAGCACGAACAGGCGCAACACAACGAGCCGCTCAAGGCGTCGTAGAAGCGTTCCGGCAGCCCAGGCTGCGCATCAGGGTTTGCGCCGCATCATGCAGCAAACCCTGAACCGAGCGGGCATGCTCCTCGGTCAGCCGGCTGGCCGGGCCGGACACGACCAACGCGCCGATCACGGCGTGTTGGGCATCGTAGATCGGCAAGGCCATCGAGGCCGCGTGCGGGTCGGTCACGCCACAGGAATAGAAAGCCGTTTGCAGGCCGACACCTTTTTCGTAAGGGGTCAGCAGCGCCTGCGCGCCGGCGGCGTTGTCCATCGGCCGCATATCACCGGGTTGCAAGTGCAGGCGCAGGCGATGCGGTGAATTGACCCGATACTGGCACAAACGATACGCACCGTGGCGCACATAGAAAGACGCGGTTTCGCCGATACCTTCGGTCAGTTGATGCAGTAACGGCATGATATGCCGCTCAAGGTCCAGGGCATCCTGGTACACCGCATTCAGGCGCATGACCTCGCTGGCCAGCTGATAGCGTCCATCGGCCATGCGTGTAATCAACCCATGAGTTTCCAGAGACACCATCAGGCGCATGATCGTGCTCTTGTTCAACTCGGTCCGCTCGACCAGCTCGACCAGGCTGAGCGCCGAATCGCCGATCCTGAAGGCGGTCAGCACCGTCAGCACCCGGTCTGCCGAGGCCACACCATTGACTGCCGGACGCGGCTTTACTTTCAACATTGGGACAAACCTCGATTCAACTGGCCCATGGCTGAAAGCACAGGGCGAAATGACCGGGATTATCCGTCAAAGCGGCGACCCACCGCTATCTCAAAGCCGTCAATGCGAGCGCGAGCGCCGCACCTCCGCGCGTTGCAAGGTCATGCTCGGCGTCTCGTCGAACAGTTTGCGGTACTCGCTGGAAAACCGTCCCAAATGGCTGAAACCCCATTCCATGGCGATCGCCGAGATATTGCGCATGCCGCCACCTTCGAGGATTTCCTGGCGTACGGCGCTCAGGCGATGTTTCTTCAGGTAGGCCATGGGCGACATTTCGATGTACTTGCGAAAGCCTTCGAACAGCTTGAAGCGCGAGACACCGCTGGCGATTTCGATGTCTTCGACACACAGTTCTTCGCGGGCGTGGCGGTGGATGTAGTCCCTGGCGCGCACCAGGTAATGCGGCATGCGGGTGCCCAGCGTGTCGCGCAACGAGTCGGAATAGTTGTTGGGCTGGGCCAGGATCAGGCCCTTGACCAGCGCGCTTTCCAGATCGCGGTTGAACAACAGCTGGCCGTACAGCTCGCCGGATTCCATTTCTTCGATGAAGTGCTTGGCCATGCGCCACCAGGATGCGGTCGCACCCTGCACCGCATCCATGCCGGCGGCGAAACGCAAGGGCTCGCCGATCGGACGCTGGAGCATGTCTTCGAGAGATTTGTTCATGGCAGCGCGGCTGATCACCACCTGTAATTTGCGGCAATTGCCGGAGATGCTCAGTTCCTGGCTTTCGTTGGGGGCCACGATCACGCCTTGCTCGGGGTTGGAGAGCAAGCGCTTGCCGGCCTTGTGCAGTTCCTGTTCACCGCACAGCGGCAGGCTGATGCTGTAGCTGTTGAAGCTGTCGAGATCGTCGATACCCACGGTGACGTCGGTGCCGTACTCGATGATGCCCAGCGTGGTCGACATCGACGTCAGCACATTGGCGCTGTGGCGAAACTGGATACGGCCCGGGCTGCTGGCTTTGAGCAGGTGGGGCCCACAGATATGCGACATCCACGAGCAGGCGCCGGCCAGGTCGAAATGATCGGCATGGATATCACGCAGGTGAGACTCAGGATTCAGACTCATCACGGCACTCTTCAAGGCGGTTTCACGGCTGTTTGGTACGCGCTCTGCGGCGCATCTGCGTGACATCGATGCAAGCGGCAGGCCACGCAGGGCCTGCTGAAACAAACCCGCACTTATCGGATAGCAATCGCTCACTAATCGGATAGCGCCGTCAAAATCCCCTGCAAGCCGGCTGTTCCAGGCGTATGTGATGCCCCTTGATAGAGCAACCCTGCACCCGCTTGTGGCCAGATGCTGGGTACTACCGACCCAACCTTGTTACCTGAATGCGCAGGTCAAAGGTCGAGCAGTTGCCGGGCAGCCTGATACAGCGGTGTGCCAGGCTCGCCCAATTGCAGCACCACATCGAAGTGATTTCTGCCCGGTGCCTCGACAAAACGCCCAGGCAACCCTTCGACGCACCAGGCATCGAGATAAGCGTGGGACTGGCGTGCAAACTCCTCGGTCTCCAGCGCCCCGTAGCTGACCACCAGCGGCGTGCTGTGCGCCGGCAGATGAAACAGCGGGCTATTGCGCCGCGCCGACGTCTCATCCAGGTGCATCCAGGCATTGATATGCGTGGCCAGCAAAGGCTGCAAATCAAACAGCCCGCTGATCGGCAAGGCGCCGTGCAGCACCGAATCGGGCACGCCGTACTGCGCCTGCCAGCCACCGGCCAGCAACATGCCCACCAGATGCCCGCCCGCCGAACTGCCGCTGGCGACGATGCGCGCAGGATCGCCACCGAACTCTGCAATATGCGCATGCACCCAGGCCAGGGCACGACGGGTCTGGTCGACGATATGGTCGAGGGTCACTGCCGGCGCCAGGTCGTAATCGATGACCACGACACAGGCGCCAGCGGCAGTCAGGGCGGGTGCCATAAAGGCCGAATCGGCCTTGGACAACGCCCGCCAGTAACCGCCGTGGATAAACAGCAGCACCGGTGCGTCGACGCTTGCGGCGGGGAAAATATCCAGCCGCTCGCCGACGCCCGGCCCGTAGGCAACATCCTTGAACACCTTGAGGCTGGCGTGTGCGGCATCGCTCAGGTCGCGGTACTGGCGTGGGTACTGTTCGTAGTTGTCGACGCTGGCGCGGGCGTTGTATTGCAGGTCGTAGTAGTCGTGAAGAGGGATGGTCATCGGCTGGCTCCGCGGGGATGTGCATCGATTAGGCCGCAGTTACCCGACAAGAGAAATCCGCCTGGTAGGGGATGACTATCCAGAAAATCAGAACGCCACAAGATGTTGATAATCACTCGCATCTTTCAGCCATTTGCATCGATCCACGCCCATCTGACGGGCAAAGCGTGCGGCGCGCGGCCAGTACCACTACAATGCGCGCTTTGCCCTGCGCCGGATCTCGCTCGTCATGTCCTTACCCAAGCATCACCTCGAATTGCTCAGCCCTGCCCGCGACGTCAGCATTGCCCGCGAGGCCATTCTGCATGGCGCCGACGCCGTGTACATCGGCGGTCCGAGCTTTGGCGCGCGACATAACGCCAGTAACGAGGTCAGCGAGATCGCAGAGCTGGTGAAGTTCGCCCGTCGCTACCATGCGCGGATCTTCACCACCATCAACACCATCCTTCACGACGACGAACTGGAACCGGCCCGCAAGCTGATTCACCAGCTCTACGATGCCGGTGTCGATGCGTTGATCGTCCAGGACCTGGGGGTCATGGAGCTGGACATTCCGCCCATCGAGCTGCACGCCAGCACCCAGACTGACATTCGCACCCTGGCGCGGGCGCAATTTCTCGATCAGGCCGGCTTCTCGCAACTGGTGCTGGCGCGTGAGCTGAACCTGCAAGAGATTCGCCAGATCGCCGACGGCACCGAGGCCGCTGTCGAATTCTTCATTCATGGCGCGTTGTGCGTGGCCTTCTCGGGGCAGTGCAATATCTCCCACGCCCACACCGGCCGCAGCGCCAACCGTGGCGACTGCTCGCAGGCCTGCCGCCTGCCCTACACGCTCAAGGACGATCAGGGCCGCGTCGTGGCCTTCGAGAAACACTTGCTGTCGATGAAGGACAACAACCAGAGCTCCAACCTGCGTGCGCTGGTCGAAGCCGGTGTGCGTTCGTTCAAGATCGAGGGCCGCTACAAGGATGTGAGCTATGTGAAGAACATCACCGCTTACTACCGCCAGCGCCTGGACGAAATCCTCAACGACCGCCCGGACCTGGCCCGCGCCTCCAGCGGCCACACCGCACATTTCTTCGTGCCGGATCCTGAGAAAACCTTCCACCGTGGCAGCACCGATTATTTCGTTTCCGACCGCAAGATCGACATCGGCGCCTTCGACACCCCGACCTTTACCGGTCTGCCGGTCGGCGCCATCGAGAAGCTCAACAAGCGCGACCTGATCGCTGTCACCCATGAGCCGCTGTCCAACGGCGATGGCCTCAACGTGCTGATCAAGCGTGAAGTGGTAGGCTTTCGCGCCAACATCGCCGAACTCAAAGGCGAGTTCGAAGAAGACGGCGAGAAGCGCTGGCGCTATCGCGTCGAGCCCAACGAAATGCCGGCCGCGCTGGCCAACCTGCGCCCCAACCAACCGTTGAGCCGCAACCTGGACCATAACTGGCAACAGGCACTGACCCGCACCTCGGCCGAGCGCCGTATCGGCATCCAGTGGAAAGCGGTGCTGCGCGAAGAGCGCCTGAACCTGAGCGCCACCAGTGAAGAAGGCATCAGCGTCACCGTTGCACTCGACGGCCCGTTCGGCACGGCCAACAAGCCCGAGCAGGCGCTGGAGCAACTGCGTGACCTGCTGACGCAACTGGGCACCACGATCTATCACGCCCAGGATGTGAAGCTCGACGCACCGCAAGCGTTCTTCATCCCCAACTCGCAGCTCAAGGCCCTGCGCCGCGAAGCCATCGAGGCGCTGGAAAGCGCACGCATCGCCGCACACCCGCGTGGCGGGCGTAAAGCTGAAACCACCCCGCCGCCGGTGTACCCCGAGTCGCATTTGTCGTTTCTGGCCAACGTGTATAACCAGAAGGCCCGCGACTTCTACCATCGCCATGGCGTGCAACTGATCGACGCCGCCTACGAGGCGCATGAAGAAGCCGGTGACGTGCCGGTGATGATCACCAAGCACTGCCTGCGTTTCTCGTTCAACCTGTGCCCGAAACAGGCCAAGGGCGTGACCGGCGTGCGCACCAAGGTCGCCCCGATGCAACTGGTGCACGGCGACGAAGTGCTGACCCTGACGTTCGACTGCAAACCGTGCGAGATGCACGTGGTCGGCAAGATGAAGGGCCACATCCTCGACCTGCCGCTGCCGGGCAGCCACAAGGCCGGGATCGTCGGGCATATCAGCCCGGAAGACCTGCTCAAGACCGTGAAGCGCCAGGCACCGCATTGATCACGGCTTAAGCCAGCCTGCGAATCTCCGCTTCTATATTCTCCCGCGCGCGCTGTTCCCAGCGCGCCTTGCCCGGTTCGGTGGTGAAAATCTCCGGGCGCTCGAGAAATTTCTTCAGTACCGCGGCGCGCCCAGGCCTGTAGAGCGCATCGGGAAAGTGCCCGTATTCCCGACGCACCGCCTCGGTGTAAGCCTGATAAGCAGGCGCCTCTGCCGCCAGAATCGACAGATCGATATCCACCAGCAGACGTTGATCGTTGCTGGCGCTCGGCTGGCGGTGATCGGTGGCCATGATCAATGCGTGCACCGACTGGCCACAGGCATCAAGCCCCACTGACGCCAGCACCTCGACCGCCAGTTCGGCACTGCGCGCCTCGTTGTCCTGGCGGGTCGGGTCGTAGATCGCGTCGTGGTACCAGATGGCCAATTCCACTGTCAGCGGCGATACGGCCAGATCGCGCAGTTCATCGAATGTGTGCAGGCAGGCAAGAATGTGCGTGGCGTTGTGGTAATGACGGCCGGGTTCGGCATACAGGCTGCGCAGTTGCTCGAAGCGCGCGGGTTCAGGTTGCGTGCCCAGGGCGGCCCATAGTTGCTTCCAGCGTTCTCTATCCAGCTCAGTGTTGCTCATTCAGAACGTGCTCCATATGGGTGGTCTGCCACACCGGATCGCTTTCGATGTCCACGGTCACAAAACCGTGCTTTTCCCAAAAACCAATGGCGCCCGGCAGAAACGGGTGGGTGTGCAGGTACAGCACTTCGACAGCGTTGGCCAGTGCATGCTCACGTAGCGCCTGAAAAAGCCGGCTGGCCAGCCCCGCACTGCGCCACGCGGGATCGACGAACAGGCGGACGATTTCCACGGTTTTGCGCCCGTGGTAATCGAGTTGCGCGAAACGGTGATCGTAAGGCAGGTAGCCGACGGCGGCGACGATCTGTTGGTTGTCACGGGCGATCAGAAAATGGCCGTCGTCACTGTTGAGGTACACCTGTTCGAAAGCGGCCAGATCGGCAGGCAGCACGTCGGGATCGAGCATCGGGAATAGCTGCGCACGGGCACGCATCACGAAGTCGAGTATGGCGGCAGTGTCGCTGGCGCGGGCGGGATAAATGGGCGGCGTCGAGGCAGGCATGGGCAGTTTTGCTCGGCAAAAAACCCATGGTAAACCATCTGCTCATGCACAGATTTACAGCCTTGCGGGCTTTAGCGCACCAATTGAATGCAGTTTTTCTCCCCTGCCACCTCGGCACTTTCGAAGGTAAACGCCCGGTTTACGGGGCTTCAGGCAACATGGCACGGGCTCTGCATTGTTTGCATCGAAACAGGTGCATCCGGCAACGTCGCCCCGATGACACCCCATAACCAAAACAGGCAAAGGCGCCTGGAACCGAAAGGTTCCGGGCGCCTTTTTTTTGCTTCAAAAAACCTGATTGGCCTAGGCCGGGACTTGCTATGAACTCCACAGTCTTCCCTCATAACGATGTAAAAACGCTGATCGTCGTCGGTAACGGCATGGTCGGCCATCATTGCGTCGAGCAGTTGATTGCGGGCGGTGCGCTTGAGCGCTATCGCATCCACGTCTTCGGCGAGGAAGCGCAGCGGGCCTATGACCGTGTGCACCTGTCGGAATACTTCAGCGGCCGCGATGCCGAATCCCTGGCCATGAGCGAGGCTTCGCTGTACGAGCATCCCGGCCTGAGCCTGCACCTCGGTGTGCCGGTGCTGGAGATCGACCGCAGCCGCCGCGAAGTGATCACCGCCCACGGCAGCTTTGCCTACGACAAGCTGGTGCTGGCCACCGGTTCCTACCCGTTCGTGCCGCCGATCCAGGGCGCCGAGGGCGATTCAAAACTGGTGTACCGCACCCTGAGCGACCTCGACACCATCCGTGCCGCCGCCCGCTCGGCCAAGCGTGGCGTGGTGGTCGGCGGCGGCCTGTTGGGGCTGGAAGCCGCGAATGCGCTAAAATCGCTGGGCCTTGAAGCCCATGTGGTGGAATTTGCGCCACGCCTGATGCCGGTGCAGCTCGACGAACTGGGCGGCGCGGCACTCAAGGCGCGTATCGAAGCGCTGGGCGTCGGTGTGCATTTGTCGCGGGCCACACAGTCGATCAGTACCGGCAGCGAGTACCGCTACCGCATGAATTTTGCCGGCGAAGAATTTCTCGAAACCGACCTGATCGTGTTCTCCGCCGGCATCCGCCCGCAGGATGCGCTGGCTCGCCAGTGCGATCTGGAACTGGGCCCGCGCGGCGGGGTAAATATCAACGAGCATTGCCAGACCAGCGATGCCGATATCTTCGCCATTGGTGAATGTGCAGCCTGGAACGGCAGCGTGTTCGGCCTGGTGGCACCGGGTTACCAGATGGCCCGCAGCGTTGCCGCGCAATTGTGCGAGCAGGACGCCGAGTCGTTCTTCGGTGCCGACATGTCGACCAAGCTCAAACTGCTGGGCGTCGATGTCGGTTCCATCGGCGACGCCCACGGCGCGCTGGCCGGTGCGGTCAGCTACCGCTACATCGACGAGGCCAGCGCCAGCTACCGCCGCCTTGTGGTCTCGGCCGATGGCAAGCAAGTGCTCGGCGCAGTGCTGGTCGGCGACAACAGCTACTACGACACCCTGCTGCAATACGCCCAGAACGGCATCGCCCTGCCCGCTGACCCGGCCAGCCTGATCCTGCCGCACAGCGACGGCGCGCCGGCACTGGGCGCCGATGCCCTGCCCGCCACAGCGACCATCTGCTCGTGCCACAACGTCAGCAAGGGTTCGATTTGCGCGGCCATCGATGGCGGCTGCACGGACCTTGCCGGCATCAAGTCGTGCACCAAGGCCGCCACCGGTTGCGGTGGTTGCGCGGCGTTGCTCAAGCAGGTGTTCGAGCACGAATTGATCGCCCGTGGCGTCAGCGTCGACAAGAGCCTGTGCGAGCACTTTGCCTACACCCGTCAGGAGCTGTACTCCATCGTGCGGGTCGAGAACATCGAAAGCTTTGAAGAGCTGCTGCACAGCCATGGCAAGGGCGACCACGGTTGCGATATCTGCAAGCCAGTGGTCGGTTCGATCCTGGCGTCGTGCTGGAACCGGCCGATCACCGACCCGTTGCTGATCCCGCTGCAAGACACCAACGACACCTTCATGGCCAACATGCAGAAGAACGGCACCTACTCGGTAGTGCCGCGTATTCCGGGCGGTGAAGTGACTCCCGACGGCCTGATCGCCATCGGCGCGGTGGCCAAGAAATATGACCTGTACACCAAGATCACCGGCGGCCAGCGCATCGACCTGTTCGGTGCACAACTGCACGAACTGCCGGACATCTGGAGCGAGCTGATCGCCGCCGGCTTCGAGACCGGGCATGCCTACGGCAAGTCGACGCGTACTGTGAAGTCCTGCGTGGGCAGCACCTGGTGCCGTTATGGTGTGCAGGACAGCGTGGCCATGGCCTTGCGCATCGAGGACCGCTACAAGGGCCTGCGCTCGCCGCACAAACTCAAGTTCGCGGTCAGCGGCTGCACCCGCGAATGCGCCGAGGCGCAGAGCAAGGACGTCGGCATCATCGCCACCGAGAACGGCTGGAACCTGTACGTGTCGGGCAACGGCGGCATGCGCCCACGCCACGCCGAACTGTTCGCCACCGACCTGGATGACGAAACGCTGATCCGCTACATCGACCGCTTCCTGATGCTCTACATCCGCACTGCCGACAAGCTGCAACGCACCTCGGTATGGCGCGAATCGCTCGAAGGCGGTCTGGACTACCTCAAAGCAGTGATCATTGATGACAGCCTGGGCCTGGCCGCAGAGCTGGAGTCGCAGATGCAACTGGTGGTCGACCGTTACGAATGCGAATGGGCCAACGCCCTCAAGGACCCGGAAAAGCTCAAGCGCTTCCGGACCTTCGTCAACGACAAGCGCCAGGACCCGGACGTGCATTTCGTTCGCGAACGCGAGCAGCGTCGCCCGGCCCGCGCCGATGAACTCAACAATATTGCGCTGTTCAAGGAGGTGGTGTGATGAGCCAGACCCACGTAGCGTTCGCCGAACAATCACAAGTCGCTGCTGCCCCGCAACAATGGCAAACCCTGTGCGAACGGCATGACCTGGTCGCCAACTCCGGCGTGGTGGCCTGGTTCAACGACCAGCAGGTGGCGCTGTTCTACCTGCCGGGCAACGAGCAGCCGCTGTTTGCCGTGGCCAACCGTGATCCGAAATCGGGCGCCAACGTCATCGGCCGCGGGCTGCTGGGCAAACTGGGCGGCGACCTGGTGATTGCCTCACCGCTGTACAAGCAGCATTTTCGCCTGCATGACGGCAGTTGCCTGGAATACCCCGAGCAGAAGCTGGACGTGTGGCCGGTGCGCTTGAATGGTGACTGGGTCGAAATCGCGGCGTAGGCATACGCCGATCTCGGCGGGGGGTGATTCCGGGAAGATGTAACTGCTCGTTACCCACTAAGGTTGCATTAAGGTTGGTTTCGCACAGTGGCGCCCCCTCTTATGCCGAGAGTGTTTTATGCGCTCTGCTTTGCTGATCTGCGGCTTGCTCGCGGTGTTTTTCGCCGCGTGGCAAAGCCATCCGCCTCACGCCCTGGCGCCGTTTGTACAGGCCAGCCAGCCCACCGATAACGCTACCGCGCAATACAGCAGTCGCTTTGTGTCTTCGCAGCTCAATGACTTCGTGCACTCATCCTCGGTGACGGCCTTGCCGGGCGGTGATCTGATGGCGGTGTGGTTCGCCGGCTCCCGTGAAGGCGCCGCCGATGTGCAGGTACGCAGCGCACGCTATGACGCACGCAGTGGCGAGTGGGGTGCCGAACAGGTGCTGGCCACACGCGAAAGCACACGCGACGGCACCCGGCGTCATATCCGCAAACTGGGCAACCCGGTGATCGCCCTGGCGCCGGACCAACGTTTGTGGATGTTTTATGTCTCGGTGTCGGTCGGCGGCTGGGCCACCAGCGCGATCAATGTGATGGTCTCCGATGACCTCGGGGTGAACTGGTCGGCGCCGTGGCAACTGGTGACTTCGCCGTTCTTCAATATCAGCACCCTGGTACGCGCCGCGCCGGTGTTTCATGCCGACGGCTCTATAGGCTTGCCGGTGTATCACGAGTTCATGGGCAAGTTTGCCGAGTACCTGTACTTGAGTGCCGACGGTGCGGTGATCGACAAATTCCGCATCAGCCGAGGCAAGCATTCCCTGCAACCGACCATCGTGCCGCTGGATGGCAAGCGCGCCATCGCGATGCTGCGCTATGCCGGCGACACTCACCACCGGGTACTCGCCAGCCGCACCGAAGACGCAGGGCAAACCTGGAGTGAGCCATGGCCGCTGGAGCCGTCCAACCCCAATTCATCCCTGGCGGCGGTGGCCACCGAAGGCGATGGGCTGCTGGTTGCCCTTAATGACCTGCAAGACGGGCGCTTCAAGCTCAGCCTGTACGGCACGGATACGGGTTTGAGCCAGTGGCGTACCGTGACGCAACTGGATGAGTCACCCGACCCGTTGGGCCAGCCGTTTTCCCCCGAGGTCTACAAAACCCTCATCGGCGAAGGCTTTCGCGCCTCCAGCGGCGCCCGGCGCCTGCCGCTGGAACAACGCTTTCTCAGCAGCCTCGATTATCGGGTGTGCAAACCGCGCGGCTGCGACTTCGAATACGAATACCCGTATTTCAGTCGTAGCCCGGACGGCATGTACCACCTGGTGTACTCGTGGAATAACACCTTTATCAAACATGTCAGCTTCAACGAAGCCTGGCTGTCGGAGCGCCTGTGATGTTCGCCCTGTGGCAAGCCCATTTGAGTTTTGTACTGCTGGGGTTTATAGCGCTTTGCGCCCTGCGCTGCACGGCACCCTGGCGCCCATGGTTGCTGCCATTGCTGGTGGTGGTGAGTTTTATCCCGATCAATCAATTGCCGCTGGCCGCCTACGTGCGCAGCGTGACCGATGATCTGGCGATCAGCACGCTGGTGCTGCTGGCCTGGGTGGGGCTATGCCGGCTGGGCGTACTGCAACCGATCGAGGCCCGCCAGTATGCAAGCCTGGCGCTGTTGTTCGGGGCATTGAGCCTGATTCTGTACCCCGCGACCCTGGGCCTGACGTATCTGGACCCGTACCGCTGGGGGTTCAACCCTCGGCCGATGATTGTGCTGATGGGTGCGCTGGCGCTGCTGATGCTGGTGCTACGCAACACACTGGCGGCGTCGATGCTGGCGGCGGGCACCCTGGCCTTCGCCCTGCGGCTCAAAGCCTCGGAAAACTATTGGGATTATCTGCTGGACCCGCTGTTGGCGGGCTACTGCCTGGTCAGCGGGTTGAAGCTGTTGGTCGGCGCCGCCTGGCGTCCTCTTTTGAAATGGCACAGAGGTCAATGATGGGTGTGTTGCAATCACGCCGCCTGCGCTACGGCATGGGCGCGATCGGGATGGTCTGGCTGTTGCTCGCCAGCTTGCGGCTGGTGTTTGTGCTGGGGTTTTCCGGCGTTGATCTGCGCACGCCTGACCTGTGGCAAACCGTGGGCATTGGCCTGCGTTTCGACTTGCGCCTGACGCTGCTGATGCTGCTGCCACTGACCGTAATCGCCTGGCTGCCACGCTGGAACCTGGTGACAGTGCCCGCGTTGCGCTGGCTGGCACGCGGCTATTTGCTCCTGGCTCTGGCCGGGGTCGGGCTGGTGTACATCATCGACTTCGGCCACTACGCCTACCTGGGTGTGCGCATCAACGCCACGGTACTGCGTTACCTTGAAGACGCGCAGATTTCCTGGCACATGGTCTGGGAAACGTACCCGGTGATGTGGATCACGTTGAGCTGGCTGGCAGCGTCGGTGCTCTGGACCTATGCACTGACTCGCCTCGAGCGCATGACCCTGGATCGCCAGCCTCGGGCAATCGGCACACTGGCGCTGACCTGCACCGCTACGCTGGGCGTTGTCGCGGTGCTGCTTGCATTGCTGGGGCGTGTCGCCAACCTCAATCTGGAAAACCCGGTGCCATTGCGCTGGAGCGATGCGTTCTTTTCCGGCAATAGCCAGGTAGCTGCCACAGGTCTGAACCCCGTACTGTTTTTATACGACACACTCAAGGTGGGCCAGTCGCAATTCGATGAAGCGCAGGTGCGCCAGTATTACCCGCAAGTGGCCCACTACCTGGGTGTGAAGCCGCAAGATGCTGCAGCACTCAGCTTCGTGCGCGAACAAGCGATACAACCTTACCGGCTGGCTACGGATCGCCCGCTGAATGTGATTTTCGTGATGCTCGAATCCCTCGGCACCAGCGCCGTGGGTGCCTATGGCAACCCGCTCAACCCCACGCCGAATCTGGACGCACTGGCCAGGCAAAGCTGGTTCTTCAAACACTTCTATGTGCCGGTCACAGGTACGGCAAAAACCGTGTGGGCCAGCATTACCGGCGTGCCCGACGTGACCCGTCAGGAAACCGCCACGCGCAACCCGCTGATTACCCGCCAGCACAGCCTGATCAACGCCTTCGAGGGCTACAAGAAGCTCTATATGATCGGCGGCAACGCCGGCTGGGCCAACATCAACGCCCTGATCCGTCAGAGCATCGATGGCGTGCAACTCTACGATGAAAGTCACTGGCGCTCGCCACGGGTCGATGTCTGGGGTATCAGCGACCTGGACCTGTTCAAGGAAGGCGACCAACTGTTGCGCGCCTTACCCAGGGATCAACCGTTCTTCGCCTACCTGCAAACCTCGGGCAACCATCGACCGTTCACCATTCCCAGGCTCAACGACGGCTTCAAGGTCAGTGACCTGTCGCTCGAAGAGGTCCAGGCCGCCGGCTCACGCAGCGTCGAGCAGTACAACGCCGTGCGCCTGCTGGACTACAACATTGGTCGCCTGATGGACATTGCCAAGGCAGGCGGTTACTACGACAACAGCATTTTTGTGTTTTTCGGCGACCACAACACTCGCATCAGCCAGATCCCGCATATGGCGCCGGCCTTCGAACAGCTGGGCCTGGAAAGTAATAATGTGCCGTTATTGATCCATGCGCCCGGTCTGCAACCACGGGTGATCGAAGAGGCCGTCGGCCTGGCCGACCTGCTGCCCACCGTCGCCGGCATGGCAGGCATTCCTTTCAGCAACGGCGCCATGGGCCGGGATATCCAGCAACCGGCACCGGAAGGCGAACGTATGGTACCGCTGGTCTTGCACGAGGGTACTTTTCCACTTATCGGCGGCGTCACCCGGCACTTTTTACTGCAAATGCAGCACGACGGCAGTTCACCTACCTTGCATGATCTCGCCTCGCCCACTCCTCGGGACGATGTTGCCCGGCAGCATCCCGAAGAGTTTATTCGCTTGCAGGCGCTGACCCGTGGCCTGCATGAAAGCGCGCGGCTGATGCTGTATCGCAATGTTCGCTAGGGCATGCCCTTAAAGCTCTTGAACCAATACCACGCGCAACCCCGGTTGCGCATCTTCAAGCAGCAGGCGGTAGCCGTGGGTTCTGGCCACCGCCGCGACGATCGCCAGCCCAAGACCAGTGCCGCTGGCTCGGGGTTGCTGGCGGCCACGAGCAAAACGCTCCAGCACGGCTTTGCACTGGTCTGGCGCGATACCGGGGCCGTCATCCTGGACTTCGATACGGGTGCTCTGCCCTGCATGGCGCAGGCGCATCTGGATGCAGCCGCCCGGCGGGGTGAATTTCACCGCGTTATCCAGCAGGTTCATCATCGCCTCGGCCAACAACTCACGATCGGCCAGCAGCGGCGGCGTCTCTTCGATGTGCAGTTCAAGCTCGATGCCGGCCTCTTCGGCCACCGGCTGATAATCCTCGAACAATTGCGCCAGCAACGCGCCCGGCGCCAGCGTGGTCATGCACGAGCGGCGTGCCCGGCTGTCGATTTCCGCGACCCGTTGCAGGGCACGAAAGCGACTCAGCAACACATCGGCGGCCTGCAGGGATTTTTCCAGGCGCTGGCGCAGCGCTTCATCGGGCGCCCGCTCCCAGTCCGTCAGGGTGCGGTGCAACTGGGCACGCAGTTTATTCAGCGGCGTGCGCAGGTCATGGGCCACATTGTCCTCGACGCTTTTCACCTCATCGAGCAAGCGCCCCACTTCGCCGACCATGCGGTTGACCAGCGAAGACAACACATCCAGCTCATCGCCCCGACGGCTGACCGGCAAACGCTGGCTGAAATCGCCCTCGGCAATGCGCTGGCTGGCGAGTTGCACATTGCGCACGCGGCGCAGCGGACCTGCGCCGAGCAGCAAGGCCAACAGCAGCCCGGCCAGCAGAATCAGGCAGGCGCTCCAGCCCAGCGAACGCAAAAGAATGTCGCGCAGGCTGGCGAGGGTGCGGGCCTCGTAGCCGACCACCAGAATCTGGCCATTGCCCAGCCGCCGGGCGATGATCTTGGCGCCTTCGGAAAAGCGCGAGTCCGCCCAGGGATGCGGCTGGCCATCCAGCGCGACGCCTTCAGGCAGTGCCTGCACCTGGCCATAGAGCGGCTGGCCCTGGGTATCGAACAAACCGTAACTGACCACGCCGCGCAGGTCGCTCTGTTGCAGGCGCTCGATTTCGGCCGGCAACGCTTCGGGGGCCGGGTACAACAACTGGCGCATCTCGCCAAGAACGATCTTGTCGCTCTGGTGCGACATGTAACCGGCAACCTGCCAATAGATCAGGCCCACCAGCATCATCGCCCCCAGCGACAGCACCACGGTGTAGCTCAGGGTCAGGCGAAAGGCGGTGGTACGCGACAGACGAGCGCGCACTCAGACAGCCTCGCCGCCGGCCAGCACATAGCCCGAGCCGCGCAGTGCGCTGACCGCTACCTGGCAGCCCACTGCCTCCAGCTTGCGGCGCAAGCGGGTCAGGTGCACGTCGATCAGTTTGGTGCCGGGGTCGAAGTGATAGCCCCACACCGATTCGAAGATCAGCGCCCGGGTGACCACGGCCTCGGCATTGCGCATCAGAAACTCCAACAGGCGAAACTCGGTGGCCGACAGGCCGACGCGCTGGTCCTTGCACATCAGCTCACGGCTGAGCAGGTCGAGGCTCAGGTCGCCGACCTGCAACAGGGTTTCACGCTCGGGAATATCGGCATGCCGACGCAGCAGCACTTCGATGCGGGTGGCCATTTCTTCGGACACGAATGGCTTGACCAGATAATCGTCGCCACCGGCGCGCAGGCCACGAATACGGTCGTCAACGTCGGTCAGCGCGCTGATCATCAGCACCGGGGTACGAATGCCGGAATGGCGCAGGCGGGTAATCAGCTCCAGACCGTCGAGGCCCGGCAGCATGCGGTCCAGGGTAATGGCGTCGAAGCCGCCGTTGAGTGCCCGGTGCAGGCCTTTGATGCCATCGCTGGCGCACTCTACGGCAAACCCGACCCGGCTCAGTTCCGAGGCGATTTCCTGGGCGGTGTCGTGGTCGTCTTCGATGCACAAGACTCTTCGCATGGGGCTTCCTGTCGTATTCGAGCGTGGCCATGGTAACAACGCCTTGGGTGACGGTTAAATATTTGTAACCGCCGCGTCGACTTAACCCGAGGAAATCGCGTGATATAACAGAGACGGCGCGAAACAAAGCCTCGCCACACCGAGCGAGCGCACTCTTATAACTCTCGCGATCCCCGTCGTTATCTGGATGGGGCTATTTGGATGGGCGCATGCCCGCCTGCCGTAACCAATTCAGGGAAATCACCGATGAATGCAACACAATGGAGCGCCATCGCGCTGGCCGTTTCGGCAGGACTGAGCCAGATGGCTCACGCCGAGACCATCGAAGACCAGGCCCAGGCCACCGGTTTTGTCGAAGGCAGCAGCCTGTCGGTGCTGGCGCGCAACCAGTACTTCAATCGCGACCGTCAGGACGGCGCCAGCGATAACCGGGACTGGACCCAGGGCTTCATCGGCACGTTCAGCTCCGGCTTTACCCAAGGCACGGTCGGTGTCGGCGTCGACGCCTATGGCTATCTGGGCATCAAGCTCGATGCCCAGGAAGGCGACAGTGGCACCGGTAACCTGCAACGCGACAGCGACGGCCAGGCGCAGGACAGTTTCGGCAGCGCGGGCGGCGCCTTGAAATTGCGCTTGTCCAAGACCCAGTTGCGCTACGGCAACATGCTGCCGACAGCCCCCGTGTTTGCCGTGGGCGGTACCCGCCTGCTGCCACAGACCGCCACCGGCTTCGAGCTTAAAAGCAGCGAAATCGAAGGCCTGGACCTGGAAGCCGGCCGCTACACCAGCACCAACAGCAACGTGACCACCAACAACGATCACGAGATCTACGCGCTGTACGCCAACGTCACCGCACGCCGTGCGACCTTTGCCGGCGGCGTTTACCAGATCACCCCGAACTGGACCGCCAGCCTGTACGGCTCGCAATTCGAAGATGTCTGGAACCAGTACTACGCCAACACCAACTACGTGCTGGCCCTGAGCGACGATCAGTCGCTGACCTTCGATGCCAACCTGTACCGCACCACAGACGAAGGCCAGTCCAAGGCCGGCTCGATCAACAACACCACAGCCTCCGTGTCGGCCACTTATGCCTTCCTGACCGCGCACTCGATCACCCTGTCGCTGCAAAAAGTCCACGGCGATACGCCGTTCGATTACCTGGGTGTGGGCAACAACGGCAACGGTGAAGGTGGCGACTCGGTATTTTTGGCCAACTCGATCCAGTGGTCGGACTTCAACGGCCCGAACGAGAAATCCTTCGGCATCCGTTACAACATCGACATGGCCACCTATGGCGTACCCGGCCTGAGCTTCATGGCCCGGCACATGCGCGGTTATGACGTCGACGGCACCAAGGTCTCGGCCGACAGCGCCTACGCCGGCCTCTATGGTGAAGACGGCAAGCACAACGAAACCGACATCGAAGCCAAGTACGTGGTCCAGACCGGCCCGGCCAAGGACCTGTCGTTCCGCATCCGCCAGGCCTTCCACCGCGCCAACACCGACCAGGGCGAAGGCGACCTGTCCGAGTTTCGTTTGATCGTTGATTACCCTATCACCATCCTCTGAGTGGTAAGCGGCAAGCTTCAAGCGGCAAGTGGTCGCGCCGCGTCATAGCTTGTAGCTTGTGGCTGACAACTTGCAGCTGCAGTGAGGCCGCGCCAGCGGCCTTACTGTACGTCCGTACAGATAAACCTTGCTCTGCCTTGCTGCGTCAAGCATCCTGTCGGCCTCGACCGCCTTGAAGAATGATCCCGGCCATGCGCCTGTATCTCTGCGAAAAACCTTCCCAAGCCAAAGACATCGCCGCCGTGCTGGGTGCAACCCGGCGTGGTGATGGCTGCTGGGTCGGCCCTTCGGCCACGGTGACCTGGTGCATTGGCCACCTGCTCGAAACCGCGCCGCCGGATGCCTATGACGCCCGCTATAAACGCTGGGTGCTGCAAGACCTGCCCATCGTGCCCGGCACCTGGAAAATGCAGGTCAAACCCAAGACTGCCAGCCAGTACAAGGCCGTCAAGCGCCTTCTGGGTGAGGCCGGTGAACTGGTAATTGCCACGGACGCCGACCGTGAAGGCGAGATGATTGCCCGTGAGCTGGTCGAGCATTGCCGCTATCGCGGGCCGATTCAGCGCCTGTGGCTGTCGGCACTCGACGACGCCTCGATTCGCAAGGCACTGGCGGCGCTCAAGCCCGGTGCAGAAACCTTCAGCCTGTATCATTCAGCGCTGGGCCGCTCACGCGCCGACTGGCTGATCGGCATGAACATGAGCCGGCTGTTCACCCTGCTCGGTCGCCAGTCCGGCTATCAGGGCGTATTGCCGGTGGGCCGGGTCCAGACCCCGACCCTGCGCCTGGTCGTGGATCGCGACCGCAGCATCGCCGATTTTGTGCCGGTGCCGTACTGGACCATCGAAGTCGGCCTGCGCCATGACGGGCAGAATTTCACCGCCCACTGGCGCGCGCCAGCCGATGCCTGCGACGATCAGGACCGCTGCCTGAACCAGCCCCTGGCACAACAGGCGGCCAACGACATGCAGCAGGCCGGCACGGCCACGGCCGTTGCGGTGCGCACCGAGCGGGTACGCGAGGCAGCACCGCTGCCCTTCGACCTGGGTACGCTGCAAGAAATCTGCTCGAAGAAGCTGGGCCTCGGCGCCCAGGAAACCCTCGACACCGCCCAGGCGCTGTATGAAACCCACAAGCTGATCACCTACCCGCGCAGCGATTGCGGCTATCTGCCCAACAGCCAGCATGGCGAGGCACGCAGCATCATCGCCGCATTGATTCAGGCCGATCCGGGCCTGCAAGCCCTGCACGGGCATCTGGACCCGCAACGCCGCTCGCGGGCCTGGAACGACGCGAAAATCACCGCTCACCACGGCATCATTCCCACGGCCGCCGCGCATAATCTGACGCGCCTGAGCGGCAAGCTGCGCGCGGTGTATACCCTGATTCGCGCCCGCTACCTGGCGCAGTTTCTGCCCAACCACGAATACGACCGCACCCAGGCCGATTTCGATTGCGCCGGCCACGCCTTGCGCGCGGTGGGCAAGCGCATCGTCGAGCCTGGCTGGAAACGCGCCCTGCCAGAAGCGCTGGCACCGGCCAAAGGCAAAGAGACTGCGCCGCCGCAAGACCTGCCGGCGCTGCACAAAGGCTGCGTGTGCCCGATCACCGGACTGCAACTCAAGGACCTGTGGACTCAGCCGCCCAAGCCCTACACCGAAGGCGACCTGATCAAGGCGATGAAAAACGTCGCCCGGCTGGTGCAGGACCCGTTGCTCAAGCAGAAGCTGAAAGACACCACCGGCATCGGCACCGAAGCCACGCGCGCCGGCATCGTTCAGGGCCTGATCGATCGCGGCTACCTGGCCAAGCACGGCAAAGCGCTGGCGGCCACTGCGGCGGCATTCAGCCTGATCGACGCGGTGCCTCGCGCCATTGCCGACCCCGGCACCACGGCCATCTGGGAGCAGGCGCTGGACATGGTGCA
>NZ_BAAILM010000031.1:130017-182670 GCF_054589175.1 Pseudomonas sp. 3A(2025) | reverse complement strand
CCGCGCCCTGGAAAAAATCGCGCAAGGGCACCGGCAAACGCAAGCCCGCCGCGACGTCAGCACGCAGCGCCAAGGCCGCCACCGGCACCAGCGCAGCCCCTGCCAAGAAGCGCCGCGCCACACGCAAACCACCGGCCTGAAGTCTTTCGCGATCAGTTGCGAAAGCTGTCGGCGCTCAGACCAAAACGCTGCAACTTGTTGTACAGGCCGCCCCGCGATACGCCCAGGCGTTGGGCGGTCAGGCGCATATTGCCGCCGGTGTCGCGCAGTGCCTGAATAATTGCGTTCATTTGCTGACTTTCCAGATCCAGCACAGTGCCGGATAACGGTGTATTGGCAACCAGTGCGCGACGCGGACCTTGCGACAGCTCCAGCGGCAGGTCTGCCGGCTGAATCTGCTCGTGAGTGGCCAGGTTGGTGGCCCGTTCCAGAATGTTTTCCAGTTCACGAACATTGCCGGGCCAGGCATGCGCTTCAAGGATTTCCAGTGCGGCCGGCGCGATGTCGCGCACGTCCTTGCGCAGCGACTGGGCAACGCGGGCGAGAAAGTGCCGCGCCAGCAGCGCAATGTCGTCACGGCGCATGCGCAGCGGCGGCACGGTGACATTGAGCACGTTGAGCCGGTAATACAGGTCTTCGCGAAAGGCGCCATCGGCCACCGCCTGACTCAGGTTGCGGTGGGTCGCGGCAATGATGCGCACATCGACACGCTGGGATTTTTTCGCTCCGACCCGGGTCACCTCGCCTTCCTGTAAAACCCGCAGCAGGCTGACCTGCGCGTCGAAGGCCATGTCGCCGATTTCATCGAGAAAGATGGTGCCGCCGTCGGCCAGTTCGAACTTGCCCGCCGAGCCGCCGCGCGCTGCACCGGTAAACGCACCCTCGACATGCCCGAACAGTTCGCTTTGCACCAGTTCACGCGGAATGGCCCCGCAATTGACCGCCACGAACGGCCCGTGGCTGCGTGGGCTGGCACTGTGAATCGCCTGCGCAAACAGCTCTTTGCCGGTGCCGCTCTCGCCCAGAATCAGGGTGGTCGAATCGCTGCGGCTGGCGATGCGCGCCAGACGCAAGGCGTCCTGCATCACTTGCGAACGCCCTTGAATGCTGTCGAAGGTGTAGCGGGCACGGCTGCCGATCAGCCGTTGAGTAATCTCGCGGATGCGCCGGTTTTCGCGCAGCGAAACAATCTGCCCGCCTTGCGCCAATGGACACACCGACACCAGACAGGCCAGCGAGCTGCCATCCGCCAACTGAAAGGTGCAATCCAGGTCGCGCAGCCCGTCCGGGTCGCGCAGCAGGCGCTCGTAACCAGGCTCGCTACGGCCCAATTGCCTGAACGGCGCGCCCAGCAGCGTTTCGTCGACCTTGAACAATTGCCGCGCATAGCGATTGAGCGCCTTGATGTTCCCTTGATCGTCGAGCACCACCAAGCCTTCGTTGAGCACTTCCAGTACCGTGCGCTGCTCGCTGAGCAACGCTTGCAGCGCCAGTTGTCGCGACACCGCTTCGGCCGCGGCCTGCACCGTGCCCAGGGTATGAAAGTGAAACCAGCCGGGCTCGGCGGTCAGGGTCAGAATCGCCCTGGTCATGCCCTGGCTGTCGCGGATCGGCGCAGCAGCGCAGTGCATGCGCCGACCGCGCAGGCCGCTGGCGAAATTTTCTTCGGCCAGTACATACACCAGCCGGTTTTCGTTCAGCGCCAGCCCGGTGCAGTTGGTGCCTTGCAACGACTCCAGCAAACGGCTGCCGACCGGGGTGATGTCCAGCCCGCAAAAATGCAGGGTCGTGCCTTGCGCGTCGGTGAGGTTGATATGCCCGCGTGGGTTGTAGGCCAGCAAGCCCTGCATGACCTGCGCGGCCGTGGTGATCAGTTCGTGATGCGCTTGCAGGGTCGCCGTCAGGTGCTCGGCGCTGACGAAACTATAGTCGCCGCCCTTCGGGTCGATGCCGGCCTCGACGCAGCGCCGCCATGAAGCCCAGATCAGCGGACGCACCGAGGCTGGACGCTCGCGCTGGCCGGCCTGGCAGGCTTGCCAGGCCTGTTGCAAGGCAGGAATCGGTCCTTCGTTCAAGGCGCTGGCACCCAATGAAGTCATGTAATCGAGGTCTTGGGCATCGAGCGTCATCAACGGAAATTCAGTCATGCCAGCCTGCCTTTTAGTGTCTATTTCTTATACATGTCATTGTAGACATGTCATTTAAATAAACACCCATGGCTTTTTAAATTAACTAAATATTCTTTAATATCAATTACTTGAGAAATGGCACAGGCCTTGCTCTTGCCTGTAGGCGGCCTGCATTTCGATGCCCGCCCCCTCACAATAAAAAGGAGCTATGCCATGAGTACTCAAAAGACCCTGCGTCTCGGCCTGATCGGCGCCGGTCGCATGGGCAGCTTTCATGCCCTGACCGCCGCCCGCCATATTCCCGGTGCAGTTCTGGCGGCGATTGCCGACCCGACGCCTGGCCAGGCAGCAAAACTGGCCGCCCAACTGGGTGTGGACAAGGTCTATACCGACCCGCAGCAATTGATCCTCGACCCCGAGATCGATGGCGTTCTGATCGCCTCTCCGGCCCGCACCCACGCCGAACTGGTGATCAGCGCGGCCGGTGCCGGCAAGGGCATCTTTTGCGAGAAACCGATGGCCATTAACCTTGAAGAAGCCGACCGCGCCATCGAAGCCGCGCAGCAGGCGGGCGTGGTGTTGCAGGTCGGCTTCAACCGCCGTTTTGCCGCCAGCTTTCGCCAGGCGCATCAGGACGTGGTGGCCGGACGCATCGGCACGCCACAGCTGTTGCGCTCGCTGACCCGCGACCCGGCCTTGAACAACCCGGCCGCTTCGCCGCAATGGGTGATTTTTCTGGAAACCCTGATTCACGATTTCGACACCCTCAACTACCTCAATCCCGGCGCGCGGGCGGTGGAAGTCAGTGTCATGGCCGATGCGTTGATCGCGCCGCAGTTCAAGGACAAAGGCCTGCTCGACACCGCGCTGGTGAGCATTCGTTACGACAATGGCGCACTGGCCAGTGCCGAGGCCAGCTTTCAGGCGGTGTATGGCTACGATGTGCGCGGCGAAGTATTCGGCAGCGCCGGCATGCTGAGCATGGGCGACATTCATCACTCCGACCTGCGCCGCTACACCGCCGAGGGCAGCAGCGCCGATACCCTGCGCCTGGACACCGACCTGCTGCGCGATGCCTACATCGCCGAGCTCAATCACTTTGCCGAGTGCCTGCGCAGCGGCAATACGCCAAAGGCTACGGGTGAAGATGCTCGCGCCGCGCTGGTAATCGCCCGTGCCTGCATCGAGTCGTTCCAGCAAGGCCAGCCGGTACGCCTGCAAGGAGAACGTGCATGAGCCATTGCCCGTTCAAACTGGCGGTCAGCGCCGAAATGGTATTTCTCGACCTGCCATTTGTAGAGCGGGTCCAACGCATTCATGCGCTGGGCCTGAGTGTAGAGATCTGGAACTGGACCACCAAGGACATCGCTGCCCTGGCCGCCACTGACGCGGACTTTACCTCGATGACCGGTTATATCGCCGGCAACCTCACAGAGTCCGAGGGCATCGTCAGCCTGCTCGACAGCGCGCGCGAATCGCTGCACATCGCCGAACAACTCAACTGCCCGAGCCTGAACCTGCACGGCACCGGACTTGATGGCAAAGGCCTGCCGGTGCGTCCCGTAGAGATCGTGACCGGGCGTATGTGGCTGAGCGCCTGCAAGACCCTGGAGAAAATCGCGCGCCTGGGCGAAGACGCCGGCAAGGTGTTCTTGCTGGAAAACCTCAACACCGCCGTCGACCATCCCGGCACGCCCTTCGCCCGCGCCGAGGACACCCTGGCGCTGATCGAGGCGGTCGACAGCCCGCACCTCAAGCTCAACCTGGATCTGTATCACGCGCAGATCGGCGAAGGTAACCTGATCGAGCTGATCCAGCGTGCCGGCAACGCCATCGGCGAGATCCAGGTGGCCGATGTGCCGGGCCGCAAGGAGCCCGGTACGGGCGAGATTCACTACCCGGCCATTGCCCACGCGTTGTATGAACAGGGTTATCGCGGCGTGGTCGGGCTCGAAGGCTGGGCCTCGGGCGATTCGCTGCTGGCCATCGAGCGCTTTCGGCAGGCCTTTACCCTTGAGTTTTGATGCACACCTATAACAACAACAGGAAAACATCATGCGCCTCACCCGACTGCTTGGTTTCACCGCGGCCACCCTCGCCGGCTGCCTGACCCTCAACAGCGCCGCCTTGGCCGACTACCGCATCGGCGTCAGCATTGCGCGAGTCGACGATAACTTCATGACTTATGTGCGCAACGGCCTCAACGATGCCGCCAAAAAAGCGGGCGGCGTGACGTTGCAGGTCGAGGACGCCCAGGGCGATGTGGTGCGTCAGCTCAATCAGGTTCAGGGCTTTCTTAGCCAGAAAGTCGACGCGATCATCGTCCTGCCGGCCGACACCGCTGCCATCGCCAAAGTGACCCAGGCGGCAGTCAACGCCGGCACCCCGCTGGTGTATGTCAACCGCCGCCCGGACCAGGCCGTGCTGCCCAAGGGCATCGTTGCCGTGGCCTCTCGCGATGAAGAGGCCGGCCAGTTGCAGATGCGTTATCTGGCCGAAAAAATGGGTGGCAAGGGCAACCTGGCGATCATCATGGGCGACCTCGCGCAAAACGCCACGCAGGGCCGTACCGAGGGTGTGAAGCAGGTGCTCAAGGAGTATCCGGGGATTAAAATCGTCGAGCAGCAAAGCGCCGAATGGCAACGCAGCCGGAGCATGGACCTGACCAGCAACTGGATTCTGGCCGGCTCACAGATCGACGCCATCGTCGCCAACAACGACGAAATGGCCATCGGCGCGGCCATGGCCTTGCAACAGGCCGGCAAGGCCAAGGGCAGCGTGCCGGTGGTCGGCATCGACGGCCTGCCCGACGGTTTGACTGCGATCAAGCGCGGTCAACTGGCCGCCTCGGTGTTTCAGGACCCGACCGCGCAAGCCAGCGGCGCCATGCAGGCGGCGTTGAGGATGATCAAGGGCGAGCCGGTGGACAGCGATGTGTGGGTGCCCTACCAGCTCATCACCCCTGAACAGGTGCCGACCTTCGAACAGCATTTCAAGTAAGTGCCCTACAGCGGCGGCCAGTCATCCATGGCACACTGGCCGCCCTTTTTGCTACCTGACAGCCTCGCCATGTCCCTGACCAAGCGCGAACAGGCGCACCTTGACCGCCGCCTGATCCAGACCCTGACCGAAGCCTGCGAAAGCGCCAAGGCTGAAATCGAAGGCTTTGTGTGGCTGACTCATACCGTCGACTACGCCAGATTGCCCGCCAGCCTGCGGGTGATCTGGGTGTTCGACACTGAAGCCCGCCGACTGGCCGCGCTGGCAGCGGGCCAAAATCAACGAATGATCGACTTCACCGCCATGGCGCTGGCCGAGGCCGGTCTGCAGCTTGATGCCGTGGACCGACATGTGGTCTTCGACAGCGAAGAAGCCGCGCGTTACACCAGATAACGCTTGAACCACGCCAGCGTCCGCTCCCAGGCCAGCGTCGCCGCCGCTTCGTCGTAACGCGGGGTAGAGTCGTTGTGGAAGCCGTGGTTGGCGCCTTTGTAGATGTACGCCTCGTAGGTGGTGCCCGCCGCCTTGAGCGCTTGCTCATACGCCGGCCAGCCTTCGTTGATGCGCGTATCGAGTTCGCCGTAGTGAATCTGCACCGGCGCCTTGATGCGTGGTACGTCTGCGGCCGTGGCCTGGCGACCGTAGAACGACACCGCCGCGCCCAGTTCCGGGTAGGCCACGGCCGCCGCATTGGCCACGCCACCGCCGTAGCAGAAGCCGGTGATGCCGACCTTGCCGGTCGTGGCGTCATGCGCCATCAGCCATTCAAGCGCTGCGAAAAAGTCGTTGAGGAGCTTTTCCGGGCTGACCTGCTGTTGCAGCTCGCGGCCCTTGTCGTCGTTGCCCGGATAGCCGCCCACCGAACTCAGGCCATCGGGTGCCAGGGCAATAAAGCCGGCCTTGGCCACGCGCCGGGCGACATCCTCGATGTACGGGTTCAGGCCCCGGTTCTCATGGACCACCACCACACCCGGCAATTTGCCGGTGGCCTTGGCCGGACGCACCAGGTAACCGCGCACCTGGCCATGACCCTTGGGCGATGGGTAGGTCACGTATTCGGCGACGATGTCCGGATCGGTGAACGCCACCTGCTCGGCCAGTGCATAGTCGGGACTCAGCGCCGCCAGCACGGCGGTGGCGGTCAGCCCGCCCAGGGTGAATTTCGCCGCGCGGTCGATGAACTCACGGCGGTTGATCTGGCCATGGGCGTAGAAGTCGTAGAGCTCCAGCAGCTCGGGGGCGAAGTCTTTGGCGGTGAGACGTTCCATCAATGCGCATCCTGTCGGGTCGGTGGGGTCGGACTGAGTGTTGCCGCATTGAAACATAGCCTATCGCCCGGCAAAACACGCCTGCGCCGCAAAGACAAATGGCGCCTCGACCGGCAGCGTGGTGTAGCGCCTGATCATCTGCCGGTATTGCGCATCCGGGTTCAGGTCCGCCAAGGCCTCGGGCCAGATGGCCTTGGCCAGGTAGTACAGGCCAACAACATTGAACACGCTGTTATAGAACTGATGATGCAGACCCGCGACGCAGGCATCGGGTCCAGCCGCCACCGATGAAAACCCGCGCCGCGCCATCAACTGTTGCATGTGCTGGATGATCGGTGGCGGCGTGGCGCCATAGCCGAAGCCAATGGCCGCCACGCCGTTGCGCAGGCGCTGGGTGCCGGTCATCAGGTAGACATCGGGCCGGGCACGGATCAGGGTTTCCAGCGCCACGCTGCCCGAGCGGCTGCGCAAATAGCGGCTGCCGACATTTTCAGCGCCCAGCGCCTCTATCATCAAACCCCAGGCGGTGTGGCCTTGTGTGTGACAGCACTCCTGATTGCCGGCCTGCCCTGCGCGCACCTCGATGAACACCCGGCGCGGCGGCAGGCGGCGGGTACGCTGTTGCAGGCTGGCCAGTTGCTGACGGTAGTCGCGCACGAATTCGCTGGCACGCGCCTCTTGATCCAGCACCTGACCGAGCAGTTCGACACTGCGCGGCACATTGACCAGCGGATCGGCCTCGGTATCGACGTACACCAGCGGGATATCGAGCCGCTTGAGCACGCTGGACAGCACCGTGTTTTCGATGGCCGCGCGCAATTCGATGCGCGCCACGATCAGGTCGGGATGGCTGCGCAGAATGGCCTCGATGTCCACCTGGCTGCTGGTGAATTGCAGCTCTGGAATCTGCCAGGCGTGCGGCCAGCGTTCGGCCACTTGCCGCCACAGGCTGGGGTCCGAGTTTTGCAGGGCGTTGTTCCAGGCGCTGACCCGCGCCAGCGGTTGCTCACGCTCCAGCAGGGTCAGCAGCAACAGGTCGTTGTTGTCTTGCAGCACGATGCGTTGCGGTGCCGCCTTGATCAGCACGCTGCGCCCGGCCACGTCGATCACCGTGCGTGGATACGCGGCCGCCAGCACAGGCAGGCTCAAGAGCCAGACGATCAGCAACAGGCCATACCTCATTGACCCGCTCCCTCGTCCAGCGGACCGTCGACCGCGATCTGCAAGCGTCCCTGACTGCAACGCTCGACCCGTGCCCGGACCTTGTAGACCCGCGCCAGCATCTCCTCGCTCAGCACCTGCGCAACCGAGCCGGCGCCATACAGGCGTCCGGCCTCGATCACCACCATCTGGTCGGCCCAGCGCGCGGCCAGGCTCAAGTCATGCAAAACCACCAGCACAGTGCGCCCTTGCTCGGTCAGACGCCGTACCATACGCATCACATCGTCCTGATGGCGCAGGTCCAGTGCACTGGTGGGTTCATCGAGCAACAACAGTTGCGGGTCGCGAATCACCGCCTGGGCCAGGCTGACCATTTGCCGCTGGCCACCGGACAAGCGCTCCAGCGGGTGCAGCGCCAGGTCGCTGATGCCCAGTTGCGCCAGCACCTGCCAGGCCTTGGCCTGCTGTTCTTTGGCACCCAGCCGGGCGACCGCCGGGTCACCGCCGCGCAGCGCGCCGAGCAGGGTTTCCAGCACACTCAGGGCCACGCCTTCGGGCAGCGCTTGCGGCATGAAACCGACCCGTTGCGATCGCGCCAGACGCCCGCAACGCAGCAAGTCCAGTTCCCCAAGCTGCAGGTGCCCATCGGCCTTGAGCAGCCCGGCCAAGGCGCGCAACAGCGTGGACTTGCCGGCGCCGTTGGGTCCGACCAGTGCTACCAGGCTGCCGGGCGCGATGTCGGGCAGATCAATGGCGTGCAGCACCTGATGGCGGCGGTAGTGCACATTGAGGCCTTTGACCGTCAGGTTCATGCTCGCCCCCGCTTGAAGATCAAGCTCATGAACAACGGCACCCCGACCAGTGCGGTGACGATGCCGACCGGCAGGATCACGCCGGGAATCAGCTGCTTGCTGGCAATCGCCGACAGCGACATCACCAGCGCGCCCATCAATGCGCTGACCGGCAGAAAGAAGCGGTGGTCTTCACCGATCAGCATGCGCGCAATGTGTGGCCCGACCAAACCGATAAAGCC
Source organism: Pseudomonas sp. 3A(2025) (assembly GCF_054589175.1). Classification (NCBI taxonomy): domain Bacteria; kingdom Pseudomonadati; phylum Pseudomonadota; class Gammaproteobacteria; order Pseudomonadales; family Pseudomonadaceae; genus Pseudomonas; species Pseudomonas sp. 3A(2025). Next base: position 174,079 of record NZ_BAAILM010000031.1, on the reverse strand, counting down.
AATGGTGCCGACGAACGCCACGGCCGTGGCGGCCAGCAGGCTGATGCGCAGCAAGGCGAAAAAGCGCAGGCGGTTGACGTCGATGCCCAGCGTCGCGGCGCGTTCGTCGCCCAGGCGCAGCGTGGTCATCGGCCAGGCCGCACGCAGGCTGAAAGGCAACACCAGCAGCAGCACCAGGCCCAGCGTTTGCACCGCCTCCCAACTGGCGCGGTTGAGGCTGCCCATGCTCCAGAACACCAGTTGCTGCAAGGCATCGGCCGAGGCCACGTATTGCAGCATGGCTACCAAGGCGTTGAAGCTGAACACTAGCGCGATGCCAAACAGCACCAGGGTCTGTACGCCGCCGGTAAAGCTGGCCACCGCTTGCAGCAATAACACCGAGGCGAAGGCAAACACAAAGGCATTGCCGGTCACCAGCCAGTTGTCCGGCACGCCGGGGATGCCGATCTGCAACACGATCGCCAATGCCGCGCCCAGCGAAGCCGCCGATGACACGCCGAGGGTAAAGGGGCTGGCCAGCGGGTTATTGAGGATGGTCTGCATCTCGGCGCCGGCCAGCGACAGCGCCACGCCGACCAGCACCGCCATCAGCGCGAATGGCAGGCGCAGTTCCTGGATGATCACCAGGGTGTCGGCGTCCAGCGCCTCGGGGTTGAACAGCGCCTGCAACACTTCAGTAGCCGAAAAACTTGAAACACCCAGCGCGATGTCGGCGATCAGGCTGGCGATCACCAGTAATGCCAGCACCCCACACACGGCCAGGCGCTTGCGCAGGATGCGCCGGTACGCCAGGTACAGGCCCTCGGCGTCAGTAAGTGGCAGGGCCATGGCCGGTCAGTACCTCACGCTGAGGGTGCCGAGCACATGGGCCGGGTCGCCATAGTAATTGCCGTCGGTAGTGGCCACGGTCTCGATGTATTTGCGGTCGGTGAGGTTGCGGCCATTGAGCGAAAGGCGCACATGCTCGTTGATGTCATAGAACAGGCTGGCATCCACACGCGCATAACCGGCCACGTCATAGCTGTTGTCCAGATCGCCTTCGCGCGGGCCGACAAAGACCACCCCGGCGCCAAAACCCAAACCGCGCAGCGCACCTTCCTGCAACTGGTAGCTGGACCACAGCGAGCCACTCAGGGTCGGCACGCCGGTGAGCTTGTTGCCTTCAGCGATCACCGTGTCTTGGGTCACTTCAGCGTTGAGCACGCTGACATTGCCGATCACCTGCCAGCCCGGCAGCGGGTTGCCGCTGACATCCAGCTCGACGCCGCGCACGCGCTGCTCGCCGGTCTGTACGGAAAAGTCGGTGTCGCTCGGGTCGGTGGCGGCAACGTTTTCGCGCACGATCTCGAACGCCGCCAGGGTGGCGCTGAGCTGCTCGGGAATGATGTCGAATTTGGCGCCCACTTCGTACTGCACGCCCTCCTCCGGGTCGAGCACGCGGCCGCTGCGGGCTCTGCCGGTCTGTGGAGCAAACGAAGTGCTGTAGCTGGCGTATAGCGCCAGCCAGTTGTTGGGCTGATAGACCACGCCAAGGCGTGGCGACAGTTGCTCCGGGTCGACATCGGTGCGGGTGGTGCGCAGGCTGGCGTCCAGCGCCTTGCTGACCTGGCGGGTGTCGTCATAGCGGGCGCCGATCAGCAGTTTCCATTGTTCGTTGAGGTCGATCTGGTCTTGCAGATAAACGCTGTAGGACTGCAGGTCGTAGCGGACCTTTTCCTGAAAGGCAAAACTGCCCGGCGTAGCACCGTACACCGGGTTGAAAATGTCCAGCGAGGCCAGTGAAGCCCGGTAACTGGAGGTGTCGCGCTGGCCGTCGATGTACTCGAAGCCCATCAGGGCGGTGTGCTGCAAGCCGCCGGTGGCAAAGCGTGCGATGGCTTCGAATTGCATGTCCAGGGTGCGAATGCTTTCTTCGCCATCGGTGGCACGACGCGCGAGGGTACGGCCATCATTGCCCAGGCTGCGCAGGTCGACCACGTAGCGGTCCTTGTGCGAGTCGTCCCAGCGGGTCATCTGGCGCAGGGTCCAGGTCTCGTTGAGGTCATGCTCGGCGCGGTACCACACCGAGAGCTTGTCGGCCTTGTCGCGGGCCCAGGGTTCGTGCAGATAGCGGTCGGCAGGCATATTGATCTTGCCGTTGATGGGAATCGCGCCGCGGTCGAACGGCGAGGTCTGGTCGATGTACTCGATGCCAGCGTCGACTCGGGTCACGTCACTGGGTTGCCAGCGCAAGGTCGGGGCAATGTAGGTGTGCTTGCTGTCGCGAAACGTATCGCGAAAGCCGCGATCGGTCTGGCTGGCCACCGTCAGGCGACCGGCAAGGGTTTCGGCCGGGTCCAGGGCACCGCTGGTATTGGCTTCCAGGCGATAGAAATCCCCCGTACCGGCCTGCACCTTGGCACTGGCTTCAGGGGTGAAGGATGGCTTGCGGGTCACCAGATTGATCAGGCCGCCCGGATTGCCCCGGCCATAGAGCACCGAGGCCGGGCCCTTGAGCACTTCGACACGCTCGACGTTGGCCAGGTCGCTAAGGGCTTCGGGGCGCGACACCAACGGGTTGAGGGCCATGCCATCGATGGCGTAACTGGTGGCTTGAAAGCCGCGGATCACGAAGCTTTCCGAAGAGCCGCCATGGGTATTGCTGCGCTGGACGCTGCTGACGTTGGCCAGCACATCGCCCAGGCGGTCCAGTTGCCGGTCTTCGATCACCTGGCGCGACACCACTTGCACCGATTGCGGGATATCGCGCAACGCGGTGTCGGTCTTGCTGGCCGTGGCGCTGCGAGTAGCACGATAGCCCTGCACCGGGCCGCCGGCGGTTTCCAGATAACCGCTGCCATGAATGGTCGATGGCGCAAGGTTCAGCGCACCCTGAGGCTGAGGAAACAACAACAGCGTGCGCTCAGGCGTCAGGCTCCAGCCCAGACCGCTGCCCTGCAACAGTTGAACCAGGGCCTGGCGCTCGCTCATCAGGCCTTTGACCGCAGGCGCACGCAGGTCGCGGGCCAAGCCGGCATCAAAGCTCACCTGAATGCCGCTTTGCGCACCGAAAGCCCCCAGGGCAGCGGCCAGCGACTGGGCGGCGATGTCATAGCGGCGCTGTGGCTCGGCGGCCGGTTGCGATGCCTGGGCGTCAATTGCCTGGGTTTGCGCCTGCACGCATGCAGCGCTGGCGATCAGGACACAGCTGAGCGGCCAATGGCAGCACGCATGGCGGAGCAAACGAAAACGCGGCACGGGCATGGCAGGCATTCCTTCATACGTCTGGTTAACATTTGAGATAAATTCTCAATTTCTCCAGAAAGACGCCGTGCTCGAAGTTTTTTTCCAGTTTTTTTCGAAGTTTTTACCGACGCAGTGCAAAAAACTTACAAAACCCGCACCCACGGTGTGATTGTCTGCAAGGGTACGTTCAGCGAACGGGCCAGGGCCTGCAAGGCGCGGTCCGGGTCGCGCAGGTCGAATACGCCGCTGATGCGCCTTTGCGCAAGTTCAGGGTCGGACACCACGATCCAGCCGTGGCTGTAGCGTTGCAGCTGCTCGACAATGTCGGCCACGCTCTGGTCCTCGACATACAGCATGTGCTGACGCCAGGCGGCCACCCGTGCCGCATCGAGCTTGTTGCGCTGGACCTTGCCGGTGGCCCAGTCGACCTGTACGCGTTCACCCGGCAGCAGACGCTCGCTCAAACGCAACCGCTGCTTGTCGCTGGCGTTTTCAGCTTGCACCTGACCATGCTCGAGCACCACTTCGGTTTTGGCCTCTTGCAGGCTCAGTTCGAAGGCGGTACCCAGAACCCGCACGGCCAGCTCGCCGGCAGTGGCCACAAAGGGCCGGGCCGGGTCGGGCGCGACCTGAAAGAAGGCCTGGCCTTGAAGCAATTGCACACGACGCGACGCGTCGCCAGACACGCCAATGGCGCTGCCCGGTGCCAGCACGATACGGCTGCCGTCGGGTAGCTGAACTTCACGGGTTTCGGCGATGCCGGTGCGGTAGTCGGCGCGCCAAAAGAGGCTGGCCTGCGGCATGAACCACACCGCCAGCGCCAGCAAGGCACCGGCCATGGCTGCACGAGGCCAACGGCGTTTGCGCCGAGGGGTCGCGGGGCGAGCAGTGGTCAAGCGCGGAACAGGCGGCGTACTGACAAGCGCTGGTGGCGACAAATGCTCAAGCGCACCCAGCATGCCTTGCATCTGCTGCCAGGCGGCAGCGTGGCGTGGATCAGCGGCCAGCCAGTGTTCGAATTCAGCAAGGTCATCGGGGGATTCGCTCAAGCGGATCTGCCAATCGGCCGCCTGCTCCAGCGGGTCCGGCGTCAGGTTAGCGTCCATGCTGGGCTTCCGACTGAGAGGGCTCGGCAAATACACGGGCCAGTCGCACCAGTGCATCGCGCAAAAGCCTGTGGGCACTGGTCACTGAAACGCCAAGCTGCTCGGCGATCTGCGCCAGGGTGTAACCCCCGAAGCGGTGCATTTCCAGTGCCCGACGGCTGGCCTGGGGCATGGCATCCAGGGCCAGCGCCAGACGCTCCAGCGCCATGCCGTGCTGGAAGGTGTCGGCAGGGTCGTCCAGTTCCATCGGCAGCAACCAGTCCGGCGGCGACACCTGGCGGGCCTGCTCGCGGGCGCGGCTGCGGATCAGGTCGAGCGCCAGGTTGCGCACCACCCGATAGGCATAGGCCACCGGCTGCTCGATGGGCTCGCCACGCCCGGCAATCAGTCGGATGTAAGCCTCCTGAACGATGTCTTCGGCTTGCATACGGTCGCCAGTGATGCCATTGGCATAATTGACCAACTCGCGGCGCAAGCCGAGAAAAACGTCCAGATCGTTTGCCGACCCCGCCATCAATTAGCTCCGCCGCCCCAAAAAGGCTGCCATCTTATGCGCTAACGATACGCATTGCTAATTGATTGGCCGGGCTTAAACGAACACTTCGTCGAGAAAGTCGTACATGGCCTTGAACGCACGGTTCGAGACTTTTTCGTCGTAGAGCATCTTGCCCGGTACATCGGCCGCAGGGTCGGTGAACGAGTGCACTGCACCGCCATACACGTTCAATTGCCAGTCGACACCGGCCCCGTCCATCTCGTGCCTGAAGGCAATCACCTGATCAGCCGGCACCATCGGGTCGGAACTGCCATGCAGCACCAGCACCGCCGCCTGAATGTGGTGTGCGTCTTCCGGTTTAGGAGTATCCAGCGTACCGTGGAATGAAACCGCCGCTTCGATATCAGCACCGCTGCGCGCCAGTTCCAGTGCCGCGCAGCCGCCGAAGCAGAAACCGAATGCCGCCACACGCTTGCTGTCCAGAGACACATCTTTCTGCGCCAGCAATAGTTTGAGCGCCGCCTGCATGCGCTTGCGCAGCTTGAGGCGGTCATCCTTGAGGACGGTCATGGCCTGAGCCGCTTCATCGGCATTGGCAGGTCGCACGCCCTGACCGTAAAGATCAGCCAGCAGCACGACATAGCCCTGCCCGGCCACTGCCCGGGCGATATCTTCGGCGCCCTTGCCGATGCCCATCCAGTTCGGCGCCATGACCAGACCCGGTCGCAGCTGGCTGGCACTGGCGTCGTACACCAGGCGGCTTTCAAAGGGTTGGCCATCGATCTCGTGGACCACAGAACGAACTGTCACGTTATTGCTCATCATTGACTCCTTGCAACGCTGGAAAATTGACCCGGCACAGAAAAGAAAACCCGCCGAGGCGGGTTTTCTTGAGGTCGCTCATCAGACCGAGAGTTCAACCAACAGCTTGTTCAATCGACGCACATAAGCGGCCGGATCTTTCAGGCTGTCACCGACGGCCAGCGCAGCCTGATCGAACAGGATGTGCGACAGCTCGCCAAAGCGCTCTTCGTTCTGCTCGGAGTCGAGCTTGCCGATCAGAGGATGCGCCGGGTTGAATTCGAAGATCGGCTTGGAGTCCGGAACCTTCTGCCCGCTGGCTTCGAGAATCTGGCGCATTTGCAGACCCAGATCCTGTTCGCCTATGGCCAGAATAGCCGGGGAATCGGTCAGGCGATGGGAAACACGCACTTCGCTGACCGACTCGCCGAGCACGGTCTTGATGCGCTCGACCAGGCCTTCTTTCTCTTTGGCCACTTCTTCCTGGGCTTTCTTGTCCTCTTCGGAGTCCAGTTTGCCCAGGTCCAGGTCGCCACGCGCCACGTCGACAAAGCTCTTGCCGTCGAATTCGTTGAGGTAGCTCATCAGCCACTCGTCGATGCGGTCGGTCAGCAGCAGCACTTCGATGCCTTTCTTGCGGAAGACTTCCAGGTGCGGGCTGTTCTTGACCTGCGCGTACGACTCGCCGCTGAGGTAGTAGATCTTGTCCTGGCCTTCTTTGGCGCGGGCCAGGTAATCGACCAGCGCAACGCTCTGCTCGCCGCTTTCGTCGCTGGTGGACGAGAAACGCAGCAGGCCGGCGATTTTTTCCTTGTTGGCGAAGTCTTCGGCCGGGCCTTCTTTGAGCACCTGGCCAAAGTTCTTCCAGAAGCCCTTGTATTGCTCAGGCTCGTTCTTGGCCAGCTTGTCGAGCATGTCCAGCACGCGCTTGGTCAGCGCCGACTTCATCGAATCGATGATCGGGTCTTTCTGCAGGATTTCACGCGAGACGTTCAGCGACAGGTCGTTGGAGTCGACCACGCCCTTGATGAAACGCAGGTACAGCGGCAGGAACGACTCGGCCTGGTCCATGACGAACACGCGCTGCACGTACAGCTTCAGGCCGCGTGGCGCTTCGCGCTGGTACAGGTCGAACGGGGCACGGGCCGGCACGTAGAGCAGCGAGCTGTATTCCAGCTTGCCTTCGACCTTGTTGTGGCTCCAGCTCAGCGGGTTTTCGTAATCGTGACCGATGTGCTTGTAGAACTCCTGGTATTCCTCGTCCTTGATCTCGGTACGCGGACGGGTCCACAGGGCGCTGGCACGGTTGACGGTTTCCCATTCTTCGGCCGGCGCTTCTTCGCCTTCGGCAGCGGCTGGCTGCTGCTTGGGCAACTCGATCGGCAGGGCGATGTGGTCGGAGTATTTCTTGATGATGTTGCGCAGGCGATAGCCGTCGGCGAATTCGCTTTCATCGGCCTTGAGGTGCAGAACGATGCGGGTGCCGCGCTCGGCCTTGTCGATGGTGGCGACTTCAAACTCGCCCTCGCCTTTCGATGACCAATGCACGCCTTCGCTGGCCGGGGTGCCGGCACGACGGCTGTACACGTCGACCTGGTCGGCAACGATGAACGCCGAGTAGAAGCCGACGCCGAACTGACCGATCAGGTGCGAATCTTTTTTCTGGTCGCCGGTGAGGTTTTTCATGAAGTCGGCAGTGCCGGACTTGGCGATGGTACCCAGGTGGGTGATCACATCGTCACGGTTCATGCCAATGCCGTTGTCTTCGAGGGTGACAGTCCTGGCCTCGGCATCGAAGCTCACACGAATCTTCAGCTCTGCGCCGCCTTCGAGCAGTTGCGGGTTGGCCAGGGATTCAAAACGCAGCTTGTCGACGGCATCGGAGGCGTTGGAGATCAGTTCGCGAAGGAAGATTTCCTTGTTGGAATACAGCGAATGGATCATGAGGTGCAGCAGTTGCTTCACCTCGGTCTGGAAGCCCAGGGTTTGCTTTTGAGATTCCACACTCATGTTCGTCAAGCTCCAATTCAATTCAGAGGGTACAGAGCGCCACGCTCAGTGGTGCGTGGCAGCGGGTTGTCATCAAGGTGGGGCCGGCGGGAAGGATTTCAAGGGGGCCAGTGGTCATCATTGCGCGCGTGTTGGAAGCATCCTTGATATTAACAGGCCATCAACACCCTGCATCGAGGCCATCAGTGAAAGTGGCACAGCCTGCATAAGTTCCCGTCATGCTCATTTTAATATTCTGATAATTCGCTGGAACTTACGTTATCGCCAAGGGTTCTTAGGCACGTTAGGTATTCAATAAGGAGAAACACCTCATGCGTAAATCATTTGCTTATGCCTTGATGTTGGCTGCCTCGCTGGGCCTTGCTGCCTGCGATAAAAAATCTGAAAATATTCAGCAAGATGCGAATAAAAAAGCTGAACAATCTCAAGAGTCGATGCAAAAAGCTCAAGAGAAAGTGAACGACGCGGCTAAAGAAAGCCAGGAAGCGGCGCAGAAAAACGCCGAAGCCGCTCAACAGCGCGCCAAAGAAGGCACCACGGCACCCGCCACTACGACGGAAACAGCGCCGAAGCAATAATCCTACTGCTTGAAACTGCTTAAACTAATAAGGCCCGCTTTTTAGCGGGCCTTATTAGTTGTATCGCTTTTAAGTGTTTCAATAACGACGCACTGTTACGCCACTGCTTGCTGACGTCTACCCACGAGACGATCAACCACGACGGCACCTGCCAGGGTAATCACTGACGGGATCAGCCAGGCCATCCCTTCGTGGCTGAATGGCAAGTTTGCCAGCACCTCTGGTAAATGAGCCCCAAGACCTGCGGTCTTGAGGGCGTCGATAATGCCGAACAGCAACGACACGATCATCACCGGCGCCACCACGCGGCTCTGGTTGTGCCACAGGCCCTTGCAGAAGCTCAACGCCACCAACACGATGCACGGCGGGTAGATACCGGTCAGCACCGGTACCGAGACTTCGATCAGGCGCGTCAGCCCCAGATTCGACACCACGAACGAGAATACTGCCAGGCCGATGACCAGCGTGCGGTACGACAACGGCAGCAAGCGACTGAAATATTCGGCACAGGCACAGGTCAGGCCCACTGCGGTCACCAGACACGCCAGGGCGATCAGCACGGCCAGGAAACCACTGCCCAGCCCGCCAAAGGTGTGTTGCACGTAGGCATGCAGCACAGCGGCGCCGTTGCCGGCTTCGGCGGCGATGGCATGGCTGCCGGAACCCAGGCGGAACAGGCTGATGTACACCAGCGCCAGGCCGACGCCAGCAATCAGGCCAGCGATGATTGCATAGCGGGTGATCAGGCGTGGCGAGTCGACGCCGCGCGAGCGAATGGCGTTGACGATCACGATGCCGAAGACCAGCGCGCCCAGGGTATCCATGGTCAGATAGCCCTCGGTGAAGCCTTTGGAGAACGGCGCCGCCACGTAAGCAGGCTGCGCGATACCCATATCACCAGCCGGCAACATGAAGGCCGCGATACCAAGCATAGCCAAGGCAACGATCTTCAGCGGGCCGAGCACCCGGCCGACGGTGTCGAGCAGCCTGCCCGGGTACAACGACACCACCAGCACGATCAGGAAATACACCAGACTATAAAGGAACAACGCCAACGGCGTGTCGCCAGTGAAAGGCGCCATGCCCACTTCGAACGACACGGTCGCGGTGCGCGGCGTGGCAAAGAACGGGCCGACCGCCAGATAGCAGACGGTGGCCAGAATCACACCGGCCACCCGGCCAATCGGGCTGCTCAGGCTGTCCATGGCGCCGCCGACCCTGGCCAGGGCAATCACGGTCAGCACGGGCAGACCGACCGCAGTCACCAGAAAGCCCAGCGCGGCCATCCACACATGCGGGCCGGCCTGCAGGCCGACAAAGGGCGGGAAAATGATATTGCCGGCACCGACGAACAGCGCGAACGTCATGAAGCCCAGTGCCAGGATGTCCTGGCCTTTCAACACTTTCATCTAAGGAACCACACTGCCGAATCAGGAATGAGAAGGTAGATCCCGTGGGTTGGGGAAGGTTTGCAGCTCGGATAGAGCTGACGTGCAGGGCGGCGAGCCTTTGTGAGAGTCAGCCTGCACCGAAGGGCTGCAAGGCTAACCAAATCACGCACAAAACGCACTACCACAGGGCGTCAAATCGACGATATGCACCTGCATGTCGCGTTTATATACATGGTTTGAGCGAATTATCGTGAGGATGCGCGCGTTTCAGGCATGGGTAAAAACACAAAGGCCACCCGAAGGTGGCCTTTGCTGAAGCATCAATCAGTCAGCCGAAGCTTACTTCTTGACTTCCCAACCGGTCAGCTCGGCCAGGGCCTTGCCGATGTCCGCCAGGGAACGAACGGTCTTCACGCCAGCGTCTTGCAGAGCAGCGAATTTCTCGTCTGCAGTGCCTTTGCCGCCGGAGATGATTGCACCGGCGTGGCCCATGCGCTTGCCCGGAGGAGCAGTCACACCAGCGATGTAAGACACTACTGGCTTGGTCACGTTGGCCTTGATGTAGGCAGCCGCTTCTTCTTCAGCCGAACCGCCGATCTCACCGATCATGACGATCGCTTCGGTCTTCGGGTCTTCCTGGAACAGCTTCAGGATGTCGATGAAGTTGGAGCCTGGGATCGGGTCACCGCCGATGCCGACGCAGGTGGACTGACCGAAACCGGCGTCAGTGGTCTGCTTGACAGCTTCGTAGGTCAGGGTGCCGGAGCGCGACACGATACCGACCTTGCCTGGCAAGTGAATGTGGCCTGGCATGATGCCGATCTTGCACTCGCCCGGCGTGATGACGCCTGGGCAGTTAGGGCCGATCAGGACAACGCCCAGCTCGTCACACTTGACCTTGGCTTCCAGCATGTCGATGGTAGGAATGCCTTCGGTGATGCAGACGATCAGCTTGATGCCGGCGAAAGCGGCTTCCAGGATCGAGTCCTTGCAGAAAGGAGCCGGTACGTAGATGACCGAAGCGTCAGCGCCGGTGGTATCTACAGCTTCTTTCACAGTGTTGAACACTGGCAGGTTCAGGTGGGTGGTGCCGCCTTTGCCTGGAGTCACGCCGCCAACCATCTTGGTGCCGTAGGCGATGGCTTGTTCGGAGTGGAAGGTGCCCTGGGAGCCGGTGAAGCCCTGGCAGATAACCTTGGTGTCTTTATTGATCAGAACGCTCATTACTTGCCCTCCGCAGCTTTGACAACTTGTTGAGCAGCATCGGTCAGGCTGGTAGCTGCGATGATGTTCAAGCCGCTTTCTGCCAGTACTTTAGCGCCCAGCTCAGCGTTGTTGCCTTCAAGGCGAACAACAACCGGGATTTTCACGCCGACTTCTTTCACGGCGCCAATGATGCCTTCGGCAATCATGTCGCAGCGAACGATGCCGCCGAAGATGTTGACCAGAACGGCCGCGACATTGGTGTCGGACAGAATGATCTTGAACGCTTCGGTTACGCGTTCCTTGGTTGCACCACCGCCTACGTCGAGGAAGTTGGCAGGCTTGCCGCCGTGCAGGTTGACGATGTCCATGGTACCCATGGCCAGGCCAGCACCGTTGACCATGCAGCCGATGTTACCTTCCAGCGCTACGTAGTTCAGTTCGAACTTGGCAGCGTGAGCTTCGCGAGGATCGTCCTGCGAAGGATCGTGGAATTCCTTCAGCTTTGGCTGACGGTACATGGCGTTGGCGTCGATGTTGATCTTGGCGTCCAGGCAGTGCAGGTCGCCGTCGGCCTTGATCACCAGCGGGTTGACTTCCAGCAGGGCCAGGTCATGGTCCTGGAACAGTTTGGCCAGACCTGTGAAGATCTTGGCGAACTGAGTGACCTGCTTGCCTTCCAGACCCAGCTGGAAAGCCAGATCGCGACCCTGGAATGGCTGAGCGCCAACCAGTGGATCGATGGTGGCCTTGAGAATCTTCTCAGGAGTGTCGTGAGCGATCTTCTCGATGTCCACGCCACCTTCGGTGGAGGCCATGAACACGATACGACGGCTGGAACGATCGACTACAGCGCCCAGGTACAGCTCTTTGGCGATGTCAGTGCACGACTCAACCAGGATCTTGGTCACTGGCTGACCATTGGCGTCGGTCTGGTAAGTTACCAGACGCTTGCCCAGCCATTGCTGAGCGAACGCAGCTGCGTCTTCCTTGCTGCGAACCAGCTTGACGCCGCCCGCTTTACCGCGGCCACCAGCGTGAACCTGAGCCTTGACGACCCACTCGGTGCCGCCAATTTTATCGCAAGCTTCTGCTGCTGCTTCCGGGGTGTCGACTGCGTAGCCTTTGGATACTGGCAGGCCGTATTCAGCGAACAGCTGCTTACCCTGATACTCGTGAAGATTCATGCTTATTACCGTCTTTGTTGGGCATTGCGCATTCGGTGCTGCACATGAAGTGTGCCGCACCACCTGTGACCGCTACTCCGGGTGGACTGCGTGATAGCCCGAAAGCCATCACACCGCCGCCTGAGAGGTCGAGTCCGACACCCTTTCCGCGGTGAACCTTGCGGTTCACGACGGGCATGGCGCCGTGGTTTTCTGTTGCCTTAGCGTTTCTTGCGGTTCTGGATGTGGATGGCGCCGCCATTCACAGCCAGTGCCGCTTCGTGCAGCGCTTCGGACAGTGTCGGGTGAGAGAAGACCATCATGCCCAGGTCTTCGGCACTGCTGCCGAATTCCATGGCGATCGCACCCTGTTGAACCAGTTCGGCAGCGCTCGGGCCGATCACGTGGACGCCCAGGACGCGGTCGGTCTTGGTATCAGCGAGGATCTTGACGAAGCCGCCGGTGTCGTTGGCTGCCAGGGCACGGCCGCTGGCTGCGAACGGGAAGGTGCCGACGTTGACTTCAACGCCTTCAGCCTTGAGGGTTTGCTCGGTCTTGCCGACCCACGCGATTTCCGGGTGGGTGTAGATCACGGACGGGATCAGGTTGTAGTTCATCTGAGCCTTGTGGCCCTTGATGCGCTCGACAACCATGATGCCTTCTTCGGAGGCTTTGTGCGCCAGCATCAGGCCACGTACCACGTCACCGATGGCGTAAACGCCCGGCACGCTGGTAGCGCAGTAGTCGTCGACATAAATGTAGCCACGCTCGTCCAGGGTCACGCCGCTGTCGGCAGCCAGCAGGTCGGTGGTGACCGGACGACGGCCTACGGCCACGATCAGGCGATCGAAGGTGATCTTCTGCTCGCCGTTGGCGTCGGTGTAGGTGACTTCGACTTCGTCGCCATTGACCTGGGAACCGGTCACACGAGCGCCCAGCTTGACGGCCAGACCCTGATTGGTGAAGGTTTTCAGTGCTTCTTTGGCAACGGCTTCGTCAGCGGCCGGCAGGAATTTGTCCAGCGCTTCCAGAACGGTCACTTCAGCGCCCAGGCGAGCCCAGACCGAACCCAGTTCCAGACCGATGACGCCAGCACCGATAACGCCCAGGCGTTTTGGTACTTGCTGGAATTCCAGAGCGCCAGTGGAGTCGACGATGACATTCTGGTCAACCGGAGCCGGTGGAATGTCGATCGGACGCGAACCGGAAGCCAGGATCACGTGCTCGGCTTCGATGATTTCAACGGTGCCGTCAACCTTGGTCAGCTCGACTTTCTTGCCGGCCAGCAGTTTGCCGTGGCCTTGCAGGGAAGTGACGCCGTTGGCCTTGAACAGGCTGGCAACGCCGCCAGTCAGGCCTTTGACGATGGTGGCTTTGCGGCCAACCATGGTCGGTACGTCGATGGACACTTCACCGGTGCTGATACCGTGAACGTTGAAGCTTTTCTTGGCTTCGTAGTATTTCCAGGAGCTGTCCAGCAGCGCCTTGGAAGGAATGCAGCCGACGTTCAGGCAGGTACCGCCCAGCGCCAGTTTGCCTTCCTTGTCCTGATACTTCTCGATGCAGGCAGTCTTGAGACCGAGCTGTGCAGCCTTGATGGCAGCGACATAACCGCCAGGGCCTGCGCCGATCACTACGACGTCGAATTTCTGAGACATATCAAAGAGTTCCTCTTTTAGCTGCGAGCTTCAAGCTGCAAGCTGCAAGCCGGTTTGCGGTGTTTTGCAACACCGGCCTGCAAGCCATTAATTAGATGCATCCATCAGCCACAGGCTACACACCGCTACGCTTCTCTCTCGAAGCTTGCAGCTTGCAACTTGCGGCTGCTCCATCAGATATCCAGCAGCAGACGAGCAGGATCTTCCAGCAGGTTCTTGATGGTAACGAGGAAGGTTACGGCTTCTTTACCATCGATCAAGCGGTGATCGTAGGACAGAGCCAGATACATCATCGGACGAATCACGACCTGACCGTTGACTGCCATCGGGCGTTGCAGAATGTTGTGCATGCCCAGGATTGCCGCTTGCGGCGGGTTGACGATCGGGGTCGACATCATCGAACCGAACGTACCACCGTTGGTGATGGTGAACGTGCCGCCAGTCATCTCGTCGATGGACAGCTTGCCATCACGTGCCTTCTTGCCGAAGGTGGCGATGCCGCCTTCGATTTCAGCCAGGCTCATGTGTTCGGCATTACGCAGTACAGGCACGACCAGACCGCGGTCGCTGGAAACGGCAACGCCGATGTCCGCATAACCGTGGTAAACGATGTCGTTGCCGTCGATCGAGGCGTTGACAGCCGGGAAGCGTTTCAGCGCTTCGGTGGCAGCCTTGACGAAGAACGACATGAAGCCAAGACGCACGCCATTGTGCGACTTCTCGAACAGGTCCTTGTACTTCGAACGCAGGGCCATGACTTCGGTCATGTCGACTTCGTTGAACGTGGTCAGCATGGCCATGTTCGACTGGGCTTCGACCAGACGCTTGGCAACGGTGGCACGAACGCGGGTCATCGGCACGCGCTTCTCGGTACGGTCGCCAGCGGCAACAACCGGCGCAGCGGCGGCAGCAGGCTTGGCAGCAGGCACGGCAGCCGGAGCGGATTTCTTGGCTTCGACAGCCGCAACCACGTCTTCCTTGGTGATGCGACCGTCTTTGCCGGTGCCTTTGACGCTGGCCAGGTTGATGCCGTTTTCTTCGGCCAGCTTGCGGGCAGCCGGTGCGGCGATTGCATCGTCGTCAGCGGCAGCAGCGGCCGGTGCAGCAGCCTGGGCAGGCGCAGCAGCGGGAGCAGCGGCAGCTGGCGCGGCAGCAGCAGTAGCGCCGGCGTCCAGGGTTGCAATCACTTCGTTGGAGAGGACGATGTCGCCCTCGCCTTTCACGATCGACGCCAGAACGCCGTCTGCTTCGGCCAGGACTTCAAGGACAACCTTGTCAGTCTCGATGTCGACCAGCAGTTCGTCGCGTTTCACCGCTTCGCCCGGTTGTTTGTGCCATTTGGAAATGGTGCCGTCGGCAACGGATTCCGGGAAAGAGGGGGCTTTGATCTCGATAGCCATTATCTGTAATTCCTTAATTCGGTTTCTAATGCACGAAGGCGTTAAACAGTGAAGGCATCTTGCAGCAGTTTTTCCTGCTGTTCGGCGTGTATCGAAGCGTAACCACAGGCTGGCGCTGCCGAGGCATCACGACCGGCATACTCGAGCACGAGGTTGCGGTTGTGGTTACCAATGCTGCGACGCAGGTGGTGCTGGCTGCTGTACCACGCGCCCTGGTTCATCGGCTCTTCCTGACACCAGACCACATGTTTGAGGTTGGTGTAAGGCGCGATGGCCTCCATCAGGTCGTCCTCAGGGAACGGATACAGCTGTTCGATACGCACGATGGCGATGTCTTCACGACCTTCGGCACGGCGCTTCTCGAGCAGATCGTAATAAACCTTGCCGCTGCACAGGACCAGACGTTCGACCTTGGCCATATCCTGGGTGTCGATTTCCGGGATAACGGTCTGGAACGAACCTTCTGCCAGATCTTCCAGTGTCGAGATGGCAAGCTTGTGACGCAGCAGCGACTTCGGTGTCAGGACCACCAGCGGCTTGCGCAGCGGGCGAATCACCTGGCGACGCAGCAAGTGGTAGATCTGTGCCGGGGTGGTCGGTACGCAGACCTGAATGTTGTGCTCGGCGCACAGCTGCAGGTAACGCTCCAGACGCGCGGAGGAGTGCTCCGGCCCCTGCCCTTCATAACCATGAGGCAGCAGCATGGTCAGACCGCACAGACGGCCCCACTTGTGCTCGCCGCTGGTGATGAACTGGTCGATCACGACCTGGGCACCGTTGGCGAAGTCGCCGAACTGGGCTTCCCAGATGACCAGCGCATTAGGCTGGGTAGTCGAGTAGCCGTATTCGAAAGCCAGTACCGCTTCTTCCGAGAGGAACGAGTCGAACATGTCGAAACGTGGCTGCTCGGCCGAGAGGTTTTTCAGCGGCACATACGAAGTGGCATCTTTCTGGTTGTGCAGCACGGCGTGACGGTGCGAGAACGTACCGCGACCGACGTCCTGACCGGTAATCCGGATCGGATGGCCTTCGTGCAGCAAAGTGGCGTAGGCCATGGTCTCGGCGTAGCCCCAGTTGATCGGCAAGCCACCGGCCTGCATCTTCTGGCGATCTTCGTAGATCTTGAGCACCTGACGCTGAACCACAAGACCTTCAGGCAGCTCCAGCAACCTGGCGGAGAGTTCCTGCAGGGTCTTGAGGTCGAAGCGGGTGTCGTGACGTGCGGTCCAGGCATGGCCCAGATAAGGACGCCAGTCGACGAACAAATCGCGATTCGGCTCCTTGACCAGGCTCTTGACCACGTGCTGGCCGTTGTCCAGCGCATTACGGTAATCGTCGACCTTGGCCTGGACACCGGCTTCGTCGAACACACCGGACTTGACCAGTTGCTCGGCGTACAGCTCACGGGTGGTGCGCTGCTTGCTGATCTGCTGGTACATCAGCGGCTGGGTGCCACTTGGCTCGTCGGCCTCGTTGTGGCCGCGACGGCGGTAGCAGACCAGGTCGATGACGATGTCACGCTTGAACTGCATGCGATAGTCGATCGCCAGCTGGGTGACGAACACCACTGCCTCAGGATCGTCGCCGTTCACGTGCAGGATCGGCGCCTGGATCATCTTGGCCACGTCGGTGGCGTACTCGGTAGAGCGCGCGTCCAGCGGGTTGCTGATGGTGAAGCCGACCTGGTTGTTGATCACGATGTGCACGGTACCGCCGGTCTTGAAACCGCGGGTCTGCGACATCTGGAAGGTTTCCAGGACCACACCTTGACCGGCAAAGGCAGCATCGCCGTGCAGGGAGATTGGCAGGACCTTTTCGCCGCTCGAATCGTTGCGGCGATCCTGGCGGGCACGAACGGAACCTTCGACCACCGGAGAGACGATCTCCAGGTGCGAGGGGTTGAACGCCATGGCCAGGTGGACTTCGCCGCCTGCGGTCATGACGTTGGAAGAGAAGCCCTGGTGATACTTGACGTCACCGGAACCCAGCTCGACCACTTTCTTGCCTTCGAACTCGTCGAACAGCTCGCGCGGGTTCTTGCCGAAGGTGTTGACCAGTACGTTCAGACGGCCACGGTGAGCCATGCCGATCACGACTTCCTTGACGCCGTAGGAACCGGAGCGCTGGATCAGTTCGTCGAGCATCGGAATCAGGCTTTCGCCGCCTTCCAGGCCGAAACGCTTGGTGCCCGGATACTTGGTGCCCAGGTACTTTTCCAGGCCTTCGGCTGCGGTCACGCGCTCAAGCAGGTGGGCCTTGTTCTCGGCGGAAAACGCCGGGCGGCCGCGCACGCTTTCGAGGCGCTGCATGAACCAGTTGCGCTGCTCGGAATCCACGATGTGAGCGAATTCGGCGCCGATGGTGCGACAATATGTCTGCTCCAACGTCTCGTGAATTTCACGTAGGCTCGCTTCCTCCTTGCCGATGAACAGGTCGCCGGCACGGAAAACGGTATCCAGGTCTGCGTTGGTCAGGCCGTAATGGTTGATCGACAGATCAGCCGGTACGGGACGCTGCCACAGCCCCAGCGGGTCGAGCTGGGCCGCCTGATGGCCGCGTACGCGGTACGCCTGGATGAGCCGCAACACTTCAACCTGCTTCTTCTCGTGTTCGCTGCTCACACTGCCGGCGGACACCGGTTGAGCACGGCGCTGGTTTTTGGCCAGCAACACGAAATGATCGCGAATCGTAGAATGCGATACATCGGTGGCAGAGTTGCCAGCGGTCGGCAACGTCTGAAAGTAGGTGCGCCATTCATCTGGCACAGCGTTAGGGTCGTGCAGGTAGAGCTCGTAGAGCTCTTCCACATAGGCAGCGTTACCACCGGATAGGTGGGCACTGTTCCACATGCGCTGCATCACGCTTTCTTGCATGCTTGGTCACCCTCGGTAAGGGGACACCACCGGCGAAGACCCAATAGCAAGCCTGAGACGGTCGTGTGCAGCGACCAAAACAAGTCACCAAGGATCACGCAGATAGTCCGGGTACCAGCCCGGATGCCCCTGCTGGTCTCATTTCTTCAAAGTTAGAGTGGCAGCCTTGCGGGCCACGACTCTGGTTAAACCATGGCGCGGGTTTGCCCGCGCCATGGCAGCTTACGGTACAGCGATGTAGCGGTTAAAACGGTGTATCAAACGCCACTGCTGAGCAACATGTTGCGTACGTGCCCGATCGCCTTGGTAGGGTTAAGGCCCTTCGGACAGACGTTGACGCAGTTCATGATGCCGCGGCAGCGGAATACGCTGAACGGATCGTCCAGCGAAGCAAGACGCTCTGCGGTGTACGTGTCGCGGCTGTCGGCCAGGAAACGATAAGCCTGCAGCAGTGCAGCCGGGCCCAGGAACTTGTCCGGGTTCCACCAGAAGGACGGGCACGAGGTCGAGCAGCAAGCGCACAGGATGCACTCGTACAGACCGTCGAGCTTTTCGCGCTCTTCCGGGCTTTGCAGACGTTCGATGGCCGGAGCCGGCGTGTCGTTCTGCAGGAAAGGCTTCACCTTCTCGTACTGCTTGTAGAAGATGCTCATATCGACGACCAGGTCACGAATAACAGGCAAACCAGGCAGCGGACGCAGCACCAGCTTGTTGTTCTTGACCACAGCCGACAGCGGCGTGATGCATGCCAGGCCGTTTTTGCCGTTGATGTTCATGCCGTCGGAACCGCACACACCCTCACGGCACGAGCGACGGTACGAGAAACCCTCGTCCTGTTCCTTGATCAGTGCCAGCACATCCAGCACCATCAGATCCTTGCCACCGGTGTCGACGTCGAAGACCTGGGTCTTGGGCGCCGAGTCGGTGTCGGGGTTGTAGCGATAAACTTCGACTTTCAACATAGCGGCCACCCTTAGTAAGTCCGGATTTTCGGTTCAAACGCCGGTACGGTCTTCGGCGCGAAGTTGACTGAACGCTTGGTAACGCGCTTGTCACCCGGGAAATACAGGGTGTGGCACAGCCAGTTTTCGTCGTCGCGGTCTTCGAAGTCTTCACGGGCGTGGGCACCGCGGGACTCTTTACGCGCTTCGGCGGCGATGGCAGTTGCCTCAGCAACTTCAAGCAGGTTCTGCAGCTCCAGCGCTTCGATACGCGCGGTGTTGAAGGCCTGGGACTTGTCGTTGATCTTGACGTTGGCGATGCGCGCACGCAGGCCAGCCAGTTGCTCGATACCCTTCTGCATGTATTCGCCGGTACGGAATACACCGAAGTAGTTCTGCATGCAGCTTTGCAGCTCGCGACGCAGAGTTGCCACGTCTTCACCGTCGGTACGCGAGTTCAGCGCGTTCAGGCGACCCAGCGCACGCTCGATATCGGCCTCGGTGGCCTCATCGTACTGAACGCCATCGGACAGGGCTTTTTCCAGGTGCAGGCCGGCAGCGCGACCGAATACCACCAGGTCGAGCAGCGAGTTGCCGCCCAGACGGTTGGCACCGTGAACCGATACGCACGCCACTTCACCGACTGCGAACAGACCTGGCAGGATAACGTCGTTGCCGTCGGCATCCTGGGTCATTGCCTGACCATGAATGTTGGTGGCAACGCCGCCCATCATGTAATGGCAGGTTGGTACGACAGGCACTGGCGCCAGAACCGGGTCAACGTGAGCGAAGGTCTTGGACAGCTCACAGATACCTGGCAGACGGCTGTGCAGCACTTCTTCACCGAGGTGGTCGAGCTTGAGCATCACGTGGTCGCCGTTAGGGCCACAGCCGTTGCCGGCGATGATTTCCTTGACCATGGAACGGGCCACGACGTCACGACCGGCAAGGTCCTTGGCGTTGGGCGCGTAACGCTCCATGAAACGCTCGCCGTGCTTGTTGATGAGGTAACCACCTTCACCACGGCAACCTTCGGTAACCAGTACACCTGCGCCGGCGATGCCGGTCGGGTGGAACTGCCACATTTCGATGTCCTGCACCGGCACGCCGGCACGCAGGGCCATGCCCACGCCGTCGCCAGTGTTGATCAGGGCATTGGTGGTGGAGGAATAGATACGGCCTGCGCCGCCGGTGGCCAGTACGGTCGCCTTGGAGCGAATGTACGAGGTTTCGCCGGTTTCGATGCAGATGGCGATGATGCCGACGAAGTCGCCGTTGGCATTCTTCACCAGGTCAACGGCATAGTATTCGTTGAGGAATACGGTGCCGGCCTTCAGGTTGCCCTGATACAGCGTGTGCAGCAGCGCGTGACCGGTACGGTCGGAAGCGGCGCAGGTACGGGCAGCCTGGCCACCCTTGCCGAAGTCCTTGGACTGGCCACCGAACGGACGCTGGTAGATACGGCCGGTTTCGGTACGCGAGAACGGCAGACCCATATGGTCGAGTTCGAATACGGCAGCAGGACCTTCCTGACACATGTACTCGATCGCGTCCTGGTCACCGATGTAGTCCGACCCTTTTACGGTATCGTACATGTGCCAGCGCCAGTCGTCGTTCGGGTCTGCCGAAGCGATGGCGCAGGTGATACCACCCTGGGCCGAAACGGTGTGCGAACGGGTCGGGAATACCTTGGTGACCACGGCAGTCTTGTGACCGCCCTGGGCCAGTTGCAAGGCTGCGCGCATACCCGCGCCGCCGCCGCCAACGATGATGGCGTCGAAAGAAAGTGTGTTAGTGCTAGCCATTGATCAGATACCCCAAAGAATCTGCACGCCCCAGACGAAGTAAGCGAACATCGCAACGCCGCATACGGTCTGGAAGAGGAAACGTACTGCAGTTGCCGATTTGCCCAGCGCCATCGGCGTCAGGTAGTCGGTAGCGATGGTCCACATGCCGACCCAGGCGTGAGCGCCCAGACCGACGAGGGCCAGCAGACTGAAGATACGCATCCAGGTGGTCGAGAACAGCACATGCCACTGGGCATATTCGAGACCTGGGTGAGCAACGAGGTAGCCGATCAGGAAAATGAAGTAAGCCGCGAGCACGACCGCAGAAACCCGCTGCGCCATCCAGTCGTAAAGACCCGAGCGGGAAAGGTTAGTGACGTTGGTTACCATATCCAGACTCCCGCCAGCACGATCAGTACCACAGAAACGACGATTACGATTTTGGACCCCAGCTTGCCGCCTTCCAGCGTCTCGCCGACACCCGCGTCCATGATCAGGTGGCGCACGCCGGCCACCAGGTGATACAGCAGGGCAGACAGCAAGCCCCAGATAACAAGCTTCGCCAGCGGGCTGGTCAGACACGCTTTTACTTCACCGAAACCTTCCTCGGATGCCAGCGACTTGTCCAATGCATAAAGCATGATGGCAATGCCGACAAAGAGAATGACACCGGAAACACGGTGAAGAATGGACGTGTAAGCAGTGACTGGGAGCTTGATTGTCCTTAGGTCTAGATTTACAGGTCGTTGGCTTTTCACGGCTTTTTTTTCACACTGAAGAGCCCCTAACAGGCAAGGGCAAGTTGTTGGGAAGTGCACTGGTCAGGTACCCACTACCCACGAAGTGACGACCACCTGGAGCGGGCTCTAAAGCCCATGGCAGTCGGACGCCGAGTATAGACAGTTAGGCTATTAATGACAACGCGAAGACGCCCCGCAAACGGCGGATTGCGTGACTGCAGCAAAAGGCGTAGAGGAGTAGGAATAATACGAAAATTCTGCGTGCCGGAAGGGCTTTGGAACACGACTTTAGGCAAATTGACTTTAGAATTTATCTCACTATAGTGATGCGGGCCCTGCGTGGGGGGCCTGTCTGATGATTTGAAGCATAAATAGGAGGCCATATGGCTGACAAAAAAGCGCAGTTGATCATCGAGGGCACCGCCCCCGTCGAGCTGCCCATTCTGACCGGCACTGTCGGTCCCGATGTGATCGATGTGCGCGGACTCACTGCCACCGGCCGCTTCACCTTCGACCCCGGCTTCATGTCGACCGCCTCTTGCGAGTCGCAGATCACCTATATTGACGGTGACCAGGGCATCCTGCTGCACCGCGGCTACCCGATCGAACAACTGGCCAGCCAGTCGGACTATCTGGAAACCTGCTACCTGCTGCTCAACGGCGAACTGCCAACTGCCGAGCAGAAAGCCCAGTTCGTGGCAGTGGTGAAAAATCACACCATGGTTCACGAGCAACTCAAGACCTTCTTCAACGGTTTCCGTCGCGACGCCCACCCGATGGCCGTCATGTGCGGCGTGGTTGGCGCCCTGTCGGCGTTCTATCACGACTCGCTGGACATCAATAACCCGCAGCACCGCGAGATTTCCGCGATTCGCCTGGTCGCCAAAATGCCGACCCTGGCCGCGATGGTCTACAAGTACTCCATGGGCCAGCCCATGATGTACCCGCGCAACGACCTGAGCTACGCCGAAAACTTCCTGCACATGATGTTCAACACCCCGTGCGAGATCAAACCGATCAGTCCGACCCTGGCCAAGGCCATGGACAAGATCTTCATCCTGCATGCCGACCACGAGCAGAACGCCTCGACGTCTACCGTGCGCATGGCCGGCTCTTCGGGCGCCAACCCGTTTGCCTGCATCGCAGCCGGTATCGCAGCACTCTGGGGCCCGGCTCACGGCGGCGCCAACGAAGCCGTGCTGACCATGCTCGACGAAATTGGCGATGTATCGAACATCGATACCTACATTGCCAAGGCCAAGGACAAGAACGATCCGTTCAAGCTCATGGGCTTCGGTCACCGCGTCTACAAGAACCGCGACCCGCGCGCCACCGTGATGAAGCAGACCTGCGACGAAGTGCTGGCCGAGCTGGGCATCCACAACGATCCGCAGCTTGAACTGGCCATGCGCCTGGAAGAGATCGCCCTGACCGATCCTTACTTCATCGAGCGCTCGCTGTACCCGAACGTCGACTTCTACTCGGGGATCATCCTCAAGGCGATCGGCATTCCAACCAGCATGTTCACCGTGATCTTCGCCCTGGCGCGGACTGTCGGCTGGATCTCGCACTGGAAAGAAATGCTCTCCAGCCCGTACAAGATTGGCCGCCCGCGCCAGCTGTACACCGGCGAAGTGCAGCGCGACCTCAAGCCGCTGGCGGACCGCAAGTAAGCAAGCGACAGCGCACAAGCAAAGGGCTGCCAATGGGCAGCCCTTTGTTTTTCCGGCTGAAAAATCAGGGCTTCGCCGCCCTCTCCTTCAGCGCCTTGAGCGTATTGAAAGGCGCATCGACCACGAACTTGTTGGACAGCCATGACGGCACGCTACCGCCGGGATCAGTGTGCACCTGATAGGTCACTTCGGTGCGACCTGCACCTTTGGGAGTCAACTGCCAGAAGCCCTCGACCTGGGCCACGCGCTCATAACCCTTCTCTCTTGGCACATAGTCAGGCACGCCCTGCAAGGTACGCTTGAGCGAGCCATCAGCCTCCTGACGGGTCGTGACCAGCAACACCGAATCCCTTGGCGTTACCGGCCACGGAGTCTTGAACCGGGTATAGGTCCAAGCCTTGTCACCTTCATGCTTGAGCAGCTTTTGCGACTCACACTCGTGAATCCAGGCACACGCACCCGCCACATCCTCTTGCAGGGCACGAAGCCTGTCGATACCGACATCCAGTGTGGTGACGCCACGGTAGGCCTTGTATTTGGAGCCTGGCACTTCGCTTAGCCAGACCTTGATACCGCCTTCATCCTTGGCCAGTTGCCAATCTTCGGCATGCGCCCCACTACTGAGCAGTACAGTTACACCACATGCAACAGCCAACCGATACAGCAACGCCATGGGTCATTCCTCATAAAGAGCTTACCGTCACGCCGCCGACCGCACGCGGTCACGCCACTGCCGTGACCTGTTCCCACCAGCCGATCAGGCGAATCGCATCCGCCCGGTCAACACCGCAGACATCCTCGGCCGCCTTGAACTGACCGCACACTTCAGGACGCTCAGGCTTGCCAAACAGACCGCAGAGAAACTCGACCGTCAGATGCAAACAATGAACACCCGCCGGCTTACCCTCGGGCATGCCAGGAATGGGAGAAGTGATGGAGGGCGCGATGCAGCAGGCACCACAACCGAAACGGCAGTCCATGACGCGATTTACCTTGAAAGTCAGAAGAAAGGATAGCGGTATTGCTCGCCCCAACATGCGCTTGAAAATGCCATAGCTGGCGGCAAACCGGGCGTTATTGCTTGAATTTGAAGTCCAGCGCAGCGCCTTCGACTTCACGGCGGCTTTCGTTGCGCATCTGCAGCTGCATCTCGTTGCTCAGCAACCGGCCATTCAGCTCGAAGCCCTCAGGATCACTGGATGAGGCCTTGTCACCAAACATCGGCGGCAACAGAGGCTTGCGCCGTGCCGTGATCACCTTGGGCGGCGGCTCCAGCTCCTGAACCAGCTCCGGTGGCAGACTCAGGTCGAGCCGGGTCTTGCCCAGGCCTGTTTCTTTGGCCACTGCAGCGGTCTTGGCGGCCTGACGCTTTTGCACCTGCTCTTCGCGCTTGCTCACCGCCTTGGCAGCCGGCTTGTTTGCAGACGTTTTTTTCTCCTCGACCACCGAGGCCCTGGCAACCTTGCTGCCCTTGTCCGAACGAACCTCGGCAGGCTTGGGCGCTACGCCCGAATCGCCTTTGCCAATCACCACCGGCACCACAGGCACGTTGGGGGTGAGTTCATGCACAGGCGCCGCCGGCTTGCTGGCTACCGAACCCGTGACGACATCAGCCACCGGCTTGTCGAGTGTGGAAGGCACGGTCGAGGGCAGCACAGGCGCGACTGGCATAGGCGTCGCCGTTATGGCCGGCGTCAGCTGCGCAGCAGGCGCCTGGGCAGGTGCAGCACTCTGGGCGGCTTGGGTTTTCGGCTTGGGCACCACCGGTTCCTGGTGTTTGTCACAAGCGCCCAACAACACAAAAACAAGCAATCCGAGACAACGAAAAGCATTCATAGGCAGACAATTGAATAGGCAGAAAGCCACATGCTGTCCTTTTGCAGCGTTGATGACAAGCGCCAGCCCGATCACCGGGACAAAAATCTGTACCCATCAGTAACCAATTGCCGTGTCCTGGCACAATTGTCGGGCCAGCATCCCCAATGTCATCAGCGCACGCTCTGCCTCGCGGTTCCAGGGCATGCCACAGTTGATGCGTATGCAATGATTGAACTGTTCTGTATTACTGAAGATCAGCCCCGGTGCGATACTGATGCCCTGCTCCAGCGCCCTGACGTGCAATTCCTGGGTGTTGACCCGCCCTGGCAGACTGACCCATAAAATGAACCCGCCGACCGGACGGCTCATTTGCGTGCCCTCCGGGAAGTATTGCTGAACCGCCAGCTGATAGGCACTGAGGTTTTTGCGGTACTCCACGCGAATGTAACGCAGATGCCGGTCATAACCGCCGTTTTCCAGATAAGCCGCCACCCCCATTTGCGTCACGCTGCATGCCGAATGCGTACTGAATGTCTGCAAACGCTGGATCTCACCGTGAAATTTGCCGCCCGGAATCATCCAGCCAATGCGCACACCCGGCGACAGGGTCTTGGAGAAGCTGGAGCAGTAAATCACCCGGTCCTGGCGATCGTATGCCTTGAGCGCCTTGGTACGACCGATTTCGAACATCAGTTCGCCATAGATATCGTCTTCGATGACCTGGATATCGAAATCCGACACCAGGCGCAGCAGGTTCTTCTGCCGCTCCTCAGGCATGGTCGCACCCAACGGGTTACTGGTTCGCGCGGTCAGTACCAGCGCCTTGATCGACCATTGATTGGCCGCCAGCTGCAAGGCTTCCAGGCTGATACCGGTCACCGGATCGCTAGGAATCTCGATGACTTTCAGCCCAAGCAAATCGGCCAGCTGCAGCAGGCCGTAATAGGCCGGCGACTCGGCAGCGATCAGGTCGCCCGGCCGGGTCACGACCCGAAGGGCCATTTGCAATGCATCGACGCAACCGTGGGTGATGATGACTTCGGACGGGTCGACCACCACACCGGCATCGCGCATGCGAATCGCCACCTGACGGCGCAATGGCTCGAAACCCGGGCTGAACATGTAGCTGAATGCGCGCGGGCTATGAAAGCGCGTGACCTTGGCCAGTTGCTGGTGCAAGGCGCGCACGGGCAGATAGTCCACATGCGGCACCGCCGCACCAAGGGCAAACACCCCTTCACGGCGCGACTCCACCAGGACCTGCTGAATAATACTGCTGCGCGTAACTAGGCTGGGCCTTTCGACCCGGGCGATATCGGGAGTCGATGCAGTCAGTGCAGGCGTCTGGTGCACGTAGTAGCCAGACTGCGGACGCGCGCGGATCAGCCCCTGATCTTCAAGGTTGGCGTAGGCCTGTAGCACCGTCGCGTGGCTGACATTGAGCTGCGAGCTCATCTTGCGTACCGAAGGCACACGCTCTCCCGGCTGGTAGACGCCACGGCGAATATCTTCGGCAAGCTGCTTGGCGATACGTTGGTAAAGCAACAAATTGGTCATGAATCAGCCTCACAACGACCGACAATTTTTTATTTTTTGGGAAAAACAACCATAACAGTGCAAAAGTGTACTGGGACAGTTCTTCCAGATGCGGGACATTGTGCACGCTGACAGAAATTATTGGCAGGTGTATACGCCAAAAGAGCCAGCATTAAAGCCAAAAAAAGCCCGGCGTCGTAAACGAGGCCGGGCTTTTTTATACAAACGCTTTAACGAGGCTCGCTGAGCACCCCTTTATCGTCGGAAAAAACGATTTCCACACGTCGGTTTTGTGCCCGACCACGCTCGGTAGCGTTCACATCCACTGGAAATTGCTCGCCATAGCCTTCGACCTGAACGCGTTTTTCGTTCACACCCAGATCGACCAGCATATCGGCCACCGACTGGGCACGCTCTCTGGACAGCTTCAGGTTACCCTGCCGGTCACCGGTGTTATCGGTATAGCCTTCGATGCGGATGACACGCCGCGGATTGAGCTGCATGAACTGCACAACCTTGAGCACCGTGCGATTGGCCGAGTTTTTGAGCTCGGTATCGCCCTCATCGAACAGCATGTCACCCAGGGTCATGACCAGACCACGATCGCTCTGAGTCGTCGCCAGACTGAGAATCTGGTCCTCAAGCCATTTACCCTGGCGCTGCGCACCGGCCAGTTTGGCCTCACGCAGCGCCAGTTGCAGGCGTTGGCGATCCAGCTCCATTTTCGCCAGCCCTTCCTGCGCGAGCACCAGGTTGCTGTGCTCGCGAGCGATCTCACTGTAGCGGCTGCTCAGGTAGGCGTAGTGACGTACATCCTCACCACTGCCCACATAACTGGACAAACGCTCGGCCCGCGCCAGCGACTCACCGGCACGAATCACATCCTTGGGCGCACTGCGCAGCACGTCAGTGTCTTCTTTGACCTTTTGAAAGTCGGCGCTGGCTTTTTGCAGATCCTGATCGCTGCCATGCTGGCTGGCGCAACCACTCAAACCCAATAGCAGACAGGCACCGAAAACCGGAGCAAGACGATTCATTGCGCCTCCTTCAACTGCTTGCGCAGACGTTCCAGGCGAGTCTCAAGCTGTACACGCTGCTCTTCGCTCTTGAGGGTCAACACACGGGCCTCGGCCAGTCGTGCATCGAGTTCGGCCTGTTCGGCCTGCATGCGCGCCTGCTTATACGATTGCGCCAGCATATCGGCACGCGCCTGAGCGAACTTATCAGTGGCTTGCTGCATGGACGGTTGCGCTTCGGGGTCGGCACCCACCGCCCTGGCCTGATGCAAGGCCTGCTCGGTCAGCTTCATTTGTTCGGACGGGGCCGGGTCATTGGCACAACCGGCCAGCGTGACAGTCGCCATGCAGGCGAACAGAAAACGAATACTCACAAAAACATTCCTACTGTTTTGAGACAGGCTGCTGCAACTGGTTTTTCCACAGATCCAGATTGCGCCTGATGGCTTCATCGGCAAGGCCGGAAGCGGCCGATTCTGTCATCTTTTTCGCCAACTGTCCGCGAAGCCATGGATCATTGCACGCCGAATTGAACGACAAGGCGAGGTGAAACCCCGGCCTGTCGACCACCACAGGCAGCGCCTGCAACGTATCTGCCAGTCCCAGTGTCTGCGCCATGACCATCCCGGCATAACGACCGGCCAGCACATAATCCACTTCCCCCAGCACCAGCTTTTGCAGCGCCTGAGTCAGGCCGGGCACGCGCTGTAATTGCAGATGTTGCGCCGCCTCGCTCTCGAACATCGACGTCAGTCGGGTGCGCTGCGAAACAGCCCCCGTGCGACCGTGCAAATCTTCCAGTGTCTGAATGACCACCTCTGGCGTCGAACGTACCCAGATCACGATATCGTTATGCGTCGCGGCGGGATGAATGTAGTCAAAAGCATCGAGCCAGGCGGCATTCAGCGGCGCGTCGGCGAGCAAGTCCATACGCCCGCTGCGTACCTCTTCCTGCGCCTGACTGCGCTTGCCGGCGTACAGGAACTCCACGCTGACACCCAACGTCTTCAGCGCCTGGCCAAGCAAATCGGCGTTGGCCCCCATCAAATGTCTGGGGTCTTGCGGGTCACGCCACAAATACGGCGGCGCATCGGGACTGCCTGTCACAATCAACCGCTCGCACTTGCCGGCTGCCCATCCAGCGCCCGGCAACATCAATGAGCCCAGCAGCGCGAACCAGAACGGTGATGAAACTCGCATGGCAAAGACCTTTCAGTGGCAAAAACAAAAAACCCGCCGGCTCGACCATGCTTGCGCATGAACCGAACCAGACGGGTTTTCTAGCGAGCAAAAACCTGGGTTAAACCAGTTTTTCCAGCTCAGGGACTGCTTCGAACAAGTCCGCCACCAGGCCGTAATCAGCCACCTGGAAGATTGGCGCTTCTTCGTCCTTGTTGATCGCCACGATCACTTTGGAGTCTTTCATGCCAGCCAGATGCTGGATGGCACCGGAAATACCCACTGCAATGTACAGCTGTGGCGCAACGATTTTGCCAGTCTGACCGACCTGCATATCGTTGGGTACAAAGCCTGCATCAACGGCGGCGCGAGATGCACCCACCGCAGCACCGAGCTTGTCGGCCAGGGCGTACAGATGCTTGAAGTTCTCGCCGTTCTGCATGCCGCGACCACCGGACACCACCACCTTGGCGGCAGTGAGTTCCGGGCGATCGGAGGTCGCCAGCTCTTCACTGACAAAGCTCGATTTACCGGCGTCATGTACAGCAGCCAAGGCTTCGACCGCTGCCGAGCCACCTTCGGCGGCCACCGGGTCAAAACCGGTGGTACGTACGGTGATGACCTTGACCGCTGCCGTCGATTGCACGGTGGCAATCGCGTTACCGGCATAGATCGGGCGCTGGAAGGTGTCGGGCGATACAACCGAAACGATTTCGGAGATCTGGTCGACATCCAGTTGTGCCGCCACACGCGGCAAGATGTTCTTGCCGTTGGAGGTGGCAGCGGCCAGTACGTGGCTGTAGCTGGCAGCCAGTTCGACGATCAGCGGTGCGACGTTTTCCGGCAGCAGGTGTGCGTAAGCGGCGTTGTCGGCAACCAGTATCTTGGCAACGCCAGCAATTTTGGCAGCAGCTTCGGCCACGCCAGCAACATCTGCACCAGCAACCAGCACGTGGATGTCGCCACCGATTTTCTGGGCTGCGGCCACGGTATTGAGGGTGGCAGGCACCAGCAGGCCTTTGTCGTGTTCAGCGATAACCAGGATAGTCATTAGATTACCTTCGCTTCGTTCTTCAGTTTCTCGACCAGTTCGGCCACCGATTTGACCTTGATGCCCGCGCTGCGTGCAGCCGGAGCTTCAACCTTGACGGTCTTGTTGGTCGACGCGGTAGAAACGCCCAGCGCCTCGGGGGTCAGGGTTTCGAGCGGCTTCTTCTTGGCCTTCATGATGTTGGGCAAGGAGGCGTAGCGTGGCTCGTTCAGGCGCAGGTCGGTGGTGACGATGGCCGGCAGGTTTAGCGAAACGGTCTGCAGACCGCCGTCGATCTCGCGGGTCACGGCAACCTTGTCACCACTGATCTCGACCCTGGAGGCGAAGGTGCCTTGTGCGTAACCGCTCAACGCGGCGAGCATCTGGCCGGTCTGGTTGTTATCGCTGTCGATGGCCTGTTTGCCGAGGATCACCAGTTGTGGCTGCTCCTTGTCGACGACAGCCTTGAGCAGCTTGGCGATGGCCAGAGAGGTGAGCTCTTCGGCGGATTCGACCAGCACGCCACGGT
This sequence comes from Pseudomonas sp. 3A(2025), assembly GCF_054589175.1. Taxonomy (NCBI): domain Bacteria; kingdom Pseudomonadati; phylum Pseudomonadota; class Gammaproteobacteria; order Pseudomonadales; family Pseudomonadaceae; genus Pseudomonas; species Pseudomonas sp. 3A(2025). Next base: position 143,923 of record NZ_BAAILM010000031.1, on the reverse strand, counting down.
CAGCGCCCAGCGCCAGCGCGGTGCGCAGTTGTTCCTGAGCGGTGGACGGGCCCACGCTGACCACGACGATTTCGCTGGCCACGCCTTTCTCTTTAAGACGCACGGCCTCTTCCACGGCGATTTCGCAGAAAGGGTTCATGGACATCTTGACGTTGGCCAGGTCGACGCCGGAGTTGTCCGCCTTGACGCGAACCTTGACGTTGTAGTCGACCACTCTTTTGACAGCTACAAGAACCTTCATGGATTCCTCGTTACTCTCCGGTGAATAGAAGTCGCCCGGACATGACCAGGCGATTGAAATGCGTCCTCAACAAGCAATCCTGGGGAGCGCAGGCGCGGCGCATAGCGTGTAACCCCAGCCTGAAACCGATTTAAAGCCGGCCAATGGCCCTCGGGGTGTGTAAAATGCGCCCCACGATATGCATCGATTCAATGGCCTGCACTGTACCTGCCTCATGCCTTTTACAGGTCTGACCCAATCGCAACCGGGCCTTGGGCAAGTACGAAACCGCCCGTATCTTGACCGCAACCTCCCGGACGGTCAATACGACATATCCGCCAGTCACGGGTCCCGCCTCTAGGATTTATAAGGCCTGCGGCCAATTCAAACAAACGTTTGTATTGGACCTGCACAGTGGTGTAGATATAATGCCTTCCTTTAAAAGAAGCGGCGAATTCAATGCCAGGCGCATTGTTTATCGACAGCGCTTATAGAAAATACCGTGAGCCCTTGTAGGAGATAGCCTTTGGAACGCGAATACATGGAATTCGACGTTGTGATCGTCGGAGCCGGCCCCTCCGGGCTTTCTGCCGCGTGCCGCCTGAAACAGAAGGCTGCCGATGCGGGTCAGGAAATCAGCGTCTGCGTCGTGGAAAAAGGCTCCGAAGTGGGCGCACACATTCTGTCAGGTGCCGTATTCGAACCGCGCGCACTCGATGAGCTGTTCCCCGACTGGAAAGCCCTCGGCGCGCCGCTCAATACTCCGGTCAAGCGTGACGACATCTACGTGTTGCGTAGCGAGCAAAGCTCGATCAAGGTCCCGGACTTCTTTGTGCCCAAGGCCATGCACAACGAAGGCAACTATATTATCTCGCTGGGCAATCTGTGCCGCTGGCTGGCCCAGCAGGCTGAAAACCTGGGGGTAGAGATCTATCCGGGCTTCGCCGCCCAAGAGGCGCTGATCGACGAAAGCGGCGTGGTACGCGGCATCGTCACCGGCGATCTTGGCGTGGACCGCGAAGGCCAGCCCAAAGATGGCCTGTACACCCCCGGCATGGAGCTGCGCGGCAAATACACGCTGTTTGCCGAAGGCTGCCGTGGCCATATCGGCAAGCAACTGATCAAGCGTTTCGAACTCGACAAAGAGTCCGATGTGCAGCATTACGGCATCGGCATCAAGGAGCTGTGGGAAATCGACCCGGCCAAACATGAGCCGGGCCTGGTGGTGCACACCGCCGGCTGGCCACTGGACAGCGCCAATATGGGCGGTTCGTTCCTTTATCATCTGGAAAACAATCAGGTGGTGGTCGGCCTGATCATCGACCTGTCGTACAGCAACCCTTACCTGTCGCCGTTCGATGAATTCCAGCGCTACAAGCATCACCCCGTGGCCAAACAGTACCTGGAAGGCGGCAAGCGCATCAGCTACGGCGCCCGCGCCATCGTCAAGGGCGGCTACAACTCGCTGCCAAAAATGGTCTTCCCCGGCGGCGCATTGATCGGTTGCGATCTGGGCACCCTGAACTTCGCCAAGATCAAGGGCAGCCACACTGCCATGAAGTCCGGCATGCTGGCCGCTGAGGCGGTGGCCGACGCGTTGATTGCCGGCACCGAAGGCGGCGATACGCTGAACACCTACGTCGAGGGCTTCAAGGCCAGCTGGCTGCACGAAGAATTGTTTGCGTCGCGCAATTTCGGCCCGGCCATGCACAAGTTCGGCCCCATCGCCGGCGCAGGCTTTGCGTTCCTCGAGCAGAATATCTTCGGTAACAAGCTGCCGTTTACCCTGCACGACACCAAGCCGGACTACGCCTGCCTGAAGCTGGCCAGCGAATCGAAAAAGATCGCTTACCCCAAGCCCGACGGCAAGCTGAGCTTCGACAAGCTCAGTTCGGTCTTCCTCTCCAGCACCAACCATGAAGAGGAACAACCGTGCCACTTGAAGCTGATCGACCCAAGCATTCCGATCGCCAGGAACCTGCCGCTGTACGATGAGCCGGCGCAGCGCTATTGCCCGGCAGGCGTGTACGAAGTGGTGACTCAGGAAGACGGCGAAAAGCGCTTCCAGATCAACGCGCAAAACTGCGTGCACTGCAAGACGTGCGACATCAAGGACCCGTCGCAGAACATCACCTGGGTCACCCCGGAAGGCGCAGGCGGCCCGAATTACCCCAACATGTAAAACCAGCCACAAGCTACAAGCGGCAAGCCACAAGCTATTCGGCGTCATGCACGCTTGTAGCTTGTAGCTTGTAGCTTGTAGCTTGTAGCTTGTAGCTTGTAGCTTGTAGCTATAGCGAAGCGAGCTCTTGCCCCGGGCTACGCTCGAAATAGCGTTTGTACTCTCGTCCGAATTGCGACGCACTTTGGTACCCGACTTTCAGCGCCACCTGCGCCACGCCCAGGCCGTCGGTGACCAGCAACTGCTGGGCCTTGAGCAGCCTCAGGCGCTTGAGGTACTGCACCGGCGACAGCAAGGTGCTGCGCTTGAAGTGCTCATGAAAGGTCGACACGCTCATGTTCGCGCAGCGGGCCAGGGTTTCGACGTTCAGCGGCTCGGCGTAATGCTCGTGCAAGTAAGTGACCGACGCCGCCACCCGCGCAAATTGTCCCTGCTGCTCGACCAGCGCCCGCAACACTCCCGCCTGCGGTCCGCGCAGCGCGCTGTACAGCACATCACGCAGCCGCGCCTGGCCCATCACCTGACACTCCAGTGGATCATGCAGACAGCGCAACAGCCGCTCGACACTTTCGCGCATGCCGGCATCGAACTGCACCGAAGTCATCGATTCCGGGGTCTGCTGGTGGCTTTCATGCCCGTCCACCGGACCCATGGCCTGCACCAGCTCACCGAGCAAGGTGCGATCCATCGCTACTGAAACGCCGTACAGCGGCATCTCGGGCGTGGCAAACGTCTCGCACTTGAACGGCACCGACAAGGCCTGAATCAGGTAATGCCCGGCGCCGTACTCAAAGGTTCTGGGCCCCAGAAACGCCACCTTGCTGCCTTGCGCGACGATCATCAGGCTCGGCTCGTAGATTTGCGGGCTGCTGCCCATATGGCTGAAGGCACTGATCAGCCTCACCTCAGGCAGACGGGTCGATACCCAGCCCGGCGTCACCGCCAGCGACTGAATCAGGGACACGAGGATGGCATTGGCTTCAAGGTGACGGGTCAGTTGCATAAAGGCACACGAGTAGAGGATCAGACAGGCCTATCATCGCAGATCAGCGCTTCTTGAGTGCCGCCGCAGGTCAGTCGCCGGAGAATCAGGCATGAATCACGGAGAAATGGTCATAGTCGCGACCGCCCTTGATGACGACAATGGTTCGCCTCAACACGCTGTCATTTTTGCGAGGCCTCTCATGTACACCGCCATCGGTTATGCCGCCCAATCCCCTACCGCACCACTGGCCCCCATGACCTTCGAGCGCCGCAGCCTGCGCGCCGACGATGTCGCCATCGAGATCCTCTACTGCGGCGTTTGCCACTCCGACATCCACCAGGCACGCAACGAGTGGGGCATCGCGGTCTACCCGCTGATGCCCGGCCACGAGATCGTCGGCAAGGTCACCGCCACCGGCACCAATGCCAGCCGTTACAAGGTCGGCGACCTGGTCGGTGTCGGCTGCATGGTCGACTCGTGCCGTACCTGCAAGGCGTGCCAGGCCGATCTGGAGCAGTATTGCCAGGAAGGTCCGACCATGACTTACGCGACGCCTGACCGCGTCGACGGCAGCAACACCATGGGCGGCTACTCCAGCAGCATCGTGGTCAGCGAGCACTTTGTCGTGCGCATCCCGGAAAGCCTCGACCCGGCCGCCGCTGCGCCGATTCTGTGTGCGGGCATCACCACCTATTCGCCGCTCAAGCACCACGGCGTGAAAGCCGGCGACAAGGTCGGCGTGCTGGGCATGGGCGGCCTGGGCCATATGGGCATCAAGCTGGCCAAGGCCATGGGCGCCGAGGTCACGCTGTTCACCCGCTCCGCCGCCAAGGCCGCCGAAGCGCGTCGTCAGGGTGCCGATCATGTGATCGTCTCCACCGACGCCGAACAGATGAAAGCCGCCGCCGGGCGCTTTGATTTCCTGCTCGACACCATTCCGGTGCAGCACGACCTCAATCCCTACCTCGAAACCCTGACCTTCGATGGCGTGCACATTCTGGTCGGCCTGATCGAACCGATCGACCCACCAGTGCATGCAGGCAACCTGGTGCTTCAGCGTCGGGTACTGGCCGGATCGCTGATCGGTGGCGTGGCAGAAACCCAGGAAGTGCTGGATTTCTGCGCCGAGCACAACATCAGCTGCGACATCGAAATGCTCGATATCCGCAATATCAACCAGGCCTACGAGCGCATGCTGGCCGGTGATGTGAAATACCGCTTCGTCATCGACATGGCCACGCTCAAGGCCTGATTACCCCGCTAAAGCGGCCTTGATATCGGATCTGCCCGCCAGACAATTGCGGGCAGATCCCGATCTGCGCCATACTCCTGACCATTCAGCATTGCCTGCCCGTCGGATCATCCGAGGGTGGTAACGCGACTCAAATCTCCCCCCCCCCTCCTTTCTCGCCCTGGCTGGCAGTACGTTTTCGGCCGCTCATTTCCCTCAAGTTCAAGGACATGTGCCATGAAACGTTTTCTGGTGCTCGACAGCTTTCGCGGGCTGTGTGCGTTGGCTGTGGTGGTCTATCACTCACACATCCTGCAAGGCTTCAGCGAATGGCTGTTTTTCAGGAACGCCCACTACCTGGTGGCGTTCTTTTTCGTGCTCAGCGGCTTTGTGATCAGCCATGCCTATGCCGGCCGACTGCATTCACGCCAGCAACTGCGTCAATTCGTGGTGTCGCGCACCTGGCGGATTTATCCATTGCACCTGGCGATGCTGCTGGCGGCCGTGGGCCTGGAGTGCGTCAAGGTCGTGGCCGAGCAAGTGGGCGTGCCCTTTGGCAGCGGCAGCTTTAGCGGCCCGCGGGCACCGGCAGAGATCCTGCCCAATCTGCTGTTGATCCAGTCGTGGTGGCCGGGCTTCGATCCGATGTCGTTCAACTACCCGGCCTGGAGCATCAGCGTCGAGTTCTATCTGTACCTGCTGTTCGGCTTACTCAGCCTGGCCCTGCCCGGCCGGGCCAGATACGCCTTCGCCCTGTTGGCGCTGGGCGCCTTTGTGGCCCTGTACCGTGAGGCCGGGCTGCCGACCGAGCTAGCGCTACGCGGCATCGGCTGTTTTTTCGCGGGCTGCGTGACCTATCAGCTGTATTTGAAGGTGCAAGGCGTGTGCTTGAGCCCTTGGCAGGCAAGTATTCTGGAACTGATTGCACTGATCGCGACAGGATTGGCAATTACCTATGCCGGCGACGGACAGAATCTGGCGCTGGCGCTGTTGTTTTGTCTGGTGGTCGGCGTGTTCGCCTTCGAAGCCGGCGTGGTTTCCAGGGCACTGCGCAGTGCAGGGTTTATCTGGCTCGGCACCCTGTCGTATTCGGTGTACCTGACCCACGCACTGGTACTCATGCTGCTGTCGATCAGCGCCAGTCTGGTCGAGAAAATCACGGGTCACACGCTGACCGTGCAGCATGGCGGCACGGACGGCCTGCACCGTTATTTCAGCTCGGGCAGCGCGATGGGCGATAACGCCTTTCTGTTGATCCAGTTGACGCTGGTACTGGCAGTATCGATGCTGACATGGCGATTTATAGAGCAACCCGGCATTGCAATGGGCAAGCGACTGAGCAATCTGAACGTTGCATTACCCCCCGTAACCAGCCAGTGACTGACCCGTCAGCTTGCCAGCAACGCTGGCAAGCCGTGCTTTTTCCTCATTCAACGTGAGAGCCGTTTGTGCTCGCTGAAGCAATTGATTCGCATGTAAACGGGCACACGGACCCAATCTTTCAGGGCTGATCTCTGCCAGGGCAATAAGCGCTTTCATCATGCGAATATCTATCTCAAGAAGCGCAGCCCCGTCCCTCGCAATCAGGGTAAAAAAGTCGTCGAAGAGATCATCAGCCTGAATATCCCGCAAGTAGACTCGCTTGCATTGCTCACTGATACCTTCAGGCTCTTTCTGCTGCATCACCCAGACGGTCAGACACCTGACGCCTCGGCCGATCACGTCAATTGCCGTTCCCGAGTCATTAGTGGCAGGTGACAGGGCTCTTGAAGCGATTTCGGCAAGCACGACAAGCCCGAATCGAGGATCCTGATCGAAGGTGCGACGCAGGCCTATGGTTATCGCCGCAAGGATGGCTTTACTGACGTCGGCCAGATTGAGTTGATCTGTTCTTTGCGGTTCGAGAATCCGCACCACAGGAGCGCCCAGATGCAGGAAACTGCCTGGCAAGACTTCTATATAAATTTCAATCTGGTGCTCCTGGGCAATGGCTCCGAGCAACCCGACATCTATGTGTTGCACATAGCCTGTATCCACACTGCCTATCGTTTTTGCAAAGCCGGGTAACGTCAATCCAGGTGGATAGCTTGCACCTCCCAGGGTTGGCCACTGCGCTCGTCGCTTCAAAGCACTCAGCGCTGCCACCTCAACCCTGTCAATGGTCTCGCCAACCCGACCCAATCTGGAAAGATGGTCGATCCAGCGCAACAGCGTATAGACGATCAGGATGATCATCAGGATCGTGACAGCAAAAAGCACGACTCGACCTTGAGCACCATAAGCACCGGTACTGAGCGTTATGATGCCTACCAGGCTGAAAAGAAATGAGCCTATGAACGTAGCCAACGCATTTTGAGTGGTGCTGTCCTCCATAACCAGTGTGGTAGCCCGGGGAGTCACCCCGCTGCTGGCAGCGCTGTAGGCGCTGACCATTGTGCTTAGAGAGAATGTTGTGACGGCAAGCATGCTGGAAGCAATAATCCCGAGAATCTTGTCGACGGAATCAGCACCGATTTGCGCTGGCAACGAGGCCGGAACGAAATCCTTGAAAAGAACGGCCAATAGAGCCGTTAACACACCAACAGCTGAAAACAGGCTGGCTCGAAACCACAGCCGCTTTGTCATCTGACCTGCGGCCCAACGCCAATGCGCGATCATAAAATTCATCCAGGTTGATAGAGAGAAGGCAGGAGCACTACTCGATGTCCAGGTGCATTTGCGGCACTCAAAGCGATAGGACATCACCAAACCCGGAAGAGCTCGCCTGAAAAAGCTTGCTTTGGCCTGGCAGGCGCGCACAAAAAAGCCGCCTTCGCAGGCGGCTTTTCTGGTTCAGCAATGCAACTCAGCGTTCCAGCAGGATCCGCAGCATGCGGCGCAGCGGTTCGGCCGCGCCCCACAGCAACTGGTCACCGACAGTGAACGCGCCCAGGTACTGCGAGCCCATGTTCAGCTTGCGCAGGCGACCCACCGGCACGCTCATGGTGCCGGTAACGGCCGTCGGGCTCAGTTCCTTGATGCTGGCTTCGCGGTGGTTCGGCACCAGCTTGACCCAAGGGTTGTGCTGACTGATCAAGCCTTCGATGTCCGCAATCGGCACATCCTTGTTCAGCTTGATGGTCAATGCCTGGCTGTGGCAACGCATGGCGCCGATGCGCACGCAGATGCCGTCGACCGGAATCGGGCTCTTGAAGCGACCCAGGATCTTGTTGGTCTCGGCCTGGGCCTTCCACTCTTCGCGGCTCTGGCCGTTTGGCAGCTCTTTGTCGATCCACGGAATCAGGCTGCCGGCCAGCGGCGCGCCGAAGTTCTCGGTCGGGAACGCATCGCCACGCATGGCGTCGGCCACCTTGCGGTCGATATCGAGGATGGCGCTGGCCGGGTTGGCCAGGTCATCGGCGACCGAGGCATTGACCGCGCCCATCTGACGAATCAGCTCGCGCATGTTCTGCGCGCCGGCACCCGAGGCTGCCTGGTAAGTCATGGCAGTCATCCACTCGACCAGACCTGCTTCAAACAGGCCACCCAGGCCCATCAGCATCAGGCTGACGGTGCAGTTGCCGCCGATGTAGTTCTTGGTGCCCGCATCCAACTGCTGGTCGATGACCTTGCGGTTGACCGGGTCCAGAACGATGACCGCATCGTCCTGCATGCGCAGGCTGGAAGCGGCATCGATCCAGTAACCCTGCCAGCCCGCTTCGCGCAGCTTGGGGAACACCTCGTTGGTGTAGTCGCCGCCCTGGCAGGTCAGAATCACGTCGAGGGTTTTCAGTTCTTCGATGCTGTACGCATCTTTCAGAGGCGCCACGTCCTTGCCAACCGACGGCGCTGTGCCACCGACATTGGAGGTGGTGAAAAACACCGGCTCAATGAGGTCGAAGTCCTGTTCTTCACGCATCCGCTGCATGAGCACGGAACCGACCATGCCACGCCAACCGATCAGACCTACACGTTTCATCGCTACACCTTACCTAAAAGTGGGACCGCCGCCGCGCCTGTGGTGGAATGGCGGCGGGCCAGAGAGATTACAGATTTCGCAGGGCTTCGACTACCGCATCGCCCATTTCGCGGGTGCCGACCTTCTGCTTGCCTTCAGACCAGATGTCGCCGGTACGCAGGCCTTGATCCAGAACCACGCTGACGGCTTTCTCGATCGCATCGGCCGCACTGCCCTGGTTGAAGGTGTAACGCAGCATCATCGACACCGAGAGGATGGTTGCCAGCGGGTTGGCAATGCCCTGGCCCGCGATGTCCGGTGCCGAACCGTGGCAAGGCTCGTACATGCCCTTGTTGTGGGTGTCCAGCGACGCCGACGGCAGCATGCCGATCGAGCCGGTGAGCATCGACGCCTGGTCAGAGAGAATGTCGCCGAACATGTTGTCGGTGACGATCACGTCGAACTGCTTGGGCGTACGGACCAGTTGCATGGCGGCGTTGTCGACATACATATGGCTCAGCTCGACGTCCGGGTAGTCCTTGGCTACTTGCTCGACCACTTCACGCCACAGCTGGCTGGATGCCAGGACGTTGGCCTTGTCGACCGAGCACAGCTTCTTGCCACGCACACGCGCCATGTCGAAACCGACACGGGCAATGCGGCGGATTTCGCTTTCGCTGTACGGCAGGGTGTCGTAAGACTGGCGCTCGCCGTTTTCCAGCACACGAGTACCGCGCGGCGCACCGAAGTAGATGCCACCGGTGAGTTCGCGAACGATCAGGATGTCCAGACCGGCCACGATTTCCGGCTTCAGGCTCGAGGCCTCAGCCAGTTGCGGGTACAGAATGGCCGGACGCAGGTTGCCGAACAGCCCCAGTTGCGCACGGATTTTCAGCAGGCCGCGCTCAGGACGGATGTCACGCTCGATGGTGTCCCACTTCGGGCCACCGACCGCGCCCAGCAGTACGGCGTCGGCGGCGCGGGCGCGCTCCAGGGTTTCATCGGCCAGCGGTACACCATGCTTGTCGATGGCCGCGCCACCGATTACATCGTGGCTCAACTCGAAGTCCAGGCTGTACTTCTGGTTGGCCAGTTCCAGTACCTTGACCGCCTCGGCCATGATTTCCGGACCGATACCGTCGCCTGGGAGAATCAGAATCTGCTTGCTCATAACATCCTCGGTTGTGTGCTTGCTGCGCACAGTCAAAAACTTATCGCTCGGCCCAGAGCACCAGAACATCGGTGCTGAACGAGCCATCCTGAGCGATTTCAAAATACTCGCGCACTTCGCTGCCCATGGCCTGTTGCAGCTCACGGATCGCTACACGCAGGGCTTCGGGGGTGCGCATGCGCTCGACCCACGACGTATATTCCAGGTGCAACCGCTGGCGCGTATGGCTGCGGGTAAACAAGCCTGCCTCGCTGACCTGACGCAGCCACTCGGCAGCCGAATAGTCGCGCACATGGCTGGTGTCGCGAAGCACTTCTACCGTTTGCAGGTAGGTATCCAGCAACGGACTGCCCGGCGACATCACGTCGATAAAGGCCGCCACCCCGCCTGGCTTGAGCACCCGGCGCACTTCGCGCAGGGCCAGACCCAGGTCGCTCCAGTGATGCGCCGAATAACGGCTGAAAACGAAATCGAACTCGCCATCCTCGAACGGCAAACGCTCGGCGGCACCGCGCTGGGTACGGACATTGTCCAGCCCGCGGGCAACAGCGGTGTCACGCACCACGTCAAGCATCTGCTGCGACAGGTCATAGGCCACCACTTCGCCAACAGCGGCTGCGACATTAAAGCTAACGTGACCTGCCCCGCAACCCAGATCCAGCACCCGCGCGTCGCTTCGGCCCTGAACTTCGGCCTGCAGCAGTGCAAACTCGGTGCCTTGGGCGTGCACAGCGCTGGTGAGATAAGCAGCGGCCTGCTCGCCGAACTGACGCTGGACAACCTGGGTATGCGGGGATTGGGTCATGTCGATACACCTTGTGTGGTTTTTTTCGCGACTAAAGCGGATTTGCCGCCCAACCGCTCCCACGTGTTAGTAGGAACGGCTTTAGCCGCGATCCGCGCCAGTTGTGAAACGACCAATCACTGCATCAGTCGCGGAACAGCCAAGGCTGGCTGGCACGGTGTCTGGCTTCAAAGCTCTGGATGGAGTCCGAATCGACCAGGGTCAGGCCAATATCGTCCAGGCCATTGAGCAGGCAGTGCTTGCGGAATGCGTCGACTTCAAAGCTCAGTACCTTGCCGTCAGGACGGGTCACGGTCTGTGCCTGCAAGTCGATGCTCAACTGATAGCCAGGCTCGGCCTCAACCTGCTTGAACAACTGATCGACTTCATCTTCAGCCAGGATGATCGGCAACATGCCGTTCTTGAAGCTGTTGTTGAAGAAGATGTCGGCATAGCTCGGCGCGATGATCGCGCGAAAACCGTACTCTTCCAGCGCCCATGGCGCGTGTTCACGGCTGGAGCCGCAACCGAAGTTTTCCCGCGCCAGCAAGACACTGGCGCCCTGATAACGGGCGTTGTTCAGCACGAAATCATGGTTCAGCGGGCGCTTGGAGTTGTCCTGATAAGGCTGGCCCACGTCCAGATAACGCCACTCGTCGAACAGGTTAGGGCCAAAGCCGGTGCGCTTGATCGATTTCAGAAACTGCTTGGGGATGATCTGGTCGGTGTCGACATTCGCACGGTCCAGAGGCGCCACAAGGCCGTTGAGCTGGGTAAAGGCTTTCATGCTGGGCTCCTTAGTGCTGGATCAATTCACGAACATCGATGAAACGGCCGGTCACGGCAGCGGCCGCCGCCATGGCCGGGCTGACCAGGTGAGTACGGCCACCGGCGCCCTGACGACCTTCGAAGTTACGGTTGGAGGTCGACGCGCAGTGCTCGCCGGAACCCAGACGGTCGGGGTTCATGGCCAGGCACATCGAGCAACCCGGTTCACGCCACTCAAAACCGGCTTCGATGAACACTTTGTCCAGCCCTTCCTGCTCGGCCAGCTCCTTGATCAGGCCGGAGCCCGGTACGACGATGGCCTGCTTGATGGTCGCGGCGACCTTGCGGCCCTTGGCAATCTCGGCGGCAGCGCGCAGGTCTTCGATCCGCGAGTTGGTGCATGAGCCGATGAACACCCGATCCAGCTGGATATCGGTGATCGCCTGGTTGGCCTGCAGGCCCATGTACTTGAGGGCGCGTTCGATAGAGCCGCGCTTGACCAGGTCTTGCTCCTGGGCAGGATCGGGAACGTTCTGATCGACGGCCAGCACCATTTCAGGCGAAGTGCCCCAGCTGACTTGCGGCTTGATTTGCGCAGCGTCCAGCTCGACCACGGTGTCGAACACCGCATCGGGGTCGGACACCAGGTCTTTCCAGGCTTCGACAGCCTTGTCCCAGTCCTGGCCTTTGGGCGCGAATGGACGGCCCTTGACGTAGGCGATGGTTTTTTCATCGGTGGCAACCATGCCGACCCGGGCACCGGCCTCGATGGACATGTTGCAGATGGTCATGCGGCCTTCGACGGACAGGTCGCGAATCGCGCTACCGGCAAATTCCATGGCATGGCCGTTGCCGCCAGCGGTGCCGATCTTGCCGATCACGGCCAGCACGATGTCTTTGGCGGTGACGCCGAACGGCAGCTCGCCTTCGACTTTAACCAGCATGTTCTTCATTTTCTTGGCGACCAGGCACTGGGTAGCCAGTACGTGTTCGACTTCGGAGGTACCGATGCCGTGGGCCAGCGCGCCGAACGCGCCGTGGGTCGAGGTGTGCGAGTCGCCGCAGACCACGCTCATGCCAGGCAGGGTTGCGCCCTGCTCGGGGCCGACGACGTGAACGATGCCCTGGCGCGGGTCGTTCATCTTGAATTCGGTGATGCCGTATTCGTCACAGTTGTCGTCCAGGGTCTGAACCTGCAAACGCGAGACTTCATCGGCAATGGCTTCGATACCGCCCTTGCGCTCGGCAGTGGTCGGCACGTTGTGGTCAGGCGTGGCGACAATGGAGTCGACCCGCCATGGCTTGCGCCCGGCCAGGCGCAGACCTTCGAAGGCTTGCGGCGACGTTACTTCGTGGATGATATGGCGGTCGATATAGATCAGCGACGAACCGTCGTCGCGCTGCTTGACCACATGCGAATCCCACAACTTGTCGTAAAGCGTTTTGCCAGCCATCAGACATTTTCCTCATCAGCGTCTTTCTATGCCTTGGGTAATCAATGCAGGTTCGATGACCCCTTGGCTTGTGCGGACAATGCTATGGAATATGCTTAAATAACTCAAATTCATAATTTTTATGCTTTGGATAACCAACTGGAATGCAGGGTCATGGATCTCGCTAATCTCAATGCTTTTATCGCTATTGCCGAAATCGGCAGCTTTTCCGGAGCCGGTGAACGCCTGCACCTGACCCAGCCAGCGATCAGCAAACGCATCGCCGGACTTGAACAGCAACTCAATGTCCGCCTGTTCGACCGACTGGGCCGCGAAGTCAGCCTGACCGAGGCAGGCCGCGCGCTGCTGCCGCGCGCGTATCAGATTCTCAATGTGCTCGATGACACCCGCCGGGCCCTGACCAATCTGACCGGCGAGATCAGCGGGCGCCTGACCCTGGCCACCAGCCATCACATCGGCCTGCATCGTCTGCCACCTGTGTTACGGGCCTTTACTCGCCTCTACCCACAAGTGGCGCTGGACATTCAGTTTCTGGACTCGGAAATTGCCTACGAAGAAATCCTGCACGGCCGTGCGGAGCTTGCGGTCATCACCCTGGCGCCCACCCCGCACTCGCTGGTGCGTGCCGTGCCGGTCTGGGATGACCCGTTGGACTTTGTTGCAGCGCCCGAGCATCCGCTGGCCAATAGCGGCCCGGTGAATCTTGAGGATATCGTGCGTTACCCGGCGGTATTTCCGGGCGGCAACACCTTTACCCATCACATTGTCAGTGGATTGTGCGAAGCACGCGGGCTGAAACCGGACATCGCGATGAGCACCAATTACATGGAGACCATCAAAATGATGGTTTCCATTGGTCTGGCATGGAGCGTACTTCCGCGTACCATGCTCGACGAACAGGTGGCGCGCATCCCTTTGCCGGGCATACAGCTTAATCGCCAGCTAGGCTATATCCTGCACACCGAGCGCACCCTGTCGAATGCCGCCAAGGCATTCATGGCACTGCTCGACGCAGAGACACGACCCTCGTAATCTGGGGGCTGCTGGACGCAGAACGATCGTTTTACCGGCTTTTTCATTCAGGCTCGTGATCCCATGCCCAACACCGTGGACCGTAATTCTCTGCTCGAGCAGACGCTCCAACAAACCCGCGAGCAACTGCAACTGGTTCTGG
>NZ_BAAILM010000031.1:34379-129861 GCF_054589175.1 Pseudomonas sp. 3A(2025) | reverse complement strand
TGCCGGCTTGGGGCTGGCGCCAGCCCAGCGAAGCTTTTTTCCGTTGCTTGCCGGCGGATGAACGTCAGCGCCTGCTCAGCCTGTATCGCGGCTGGCTCGACGCTGACGACGACACGCTGCACGCCACCTATCGCCTTGACCTGCCAGACGGCAGCACGCGCCTGCTGGAAACCCGTGCGCGCTTGTACCGCGACGAGCATGGTGCGCCGCTGCGCCTGTTCGGCACTCTGCTCGACATCACCAGCCAGCAAGCCCAGGCGGCGCTGGATGACACCCGCGAAAAATTCGCCAAAGCGTTTCACTCCAGCCCCGACTCGATCACCATTACCGAACGCATCAGCGGCCGCTACCTGGAGGTCAACGACGGTTTCTGTCGCCTGACCGGCTACGCCATCGACGAGGTGCTGGGGCGCACGGCGCACGACATCAATATCTGGGGCAGCGTCGAACAACGCCTGCAGATGGTAGAACTCCTGCAACAGCATGGCCGCATCCATCACCGCGAGATGCTCGGGCGCAATAAACAAGGCGATTTGCTGGTGCTGGATGTCTGCGTCGAGCCCATTACCCTGCACGACATCGACTGCCTGCTGATGACGGCTCGGGATATCACCCAACTCAAGAGCGCCCAGGCCCAGATTCAACACCTGGCCTATCACGACCCACTGACCAACCTGCCCAATCGCGCCCTGCTCAACGACCGGCTCAGCCAGCAGATTTCTCTACTCAGGCACCACAACCTGCGCGGTGCGCTGATGTTTCTCGACCTGGATCACTTCAAGCACATCAACGATTCGCTGGGCCATCCGCTGGGCGACAGCGTGCTGAAGATCGTCACTGCCCGCCTGGAGGCCAGCGTGCGCCAGGAAGATACGGTAGCGCGGCTGGGCGGCGATGAGTTCGTGGTCTTGATCAGCGGCCTGGAAGGCCCACGCAAGCAGGTCACCGAGCAAGTTCGCGAACAGGCCGATACCCTGCGCGAACTGCTCTCCGAGCCGATGTTTCTCGACGGCCACCGCTTGCAGGTCACCCCCAGTATCGGCATCGCCCTGATCCCCGACCACGGCACCAACCCCGCCGACCTGCTAAAGCGCGCCGACATCGCCCTGTATCGCGCCAAAGACTCAGGGCGCAACACGTCACAGCTGTTTCACTACAGCATGCAGAAAGCCGCCAGCGACCGTCTGCGTCTGGAAAACGATTTGCGCATGGCGCTGGTGCGCAGCGAGTTTTATCTGTGCTATCAGGCCCAGGTGGACGCCCGCGACCAACGAATCGTCGGCGCAGAAGCTCTGCTGCGCTGGCAGCACCCTGAGCACGGCTTGCTCGCCCCATCGCAATTTGTGCCAGTGCTGGAAGAAAGCGGGATGATTCTGGAAGTCGGCAGCCGGGTACTTGAACAGGCGTGCCATGCGTGCAGCCAGTTACTGCGCCAGGGACTGATCGAACGAGACGACTTCAAGATGGCCGTCAACATCAGTCCGCGCCAGTTTCACCAGAACGACTTTGTCGAACGTATCGAGCGCACGCTACGCACCTGCCAGTTGCCCGGCAGCATGCTCAAGCTCGAAATCACTGAAAGCATGGTCATTCAGAACATGGATGACACCATTACCAAGATGCTGCGCCTGAAAAAAATAGGCATCAGCTTCGCAATGGACGATTTTGGTACGGGTTACTCGTCGCTGACCTACCTCAAGCGCCTGCCGATCGACACCTTGAAGATCGACCAGTCATTCGTGCGCGACGCGTGCTCCGATCCCAATGACGCAGAAATCATCCGTGCCATCGCGGCCATGGCCCAGAGCCTCAACCTGCATGTGGTCGCCGAAGGCGTGGAAACGCCCGAACAATTGGCGTTTCTTCAGCAGTCAGGCTGTCATATCTATCAAGGTTATCTGTTCAGCGAACCGCTGGAAGATCCAGCCTTTGAAGCCCTGCTGCGGCTGCAGGGACATTTGCAGGAGGATTTCTCGAAAGCGCCTGTTTGACTCAAGCCGGCAAGGGCTCAGGCGCATAGCCCAACAGCATGCCGACCCGCTCGCAATCGGTTTCACGACGCAACAGGTCGAACATCACAGTGGCCTCGGGATAGCTCTTGGTCAGCAGCACCAGCCACTGCTTGAGGCGGCCCGGCGCCTGTAGCGCGGTCAGCTTGACCAGGCACGCGGCCCAGAACAGGCGCAGCATCGGCTGCAGCTCGGCCCAGGTCAGGGGCTCGACGGTCTCGCCACGCGCTGCTGCCGCGATCTGCCGCGCCAGGTCAGGTTTCGCGACCAGCCCACGACCCAGCATGATGTCTTTAGCGCCACAGACAGATTTGCAACGCTGCCAGTCTTCGACGCTCCAGATCTCGCCATTGGCGACCACTGGCACCTTGACCACTTCCTGAATCCGCGCAATCCACTCCCAGTGTGCCGGCGGCTTGTAGCCGTCGAGCTTGGTGCGCGCATGCACGACGATCCGGGCCGCGCCGCCATCGACCAGCGCACGGGCGCAATCAAGGGCCTGATCGGTATTTTCATAACCCAGACGCATCTTGGCGGTCACTGGAATGTCTGCAGGCACCGCACGGCGCACCTGGCTGACGATGGAATGCAGCAAGTCAGGCTCGCGCAGCAAAATCGCACCGCCACGCGAGCGATTGACGGTCTTGGCCGGGCAGCCGAAGTTGAGGTCCAGCACCGGCGCGCCCAACTCGCAGGCAAAGGCGGCATTTTCTGCCAGACATCCAGGATCGGAACCGAGCAACTGCACGTGCATCGGTACACCAGCGGCGGTTTTTGCACCGTTCGGCAGCTCGGAGGCCAGCTTGTAGAAATAACTGGCCGGCATCAGCCGGTCGGTCACCCGGATGAACTCGGTCACGCACCAGTCGATGCCACCGACCCGGGTCAGTACATCGCGCAGAATGTCGTCAACCAGGCCTTCCATGGGCGCCAGGGCAATTTGCATGGGTGATACTCGAAAAAAAGTCCGGCAGTTTACTGGGCGCTACCGGGAATGGAAACGGCGCTTGGGCAGATTGCTGCACCATAACCGTCGATGAACTCATCGGGCATGCGTTTGGGACGGCCGCTGGATAGCTCGATACAGACAAACGTGGTTTGCGCGCGCAGCAGAGTCATACCATCGGCAGCGCGACGCAATTGAAAACGCCGCCTCATTTTCAGACGTTTGTCCCAATCAACGATCCAGGTAGCCAGTTGCAGCTCGTCGTTTTCATAGGCGCTGGCCAAATAGTCGATTTCATGACGAATCACCGCCATGGCCCGATCCAGACGTCGGTATTCACTCAGATCCAGCCCAAGCTGCTGCGAATGCCGCCAGGCACAGCGCTCCAGCCAGGCGACATACACCGCATTGTTGGCGTGGCCCAGCCCGTCGATATCGTCGGCTGTGACAGTCAGATCGATGATGAAAGGCGTTGCGAGGTCCCAGACCATGCGTGCTCCTTGCGGTGGCGGCTTCATTAGACAAAGCAGTGTAGCAAGCGCAGGTGCAGGGCATGGCGGGTGAGGACAAGGAAAATAAAGCGCTGGAAAAACAAGCACTTAAAAAACAAAAGGGCCATTCAATAAACGAATGACCCTTGGGCCCGCATACGCGGAAAATTGTGGCGTCCCCTAGGGGACTCGAACCCCTGTTACCGCCGTGAAAGGGCGGTGTCCTAGGCCACTAGACGAAGGGGACGCAAAACCTTCTATCGAATCCGCCTTGCGGCGAATCTGGCAAATTGGTGGAGCTAAGCGGGATCGAACCGCTGACCTCCTGCATGCCATGCAGGCGCTCTCCCAGCTGAGCTATAGCCCCGAATTTAACGCCTTGCGGCGCAGATCAGCCTTACGGCATCACTGGGTAAAACTGGCGTCCCCTAGGGGACTCGAACCCCTGTTACCGCCGTGAAAGGGCGGTGTCCTAGGCCACTAGACGAAGGGGACGCAAAACCTTCTATCGGGCCCGCCTTTCGGCGAACCTGGCAAATTGGTGGAGCTAAGCGGGATCGAACCGCTGACCTCCTGCATGCCATGCAGGCGCTCTCCCAGCTGAGCTATAGCCCCGAATTTAACGCCTTGCGGCGCAGATCAGCCTTGCGGCATCACTGGGTGAAACTGGCGTCCCCTAGGGGACTCGAACCCCTGTTACCGCCGTGAAAGGGCGGTGTCCTAGGCCACTAGACGAAGGGGACAAACCTTCTTCTGACCGGTTACCCGGTCGATTCAAACCCTTTGCTGGAAGGCTTTGAATCTGAAATTTGGTGGAGCTAAGCGGGATCGAACCGCTGACCTCCTGCATGCCATGCAGGCGCTCTCCC
Organism: Pseudomonas sp. 3A(2025); assembly: GCF_054589175.1. Lineage (NCBI taxonomy): Bacteria > Pseudomonadati > Pseudomonadota > Gammaproteobacteria > Pseudomonadales > Pseudomonadaceae > Pseudomonas > Pseudomonas sp. 3A(2025). Next base: position 125,546 of record NZ_BAAILM010000031.1, on the reverse strand, counting down.
AGCTGAGCTATAGCCCCACATCAGTGGACGGGGCGCATGTTAAGAGCGTTTGGAATATCTGTCAAATTTATTTTCGAGGAATTTCAAAAAAAAATTCCGATATAACAAACACTTACCGTATCAACCCGAAAAAACCTGCAGCCGGACGGCGGTCGAAGCCCTGTTTTCAGGGGTCCGGCCGCCGTTCTGAATGGATCAGCCGATGGCGCCCAGCAGCTTTTCCCATTCCTTGTTTTCTTTCTTCGACACACCGCCCAGCAGATCAAGCGCCTGGCGCAGACGGAAACGGGTCAGGTCCGGCCCGAGAATTTCCATGGCATCGAGTACCGACACCGAACTGGCTTGCCCTGTGATCGCCGCAAACATCAATGGCATAGCATCGCGCAGCTTCAACTGCAGATGATCGACCACCGCCTGGATGGTGGCGGTAATCGCCTCCTTGTTCCATTGACGCAACGACTCAAGCTTCCACAGCAACAACTGCATCAACTGACGCACTTGCTCAGGCGAGAGCTTCTTGTGCTCGAACAGCGCGGCGTCGGGGTTCACGCCACCGGCGAAGAAGAAGCCGGCCAGCGGTGCAACCTGGCTGAATGTCTCTACCCTGCCCTGCACATGCGGAGCGATCTGCATCAGGTACTCAGGGTTGAATGCCCACTTCTGCAGACGACTGGCAAACTGCTCGACCGGCAACTCACGCAGCCACTGGCCATTGAGCCACGACAGCTTCTCGATATCGAAGATCGGCCCGCCCAGGGAAATACGCGACAGGTCGAAGTTGTCGACCATTTCCTGCAAGGTGAATTTCTCGCGCTCGTCAGGCATCGACCAGCCCATGCGCCCCAGGTAATTGAGCATTGCCTCAGGCATGAAGCCCATGCGCTCGTAGAAGGTCACCGAGGTCGGGTTCTTGCGCTTGGACAGCTTGCTCTTGTCCGGGTTACGCAGCAGCGGCATGTAGCACAGCTGCGGCTTGTCCCAGCCAAAGTATTCGTACAGCAGAATCAGCTTGGGCGCCGAGGGCAGCCACTCTTCACCGCGCAACACGTGGGTGATGCCCATCAGATGGTCATCGACCACGTTGGCCAGGAAGTAGGTCGGCAGGCCGTCGGCCTTCATCAGAACCTGCATGTCCATGCGGTCCCACGGAATTTCCACGTCGCCACGCAGCAGGTCAGGCACCACACAAACGCCTTCGCTCGGCACCTTCATGCGAATCACATGCGGCTCGCCGGCGGCCAGGCGGCGCTGTACTTCTTCAGGCGACAACAACAGCGCACGACCGTCGTAGCGCGGGGTTTCACCACGTGCCTGTTGTTCGGCGCGCATCTGATCCAGCTCTTCTGCAGTGCAGAAGCACGGGAAGGCATGGCCCATCTCCACCAGTTGGCGGGCGTATTCGCGGTAGATATCGCCCCGCTCGCTTTGCCGGTACGGGCCGTGCGGACCGCCGACATCCGGGCCTTCGTTCCACTCGATGCCCAGCCAGCGCAGCGCGTCGAAAATCTGCTGCTCGGACTCGCGGGTGGAACGCACCTGGTCGGTGTCTTCGATCCGCAGAATGAACTCGCCGCCGTGCTGCTTGGCGAAGCAGTAGTTGAACAGCGCGATATACGCGGTGCCGACGTGGGGATCGCCGGTAGGCGATGGCGCGATGCGGGTACGAACGGTGGTCATGGATAATCCCGGATAGGTCGATCAAACGACGAATCTTAGCAGGAGCTAACGGCAGCTGTAAGCTTCAAGCAACAAGCGGCAAGCAAGCAGCGGTGCACTCAGGGGCCGGGCAAACGCCTGCTTTTGCTTGCTGCTTGAAACTTGCGGCTTGCGACTGCTTTAAACCTTGAGCAGGCGTTCGCGCAGCTTGGTGATTTCGTCGCGCATTTGTGCGGCGGCTTCGAATTCCAGGTCGCGGGCCAGTTCGTACATCTTTTCTTCGAGCTGACGGATACGCTTGGTGATTTCGCTTGGCGAGCGCAGTTCGTTCTCGGCGCGGGCCAGTTCCTCGGCGGCCTTGGCGGCACCCTTGCGCTTTTTGCTGCGCGCACCGGGCACGGTGGCACCTTCAAGAATGTCGGCCACATCGCGCGACACCCCTTTGGGGGTGATGCCATTGGCCTCGTTGAAGGCGATCTGTTTGTCACGCCGGCGCTCGGTCTCGCCGATGGCACGCTCCATCGACCCGGTCATCTGGTCGGCATACAGGATGGCCCGGCCATTGAGGTTACGGGCGGCGCGACCGATGGTCTGGATCAGCGAGCGCTCGGAACGCAGGAAGCCTTCCTTGTCGGCATCCAGAATCGCCACGAGCGCGACCTCGGGCATGTCCAGACCTTCACGCAGCAGGTTGATGCCCACCAGCACATCGAAGGCGCCCAGCCGCAGGTCACGGATAATCTCGACCCGCTCCACGGTGTCGATATCCGAGTGCAGGTAGCGAACCCGCGCGCCGTGGTCACCCAGATAGTCGGTAAGGTCTTCGGCCATGCGCTTGGTCAGCGTGGTAACCAGCACGCGCTCGTCGACCGCCACGCACTTCTTGATTTCCGACAACAGGTCATCGACCTGGGTCAGCGCCGGGCGAATCTCGACCTGCGGATCGACCAGGCCGGTTGGCCGCACCACCTGCTCGATCACCCGGCCGGCATGCTCGGCCTCGTAATTGCCCGGTGTGGCCGAGACAAAGATGGTCTGCGGGCTGATCGCCTCCCATTCATCGAAACGCATCGGCCGGTTATCCAGCGCCGAGGGCAGGCGAAAGCCATATTCGACCAGGGTTTCCTTGCGCGAACGGTCCCCCTTGTACATAGCGCCAACCTGGGAAACGCTGACGTGGGATTCGTCGATTACCAGCAACGCGTCGGCCGGCAGGTAGTCGAACAGGGTCGGCGGCGGCGCACCGGAAGGCCGGCCGGACAAGTAGCGCGAGTAGTTTTCGATGCCGTTGCAGTAGCCCAGCTCCAGCATCATTTCCAGATCGAAACGGGTGCGCTGCTCCAGGCGCTGGGCCTCCAGCAGCTTGTTGGCACCGCGCAGGTAATCAAGCCGCTCTTGCAGCTCGACCTTGATGCCCTCTATGGCGTCCAGCAGTGTCTCCCGCGGTGTCACATAGTGACTCTTGGGATAAAAGGTAAAGCGCGGCAGCTTGTTGATCACCTCGCCGGTCAGCGGATCAAAGGACGACAGGCTCTCGACTTCGTCGTCGAACAGTTCGATACGGATCGCCTCAAGGTCCGATTCGGCCGGATAAACGTCGATCACATCGCCGCGCACGCGAAAGGTGGCGCGAGCAAAATCCATGTCGTTGCGGGTGTATTGCAGGTCGGCCAGGCGGCGCAGCAAGGCGCGCTGGTCGAGCTTGTCGCCCCGGTCGATGTGCAAGACCATGCGCAGATAGGTTTCCGGGCTGCCCAGACCATAGATGCACGACACCGTGGTAACGATGATGGCGTCCTTGCGCTCCAGCAGCGCCTTGGTTGCCGACAGGCGCATTTGCTCGATGTGGTCGTTGATCGAGGCATCCTTCTCGATGAAGGTGTCCGACGACGGCACATAGGCTTCAGGCTGGTAGTAGTCGTAGTACGAGACGAAATACTCCACCGCGTTATTCGGGAAAAACGCCTTGAACTCGCCATACAACTGCGCAGCCAACGTCTTGTTCGGCGCCAGCACCAGCGTCGGGCGCTGCACCTGGGCAATGACGTTGGCGATACTGAATGTCTTGCCTGAGCCTGTCACACCCAGCAGGGTCTGGTGCGCCAGCCCCGCCTCGATGCCTTCGACCATCTGCCGGATGGCTTCAGGCTGGTCGCCAGCGGGTTGAAAACGGGTGACGAGCTGAAACTCGGACATAGCGTGCCTCTTGGGTGATGGGCGCCGACAGCGGACCGCATCCGCTGCTCTCGAAAGACGCCTGACCTGATCAGATGGAGCCGGGCAACGGGCTTTTCAAGACCGTACTACAGCCTGCCATTACAGAGTTGAGGTTACACACGCCGCATCGTTCGAGAAAAAATTTGAAATACCTTGAAAAAACCATGGCTGCACAGTCGCGGCGCCGCACACAGCTCACTATACTGACTCCCCGTTTGTGCACTGCTCTGGGGCATTCGGACCGGGCGTGCATTCCTTACACCTCCCCTACTCAGAGCTGCCGCAAACAATGAGCCTGTTCTCCGCTGTCGAAATGGCACCACGCGATCCTATCCTGGGCCTCAACGAAGCATTCAACGCCGATACCCGCACCACCAAGATCAACCTTGGCGTGGGTGTCTACTGTGACGAAGACGGGCGCATCCCGCTGCTGCGCGCGGTGGCCGAAGCCGAGAAGATCCGCGTGGCTCAACACGCCCCGCGTGGCTACCTGCCGATCGACGGCATTGCCGCCTACGACCTCGCCGTGCAGAAGCTGCTGCTGGGCGCCGATTCGCCGCTGATCGCTTCTGGCCGGGTGCTGACCACTCAAGCCGTAGGTGGCACCGGCGCACTGAAGATCGGTGCCGACTTCCTCAAGCAACTGTTGCCGGGCGCCGTGGTTGCCATCAGCGACCCGAGCTGGGAAAACCACCGCGCCCTGTTCGAGACCGCCGGTTTCCCGGTGCAGACCTACCGCTACTACGACGCTGCCAGCCACGATGTCGATCGCACCGGCATGCTCGAAGACCTCAACAGCCTGCCCGCCGGCTCGATCATCGTGCTGCACGCCTGCTGCCATAACCCGACCGGCGTCGACCTTAATCTGGAAGACTGGAAAAAGGTGCTGGAAGTGGTCAAGGCCAAGGGCCACGTGCCGTTCCTCGACATGGCTTACCAGGGTTTCGGCAAGGGCATCGACGAAGACGCCGCTGCCGTGCGCCTGTTTGCCGATTCTGGCCTGACCTTCTTTGCCTCAAGCTCCTTCTCCAAGTCGCTGTCGCTGTACGGCGAACGTGTCGGCGCGCTGTCGATCATCACCGACTCCAAAGAAGAAACCGGCCGCGTGCTCTCGCAGGTCAAGCGTGTGATCCGCACCAACTATTCCAACCCGCCGACCCATGGCGCGATCATTTCCGCCGCCGTGCTCAACGATCCGGCCCTGCGCCAGGTGTGGGAAGAAGAACTGGGCGAAATGCGCGTGCGCATTCACGGCATGCGCAAAGCCATGGTCGAGCGCCTGGCGAATAATCCTGCCGGTCAAGACTTCAGCTTCGTCAGCCGCCAGCAAGGCATGTTCTCGTATTCAGGCCTGACTGCACCGCAGGTGCTGCGCCTGCGTGACGAGTTCGGCATCTATGCGCTGGACACTGGCCGTATCTGTGTAGCCGCACTGAACCAGAAAAATATCGACCAGGTGTGCAACGCCATCATCCAGGTGCTGTAACACCTCACGGTACTGGTCGCCCGTAAGCACACCCCAGTGCTTACGGGCGATTGCCTCGATTCATTCGAGCTGATACAGCCTTTGAAATAATTTTTTACATCTTTTCCCCTGCCTGACCTTACAGGTATTTCATTCTCGTTCGTCTTTATCTAGATACGACGGCTACGTCTGCTCTAGCCACGGCCGTATGGAAGCAAACGGAGTCTGCCCAAAAGGGCCACTCCACTCCGTGAATCGAGACCGTTATTCATGTCCAAGAAATCCCGCTCAAAACTCTGGTTCCTGGTGCACAGCTGGGTGGCTTTGCCTATCTGGTTCTTTGTCCTGATCGTCTGCGTGACCGGCACCCTGGCCGTGGTCAGCAAGGAGATCATGTGGCTGGCCAATCCCGAAATGCGCGCCAACGCCCCGGCGGACGATGCGCCGCGCCTGAGCTTCGAACAGGTGCGCACGATCATCAAGCAGAACGAGCCTGATGTGTACGTAGGGTCGATTTCCCAGCCAGATGGTGATTATTTCGCACTCAGCGCCCGCCTGACCTACCCGGACGGACGCGCCGTGGCGGCGTACGTCAACCCGTATACAGGGATTATCCAGGGCGTCACCCCCTCATTTGACTTCCGTTTTTTCACCCGGGCACTGCATGGCTGGTGGCTGGTGCCGTTCACCAATGGCTATTCGTGGGGCTGGTACCTGGTGTCGTTTCTGGGTATCCCGATGCTGGTATCCCTGATTACGGGCCTGGTGGTCTACAAGAAGTTCTGGAAAGGCTTTTTCAAGCCGACCCTGCGTTTCAACCATGGCTCGCGGATTTTCTGGGGCGACTTTCACCGCCTGAGCGGTATCTGGTCGATCTGGTTTATCGTGGTGATCTCGATCACCGGCACCTGGTTTCTGATTCAGGCGATTCTGGGCGACAACCAGATCAGCCTGTCCAGCCGCGCGGCAGCGGCCTCGATCCTGCCGCACAGTGCAGTACCGCTGACCGCCGACGGCAAACCGGTTCCCACCATCAGCCTGGACAAGGCCATCGAGATTGCCCAATCAAAAATTCCAGGCCTGGAAGCCAGCTTTATCAGCCCGCCTTCCAACGCCTACAGCAATATGAACATCGCTGGCCGCAGCTGGTATCCGCTGATGTTCCAAACAGCTGAAATCAACCCGTATACCGGCGAGGTTGCCTCTACACACCTGCTGTCGGACCGCAACAAGATCGAGTTCGTCACCGAATCCATGCGCCCACTGCACACCGGCGATTTCGGCGGCATCTGGATCAAGCTGATCTGGGCATTCTTCGGCCTGGTGCTGAGCATGATGGTGTTGAGCGGCCTGCTGATCTGGACCAAGCGCACCGCCCAGGCCACTCTCAACGCGCTCAAGCGTGAAGCCAAGGCAGCCAGGCCCAAACCCAGCCCCGAGCCACAAGCAGGCATGCGCCCAGCCCTGGCCAAAGAAACTGCGGAGAACGCCCTGTGAGCAAGGCTGCGACTGTTCAACCGTCCTCGCCCCTGAGCCGTTTCTGGTACAAGTGGCGCTTCCACATCAACGTACTGTTGCTATTGATTCCGCTAGGCTTCATGCCTAAATACTTTGCCGATGCCGCGTTGTTTCGCGGCGACAAAGGTCTGGGTGAGCACGATATCGGTCAGATACAGGTCGGCCCATGGAGCCTGCGCCTGGCCGAAGAGAGTGCCGAGGCGCCGCGTTCATTCGGTGCCGGCCCCAGCAAAACCTTCAATGCCACGCTGTGCCCCGAGTGCATCGACCGGGTCAAGGCCACTTACCTGCGCATCGGCAAGCCACGCAGCCTGCGCACCGCCGGCTTTATTTTCTTCGGCCCCGGCTACCGCATGGGCGCCTTCATGCAGATCCCGGAAACCACCGCCCCCGACGCCGAACTGTGGATCACCATGGAAGGCTGGGATGGCGCCGTCCACCAGACGTCAATCCCGCTGGCGCAAGCCTCGCCGACCACGGTCGCCTGGTTGAAAAAGCAAGGAGTCAAAAAATGATCAACGCGTCTTTACGCCGCCTCGCAATGCTGGGCCTGCTGGGCCTGAGCGGTACCGCCCTGGCGCATAACCCGATCTGCGAATGTCAACAGGTCGACAGCGAGACCATTCGTTGCACCGGCGGTTTTTCCGATGGCAGCGGCGCCGCTGGCGTGACGCTGGATGTGATCGGCTATGACGAGACCATTCTGGTGCCCGGCAAACTGGGCGAGGATTCGACCCTGACCTTCAAGAAACCGGCGGCCGAGTTCTATGTGCTGTTCGACGCAGGTCCTGGTCACGTCGTGGAAATCGACCAGGCGGACATTGCCTCCCGATGAGCGCCCCTACCCGTCAAATCGTCCGCCCGGCCGGCGCCGGGCATGAAACCCTCTATGTCCTGCTGTTGTGCCTGCTGATCCTTGCGGTCGCGGGCTCGGTGGTCGGGCTGCGTGGGCAAAGCCATGAGCCTGAAGCGGTGGCCAGCCATCAGCTCGACGCCCGCCGTGACCTGAACGCGGCCGAGCAAGGTATTTATGCCGACCTGCGGGTGACCCTGGATGAAATCCGCCTGCTGGCGCAGGAGCAACAATCGCCCATCACCGTGCAGCAACTGGCCGACGAGGGTTTTGCGCCCTTTGCTCAGGACGCCAGCTCGGTCGCCCGCGGCGAGCATGCCTGGCAATTGCAGCAACAGTCTTATCTGGGCCTGAGCCGGTCGCCGGAGATCGCCGGCTCGTTCCTGCTGCGCGGTCATCCGCAGGCTGAGAAGCATGACGATGAGCAAGCGGATATCTGGCTCAACCGCAACGCCTCGCCCGCGACCCCGATCGATCTGAGCGACCAGGCGCTGATCGCTGCCGGCTGGAAACAGGTCGTCGCCCAATTCGATGCCGGGGTGACCCGCCAGCATCGGCACTGAACCCACGCATCCATCGCACAGAAGATCGCCTGACCATGCCCATCTCATTCAAACGCCGCCCTGTGTTGCGCGTGCTGCTGGCCGGCCTGTTCGCGCCCCTGCTCGCTGCCCTGCTGACCCCTGTAGCCAGTGCCGACCCGGCCAAGCGCCTGCGTATCGGCATCACCCTGCACCCCTACTACAGCTATGTCGCCAATATCGTCGGTGACAAGGCCGAAGTGGTACCGCTGATTCCGGCAGGCTTCAACCCGCACGCTTACGAGCCACGCGCCGAAGACATCAAGCGTATCGGCTCGCTGGATGTCATCGTGCTCAACGGCGTTGGCCATGACGACTTTGCCGACCGGATGATCCAGGCCAGCGAAAAACCCGATGTGCCAGTCATCGAGGCCAACGCCGATGTGCCGTTGCTGGCCGCCACCGGGATTGCCGCACGCGGCGCCGGCAAGGTGGTCAACCCGCACACTTTCCTGTCGATCAGCGCCTCGATTGCCCAGGTCAATAACATTGCCCGCGAGCTGGGCAAGCTCGACCCGGACAACGCCAAGACCTACACCGCCAACGCCCGCGCCTACGGCAAGCGCCTGCGCCAGATGCGCGCCGACGCACTGGCCAAGCTGACCCAGGCGCCCAACGCCGAGCTGCGCGTCGCCACCGTCCACGCCGCCTACGATTACCTGCTGCGCGAGTTCGGCCTGGAAGTGACCGCCGTGATCGAGCCCGCACATGGCATCGAGCCCAGCCCGAGCCAGTTGAAGAAGACCATCGACCAACTGCGTGAACTGGACGTGAAAGTGATTTTCTCGGAGATGGACTTTCCGTCCAGCTATGTCGACACCATCCAGCGCGAGTCCGGCGTGAAGCTGTATCCGCTGTCGCATATTTCCTACGGCGAGTACACCGCCGACAAGTATGAGAAAGACATGACCGGCAACCTCAACACCGTGGTCCGCGCCATTCAGGAGAGCGGCGCATGACCGCTGCCGAACACATTCAGGTGAACAGCCAGGGACCGAGCGTCGAATTCGCCGAGGTCAGCCTGACCCTCGGCCGCACCACGATTCTGGACCGCATCAGCTTTAACGTGCGTGCCGGCAGCGTGCATGCGCTGGTCGGCCCCAACGGCGGCGGCAAGAGTTCGCTGATCAAGACCCTGCTCGGGCAGATGCCGCATCAGGGCCAGCTTAGCCTGCAATGGCCGGGCGCTGCGGGCGTGATCGGCTATGTGCCGCAAGCGCTGGAGTTCGATCGCGGCCTGCCGATGACGGTTGAGGATTTCATGGCCGCCATGTGCCAGCGCCGTCCAGCCTTTCTGGGCCTGTCACGGCATTACGCCAAGCCTATCGGTGAGGCGCTGGAGCGGGTCGGCATGCAGGACAAACGCAAACGGCGCATGGGCGCATTGTCGGGCGGCGAACGCCAGCGCGTGCTGTTGGCCCAAGGCTTGATTCCGGCGCCGCAATTGCTGGTGCTCGATGAACCGATGTCGGCCCTTGATGAGCCGGGCATACAAGTCTTTGAGCGACTGCTGGTTGACTGGCGCCAGAGCGGCATCACAGTGTTGTGGATCGAGCACGACCTGGAAGCAGTCAAGCGCCTGGCCGATCAAGTCACCGGCTTGAACCGCCGGGTGTTGTTCGATGAGCCGGCGCAGACGGCCCTGACCCCGGAGCGGCTGTTGACGCTGTTCTCCGCCCACCCACGCAGCGCAGGGAGTGCCGGGTAATGTCCTACGAGAGTTTTCGCCTGTTCATTCAGGACCTGGCCAGCTCGGGCTATTTGCCCGAGTCACTGGCCTACGGTTTTGTCGTCAACGCCCTGCTCGCCGGCCTGCTGATCGGCCCGGTGCTCGGTGGTTTGGGCACGCTGGTGGTGGTCAAGCGCTTTGCGTTTTTCTCCGAAGCCGTCGGCCACGCCGCACTCACGGGTGTAGCCATCGGCATTCTGCTCGGCGAGCCGTACACCGGCCCTTACGGCAGCCTGTTCGGCTACTGCCTGCTGTTCGGTATTGTGCTCAACTATTTGCGCAACCGCACCGGCCTGACCCCGGACACCTTGATCGGCGTGTTCCTCTCGGTGTCGCTGGCGCTGGGCGCCAGCCTGCTGCTGGTGCTGGCCGGCAAGATTAACGTGCACATTCTCGAAAACGTGCTGTTCGGCTCGGTGCTGACGGTCAACGGTAACGACCTGCTGGTGCTGGCCATCGTCGGCGCGCTGGTCATGGGCCTGAGCCTGCCGCTGTACAACCGCATCATGCTGGCCAGCTTCAACCCGCAACTGGCCGCCGTGCGCGGCGTGGCGGTCAAGGTGCTGGATTATCTGTTCGTGATTCTGGTGACCCTGATCACCGTCGCGGCGGTGAAAGTCATCGGCGCCATTCTGGTCGGTGCACTGCTGGTGATCCCGGCCGCTGCCGCGCGCTTGCTGAGCCAGTCGCTCAAGGGCTTTTTCTGGGCCTCGGTGCTGATCGCCACGGTGAGCACGCTGTGCGGCATCCTGATGCCAATCGTCTTCGATCTGCCGGTGCCTTCGGGCGCAGCGATCATCCTGGTCTGCGGCGTCGCCTTCGCTTTGGCCGCCATCGCGCGCGGCACACTGCCCAGCCTCAAGGGGAATATCGGATAAATGCCCACTTCAAACCTGCGTAGCCTCGCCTTCGCCCTCGCTCTTGGCGGCGTGTTCAGCCCTGGCGTGATGGCCGTCGAAGCAAAAATAGAAGCTGCCCAGCCGGTGCGTATTCTGGCCAGCCTGCCGATCACTTACGGTCTTGGGCAAATTCTGCTCAAGGACAGCGGTGTAGCACTGGAGCGTGCAGCCGCCGCCAACCTGCCCGGCTCGCGGCAGAGCGCCTACTTCACCGGGCGCGGTGCCGAAGCGCTGCACAAACTGGCCACAAGCGCCGATGCAGTGATCGGTTTGCGTTCGATCTGGAGCGAAGACCCGCTGTACCCCAATGCCCGGCGCAGCAATATTCGTATCGTTGAAATAGATGCGGCACGTCCGGTGGACGGTGCCCTGCCCGGGGTTGCCTTGCAGCCCGAGCAAGGTATCGACGGCCTGAACAGCCAGCCCTGGCTGGCCAGCCACAATCTGGGGCGTATGGCCGATGTGTTGGCGGCCGATCTGGTGCGTCTGGCGCCTGCCGCAAAGCCGCGTATCGAGGCCAATCTGGCAAGCTTCAAGCAACAGTTGCTCAAGCTCAGCGCCGACAGCGAAAAGCGTTTGGCGCAGGCCGACAACGTTGCCGTGGTCAGTTTGTCTGACCGGCTTAACTATTTGATCAGCGGGCTCAACCTGGAGCTGGTCGAGCGCCAGGTGCTGACCGATGAACAGTGGACGCCTGAAGCGCTGCAAAAACTGACTACCACGCTCAAGGACAATGACGTGGCTGTGGTACTCGATCACCGCGACCCGCCAGCCCCGGTCAAGGCGGCCATCAGCGCCGCCGGCAGCCAGTTGCTGGTGGTGGGCAGCGAAAGCGACGATCCGCTGACCGGACTGCAAGCGGATGTCGATCAGTTGCTCAAGGCGCTGACCAAGGGCTGATCAGATCACTGGGCTTTTGCCGCCGCATGGCTGGCCTGCAACATCGGCTGCACTTGCGGCATTGCTGAAGAGTGATGGTTGAGAATCTTCCACTGCCCGTCTACTCGCGTGTACAGGAAGGTATAACGCGCCTGAACCTCGCTGACCTTGCCGTCGGCGGCGGTCAGGGTGAAGGTGTAGACGCCACTGTCCATGGCCGCATCGCTGCCCAGACGGCGGATTTCCCGGTAGTTGATCCGCCCGACCGGCTTGAGCACCAGAAAGTGGTCGAAGTAGTCGGTGATTTGCGCAGGCGTGGCGCGCACCTCGTTGGACACAGTCGGTTGCAGCACAGCGTTAGCGGCATACAGGCTGGTGACGCCCTTGGCATTACCGGTTTTCAGCGCGGCATTCCACTGCTCGAACAGGCCGGCAATTTCACGCTCGCTCGCATTGCTCGGCAACTCGGCCACCGTGCGGTACACGTACGGGGCGGTTTCTACGGCCTGAGCCCAGGGAGCACTGATGGCCAGGGCCAAAGCGACAACGGCGACTTTCACTTTCATGACGACACTCCTGCAAGTTGATCAGGGTGTCACTGTGCCCGGCATGACACGCCGGGCCATCGGCCAACCGGCGCTTTTTGCCTATGCCATTCGGCAGATAGGCAGCCTGGGGGCTGACAGGTTCTAATAGCGCACGTTTGCCCGCGTGGGCGACTATCAGCCGCAGGAACCTTCGACATGCCAAGCCCTCCGCACGACCCGGCCAGCGCTCTGGCCATCCGCGCTCAGTACCGTCAGGCACAAAGCCGGGCGGCGCGCCTGAGGCTGTTGGTCGATACCGGCCAGCAACTGACCCGGCTGGACCCCGATGCCATGCGCCGCAAGGTCTTGCAGCGTGCCTGCGCCTTCGTAGCCATGGACCACGGCCTGCTGCTGGAATGGCCCCACGGACAAACCGCACACGCCACCGCCAGCCTCGGCAGCCAGGAGCGTCTGGCCGGCCTGAGCAGCCAGGCCGACACCACCCTGCACGAACCACAATGGCTGGAACAGCGTGGTGCCCCCTTGAGCACAGTGTTGCAGTTACCACTGCGCGGTGCCGACGACCGTCCTTTCGGCCTGCTGTTACTGGCCAACAGTCTGCCTGTCAGCGCACCGGACAACGAGGACATCGAGTCGCTGCAACTGCTGGCGACCTTACTGGCCGCGCACCTGGAAAACGACCGGCTGCTGCAAGCCCTGGTCGCTCGCGAACGCAGCATGTCGGAGCTGGTGCATCGCCTGTTCACCGCTCAGGAAGACGAACGCAAACGCATGGCCTACGACCTGCATGACGGCCTGGCCCAGACTCTGGTGGGGTTGCACCAGCGCCTGCAGGGTTTTGCCGGTCGCTGCCCTGCCCTGCCTGCGCCACTGGACGGCGACCTTGATAATATTCTCGACCTGGCCCGGCATTGTGTCGGCGAGGCGCGGCAGTTGATCGGTGGCCTGCGGCCCAGTGTGCTGGACGACTTCGGCCTGCTGCGTGCCATCGATAAAGAAGCCGACCGCCTGCGCGATGCAGGCATCGAAGTGTACTGGCAAGCCCGTTCGCACGAGCGCCTGCCGGACCCGGTAGAAATCGCCCTGTTTCGCATCGCTCAGGAAGGCATCAACAATGTACTCAAGCATGCTGGCGCCCGGCGCGTGGAGCTTGGCCTGCAACACCATTCCGATCAGATCTCGCTGCACTTGAGCGACGACGGTTGCGGGTTCGACAACGACACCACGCAAGTGCATGACCCGGCCCGCTCGCTTGGCCTGGTGGCCATGCAAGAGCGCGCCAGCCTGCTGGGCGGGCATTTCAGTTGCAGTCGCCAGCCTGACGGCGGAACCCGCCTGCATACCGTTGTGCCACTTGCACCGCTACAGGAGCACCGTGCATGACCACTCCCATACGCCTGGTGCTGGCCGATGACCATGAAGTGACCCGCACCGGCTTTATCTCGCTGCTCGCCGGCCACCCGGAATTCATCGTGGTCGGTGAAGCCAGCGACGGACAGCAGGCCGTAGCCATGTGCGAAACCCTGCGGCCGGACATCGCCATCCTCGACATCCGTATGCCCGTCCTCAATGGCCTGGGCGCGGCGCGGTTGCTGCAACAGCGCATGCCTGAACTGAAAGTGGTGATTTTCACCATGGATGACAGCACCGACCATCTTGAAGCAGCCATCAGTGCCGGTGCCGTAGGCTACCTGCTCAAGGACGCCCGGCGTGACGAGATGATCGACAGCCTGCAACGTGTGGCACGCGGGGAAGAGGCTTTGAACAGTGCCGTCAGCGCCCGCCTGTTGCGGCGCATGGCCGAGCGCGGCGGCTCGGCGGCACCGCCCCTTGAAACGCTCACCGCACGCGAGCGCCAGGTATTGGAACTGGTGGCCGGCGGCTGCAGCAATCGCCTGATCGGTGAGCGCCTGGGCATCACCACCGGCACTGCCAAAGCCCATGTAGAGCGAGTGATCGGCAAGCTCGGGGCATCCGATCGCACTCAGGCGGCCGTGCGCGGCATAGCGCTGGGCCTGGTGCCCGGGCAGTGGTCATGAACGCCGACACGCCGGCCAGTCGCTGGGCCGACCTGCCGTTGCGCGGCAAGGCGCTGGTGGCGATTTCCTTGCCACTGGTGCTGCTGATGGGCTCTTTAGTGCTGATCTATATCACCGAACGCCAGACGGCACGTGCCGAAGAGGACGTGCGTCGGGTGCTGCTGGTACAAGGCGACATCCAGACCGTACACACCCAATTGGCGGAAGCCGCTGCCAGCGTGCGCGGCTATTTGTTGACGCGCAACGAAGACTTTCTGCCAGCATGGCTGCAAGCCGGCGCACTGATCGAGGCCGCCTTGCAGCGCCTGAACGGCAATGTACGCGACCCCCAGATGCGTGAGCATCTTCAAGCCATCGCCCCGCTGATCGACACAAAACAGGAAGGCCTGGAATCCCTGCGCCGCCTCAGCGAGGCTGATCGTGAGTCGATTGCCAGCATTCTGGTCGAAAACAAGCACATCCTTGACGAGCTTCGCCAACGCATCGATACCATGCGCCTGCGTGAAGACACCCTGCTGGCCGAACGCACCGCCGCCGCTGCCGCCACCCGCCAGCGTCTGCTGCTCTCGACCCTGCTGGCCGCCGGCTGCGGACTGTTTGGCGCAATCATCGCGGTGTTGTTGCTGTCACGCGGCATTGTGTTCCGCGTTCAGCAGGTTCAAGGTAATGCTCAGCGCCTGGCGCTTGGCCAGCCGCTATTGCCCCAGGCACCGGAAAGCGACGAGGTGGGTCAGTTGGGCAGCCGTCTGGTCGAGGCCGGCCAATTGCTCGCCGAGCGCGAACGGGCACTGCGCGACAATGAAGAACGCTTGCGGCTGATCATCGACGGGGTAAAGGATTACGGCATCTTCGCCCTGGATACCGAGGGCTACGTCACCAGCTGGAACGTCGGCGCCGAACGCATCAAGGGCTACACCGAACAGGAGATCATTGGTCGGCACTTTTCGGTCTTCTATCTGCTCGATGAGTGCCCGCAGCATCCGGCCATGGCACTGGCCGCCGCCACTCGCGATGGCCATTACATGGAAGAGGCCTGGCGCTGTCGCAAGGATGGCACCCGATTCTGGGCCAGTGTGGTCATTACCGCACAACACGACGCCAGCGGCGCCCTGCGCGGCTTTTCCAAGATCACCCGCGACATCACCGATCGACGAGCCGCCGAAACAGATTTGCGTACGGCCCGCGAACAGGCCGAGCGCGCCAGCCGGGCCAAGAGTGAATTCCTGTCGCGCATGAGCCACGAGCTACGCACCCCGCTCAACTCCATTCTGGGCTTTGCACAATTGCTCGACATGGATGCCGCGCCCGGCCACAGGACGCATGCCGGGCATATCCTGCGCGCCGGCCAGCACTTACTGACGCTGATCAACGAGGTGCTGGACATCGCCCGGATCGAATCCGGTCGGCTGGCCTTGAATACAGAGCCCGTATCCGTGGCTCCGGCGCTGCAAGAGGCCCTGACACTGGTCTGGCCGATGGCCCGCGATGCCGGGATCGAACTGAGCGTATTGCCAGAGCAAGCCACGCATCACGGCGTACTCGCTGACCGGCAGCGGTTGATTCAGGTGTTGCTCAACTTGTTGTCCAACGCCATCAAATACAACCAGCCGGGCGGGCGGGTCTGGATCGAAGTGCAACCACAGGCAGGACGTCTGAGTATTTCGGTCAACGACACCGGGCATGGCATTCCAGCGGACAAGCTTGAACGCCTGTTTACCCCTTTCGAACGACTTGAAGCCGACCCGCGCGTCGAAGGCACCGGATTAGGGCTGGCCCTGAGCAAAAACCTGCTGCAGGCCATGCAAGGCAGTCTGAGTGTACAAAGCACGCACGGTCAGGGAAGCCGCTTTACCCTGCAACTGCCAGCCGCGCAGGCACATACATCACCGTCGGCAATCGCTACCTCCTTACCGGCCTTGCCGACGACAGCGCCGCCTGCGGTAGCCAGCCGGGGTACGCTACTGTGTATCGAAGACAATCTGTCGAGCATGGCCCTGATCGAGACCCTGCTGCAACGCCGTCCGGGCATCCGTCTGTTGTCGAGCATGCTCGGTCAACTTGGCCTGGACCTGGCCCGTCAGCATGCACCGCAGTTGATTGTGCTCGACATCGACCTGCCAGACCTGCAAGGCCTGGACGTGCTGAGCCGCCTGCGCCAATCGCCCGTTACCGCCCTCACGCCGGTGGTGATCCTGACCGCCGATGCCAGCGATCTGACTCGCAGTACCTTGCAGGCGGCAGGCGCCACGGGCGTGCTCGTCAAACCCTTGCATGTACCGGGCTTTCTCGCTTATCTGGACCAGTATTTGCCGGAGCAGCCATGAATACTGACTTTCGCATCCTGATCATCGACGATCAGCTCCCCAATCTGGAACTGATGGAAAAACTGCTGGCCCGCGAAGGACTGCACAATGTGCTGAGCAGCAGCGAACCGCTGCGAACCCTCGATCTGTTCAACAGCTTTGAGCCGGACCTGGTGATTCTGGATCTGCACATGCCCGAATTCGACGGCTTTGCGGTGCTCGAACAACTGAACCGGCGCATCCCCGGCAACGACTACCTGCCGATTCTGGTGCTGACCGCCGACGCCACCCGAGACACGCGCCTGCGCGCCCTGGCACTGGGCGCACGCGATTTCATCAGCAAACCGCTGGATGCCCTGGAAACCATGCTGCGCATCTGGAACCTGCTGGAAACCCGCGCCCTGTACAAGAAATTGCGACAACTGGTGCCCAGCGAATCCATCGAGCTGCTGCGCCAGCATTCGACACCGGCGCAGCCATAAACCGCCGGCTACTTGATCAGGATGACCGGCACCGGTACATCATGAATCACACGATTGGCCACCGACCCCAGCAGCAGACCGCCAAAACTGCCCAGCCCGCGTGTGCCCATGACCACGGTGTCACATCCCAGCGTCCTTACCTGGGCGGCAATCTGTTCGGCAACATTGCCCAGGTCGACATGGACCTGATAAGCGACGCCGCTGGCAGCGAGCAACGTGCTGGCCTGGTCGAGCACACCGCGGGCCGAGTTGAACAACCCGGCCTTGACGCCTTCGATCATGTCCGGCGCCAGATAGTCGCTGTAGACCAACGGGCTGGACTGGACATTAAGTACATGAACTTCCAGCGGCCGGGCCATCTGCCCGGCCAGGTCGATGACATAGTCCAGTGCATGTTTGGCATGAACCGAACCATCGAAAGGAACCAGAACCTTGTGCATGACAGCGCTCCTGCAAGTGGGTATGCAGTGAACATTAGTCACTTGGCAGAAGAGCGGCCAGTGGGATCCTCTCAGCCATTGATCCAGGGCAAGGAGCTGTGAATTATTTAGCGCCCTTCAAGCATCAGAGCCGCCTGATCGAACAGCGCCAGCGGTTGCTCGACCTTGTGAATATCATTCGAGAGCATTTGCCGAAAACGTCGAGCCCCTGGAAAACCTTGGGCCAGCCCCAGAATATGGCGAGTGATGTGATGCATGTTGCCGCCTTGCGCCAAGTAATCGGCAACGTAAGGACGCAAAGCCGCCATGGTATCGGCGCGGCTGATTGGCGGCTTCTCCGAGCCAAACAACTGGCTATCGACCTCAGCCAGCAAATAAGGGTTGTGGTAAGCCTCACGTCCCAGCATCACGCCGTCAAACACCTGCAAATGCTCACGGCACTCCTCCAGGGTCTTGATCCCGCCATTGAGAATGATCTCAAGGTCCGGAAAGTCCGCCTTCAACTGCGCCGCCACGTCATAGCGCAGTGGCGGAATATCACGGTTCTCCTTGGGTGACAGCCCCTCCAGAATCGCGATCCGGGCATGTACGGTAAAACTGCGGCAACCCGCTTCACGTACCTGGCCCACGAAATCACACAGCTGCTCATAGCTGTCACGACCGTTGATGCCGATCCGGTGCTTGACCGTGACTGGCACACTCACCGCATCCTGCATGGCCTTGACGCAATCGCTGACGAGCGCCGGATGCCCCATCAGGCAAGCGCCGATCATGTTGTTCTGCACCCGATCACTAGGGCAACCGACATTCAGATTGACCTCGTCATACCCCGCCGCCTCGGCCAGCCGCGCGCACGTCGCCAGATCGGCCGGGTTACTGCCGCCCAGTTGCAAAGCCAGAGGGTGCTCGGTTTCGTTATGCCCCAGAAAACGCTCCTGATCGCCATGTAATACCGCACCGGTGGTGACCATCTCGGTATAGAGCAAGGCGTTCTTCGAAAGCAGGCGCAGGAAGTACCGGCAGTGGCGGTCCGTCCAGTCCATCATCGGCGCAACGGAGAACCGGCGGGACAGCGCAGGCCTTGTGGTACGGGGGTTTCGGGTCATATCTTGGGACATAGTCATCAGTCGATTTGTAGCAAATTCCTGGGCGGTTTTGATAGTTTCCGGGGCTATCTCTGGAAATGTAGCGACCGAAAATGGAGGAGCATCACCGTATGTGAGCGCAAGACAGCTCGGTCAGCCAAACAGCACAGATCGGGATCAAACGCGAAGGCTGGGCAGTTTATCAGGAAGCGCTGGGGTATGACGCGCAGTGGTGTTGTCTTTCAGCAGCTGATTGCCGAGCGCCCCATAAGCGCGACCGCATCTGACTTATGGCCCACGCCAGTCGCCTCAATGGCCAAAAGGTCGTCACCGAATGCATTGACCCGCAACAGCGGCGCGAGCCGGGATGGGTCGAGTGGCAACGGCAGCATTCACCATCCTGCGGGAGCGAGAGTGAAATGGAACCGATCAAGAAAGTAAGACCTGATGGAGATCGTCGATGAATACGCTGTTTTTGCTCATGGCCCAGTATGAAGCCCAGGCGGTGATACCGCTGGATCGGGTATGTAAGGATTACATGCACCTGTCGGTTGAGCAGTTCAAACGAAAACGGCTTGGCGGGGAGATTGACATACCGGTGGTGCGGCTGGGGGCGGATAGCCAGAAAGCGGGGCTGGGGATCTATTTGAAGGATCTGGCGGATTATATTGATAAGCAGAGGGCGAAGGCAGTTAAAGAGCAGAATCAGTTGATGGGGAGGGTTGCTTAGCAATAAACCTGTGCGCTAAAAAAGCGCACAGGCATTTACGGAGCAAGCAAAACAAACACACAAGTCAAATCTAAATACACAGCACTCACATCAGGATAATAATCCGGATAGGCTGCATTCGAGCTGGCTAGTTTTGAAGCAAAGTCCAAGCATGTCCGTGAATAACCCATCGAGACTCACGCCTACACCTCATAGAAAATAAATACGAATAATCAACCAAAGAAAGCTATACGGACTCAAGCCGCAATTTGGCACAGCGAGCCACGGATAGAGTGTCGTTGCAATTAAAGTGATCAGTTCAATCAGGTCAGCCATGACCGAATCCAGCCACATAACCGGCAGTGTCAGTCAACTGACCTATGTCGGGCTTCAGCAGCTTGAATGATGGCATCCATCCGGGCCATGACCTCATCATGAGGCACACCCGGACCAGGATTGGCCATTGAGACCTCGACCTTGGCACGGAACCAACGATCGTGGCTGTCAGCTTGCTCTTGGGTTTCAAATTCGGAAACGATGGGAGACAGCGGAACGCTCATAAATACCTCCAAATCACAAAGTCGCAGTCTAGCCCCAGTGCCACGATAATCAGCTACAACTCTCCTCCCATCAAGGCCTCTTGGCATGAGGTTCATGCCTGCAGCCAAGAAGGATTTGCACAGGAGACAACACACATTCTAGAAAGAAATTGCAGGTTATCTAAATTTCATACACCCTAAATCTAGTTCACAACACCACAGCGGAGCGAACCATGCAAAGCATGACCCTTGAACAGTTACGCGCAGCGAGCGATGCCGGCGGCGTTGCTGGCGTGACACTCAAAGGCCAAGGCGGCTCGTTTCTGGTCCAGATTGCAACCCGCAGTGGCGGCGGCGCTGTCCTGGCAAAAGCGCGTAGCACCGAGCCTCGCCGCTTCGGCAACCCGGCCGCTGCCTTGAATGTCTTGCGCGATATCGGTATCACCGTAGGTCAGTTCGATGCCAGCGAATGGAACCCCGACGAGAAGGAACCGACCGCGGGCATCCGAGGCCGCTCCGCTGCATTGCGCGAGGCTCACCAGTCGGCTGCCTATAACAAATGGCTTGCAGCCGATATTCAGGCGTCCATTGAGGACACACGACCCAATATTTCGCACGAGGATGTGATGGCTGAAATGGAGGCTGATATTGCCGCCCTCGCCGCCGATCACGATCCGGTCAAAAAGGGTCGTGCTTGAGCATGGTGGATAGATCGGTAGAGAAAGCCCCCTCTCCTTACCGCATCGAATGGCGACCGATGGCCCGAGACGATCTGCGATCGATCATCCAGTACATCGGCAAAGACAGCCCTGTTCGGGCAAGCAGTTTTGGCAGGGAACTGCGCGACAAAACCCTACCACTCGCCGAGCACCCTAATAGTGGCCGCACCGGACGACCTGGCTTGCCAGGGGATGTACGCGAACTGGTAGCCCATCGAAACTATATTATTTTTTATCGCGTACTGGATGACGTGCGCATTGTCGAGATCTTGCGAGTGAAGCATGCGGCACAGCAAACGCCATAAGGACAATTTCTGAGGTGCAGCCCATTTGACAGGACAGAATTCAGGCCTCATTCTGTCCTTCACCCCACTCTACAAGGCAGAGCCCAAAATGTCCCTGGCCAGCCACATCAGACCTATTACCTATTTGAAGACAAGTGCAGCCGAGATAGTCAAGGAGTTCTCCGTCAACCCCGAGCCCATTATCATCACTCAGAATGGCGAGGCAAAAATGGTTGTCATGGACATCAATGAATATGAAAGACAGCAAGAGACGCTGGCTCTGCTAAAGCTACTCGCGCTGGGTAATAAGGACATCAAAGAAGGGAAGTTCAGTGACGCGCACGCTTTTCTCGATGAAATGGACGACTGAACATGGCGAGGGAAATCGTCATCCTTGACAGTGCCAAGGACGACTTCAAAGAAATGAAGAGGTATGTGGCCAATCAGTTTGGCCAATTAACCTGGATAACAGTAAACACGGAGTACAAGGCAGCTTTCAGAAGCATTCAGGCAAATCCCGAACATGGCACCGACATTGAAGAGTTGAAGCAATTCGGCATTACCAATGTAAAATTCAGGCTTGTCAGGCAGACGAAAATTATCTATGAATTTGATGACACGATTGTCTACATCCGAATGCTCATCAATACCAGACGAGACTTTAGTCGGCACCTGACAAAAAGAGTCCTGACCCAGAAAATTTGAATCCCCCTACCGCCGCCCCTCAACAATCATCCGCACAGCCAACCCCGCCAACACCGTGCCCATCAACCAGCGCTGCAGCACTTGCCACAAAGGTCTGCCCGCCAGAAAAGCCGCAATCGAACCCGCCATCACAGCAATCAACGCGTTGACACTTACACTGACCACGATCTGGGTTGCCCCCAGGATCAGCGATTGCAGCAGCACGCTGCCATGGCCTTCGGGCTGGATGAATTGCGGCAGCAATGACAAATACATGACCGCGATCTTGGGATTCAGCAGGCTGGTGAGAAAGCCCATCGTCAGCAGTTTGCGCGGGCTGTCCTTGGGCAGGTCGCGTACCTGAAACGGCGAGCGGCCGCCGGGTTTGACCGCCTGCCAGGCCAGGTACAGCAGGTAAAGTGCGCCACCCAGACGCAGGGCGTCGTAGGCGTAAGGCACAGCCATGACCAGGGCCGTGATGCCGACGGCGGCGCAGAGCATATAGACGACAAAGCCCATTGCCACACCGCCAAGGGAGATCAGCCCGGCCATACGGCCCTGGCAGATCGAGCGCGAAATTAGGTAGACCATGTTCGGGCCAGGCGTCAGTACCATCCCCAGACAAATGAGAGCGAAGGCCAGCAGGCTGGAGAGTTCAGGCATGGGTACACTTCCTTGGTAAATTTTCGCGCGATCAGTCTACTGTAAAGCCCTGCCCACCCCAATCGTCAATAACCGGGAACGAGCCGCCGTCATCGGGTTCCAAGCTAGTCTGCATGGCGTTTGCACGCCGTCACGACCCTGCCCTTGAGCGCTCGACTACGCTCGGGTAATGTCACTCCACCACAGGACAGAGCACGCTCATGACTTCCAAGCTGGAACAACTCAAAGAAATCACTACCGTTGTTGCCGATACCGGCGATTTCGACGCCATTGCCCGCCTCAAGCCAGTGGATGCGACCACCAACCCTTCCCTGCTGCTCAAGGCTGCGTCCAGCGAAAGCAACGCCGCCTTGCTGGCTGAAGCCTTCAGCGGCAGCAAGGGCGATATCGGCCTTGCGAGCGATCGCTTTGCCGTGGCCATCGGCCGCAAGATTCTCGATGTGGTGCCAGGCCGGGTATCGACCGAGGTCGACGCAAGACTGTCGTTCGACACCTCGGCCATGATCGAGCGCGGTCAGCGCCTCATCGGCCTGTATGAAGAAGCAGGCATCGGTCGCGAGCGCATCCTGATCAAGCTGGCGTCGACCTGGGAAGGCATTCGCGCCGCCGAGGTGCTTGAGAAGCAAGGCATCCAGACCAACCTGACCCTGCTGTTTTCCTTCGCTCAGGCCGTGGCCTGTGCCGAGGCTGGGGTGTTCCTCATCTCGCCGTTCGTAGGTCGTATCTATGACTGGTACAAGAAGTCGACCGGCCAGGAATACACCAGCGCAGAAGACCCGGGCGTGCAGTCGGTGACGCGCATCTACAACTACTACAAGGCCAACGGTTTCAACACCGTGGTCATGGGCGCCAGCTTCCGCAATATCGGCCAGATCGAGCAACTGGCCGGTTGCGACCGCCTGACCATCAGCCCTGACCTGCTCAAACAACTGGCTGAAGACCAGGGCACCCTGGAGCGCAAACTGATTCCCGGCCAGGCTGGCGAGCCGCGCCAGAGCCTCAGCGAGCGTGAGTTCCGCTGGCTGTCGAATGAAGACGCCATGGCCACCGAAAAACTGGCCGAAGGCATTCGCCAGTTCGCCCGCGACCAGGAAAAACTCGAAGCCCTCCTTTCGAAAAAGTCCTGATGCAAAAAAGGGCGATACCCGCAGGGGTATCGCCCTTTTTCCTGCCTGAAGCGTTAGTCAGCTCTCAGCGCTGACCTTCCAGCGCATTGACCAGATCGTGGAACGCCTCGCGATTGGACTCATTGAGCCCCATCAGGATCTTGTGCGCTTCGAGCACCTTGGCCTTGACCACTTCTTCGCCCTGATCCTGAGATGGCAGGTCGGTCAGGCACTCGGGGCACGGCACCGGGTGATCGACAATATTGAACACCTGATCGAAGCCCATCGACTGCAACAGCCGCGTGATGTCTTCATGGGTGGTGACCACCGTGGGCAAAAGCCCGACTTTCTGCCGTGACAGGATGGAGAGCTTGGCCAGCAGGCCAAGTGTTGTGCTGTCGATGCTGCGTGTCTCGGTCAGGTCGATCACAACAGCCGAAAAATTCAGCGCCGTGAAGATCCGCTCGATCGTCGCATCCAAGGCCGAGCACAACGTCAATCGCACTTCGCCCACAAACTTGAGAACGAAGGTGCCTTCCTGCTCGGCGAACTGGATTCTACCGGTACTCATTAAAGATTCCTGCTTAACACTAACAAGGCGATATCATCCGGCATCTCCCCTAGCGTAGCCAATTCAAAAACCTCGCGCAGACCATCCAGGCTGCCGCCCGCCGTCTCGACCAAAACAGGTAAAGCGGCTTCCTTTTCCTTGAGTGTATCACCGGGCAGCAAATCCAGTATGCCATCAGACAACAGGGTCAGGCTGAACGACTCCGGCAACTCGATCACGTAGTTCTGATAGGTCGCTTCCTGAAACAAGCCAACCGGCAGACCACGGCCTTCAAGATAGCTGGCCTTGCCAGCACTGAACAAGACCGGCAGAGGCAGGTGGCCACCCACCGCATACGTCAGTGTACCGGCTTGCTCGTCGATGACGCCACCGACCATGGTCACATGCTTGCCCAGCTTGCAACTGATCAGGCCACGGTTGAGGTGACCCAACACATCGGAAGGCTTGAACTCCGGCAGTGTGCCGCCGCGCTTGGACTCGAACAGCAGCCGCGTGGTCATGAACTTCAGCAGTACGGTGATAAACGCCGACGACGCGCCATGACCCGATACATCGGCCAGGTAGAACGCCACGCGACGCTCATCAACCCGAAAATAATCGACAAAATCACCCGACAGGTACAACGACGGAATAATTTCGTGAGCGAAATTGAACTGCTCGATGGACCATGGGCTGACCGGCAGCATGTTGATCTGCACCTGGCGACCGGCGTCCTGATCCTCTTGCAGAAGATGCAGGCTGGCTTCAAGTTCGCGATTGGCGGCTTCAAGCTTCTGGCGGTAGAGCTGGTTTTCCTGCTCCAGACGGGCACGTTCAAGTGCCCGGCCGACCGAGTGCTCAAGCACGGCGAGGTCTTCAAGCGGCTTGATCAGGTAATCGGCAGCGCCCAGGCGCAGGGCTTCGACCACATCACTGATGACGCCTGCGCCGGAAACGACGATCACCGGCACTTGCGGAGAAATGGCTGTCACCTGACGAATCAGTTCGAGCCCGCCCATCTGAGGCATGCGCAAGTCGCAGATCACCAGATCAGGGGGGGACTGCTCGAAAATCTGTACGCCTTGCAGGCCATTATTTGCCTGCAGGACATTGAAGCCGCTGTCTTCCAGGTAGGCCGCGATACTCGCGCGCACCACGTCGTCGTCATCGATAATCAGCAGCGTTGCACTGGTTTTAGGCATGTGGGCAAACGGCGCCAGATCAGGTTGAGGTAGGCGACCCGGTGCGTTCCGGGTTCTGCTTACTGGATTCGCTTTCTAGCCACTCTGCGAGGACAAGCCGGTAAGGTTCGGCCATGATGTCGGTCTTCAGAGGTGCCCTTCAAGGCGCAGACGGTACTCCCATCCGACGGGCGTTTCAAGCGTGCTGCCCCGCTCGATTTGCGACTTTACATCGCAAATCACCGGGAGTTATAAGAACGCACAAATCAGCAACCAAAACACAGGACGAACCATGAGCCGAATCGATCAGAACTACGCAGAAAAGCGTGACTTTATCCGCATGCGCGTAGAGGCCGACATCAGCATCATTCACGCCGGCCAGGTGATTTCGGCGGTGTGTCTCGATCTGTCCAGCAGTGGCATGCAGGTCCAGGCACCGCAGGCCTTTCAGGTAGGCGACAAGCTCAGCGTACGCATCGACTCGGATCACCCGGCACTCTCGGGCCTTGAAGCCGACACCGAGGTGGTCTGGATTGCCGATCAGGACGACGGCGGGCAAAAACTGGGACTGTCGATCATCACGATGAAATGACCGGTCAGCACGATTGCAACTGACCGAACAACGCGCGCAGTTGCCCAATCATCCAGACATGGGCATCGCTGCGCGCATATTTGCGGTGGCTGTAGAGCCGCAAGGCATAGGGCGCAAGATCGAAAGGTGGCGGGTAGAACGCAATGTTCGTCGACGGGCTCAGCATACGCGCCGCTTGCTCGGGCATGGTCATGAGCAGTTCGCTGCGCGTGATAATGAACGGGCATACCATCACGAACGGCAGTTGCAAGGCCACATCGCGCTTCAGCCCCATGCCTTGTAAAGCCAGATCCACCACACCGCATGCCTCTCCCCAGGGCGTGACCACGGCATGCCGCTCAGCCAGATAACCCTGCAGATCCAGTGCTCCCCTGACCCTTGGATGATCACGTCGGGCAACCACGATGTAACGGCCACTCAGCCAGTCTTCGCTCTCCACGCCCAAGGGCAGGCTGTCGCGATCCTCGCCATACCCCAGGGCAAAATCGATTCGTCCGCTGGCCAGGTCATCGATACAGACCTTGCGCTCTGAATGCACCACCTTTACGCATAACCGCGGCGCGACCCGCTGCAACTGCTCAAGCAGCGACGGCAACAGTTGCAGGGCGGTGTAGTCGGTGGCCGCGAAGGTAAACGTGCGCTCGCTGCATGCGGGATCGAAAGGCTGCCACTGCCCCAACTGATCGGACAGCACCTTGAGACTGTGCGTGACCGCCGACGCCAGGACTTCGGCACGCTGGGTGGGATGCATGCGATTGCCCTGGCGAACGAACAACTCATCGTTGAGCGCCTCACGCAGACGCCCCAGCGCATGACTGAAAGCCGAGGCACTGACAGACAATTCGTACGCTGCACTGGCAACGCTGCGGTGGCGGTACAACGCGTCAAAGATCAACAGCAGATTCAGATCGAGGCGGCGCAAGGCAGGATGCATGGTTTTCAATAAGTCCTGAAGAAATTGCAGTACATGCAGTTTATGACGTCACATAGCATGCAGGCTCTTTCTTTAAGGGATTCGCCAACGTGAACCTGCACATACGCCCTGCCCGCCCAGACGATGCGGCACAGATCCTGACCTTCATCACCGAACTGGCCGACTACGAAAAAGCCCGCCATGAAGTCATTGCCAGCCTTGTAGACATCGAACGTACGCTGTTCGGGCCACAAACCAGCGCCAAGGCATTGATCTGCACTTGCAACGACCAGCCAATCGGATTTGCCGTCTATTTCTTCAGCTACTCGACCTGGCTGGGCCGCAATGGCCTGTATCTGGAAGACCTGTACATCACCCCCGAACATCGCGGCACCGGCGCCGGCAAACAGATGCTCAAGCACCTGGCCCGTGAAGCCTGCGCTGCACAATGCGGGCGCTTCGAATGGAGTGTGCTGGACTGGAACGAGCCGGCGATTCGCTTTTACGAGTCGATCGGGGCACAGCCGCAAAACGAATGGGTGCGCTATCGAATGGAAGGCGACGCGCTGAAGGCGTTTGCCGAAAGCTGAACAGGCAGCAGGACAAGGTCGACCCGGCACCTTGCGTACGGGTCGACCTGTGCGGGATCAGAAGTCGTCTTCGACCTGACCGTCCTTGACCTTGAATTCGCGATTCTGCAGATAGGCATTGCGAATGAAGGTGTAGCGGTCGCCGGTCACCATACGCTCGGCCGACAGCAGGCTGGCGCGGGTGTCGATCAGGTTGACGCCCAGTGCGGTGTTGCGGGTCGGCACATGGTCGATGTAGCGGTACGGCGAGGTGTAGGTGTCCGGGTAGCGGGCCAGCGCATCACGCACAGTGCTTGGTCCGAACAACGGCAACACCACGTACGGACCGCTGCCTACACCCCAGTGGCCGAGGGTCTGACCGAAGTCTTCATCGTTGCGTTGCAGGCCCATGCGCGTGCCGACATCGATAAAGCCCAGCAGGCCGAACGTGGTGTTGAAGATCAGCCGTGCGCTGTCGACGCCGGCGTCGGCCGGCTTGAGTTGCAGCACGTTGTTGGCCAGGTTGCCGACATCGCCGATGTTGTTGAAGAAGTTGTGCACGCCATCTTCGACAAACTGCGGCGCAATGTACTGATAGCCCTGGGCAATCGGCTTGAGCGTGTAAGTGTCGACCGTGTCGTTGAAACGGAAAATGGCGCGGTTGACGCCTTCCCACGGATCGTCTTCGGCCGCCTGAGCAACAAACGGGGCCATCGCGACGCCAGCGCACAGAGACAGCCGGGCCAATCGCTCGATAAAGCCGCTACGCGGTAAGGGCATAACGCAAACTCCTGTCAGAAAGTGATGCCCCGAGCATAAGGCTTCGGGCAAAGATGGCCAGTATAAAGTGTTCATCGGTAAATAAGTCAGACACGCGCAAACGCACTTCAGTCATTGCGCGTTCATATTTCTGTCATGCAGAACCGGTAGCGTGCATCAGTATTTCAGAGATCCCCGTCATGCTCGCACCGGTTGCCACGCCCATGCCCGCTTTTTCCGCCCTGCTGTTCGGCCTCAGTGGCTGCCTGGTGGACTTTGGTGCACAGGCAGACGCCACCTCGCCGCAGGCCCTTGCCGACCATGCGCAGCTCACGCCCGGCGCACTGGTGAATCTGCAAAGCCTGCGTCAGCAAGGCATTCCCTGTGCCTGGCTGGACGACTTGCCCGACAGCATCAGCCAGACCTTGTGCGCGCCACTGGGCAGCCTGATCACCGCCACGTCGCGCAGCCAGGTGCAATGGCCGGCGCCGGATGCCTGCTGGCTGGCGCTGATGGCACTGAAGGTCAATACACTTGAAGGCTGCGTGCTGGTCAGTGGCGAGCCACGCCTGTTGCAATCGGGCCTTAACGCTGGATTGTGGACCATCGGCCTGGCCTCTTGCGGGCCTCTGTGTGGCTTGTCACCGACACAATGGCAGGGGCTGCAAGACAGCGAACGCGAACGCCTGCGCGCCCAGGCAACCTTGCAACTGTACGGGCTGGGCGCCCATTCGGTGATCGATCATCTGGGCGAGCTGGAGTCATGCCTGGCCGATATCAGCCTGCGGCGCAGCAAGGGCGAAAAACCCTGACCACGGTCAGAAGCAGGATCACCTGCGATGGAGTAGTCTTACATCACGGACCTTTCGTCTCACAGCGCAGTCCATGAAAAAGACTTATCGATCAAGGAGCACCTCATGCCTGCCCGCGAACTGCAAGAACAACTCAACGCCCTGCGCGAGCAACTGGAGC
The DNA here is from genome assembly GCF_054589175.1 of Pseudomonas sp. 3A(2025). Classification (NCBI taxonomy): domain Bacteria; kingdom Pseudomonadati; phylum Pseudomonadota; class Gammaproteobacteria; order Pseudomonadales; family Pseudomonadaceae; genus Pseudomonas; species Pseudomonas sp. 3A(2025). The sequence goes on along the minus strand of NZ_BAAILM010000031.1, from coordinate 96,612 downwards.
AGAACCCGCCCCTTCTGGAAGAAGAGCGCATCCATCTGCGAGAGCTCGCGCAACAAATTGAAACCAAAATAGAACTCGAAAACCTAACTCAAGAACAGGATTCCAGCCTGTCCGATGGCGTCAACCTGGCAGTGGAGCGCTTCGAGGTCGAACACCCCGGCATCGCGGCCACCTTGCGTAATATCGTCAATACGCTGGGCAGCATGGGCATCTGACCTTTCTGCCCGCTGACACGAAAAGGCCCGTCATCCGACGGGCCTTTTTCATAAGGATGGCTTACTGACGGGCCAAACGGCCGTTATCGACCGGCACCGCTTCGGTGCTGCGATAAGGGTTGATGTCCAGCCCGCCACGGCGCACATAACGTGCATAAACGGTGAGCGACTGCGGCTTGAGCAGGCGTTGCAAATCAAGAAAGATGCGCTCGACGCATTGCTCATGAAAATCCGAGTGCTGGCGGAAGCTGACGATATAGGCCAGCAGGCTGGCGTGGTCCAGCGCCGCACCCCGGTACTCGACCACCACACTGCCCCAGTCGGGCTGGCGGGTGACAGGGCAGTTGGACTTGAGCAAATGCGTGTGCAGGCTTTCTTCGACCACACGCGACGGGTCGCACTGCAACAGCTCGGGACGCGGGTGATCGTAGCTACTGACCTCGATCTCCAGTTCATCGATGCAAGCGCCCGGCAAGCCGGCGACACCTTGCGCCTCGACTTCACTCAGGCTGCGGATGATCACACCCACCGGCTTGCCGGCAGCGGCCGACAGGTCGGCGATCAGCACGTCCTGCAACTGTTCGCGGCTGGCGTAAACGCTCTGGTTGAGGGAGTTGAGGTACAGCTTGAACGACTTGGACTCGATGATATTCGGCGAGTCGGCCGGTACGCTGAACTCGGCAATGGCCACCACCGGTTTGCCCGACGGTAACAGCCAGGACAGCTCGTAGCAGTTCCAGACATCGACACCCTGATACGGCAAGGTCTGCGCGGTCAGCCCCAGCTCGGCCCATTTCGCGGCGCGCGGAATCGGAAACAGCAACGAAGGCGTGTAGGTGCAAATGTACTCACTGGACTTGCCCAGTGGCGAGTGTTCGGCGGCGGGATGCATGGTGATACCTGAACTTCAAGAATTAACCCGGCAAGTCTATCGGGTTTGCGCGCCGCTTTCAGCCCGCAGCGTGCGGCATTACATCCCTGTAAGCTTGCGCCACTGCCCACCACAACGGGTTATAAAGCCCTTTTTGCGACCAATAACGAGCCAGCAATGAAACTACTGATCGTCGAAGATCAACCCAAGACCGGCCATTACCTGTGCCAGGGGCTGAGCGAGGCAGGCTTCGACAGCGAACTGGTCAGCGACGGCAGTACAGGCCTGCAGCGGGCGTTGAGCGGCGAACACGCCCTGTTGATTCTCGATGTGATGCTGCCCGGTGTCAGCGGCTGGCAGATTCTTGAACAGGTGCGCCGCGCAGGCTTGCCGACCCCGGTGCTGTTTCTTACCGCCCGCGACGCCATCGAAGACCGCGTGCATGGACTGGAGCTGGGCGCCGACGATTATCTGGTCAAACCCTTTGCCTTCGCCGAACTGCTCGCACGGGTACGTACCTTGCTGCGGCGCCTTAACACTCAACAGGACACTCAGTTGCAATCGGGCGAGCTGCGCCTGGATTTGCTGCAACGCAAGGTCGAGCGCGGCGGTAAACGTCTGGACCTGACCACCAAGGAGTTTGCTCTGCTGGAACTGCTTATGCGCCGCCAGGGCGAAGTGCTGCCCAAGTCGTTGATTGCCGCACAGGTCTGGGACATGCATTTCGACAGCGACACCAACGTCATCGAAGTGGCGATCCGCCGCCTGCGCATGAAGGTCGACGATGACTTCACCGTAAAGCTGATCCACACCGTGCGCGGCATGGGTTATGTGTTGCAGGAGCACGCGCCATGAAGCTGTCGCTGCGCAGCCGGCTGGCACTGCTGTTTGCCGGCTGTACGGCGCTGGTGTCGCTGATCGCCGGGTTGCTGTTCAGCCAGGCCAGTGCCAGCCACTTCATCGAACTGGACCAGCAACTGTTCGACAACCAACTGGCCAGCCTGCGCAGCAACCTGCAAGGTGTGGATAGCCTTGAGGCGTTCAAGGCGCGCCAGCCATTACTGAGCAAACCCCACTCAGACCTGATGCTGCGCCTGAGCGATGCGCAAGGCACGTTGTGGTTCGACAACACCCCTGCCCTGCCAGCCGTCGTGCCCGGCACAGGCTTGCAGACATTCAGCGATACGCGGGCCGACTACCGCATCTTCAGCGCACGCCTGCATCCCGAACAAGCGAACTCGCCCACCCTCACACTGGTGCTGGATATCACTCACCATCAGCACTTTCTGCAACGCATGCAACACCTGATCTGGCTGACCGTCGGCCTCTGCGCTCTCGCTACCGCGTTGCTCGGTGCCTGGGCGGCACGCAGCGGGCTACGACCGCTGCAACGCATGAGCGCAGTGGCAGCCGGCGTTTCGGCCAGCTCGCTGACCACCCGCCTGCCCGAACATGAAATGCCCGTCGAACTGGCCGAACTGACCCGCGCCTTCAATGCCATGCTCACACGCCTGGACGAAGGCTTTCAGCGCCTGTCGGCCTTCAGCGCCGACATTGCTCATGAGCTGCGCACGCCGCTGTCCAACCTGTTGACCCAGACCCAGGTGGTCCTTACCCGCCCGCGCTCGCTGGAGCAATACCGCGAGGCGCTGCTGGGCAATCTGGAAGAACTGCAAGGTCTGGCACAGATGGTCAATGACATGCTGTTGCTGGCCAAGGCCGAACAAGGCTTGCTGGCGCCGGCGCGTGACACGCTGCGCCTTGAAGACGAGGTGGGTACGGTACTGGAGTATTTCACGCCACTGGCCGAAGACGCGGGCATTACCCTGCATCGCGAGGGTCAGGCACAAGTGCGTGGGGATCGGACCCTGCTGCGCCGGGTACTGTCCAATCTGCTGGACAATGCGCTGCGCTATACACCGACTGGAGGCCAGCTAAAGGTCACATTGCAGGCGACTGCCGAGGGCGTGGAACTGAGCGTGGAAAACCCCGGCCAGCCTCTTGAACCGACAGTTTTGCCACGCCTGTTCGACCGCTTCTACCGGGCTGACCCGGCGCGTACCGACAGCCAGACCCACGCCGGCCTTGGCCTGGCGATCAGCCGCTCGATCATTGAGGCGCATGGCGGCACGATTCACTGCGAGTCAGCCGCCGGGCTGACCCGCTTTGTGATTCGCCTGCCGGCGTAATGGCTTACTCGTATCGCAGGGCGTGGGCCGGTTCGATCCTGGCGGCACGCCAGGCCGGGTAGATGGTCGCCAGAAAGCTGAGCACGAAACCCGCACCGCAGATCAGCAGCACATCACCGCCTTGCAGCTCCGACGGCAGGTTACTGATGAAGTACACGTCGGCACTGAACACGTGCTGACCACTGACGCGCTCGAACCAGCCGACCAGAGCACTGACATTCAGCGCAGCAATCACACCCAGTACGCCGCCGATCAAGGTGCCCACCACGCCGATCAGCGAACCCTGAACGATGAAGATGCCCATGATCTGCCGGGGCGTGGCGCCGATGGTGCGCAGGATGGCGATGTCGGCGCCCTTGTCGTTGACCACCATGATCAGCGTGGCAATGATGTTGAACGCCGCCACGGCGACGATCATCAGCAGCAACAGACCGATCATGGTCTTTTCCATTTTCATGGCGCTGAACAGGCTGCCCTGGGTGTGGGTCCAGTCATCGGCGCGGTAGCCCTGACCCAGTCCGCTGGCAATGTCGGTGGAGACCTTGGGCGCCTGGTACAGGTCTTTCAGCGCCAGACGCACGCCCTGCACTTGCCCCGGCTGCCAGCGCTGCATCTGCCCGGCATCGCTGATGTTCATCAGGGCCATGGAGCCGTCCAGCTCGGCGCCGACCTTGAACAGTCCGACCACGGTCAGGCGTTGCAGACGCGGGGTGATGCCGCCGGGTGCGTTGCTGATTTCCGGCACGATCAGGGTCAGTGCATCGCCGACATTCACGCGAAAACGCCGTGCTGTGATCTCGCCCAGCACCACGCCGAACTCGCCTGGCTTGAGGTTTTCCAGGCTGCCACGGGTGATGTGCTGCGTGACGATAGAGACTTCATGCTCACGCGCAGGGTCGATGCCGCTGACCTGGATCGGCTGCATCAAGCCACGATAGGAGAGCATGCCTTCCATTTCGGTCAGCGGCGCGGCGGCGACCACTTGCGGATTGCGCAAGGCAGCATCGGCGACCTTTTGCCAGTCATCCACCGGCTTGGTGCCGAGAATGGCGGCATGCGGCACCATGCCGAGAATGCGCGAGCTCATTTCACGCTGGAAGCCGTTCATCACCGAAAGCACCACGATCATGGCCAGCACACCCAGCGCCAGGCCGATCATCGAAGTCATCGAGATGAACGAGATAAAATTCTTGCGGCGCTTGGCCCGGGTGTAGCGGGCGCCGATGAAGATGGATAAGGGTCGGAACATTCGCAGGGCACCTTGGCAAAAAGATCGGCCCGCACGCCTTGATGGCGCGCCGGGCCGGATGAATCAGACGGCGACCAGACGGCCGTCTTCCAGGCTCAGGACACGGTCCATTTGCCTGGCCAGATTCAGATCATGGGTGACCACCAGAAACGCGGTGCGCGATGCAGTGCTCAGCTCGCGCATCAGGTCCTGAATGCCTTGTGCGGTGTGATGATCGAGGTTGCCGGTCGGCTCATCGAGCATCACCAGCCCCGGCTCGTTGACCAGCGCGCGGGCGATGGCCACCCGCTGGCGCTCGCCACCGGACAGTTCGGCCGGCTTGTGCGCCAGCCGGTGCCCCAGACCAACCCGCTCCAGCAAGGCGGTGGCGCGCTTGCGCGCCTCGGGGATCGGCGTCTTGCCGATCAGCAGGGGCATGCAGACGTTCTCCAGCGCGGTGAACTCCGGCAGCAAGTGGTGAAACTGGTACACGAAGCCCAGCGCCCGGTTGCGCAGCAGGCCGCGGGCCTTCTCGTTCAGCGCCGATAATTGCTCACCGGCCAGCCAGACGCTGCCTTCGGACGGCGTGTCCAGGCCGCCCAGCAGGTTGAGCAAGGTGCTCTTGCCGGAACCGGAACTGCCGACGATGGCCACCCGCTCTCCGGGGAACAGCTCCAGTTGCAGATTGGACAGCACTACTACCGACTCCGGGCCCTCCTCGTAGGATTTACCCAGGTTGCGGCAACTCAATACGGCTTTATCAGACATGCCCGACTCACTCATAACGTAACGCCTCCGCCGGCTGGGTGCGCGCTGCGCGCCAGGCCGGGTACAGGGTGGCGAAGAAACTCAGAACCAATGCGGCGCCACAGATCTGGAACACGTCCTGGGCCATCAACTGCGACGGCAGGTAGTCGATGAAGTAGACATCCGCATTGAGAAACTTGTGGCCCATCAGGCCTTCAAGCGCAGAAATCGCGCTACTGACATTGAGCGCCGCGAGAATACCGACGCCGGCGCCGATCAGCGTACCGACCACGCCGATCACCGTACCCTGAACCATGAAGATCGCCATGATCTGCCCCGGTGTGGCGCCCAGTGTGCGCAGGATCGCGATGTCGCCCTTCTTGTCGTTGACCACCATTACCAGCGTGGAAATGATGTTGAACGCGGCCACCGCGACGATCAGCAACAGCAGCAGGCCGATCATGGATTTTTCCATGCGGATGGCCTGGTAGAGGTTGCCGTGAGTACGCATCCAGTCACGCGACCAGTAGTGATCACTGCCCAGTTGCTGGGCGATTTCCCACGAAGTACGCGGCGCCTGGAACAGGTCGTCGAACTTCAGGCGCAGGCCCTGCACCTGATCGGGCTGCCAGCGACGCAGGCGACCCAGGTCTTCGATATTGGTCAGGCCCAGAAAGCCGTCGATTTCACCGGCACCGACATGAAAGATGCCGACCACGGTAAAGCGCTTCATACGCGGGAACATGCCGGCCGGCGTGACCGCCACTTCCGGGGCCACGAAGGTCAGTTTGTCGCCGATGGCAACGCCCAGTTTCGTGGCGGCCTTGTCACCGATCATGATGCCGAATTCGCCCGGCGCCAGCGCGCTCAGCGCGCCCTGACGAATGAATTGATCGATGATCGAAACCTTGCTCTCCTGAGCCGGGTCAATACCATTGAGCAACACTTTCTGCACGGTGCCGGCATGACTGAGCAGGCCCTGCATCTGGGTGAACGGTGCGACGGCCACGACCCCGGTATGACTGCTGACTTTTTCAGCCAGCGCCTGCCAGTCGCGGATCGGCTCGTCGGACTCAAGGGTGGCATGCGGCACCATACCCAACACGCGAGTACGCATCTCGTGATCGAAGCCGTTCATGACCGACAGCACCACGATCATCACTACCACCCCGAGGGCCAGGCCGATGATCGAGGTCAGGGAAATGAAGGAGACAAAATGATTACGTCGCTTGGCACGGGTATAACGCGTGCCGATGAAAGCAAAAAGAGGTCTGAACATGTAGGGAATTGTTCGCAGGAATGGGACATCCGTGTGGCGGGCCGAAACGCTCGGCCTTACACTCGAAGCTCTCTGACCACAGCCGTTAGCACGGGTTCGCCATGTCGACATTAGATGAAGAAAGACGCCGCGAATACTACCGTATCGAGGACAGCGTCGCACTGGAAATTAACCCCCTGACGGAGGCTGCCAGCTGCGCGATGCCGCGTATTACGGTGTTGTTCCAGTTACTCAGCGAGCTGCATGTCAGCGAGTTCGAGTCCCAGCATCTACTGCGCCAGCTCGACGAACGCGACCGCGTGCTCAACAGCTTTCTCAAGACCCTGAGCAAGCGCATCGACCTGCTCGGCCAGGTCGTGGCGCACACCGCACTGGGTGAACTGGGCGCGCCGCAGCCGGTTTTACTCTCAGAAGCCGGTATACAGTTTCATGCCGCCCAGCCCTATAGCCCGGACGCGCTTCTGTCACTCAAAATGGTATTAATGCCACAAGCTGCAGGCATGATGCTTCAGGCCCGCGTGCTGAGATGCGAGGCCCGTGGCGAGGACGTTTACGAAATCGATACAGAATTTGTCGACCTGCCCGATGCGCAACGCCAGTTGCTGGCCCGGCATGTGTTGCAGCGCCAGGCCCAGCAACGCCGCCTGGCCCGCGAGCAGGCTGCACCACCCGAGTCTTGATGCTTTAACCAAGGAGTAATTGTGACCCTGATCTACGGCCATCGCGGCGCCAAAGGCGAAGCACCGGAAAACACCCTCACCAGCTTCCAGCAATGCCTGCAACACGGCGTGCGCCGCTGCGAGCTGGACCTGCACCTGTCGCGCGACGGCGAACTGATGGTTATCCACGACCCGACCCTCAAGCGCACTACCCAGCGCGGCGGCAAGGTCAACGAGCATCTGGCCCAGGACCTGGTGACCTATGACGCCCGCCATGGCGGCCCGGGCTGGGCACAACCCTGCCCCATCCCGACGCTGGAAACCTTGTTCGAACAGTGCGATTTCGAGCATTGGCAACTCGAAGTCAAAAGCGCTTCACGCACCCGCGCCGCCAGCACGGTACTGGCCATTCGCGAACTGGTGCAGCGTCATGGCTTGATGGACAAAGTCACCATTACCTCCAGTTCCCGCGAAGTGCTGCGCGCCGCCCTGGAACTGACACCGGACATTTCACGCGGGCTGGTGGCCGAATATGCCTGGCTGGACCCTTTGAAGGTCGCCCAGGGCTATGGCTGCGAGATTCTGGCGTTGAACTGGACGCTGTGCACCCCCGAACGCCTGATCAAGGCGCAGCGCCAGGGGCTGCACGTGTCGGTGTGGACAGTCAACGAACCGGCGCTGATGCGCAGGCTCGCTGACTTCGGCGTAGACAGCCTGATTACAGACTTTCCCGGTTTGGCCACCGCCACTCTCGGGAATCGCTGAAACCGGTATCCCCGGCCGGCTCAGGCCACCGGCCGGAGCCGCTCAAAAAAGCCGGTTGAGACCGTCGTAAGCCGCTACCCGATAGGCTTCGGCCATGGTCGGGTAGTTGAAGGTGGTGTTGACGAAGTATTTGAGCGTATTGGCCTCGCCCGGCTGGTTCATGATCGCCTGGCCGATGTGCACGATCTCCGAAGCCTGGTCGCCGAAGCAATGCACGCCCAGCACTTCCAGGGTCTCACGATGGAACAGGATCTTCAGCATGCCGACGCGCTCACCGGAAATCTGCGCACGCGCCATGCCCTTGAAGAACGCCTTGCCCACTTCGTACGGCACACGGGCTTCGGTCAGCTCGCTCTCGTTCTTGCCGATCGAGCTGATCTCCGGAATCGTGTAGATACCGGTCGGCACATCGTTGACATACCGCCAGCTGCCGTTCTCGACCACGCTGCCGGCCGCCGAGCGCCCCTGGTCATAAGCAGCACTGGCCAAGCTCGGCCAGCCGATCACATCGCCCGCACCGTAGATGTTGCCCAGCTTGGTGCGATAGTTCTCGTCGACCTCGATCTGCCCACGGCCATTGGCCTTCAGACCGATGTTTTCCAGGCCCAGCTTGTCGGTGTTGCCGGTCCGGCCGTTGCACCACAGCAAGGCATCGGCCTTGATCTTCTTGCCGGACTTGAGGTGCAGGACAACGCCGTTTTCCAGGCCTTCGACCCGCTCGTACTCTTCGTTGTGACGCACCATCACGTTGTTGTTGCTGAAGTGATAGCTCAGCGCCTGCGAAATCTCCTTGTCGAGGAAACTCAGCAACTGGTCGCGGTTGTCCACCAGTTCGACCAGCACGCCCAGACCGCTGAAAATCGAAGCGTACTCACAACCGATCACGCCAGCGCCGTAAATGATCAGTTTGCGCGGGGTGTGGCTCAGGCTGAGGATGGTATCGCTGTCGTAGATACGCTTGTGCGAGAAGTCGATATCGGACGGGCGATACGGCCGCGAGCCAGTAGCGATGATGATCTGGTTGGCGACCAGCTTTTCGACCACGCCATTGGCGCAGACCACATTGATGCTGTTTTCGTCGGCGAAACTGCCGGTACCGAAGAACACGTCGACCCGGTTACGGGCGTAGTAACTGGTGCGCGAGGCCACTTGCTTGGAAATGACGATTTCGGCGTTTTTCAGTACATCGGGAAACGAGAACCAGCGTGGCTCGCCGATGGCGCGGAACATCGGGTTGGTGTTGAACTGGATGATCTGCTTGACCGAGTGACGCAGTGCCTTGGAAGGGATGGTGCCCAGGTGGGTGCAGTTGCCGCCGACCTGACGACGGCTGTCGACCATGGCCACCTTGCGCCCCGCCTTGGCGGCGTTCATTGCCGCGCCTTCCCCGGCAGGACCGGACCCCAATACCACTACATCGTAGTTGTAGACAGCCATGCGTACTCCTATAGAACAGGCCGAGGCGCCACTCTGGCATCTCTGGCTAAATCACGCGGCGCAGTCTAGCGCTGCGTCGAAGCGGGGAACATTACCCCTTGGTCGAGTCGAAGGCCAATTTTTCTCCTGAAAACGGCCTCGACTCTCTTCACACGAACCTGAACAAACCTTGAACCACTCGCCCTTCAACGCCGCAACCGCTCTACAACGGTTGTCTACGCGACTCTTTAAACATAATGTTACAAAACCCCCGCATCCGGGCGCAGACCCGGAGTGCTGCCCACGCAGCCAACAGACTGACCAACCACTCCGATAATCAGCCCGAAGAGTCAGCCCCAATGACCTCAACAACAAGTAAAGGCAAGGCGATATTTCGCGTTGTCAGCGGCAACTTCCTCGAGATGTTCGACTTCATGGTCTACGGCTTCTACGCCACGGCCATTGCCAAGACCTTCTTCCCCGCAGACAGTGCATTCGCTTCGCTGATGCTGTCGCTGGCCACCTTCGGCGCAGGCTTTCTGATGCGCCCGCTGGGGGCGATCTTTCTCGGCGCCTACATCGACCGCCACGGTCGCCGACAAGGCTTGCTGATCACCCTGGCGCTGATGGCCATGGGCACCTTGCTGATCGCCTGCGTACCGAGTTACGCCAGCATTGGCCTGGCCGCCCCGCTGCTGGTGCTGCTCGGGCGCCTGCTGCAAGGCTTCTCGGCCGGCGTGGAACTGGGCGGCGTCTCGGTCTACCTGGCAGAAATCGCCACACCGGGGCGTAAAGGCTTTTTCGTCAGTTGGCAGTCGGCCAGCCAACAGGCCGCCGTGGTGTTCGCAGGCTTGTTGGGCGTAGCCCTCAACCACTGGCTGAGCCCGCAGCAAATGGGCGATTGGGGCTGGCGCTTGCCGTTTTTCATCGGCTGCATGATCGTGCCGGCGCTATTCATCATTCGCCGTTCACTGGAAGAATCGCCAGAGTTCGAGGCACGCAAACACCGCCCCACCCTCAGTGAAGTGATGCGCTCGATCCGCCAGAACTTCGGCCTGGTCATCGCCGGCATGGCACTGGTGGTGATGACCACGGTGTCGTTCTACCTGATCACCGCCTACACCCCGACCTTCGGCAAGAACGAACTGAACCTGTCGGATCTGGAAAGCTTGCTGGTGACGGTCTGTGTGGGGGTGTCCAACTTTATCTGGCTGCCACTGATGGGCGCGCTGTCCGACCGCATCGGCCGCAAGCCGCTGCTGGTGGGTGCGACGGTGCTGGCCATTGCCACCGCCTACCCGGCCCTGTCATGGCTGGTCGCACACCCAAGCTTCAGCCACTTGCTGATGGTCGAACTGTGGCTGTCGTTCCTGTATGGCTCCTACAACGGCGCCATGGTCGTGGCCCTGACCGAAATCATGCCGGTCGATGTGCGTACTACAGGCTTCTCGCTGGCCTACAGCCTGGCCACTGCAACCTTTGGCGGCTTTACGCCTGCGGCCTGCACCTACCTGATCCACGCCCTGGACAACAAGGCAGCGCCCGGCATCTGGCTCACCGCCGCCGCCATCATGGGCCTCATCGCCACACTCGTGCTGTTCCGCACTCAAGCGGCAAGTGGCAAGCTTCAAGCGGCAAGTTAGAAGCGGATCGTGTAGCACCTGAAATCTGCGCATAAAAAAACGGGTCGAATAATCGACCCGTTTTTTCTTGCAGCTTGAAGCTTAAAACTTGCCGCTGCGTTTACGCAGGAAACGCCGGTGGGTTGACGCCTGCCATGTCTTCCATGACGCGCACAACCTGGCAGCTGTAACCGAATTCGTTGTCGTACCAGACGTACAGAACAACGCGGTTATCGTTGGCAATGGTCGCTTCGGCGTCGACGACACCGGCGTGACGCGAACCTACGAAGTCGGTCGATACCACTTCTTGCGAGCTGACGTAGTCGATCTGCTTGTGCAGGTCCGAATACAGGGCGATGTCGCGCAGGTATTCGTTGATCTCTTCGCGAGTGGTGGCTTTTTCCAGGTTCAGGTTCAGGATCGCCATCGACACGTTTGGCGTCGGTACGCGAATCGCGTTGCCGGTCAGCTTGCCGGCCAGTTCAGGCAGGGCCTTGGCGGCAGCGGTGGCAGCACCGGTCTCGGTGATGACCATGTTCAGCGCGGCGCTGCGGCCACGACGCGAACCCTTGTGGAAGTTGTCGATCAGGTTCTGGTCGTTGGTGTACGAGTGAACGGTTTCGACGTGACCGTTGATAATGCCGTACTTGTCGTTGACAGCCTTGAGCACCGGCACGATGGCGTTGGTGGTGCAAGAAGCGGCCGAAACGATCTTGTCGTCATCGGTGATCTGGCCGTGGTTGATGCCGTGAACGATGTTCTTCAGCTTGCCTTTGCCAGGTGCGGTCAGGACCACACGACCGACACCCGGGCAGGCCAAGTGCTGGCCCAGGCCGTCGGCATCGCGCCATACACCGGTGTTGTCCACCAGCAGGGCGTTCTGGATACCGTACTGGGTGTAATCCACCTCGGTCGGGTTCTTGGCGTAGATGATCTGGATCAGGTTGCCGTTGGCGGTCAGGGTGTTGTTGGCTTCATCAATGGTGATGGTGCCATCGAACGGGCCGTGTACCGAGTCGCGACGCAGCAGGCTGGCGCGCTTGACCAGGTCGTTTTCGGCGCCCTTGCGAACCACGATGGCACGCAGGCGCAGGCCGTCGCCACCACCGGTCTTCTCGACCAGGATACGCGCCAGCAGGCGACCGATACGGCCGAAACCGTACAGCACGACGTCGGTGCCCTTGCGCTCGGAGGTCTTCTGCTGACCCACTACGCTGGCCAGCTCGTCACGTACGAACTGCTCGGCGTTGCGGCCGTTGCCTTCGGTCTTGTACTTGACGGCCAGACGGCCCAGGTCTACCGAAGCGGCGCCCAGCTTGAGCTCGCTCATGGCCTTGAGCAGCGGGAAAGTTTCGTGCACCGACAGCTCGCTCGCATCGGCCTGGCGATGGCGGGCAAAACGGTGGGCTTTGAGAATCGCGATGACTGAACGGTTGATCAGGCTGCGGCCGTAGATCGAAGAGACCACATTGTTATTGCGGTACAGCTGGCCGATAAGCGGGATCATAGCTTCGGCGAGGGCTTCACGGTCGATCCATTCACCAAGACACTGGTCGGGCTTCTGAGTCACGGGAACCTTCCACATGTAGGGGCAGAAAAAAGGGGCTACATTATGACCGGGCCTTTGTTTCTGAGCAATGCACGGCGATCAGATCTTTTGGCACTACATAAATTTTGCCCTCAAAATCAGCCAATGGCGCTGGAAAACTGACAGCCACCGCCTTCGCCCGTTACAATCGCCGCCCCTGTCGCACTGCCTGGAGCCCGACCTTCCGTGCCCGTCCTGCGTCTACCGCATCTCCCTGCCGCTGCCGGCAAGCAACACTGGGGCAATCTCCCCGGTGCCGCCCTGAGCCTGGCCATTGCCGAGGCCGCCAATGCCGCCCGGCGTTTTACCCTGTTGCTGACGGCCGACAGCCAGGGCGCCGAACGCCTGGAGCAGGAACTCAAGTTCTTTGCCCCTGATCTGCCGGTGCTGCATTTCCCCGACTGGGAAACGCTGCCCTACGATCTGTTCTCGCCGCATCAGGACATTATTTCCCAGCGCATCGCCAGCCTGTATCGCCTGCCCGAGCTGAGCCACGGCGTGCTGGTGGTACCGATAACCACCGCGCTGCATCGTCTGGCGCCGACTTCGTTTCTGCTCGGCAGCAGCCTGGTGCTCGATGTCGGCCAGAAGCTGGATGTCGAGGCCATGCGCACCCGTCTTGAGGCCAGCGGCTATCGCTATGTCGACACGGTCTACGAACACGGTGAATTCACCGTACGCGGCGCGCTGATCGATCTGTTCCCGATGGGCAGCAAGGTGCCGTACCGCATCGACCTGTTCGACGACGAGATCGAAACCCTGCGCACCTTCGACCCGGACACCCAGCGCTCGATCGACAAGGTCGATTCGGTGCGCCTGCTGCCGGCCAAAGAGTTCCCGCTGCACAAAGATGAAGTCGTACGCTTCAAGGCGCGCTTTCGCGAGCGCTTCGATGTCGACTTCCGCCGCAGCCCGATCTTTCAGGACCTCAACAGCGGCATTACTCCGGCCGGCATCGAGTACTACATTCCACTGTTCTTCGAACAGACCTCGACCCTGTTCGATTACCTGCCACAAGACACCCAGGTGTTTTCCCTGCCCGGCATCGAGCAAGCGGCGGAGAACTTCTGGAACGACGTACGCAACCGTTATGAAGAGCGCCGGGGCGACCTGTCGCGGCCCTTGCTGCCGCCGGCCGAGCTGTTTTTGCCGGTCGAAGACTGCTTTGCCCGCCTGAAAAGCTGCCCGCGCGTCGTGGTCAGCCAGCAGGACGTCGAAACCGGTGTCGGCCGCGAGCGCTTCCCGGCCCGTCCCTTGCCGGAGCTGGCCATCGAAGCCAAGGCCAACCAGCCCCTGGCGGCGCTGTCGAACTTTCTCGAGCAGTTTGCCGGACGCGTGTTGTTTACGGCCGAATCGGCCGGGCGCCGCGAAGTGCTGCTCGAATTGCTCGAACGCCTCAAGCTGCGACCAAAGACCGTCGACAGCTGGCAGGATTTCGTCGACGGCAAGGACCGCCTGGCGATCACCATTGCACCGCTCGACGAAGGCCTGGTGCTCGACCAGCCATCGCTGGCACTGATCGCCGAAAGCCCGCTGTTCGGCCAGCGGGTCATGCAGCGTCGGCGTCGCGAAAAGCGCAGCGATCAAGGCAGCAACGATGCGGTGATCAAGAACCTCACCGAGCTGCGCGAAGGCGCGCCGGTGGTGCACATCGATCACGGCGTGGGCCGTTATCAGGGCCTTGCCACCCTGGAAATCGACAACCAGGTCGCCGAGTTCCTGACCCTGGTCTACGCCGACGACGCCAAGCTGTATGTGCCGGTGGCCAACCTGCACCTGATCGCCCGCTACACCGGCAGCGACGACGAACTGGCGCCGCTGCACCGGCTAGGCTCGGAAGTCTGGCAAAAAGCCAAGCGCAAGGCCGCCGAACAAGTGCGCGATGTCGCCGCCGAACTGCTCGACATCTATGCCCGCCGCGCCGCCCGCGAAGGCTATGCCTTCGAAGACCCGAAGGCCGACTACGCGACCTTCAGCGCCGGCTTCCCGTTCGAAGAAACCCCCGACCAGCAGTCGAGCATCGATGCCGTGCGCGCCGACATGCTGGCCGCCAGACCGATGGACCGCCTGGTGTGCGGCGATGTCGGTTTCGGCAAGACCGAAGTGGCCATGCGCGCGGCGTTCATTGCCGTGCACGGCGGCCGTCAGGTCGCGGTGCTGGTGCCGACCACCCTGCTCGCCCAGCAGCACTACAACAGCTTCCGCGACCGCTTCGCCGACTGGCCGGTCAAGGTCGAGGTGATGAGCCGCTTCAAGTCGGCCAAGGAAGTCAACGCGGCGGTGGCCGATCTGGCCGAGGGCAAGCTCGACATCGTCATCGGCACGCACAAGTTGCTGCAGGACGACGTCAAGTTCAAGAATCTGGGCCTGGTGATCATCGACGAAGAGCACCGCTTCGGGGTGCGCCAGAAAGAACAGCTCAAGACCCTGCGCAGCGAGGTCGACATCCTCACCCTGACCGCCACGCCGATTCCGCGCACGCTGAACATGGCCGTGTCGGGCATGCGCGACCTGTCGATCATTGCCACGCCACCGGCGCGGCGCCTGTCGGTGCGCACCTTTGTCATGGAGCACAACAAGCCCACGGTCAAGGAAGCGCTGTTGCGCGAACTGCTGCGCGGCGGCCAGGTGTACTACCTGCACAACGATGTGAAGACCATCGAAAAATGCGCCGCTGATCTGGCCGAACTGGTGCCCGAGGCACGTATCGGCATCGGCCACGGGCAAATGCGCGAGCGCGAGCTCGAACAGGTGATGAGCGACTTCTACCACAAGCGCTTCAACGTGCTGGTGGCCTCGACCATCATCGAGACCGGCATCGACGTGCCCAGCGCCAACACTATTCTGATCGAGCGCGCCGACAAGTTCGGCCTGGCGCAGTTGCACCAGTTGCGCGGCCGGGTCGGGCGCAGTCACCACCAGGCTTATGCCTACCTGCTGACCCCGCCACGCAAGCAGATCACCCCGGACGCCGAGAAGCGCCTGGAGGCCATCGCCAATACCCAGGACCTGGGTGCAGGCTTTGTGCTGGCCACCAACGACCTTGAAATTCGCGGTGCCGGCGAACTGCTAGGCGATGGTCAAAGCGGGCAGATTCAGGCGGTCGGCTTTACCCTGTACATGGAAATGCTCGAACGCGCGGTCAAGTCGATTCGCAAGGGTGAGCAGCCCAACCTCGACCAGCCGCTGGGCGGCGGGCCGGAGATCAACCTGCGGGTGCCGGCGCTGATTCCCGAGGCCTATCTGCCGGATGTGCATACGCGGCTGATCCTCTACAAGCGTATCGCCAACGCCGCCGACGAAGAGGCGCTCAAGGACCTGCAGGTCGAGATGATCGACCGCTTCGGTCTGTTGCCGGAGCCGACCAAGAACCTGGTGCGTATCACACAGCTGAAACTGGTCGCCGAACAATTGGGCATCACCAAGATCGATGCAGGTCCCCAGGGCGGTCGTCTGGAGTTTGCCGCGACCACGCCGGTCGAGCCGCTGACCCTGATCAAGCTGATCCAGGGCCAGCCCAACCGTTACAAGTTCGAAGGCGCCACGCTGTTCAAGTTCATGGTGCCGATGGAGCGTCCTGAAGAGCGCTTCAACACGATCGAGGCGCTGCTGGAGCGCCTGACCCCGAAAACTGCTTGAAGGATGTATCGATGCGCGTGTTTCGTTCACTGATCCTGCTGCTGACCGTGGCCCTGACGCTGGCCACGCCAAGCGCGTTTGCCAACGGGTTGTATCAGGTCGAGACCATCCTGTTCCGCCAGCTCGGCGAAGCCGCCGCGACGCCACAACTGGCCCCGGAACACTGGGATGCCGGCGCTGCCCGTGTGACAGCGGACATTCAGCGCAGCACCGCGCTCAATGCGCTGGTCGACAAGCTACAGGCCAGCGGCCAGTATCAGGTGCTGCTGCACCGCGCCTGGCAGCAACAACTGGGCAGTGAGCCCAGCGTGATGGCGGTCACCGATGGCCAGGGGCAGTTCGGGCATTACCCGGTCGAAGGCACCTTGAGCCTTGCAATCGCACGCTTTACCGATTACGAAGCCGACTTCTGGGTCAACCAGATGGACGCTCACGGCGTGCTGGTCAGCAGCGAGCGCTTGAAGCAGAGCGCACGCATCAAGAACGGCGAACTGACCTTTCTCGACTACGGCAGCCTGGCACTGCTGGTCAAGGTTTCGCCGCTCTGACCACCGTATTCGTCCACGGGGCGAGCGCTGCGGCGCTCGTCTTTTTTTGAGCAGCACAAGGGTTTTGCACACCGGTGTCATCCATTCTCGAAAAAGTCCTGGCTCGCCCCTGGAAATACCTGTTCAAACCCCAGACGCTTGAGCGCGGGCGCGACTACGCCCTGCAAAAACGGATCGTGCTTGACCACAGCAGTGACCAGGTGATCCGCACTCAGTGTCGCGGCAGCGGGCTGGATCGCTACACCCAGACGCTGGTGTTCAAAGACCCCGAGCACTTCAGCGAGTACCTGGTGTGCACCTGCACCTGCCCGGTGCGCAAGGACTGCAAGCATTGCGTGGCCGCGCTGTACTACCTGCAAGACCCGCGCAACCGCGAAACCCTGGGTCTCAAGGCGCCGCCCGAACCGCGTTCCACGCTGCCTGAAAGACTGATCGACGACTTGATGCCCAAGCCGCGACTGATCCTGGCCAGTGTCGAATTCAGTGCCTTCGAGCCGCGTAACGGGCGCATGCAACGCCAGATCCAGCACCGTGCGGCCCTGGCCTTCGCCTATGGCAAGCACTACGCCGTCGGCACGACCCATGTGAGCATTCTGACCAGCACGCTGGGCAGCGATCTGGTCAACCAGAAAAGCGACATCATCGAGCACACCGCCACCGAAACCCTGCGCATTCGCCGCCAGGGCGAGCACGAGCGCCTGTACCGCCAGCAACTGGCCAACCTCGGTTTCAAGATCGCCACCCGGCAAAGCAAGGCCCTGCCCGACAGCGCTGGCGAAATGTACGAGCTGCCCAACGACAAGGCCTGGCTGCATTTCGTCCTCGACGAACTGCCCGCGTTGCGCGAGCAAGGCTGGGAGATCCAGCAACAGGACAGCTTCGGCTTCAACGTTACGCCGGTCGATGACTGGTACGCGGTCATCGACGAACAGACCGACCGCAACTGGTTCGACCTGGAACTGGGCATCATCGTCAACGGCGAACGCCTGAGCCTGCTGCCGATCCTGATCAACCTGCTGCGCAGCCACCCCGAGCTGACCAGCCCGGCAGCGGTGGCCAAGCGTGGCGATGAAGAACAACTGCTGGTACAGCTCACCCCGCGCGACCTCGACGGCGGTGCACCGGTGCAGATCGCCCTGCCCTATGGCCGGCTCAAGCCGGTGCTGGCGACGCTGGGCGATTTCTACTGGCGTGAAACCGACAGCAATGTACTGCGCCTGAACACCGCCGACGCCGCACGCCTGACCGAGCTCGACGACCTGCCGCTGTCGTGGCAAGGCGGCGACCGGCTGCGTCAGTTCGCTGATCGGCTGGCCAATATCAAGGACGCACCGGTCGATCTGCCCGAAGGCCTGAATGCACGCCTGCGCCCCTATCAGCTCGAAGGCCTGAGCTGGATGCAGTCGCTGCGCGAACTGGAAGTCGGCGGCGTGCTGGCCGACGACATGGGCCTGGGCAAGACCCTGCAAACCCTCGCCCACCTGCTGCTGGAAAAACAGGCCGGGCGCCTCGACCGGCCGGCGCTGGCGGTGATGCCGACCAGCCTGATCGGCAACTGGCTCGACGAAGCGGCGCACTTCACTCCACAGCTCAAGGTGTTGGCCCTGTACGGCGCACAGCGCCATCAGGACGTTGCCGACCTGCGCGACTACGACCTGATCCTGACCACCTACGCCCTGCTGCCGCGCGACCTTGAACACCTGGAAAAACTGCCGCTGCACGTGCTGATTCTCGATGAAGCGCAGTACATCAAGAACCCCAAGAGCAAGGCCGCCCAGGCCGCCCGCGAACTCACCGCACGCCAGCGTCTATGCCTGTCGGGCACGCCACTGGAAAACCATCTGGGCGAGCTGTGGTCGCTGTTCCACTTTTTGATGCCCGGCTGGCTGGGCAGCAGCAAGGAGTTCAACAGCAACTACCGCACCGCCATCGAGAAGCACGGCAACCGTGACCGCCTGCTGCACTTGAATGCGCGCATCAAGCCATTCTTGCTGCGCCGCACCAAGGAACAGGTGGCCACCGAGCTGCCGTCCAAGACCGAAATCGTGCATTGGGTCGAACTCAACGACAGCCAGCGCGACGTGTATGAAACCGTACGCCTGGCCATGGACAAGAAGGTCCGTGATGAAATCGGCAAAAAAGGCATGGCCCGCAGCCAGATCGTGATTCTGGAGGCACTGCTCAAGCTGCGCCAGGTGTGCTGCGACCTGCGGCTGGTCAACGACAACCCGATCAACCCGCGCCACGGCAGCTCGGCCAAGCTCGGCAGCCTGATGGAGATGTTCGAAGAACTGCTGGCCGAAGGCCGACGGATTCTGCTGTTCTCGCAGTTCACCTCGATGCTGACGCTGATCGAGCAAGAGCTGAAACAACGCGGCATCGCCTATGCCCTGCTGACCGGCGCGACCCGCGACCGACGCACGCCGATCCGCGAGTTTCAGGAAGGCCGTTTGCCGGTGTTTCTGATCAGCCTCAAGGCCGGCGGCACCGGCCTTAACCTGACCGCCGCCGACACCGTGATCCACTATGACCCGTGGTGGAACCCGGCCGCCGAAAACCAGGCCACCGACCGCGCTTACCGGATTGGCCAGGACAAGCCGGTGTTCGTCTACAAGATGATTTCCCGCGGCACGGTGGAAGAAAAGATCCAGCGCCTGCAACAGGAAAAGACGGCGCTGGCCGCCGGTGTGCTGGACGGGCGCACCAGCGGTGACTGGAAGCTGGGCGAAGAAGACCTGCAAGCGTTGTTCGCCCCGTTGCCGCCGGTGCCAAAAAAAGCCCGGGGTTGAAACGCGACATCATCCCACCAGCGCAATCAACTGCTGGCGCTGGGCGTCGGTCAGGGTCGGACCACTGCCGGCGCCAGCGTTTTCGGCCATATAACGCGGGTTGCCGGTGCCAGGGATTACGCAGGTCACCGCCGGGTGTGCGAGCAAGAACTTCAAGGCCAGTTGCGGCCAGCTGCTGACTTGTACCTGCCCCGCCCACCCCGGCAAGGGCTTGTTCTTGAGCCGCGAGAGCAGCCCGCCGCCACCGAACGGCCGGTTGCAGATCACCGCCACACCGCGCTCGCGGCACAGTGGCAGCAGGCGTTTTTCGGCTTCACGGTCATCAAGGGCGTAGTTGATCTGCAGAAAATCCAGCGCCTCGGCCTTGAGCACCGCCTCGACCTGATCGTACGCCGAAGCCGTGTAATGACTGATGCCGATGTAACGAATGCGGCCCTGCTCTTTCCAGTCACGCAGCACCGGCAAATGGCTCTTCCAGTCGACCAGATTGTGGATCTGCATCAGATCGATACGATCGGTGCGCAGTAACCGGAACGATTCCTCCATCTGCGCGATGCCTTCTTCGCGCCCACGGGTCCAGACTTTGGTGGCCAGAAAAGCCGGCGAGCGCGGCTCGTGGATCGACAGCAGTTCGCCGGTAACCGCTTCGGCGCGGCCATACATGGGCGAGCTGTCGATCATACTGCCACCGGCGGCAAACAAGGCATCGAGCACCGCACGAAGCGGCTTGTAGGCGTCGCTGCCAATCTCGACATCAAAACCGCGATAGGTGCCCAGACCAATCACCGGCAAAGATTCGTTGCTCGACGCAATGACACGGGTCTGCATGGCGTGGCCTCCTGAGGGTGGGGAATTGATGCTGGTCACCGGGGTGTCACTGCCGGCGGCCGAGTCGAAGGCCAGCGCCGCCGTGGCACCGGCCGCCAGGGTCAGCAGGTGGCGACGGGTCAGGCGGGTTGAGTTCATGCGGGTTCTCCTTCTACAACGACAAAGAACAAGCCTAGACCCTATTCAGGCTCTGGACAGGATCAAGACTTGCCTCGCGCAACAGGACTCGCCCCCAATTGCCGCCACATCGCGCGGGTGATTCGCTGCCGGTTCCGATAACCGACCCATGGATCTTCACCCAGCGTTTGCAAGCGTTGCTGCACATTGCCGATATGCCACTGCGCCGCCGATTTCAGGCCTGCCAGCTCATCACGGGCAATGGGCACCGACACCGGCAAACCGGGGCGCGCACGCACCGACCAGGCCGTCACCGTGCTGCCGCCACGGGTGTTGCGCAGGTAATCGATAAAGATTTTTCCGACCCGGTTTTTCGGACCGGCGGTGGCGCTGAAGCGCTCAGGCAATTGCCTGGCCATGAAACCGGCGATGGCTTTGGCAAAACCTTTAACCTCTTCCCAACCGGCATGCCGGGCCAAGGGCACGACCACATGCAAGCCCTTGCCGCCACTGGTTTTGAGAAACGCCGCCAGCCCCAGTTCATCAAGCACTGCCAGCACCATTTGCGTGGCTTCGATCATGCTGCGCCACGGCAATGCCGGATCGGGGTCCAGGTCCAGAATCAGCCGGTCGGGGGTTTCTATATGCTCGCTGGTGGCGCCCCAGGTGTGAAATTCGACAGCGCCCATTTGCACCGTCCCGATCAGTGCCGGCAGATTATCGATTTGCAACAACGGCGCATGTCCTGGGTCCAGCGCCGGGTCGAGCCGGGTGATGTGCGGCAGGGCCAGGTGCTCGGCATGCTTCTGGAAAAACGACTCGCCTTGCACGCCTTCCGGGCAGCGCAACAAAGCCACCGGCCGCCTGGCCAGCTCGGGCAACAGCCAGTCGGCGATCGACGCGTAATACTGCGCCAGTTGCAGTTTCTGCGTACCGCTGTCCTGGTCGATGACCCGCTCGGGATGGGTGATCTTCACATCAGCGATCATCGGCTTGCCAGAGGCAGGCTTTTGCGGATATTCGCGCACCACGTCACGGGCCGCCTTGTCGCTGCGCACGCTGACGAAAGACGCCTGGCGCAACAGGCCGTCGCGGGTCCATTCGGCAAACTGCACCTCGCCGACCAACTGCGGCTTTACCCACTGCACACCACGGCTCAAGGCCGGGCTTAACGTCTTGGCCAAGGGCGAGCGCTCACGGTGCAGCGGCTTGAGTTGCTCGCTCAGGTGCTTGAGTGCGGCCACGGAAAACCCCGTACCGACGCGCCCGGCATACATCAGCTCATCACCTTGATAAACCCCCAGCAACAACGCCCCAAAGCCGCGACGGCTGCCTTGTGGCGCGGTAAATCCGATGATCACGAACTCCTGGCGCAAGCGGCACTTGAGCTTGATCCAGTCGTTGTTGCGCCTTCCGGCGTAAGGGCTGCCGCTGTGCTTGCCGATCACGCCTTCCAGACCCAGCGCGCTGGCACTTTCGATGATCTCTCTGGGACCGCAACGAAAGGCATCGGAAAAGCGCAGTAACGGCCCATCATGCCCGGCTAGCGCCTGCGACAGGGCTTCGCGTCGCGTTTCCAGCGGCTTCTGGCGCAGGTCGCGGCCGTCGAGCCAGGGTGCATCGAACAGGTAATAAATGATCGGCTGGTCGCGGTCTTCTTCGAATGCGCGCTGCAAGGCCTGAAAGTCCGGCAGGCCCTGCTCATTGAGCACCACCACTTCGCCGTCCAGCCAGCTTTCTTGCAGGTTCAGCGCCGCCAGCGCCTTGGCCAGCCCTGGCATGCGCCGGGTCCAGTCGTGGCCGTTACGGCTGAGCAGGCGCACCTTGCCGTCTTGAATGCGGGTCATGATCCGGTAGCCGTCGAACTTGATTTCGTACAGCCATTCGCCGCTGGGCGGGGTCTCGACCAGCGTCGCCAGTTGCGGAGTCAGGCTTTCGGGAAATGCTTGCGCCTTGTCCTCGGCCGGTCCGCGACCCAGCACGCTGTCGGGCTGCTCGCGGGTGATATCGAACTCATCGACGGGCCGGGCCATGGCATCTTTTGCCTTGATCAGCAGCCATTGCTGCTTGCTGCCGCTGCCCTTGAGCCGGGTGCGCACCAGCGCCCAGTCGCCGCTCAGTTTCTCGCCCACCAGGGTGAATTCCAGCTTGCCCGCCGCATAGGCCTGGCGCGGGTCGCCGTGCGGCTGCCAGACCCCGCGATCCCAGACAATGACGTCACCGGCGCCGTACTGACCGGCCGGAATCGTTCCCTCGAAAGAGGCATAGCCCAGCGGATGATCCTCAACATGCACCGCGAGGCGTTTTTGCGCCGGGTCAAGACTCGGGCCCTTGGGCACGGCCCAGCTTTTAAGGGTGCCATCCAGTTCCAGGCGAAAGTCGTAGTGCAGGTTGCGCGCATCATGCTTCTGAATGACGAACGCCAGCGCCTGGCTATCTTTACGACGGCGGTCAGAGGGTGATTCGGGCGGCTCCGAGGTGATATCGAAACGGCGCTTGCGGGTGTACTCACTGACAGGGCTGGCCATTGCAATGGATCTCCTTCAAACGCCCTATGAGGCCTTGCGCGTTTTTTCAGGCTTGTCGCTACCGGCTTTTTTGCTCGCCGTCCGCTTGGCACCACCGCCCTTGCCCGCCAGGCTGCGGCGCAACAGGTCGGTCAGGTCAAGAACATCCGCGCCTTGCCGTTCGACCTCCGTTTCGTCAGCGTCGACGGTTTGCAGCTTGCCGTCGCGGGCTTTGGTCTCGACCAGTTTCATGATCTTGTCCTGAAAGGTGTCGCGGTAGTCGTCCGGCTTCCAGTCGATGCTCATGTCCTTGACCAGACGCTTGGCCATGTCGCGCTCGCGCTTGGTCAGCTCGGCCCTGGTCACCGATTCATCAAGCTCCAGGGTGTCGGCCAGGTCGCGCACCTCGCTGGGCCAGCGCAGCATCACCAGCACCAGCGCCGAATCCAGCGGCATCAGTGCAGCCAGGTGCTCACGGGTGTGCAGCACGACATTGGCCAAGGCGACTTTCTTGCTGTCGAGCAGGGTTTCACGCAGTAGCGCGTAGACTTTTTCGCCGCGCTTGTCGGGGGCCAGGTAATACGGTGTGTCGATGTTTTGCAGGGGAATCTGACGGCTGTCGACAAAGCCGAAAATCTCGATGGTCTGTGTCGCCTTGGGGTGCGCCGCATGAATTTCTTCTTCGCTGAGGACGATGTAGCGACCCTTCTCGACCTCCACGCCCTTGACGATATTCTCGGTGCTGACTTCCTTGCCAGTGGTCTTGTTGACGCGCTTGTAACCCACCGGGTCCATGCTGCGCTTGTCGAGCCAGTCGAAATCGACACGCTGCGACGCCGTCGCCGAGATCAGCCCCACCGGGATATGTACCAGCCCGAAACTGATCGCGCCCTTCCAGATTGCCCTTGCCATTGCATTAATTCCTGCAGGTGGTGTTCACGGATGACTGAGCAGATTTTGCAAAAGTTTCGCTGCCCGGACAGGCGTGACCGGTCTGAAAGGCTTGGCCAGAGAGGACACTGTTTCTACAGCAACAGTGGGGCACTGTAAGAACACAGACAGTGGCGTCTCTTATATTCATTTCAGGTCTAAAAATATGGTTTTACGTTCTTTTGCGGAATATTTCAGACCCTTTATAAAGGCTGTCACTGATGCAACGCGCCGCCACTGTCGCCTGGACGACAGTTGATAAATCGACCCGGTGTTGCGCCACTTACAGCCCAAGGATCTGTCATGAACGTTTTCTGGTTTCTCCCCACGCACGGCGATGGTCACCTGCTCGGCACCACCAAAGGCGCACGCCCGGTCACTCTCAATTACCTCAAGCAAGTCGCCCAGGCCGCCGACGATCTGGGTTATTACGGCGTGCTGATCCCGACCGGCCGCTCCTGCGAGGATTCGTGGGTGGTGGCCTCGGCCCTGGCGCCGCTGACCCAGCGCCTGCGCTATCTGGTCGCGATTCGTCCGGGGATCATTTCGCCCACTGTCTCGGCGCGCATGGCCGCAACCCTTGACCGGCTGTCCGGCGGCCGCGTGCTGATCAACGTGGTCACCGGCGGTGACCCGGACGAGAACCGTGGCGACGGTATTCACCTTAGCCACAGCGAGCGCTACGAGGTCACCGACGAGTTCCTGCAAATCTGGCGTCGAGTGCTGCAAGGCGAAGCCGTAGACTTCAAGGGCAAGCACTTGCACGTCGAGAACGCCAAGGCGCTGTATCCGCCGCTGCAAAAACCCTACCCGCCGCTGTATTTCGGCGGTTCCTCGGAGGCAGCACATGAGCTGGCAGCCGATCAGGTCGATGTTTATCTGACCTGGGGCGAACCACCGGCAGCGGTGGCGGCAAAAATCGCCGATGTGCGTGAGCGCGCAGCGCGCAAGGGCCGCACCGTGAAATTCGGCATTCGCCTGCATGTGATCGTGCGTGAAACCAGCGAAGAGGCCTGGAAAGCTGCCGACACCCTGATTGCCGCGATCAGCGACGACACCATTGCCGCCGCGCAAAAGTCCTTCGCCCGCTTCGACTCCGAAGGCCAGCGGCGCATGGCCGCCCTGCACGACGGGCGCCGCGACAATCTGGAAATCGCCCCGAACCTGTGGGCCGGCGTCGGCCTGGTGCGCGGCGGTGCCGGTACGGCACTGGTCGGCAACCCGCAGGAAGTGGCGGCGCGTATCAAGGAATACGCCGATCTGGGCATCGAGAGTTTTATCTTCTCTGGCTACCCACACCTGGAAGAAGCCTATCGTTTTGCCGAGCTGGTGTTCCCGCTGCTGCCAGAACCCTACGCGAGCCTCGCCGGACGCGGCATCACTAACCTGACCGGGCCGTTCGGCGAAATGATCGCCAACGATCTGCCGCCACAGCAGCAGGCCAAGTAATGGCCTTGCCGTTGACCGCCATTGCGGCTGCCCTGCCAGTCGCCACGCAAGTGTTCGAGGACCCGAAGTCTCGCGCATTGCTGGGGCATATTCGTCAGGTGGCGCCCAGTGAGGCCAGCGTGCTGATCATTGGCGACACCGGCACCGGCAAGGAGCTGGTGGCGCGGCAGATCCACGACCTTAGCGCCCGACGTGCCGCGCCGTTTGTGGCGGTCAACTGCGGGGCGTTTTCCGAATCGCTGTTCGAGGCCGAGCTGTTCGGCCACGAGAAAGGCGCCTTTACCGGCGCCCACTGCGCCAAGGCCGGCTGGTTCGAGGCGGCCAATGGCGGCACCCTGTTTCTCGACGAGATCGGCGACCTGCCGATGTCGATGCAGGTCAAGCTGTTGCGCGTATTGCAGGAGCGCGAGGTGGTGCGCCTCGGTTCACGCAAGAGCCAGCCCATTGATGTGCGGGTGTTGGCGGCCACCAATGTACACCTCGAAAAAGCCATCAATGCCGGGCACTTTCGCGAAGACCTGTTTTACCGCCTCAACGTGGTGAGCTTGCCACTCAGCCCGCTGCGTGAACGGCCCGGCGATATCCTGCCGCTGACCCGGCACTTCATCGACGCCTATCGTCAGCGGCTGGGCTTTGCCCCGGTACGCATCAGCGCCGAAGCCGAGTTGCGGCTCAAGACCTACGACTGGCCGGGCAATATCCGCGAACTGGAAAACGTCATTCATCACACGCTGTTGCTGTGCCGCAATGACCTGATCGAAGCCAGTGACCTGCGCCTGTCGAATCTGCGCCTTGAGCGTCATGAAGCGCCCGCACGCAGCGATGAATCCGCCGACAGCCTGCTGGCCCAGGCCTTTGGCAAACTGTTCGAGCAACAGGCCGGCGCCCTGCATGAAAAGGTCGAGGATGCGCTGATTCGCGCGGCCTATCATTTTTGCCACCGCAATCAGGTACACACCGCCAATATGCTGGGCCTGACCCGCCATGTGACACGCAGCCACCTGATCAGGATCGGCGAACTGAACGTCAACAAGCGCCGCGCCGGAGAACATCTGCAAGGCGACAGGGTGCTTAATCTGTCGGTCTGATTGAGCCTTTATCAGCGTGGTGCAATCTGGCTCATGACCTGAAAACTGGCAAAAGTCGCGGCGCGTACGCGATGCTGGCGAATCAGCGCTTGTACGTCCTGCACCCCGGCCTCGATATTGCGCAGCGCCGCCTCGCAATCCTCACGCGAGCGCCAAATCACCTGATGCAACACCCGCAATCCGTCGTCGCTGGCCTGCACACTGGCGCCGATGAAACCGGGGCAGGTGCAGGTGAATTGTTCATCCACCGCCGTCAGTGCGGCGATCAACCCCGACTGCTGGCGTGGCTCGACGCTGAATTCGACAGATTGACTGTAGGCAGGCATAGGCTTCTCCACTGGTTGGCATCCGGGCAGTTGCAGGTCATGGCTGCGAAGGGTAAAACCTCCAGTTAACTTGAGGTCAAGCGTGAAATTTCTCCTATGAACAAAACACCGGTGATCGGCACCCAGCCAATGCTCAGCGTCGGACAACTGGCGGCGCGAAGTGGCGTAGCGGTCACGGCGCTGCATTTTTATGAAAGCAAAGGTTTGATCAGCAGCCAGCGCAACGCCGGCAATCAGCGCCGCTACGCACGCGAGATGCTGCGCCGCGTGGCATTGATCAAGGTCGCCCAGCGCCTGGGCATTCCGCTGGCCAATATTCATGCAGCCCTTGCAGCGCTGCCGCAGGGTCGTACACCGACCGCAGAGGACTGGGAAAACCTGTCGAAGCACTGGAAGGCTGAACTGGACGAGCGTATCCAGCGCCTGAGTGAGTTGCGCGACCAGTTGACGGGTTGCATCGGTTGCGGCTGCCTGTCGATGAAAGCCTGCCCACTGCGTAACTGGGGCGATGAGCTGGCCAACAAAGGTGCGGGGCCGCAGTTGCTCGATCAGTCTTGAGTGAGTCTCAAAGCCAGCGCCCTGGCCTGGCTGGCGACATCGGTAACCGCCGTGCTTTCCCACCACAACCCGCGTAACGGCGGGCCCATGGCGAACAGTCTTGAGGCCGGCGCGCCTTGCGCATCACGTACTGCGCCGTCCGGGTCGGCATCGATGCCCAGCGCCAGCGGTCCCGGCCGGATCAGGCTGCGGGCCAGCAACTGCTGAGGCAACGGCCGGTCGACACGGCGCCAGTCGTATTCGATGCCAGTGGAGTTGATCAGTGCGTCACCGGTGATAGCCACCGGTTGCACCTCGCCGCGTCGGCGCACGCGAATCTGCACCGTTACGCCGTCAGCAGCGACCAGGCCTTGCAAGGTCGCCGCCTGAATCGTCAGCCGGCCCTGCGCGCACAACTGCGCCAGCAACGCCGCACCTTGCGGGGGTGAGCGGTGGTGATGACTTTCCCACCACGGCCGCACATGGCGCACGAACTGGCGGCGCTGGCGGTCGCTGGCCTGGCTCCACAACCTTGCGATATGCGCACGCACCGTGTCCAGCGGTGCTTGCCAGTCGATGCCATGTTCGATGGCCAGGCGGCAGTGCTCACGCACGGCGCGCAGCAATTGCCGAGGGCTGCGAATACCGTAGTCTTCGGCAAGAAAATCGATCCACTGCGGCGGCTGACGGCGCACATGGGGCCAGAGCCCGTGGCGGGAAAACACTTCGATAGGGCCGCGATGCCCGGCCTCGCGCAGCGAAACCAGCGCATCGACCATGGTCAGGCCGGAGCCAATGATCAGCACCCGCGCCTGTGCATCGAGCCTGCGCAGGGCGGCCACATTCCAGGGGTCAAGCGATACGCTATTGAGCCCGGTCGAGGTGCGCTGCGGCGTGCGTGCCGCCGCATACATGCCGGTGGCCAGTACCGCCTGGTGGCCACGTAACAGCCGGCCATCGCTCAGGGTCAGCGTGACACCTTCGGCATCGGTTTGCAGGTCGACGACCTCAGCCTGGATATGCACAAGGCGTGAGCCCTCCTGCACGCCGAGTGCTTGTGCCTGCGCCAGCTTGTGCTGCACGTACTGACCGAACAGGCCGCGCGGCGGAAAAAGCTCGGCCACGGGCACGCCCTGGGCATGCGCCTCGGGCCAGCCGCCTGCTGCGAGGTGCGCGCTCAACCACTGGCTCAGGTCATCGCTGTTGTCCGGCTCGACACTCATGCGCGCCGCATTGCCATTCAGGGTATGGCCAGGCTCCGTGGCGCTGTAGGCCTCGCCTCGGCCCAGCTCGGCACGCGGCTCGACAATCACCAGCCGGCGCGCACCCGGCAGGCGCAGCAACTGCATGGCCAGCAAGCTACCGCTCAGGCCGCCGCCCACAATCAGCACGTCGGCCGTTTCGGTCAAGGTTGAATCCTGATGCATCGGGCAAGGCTCTGAACAGGTTGGAGTGGGGTTACAGCACGACGTTGCGCACAAAGCGCAGCAGCGTGTTGCCGTCATTGCAGAAGACGTGCGTCTGGTTGCTGGGGAACATATAGAACTCGCCGGGACCGACCTGATGGGGCTCGCGCCCGCCCAGGACCAGGTTCAGACGGCCCTCGATCACATACACCTGCTCGCTCCAGCCTTCAGGGTCGGGCTCGGACTCGTAACGGTCACCTGGTTCCAGACTGAACTCCCACAACTCGACTTCACGCCGGGCCGTGGCCTTGGACAGCAACACCGCCTTGCTGCCGGGCTGAGTACCGGCCCAGGCCAGTTCGTTGATACGGCTGTGGTCGCGCACGTCCGGCGCCTGAATCAGGTCGCTGAACGCCACTTCCAGCGCTTCGGCGACCCGGTCCAGCGTCGCCAGGCTGACATTGTTCTCGCCGGCCTCGATGGCCACCAGCATGCGCCGGCTGACCCCGGACTTGTCGGCCAGGGCGCTCTGACTGATGCCGGCGGCATTGCGCAGGCGTCGCACGTTCAGGCTGACGTGTTGCAGCACTGGCGCGCGATGGGATGTTTCTTTGTGCATGATAGTGCTCACTCAACGCGATTGCGCATTATACTGCCCACTTTGCGACACACTGTGTCGCCTTTTCTGCCTCAGCAAGCCTCACCCTTCGGTAACGCCATGAATTTTCCTCGCCGCCTGCCCCGCGTCAGTAAAGCAGAAGCTGTACTGATCTTTATCACCATGCTCTGGGGCGGTACGTTCCTGCTCGTGCAGCATGCCATGACCGTCAGTGGCCCGATGTTTTTCGTCGGCCTGCGCTTTGCGGCGGCGGCGGCCATTGTCGCGCTGTTCTCGATGAATGTATTGCGCAGCCTGACCTTGCTTGAACTGCGTGCCGGGGTATTTATCGGCGTGTCGATCATGCTCGGTTACGGCTTGCAAACCGTCGGTCTGCAAACCATTCCCAGTAGCCAGTCGGCGTTCATCACCGCGCTTTATGTGCCTTTCGTGCCTTTGCTGCAATGGCTGGTACTGGGCCGACGTCCCGGCCTGATGCCCAGCCTGGGCATTGCCCTGGCGTTCACCGGGCTGATGCTGCTGTCCGGCCCCGAAGGCGCCGCGCTGAATTTCAGCCCCGGCGAAATCGCCACCATCATCAGCGCGGTGGCGATTGCTGCCGAGATCATCATGATCAGCGCCTACGCCGGCAAGGTCGACGTGCGCCGCGTCACCGTGGTGCAACTGGCCACCGCCTCGCTGCTGGCCTTCCTGATGGTCGTACCGACCGGCGAACGCCTGCCCGATTTTTCCTGGCTGCTGTTAACCACCGCACTGGGCCTGGGTGCAATGAGCGCGGTGATTCAGGTGGCGATGAACTGGGCACAAAAAAGCGTTTCGCCAACCCGCGCCACGGTGATCTATGCCGGCGAACCAGTCTGGGCGGGTATCGTCGGGCGTCTGGCCGGTGAGCGCTTGCCGGGGCTGGCGTTGCTGGGTGGCGCGCTGATTGTGGCCGGGGTGATCGTCAGCGAGATGAAGCGACGGCCTGTGGCGCTGAAAGATGAGAGTGAAGCGCCGGAGGCTGTGCATAGGCCTGATTGATACATCCCTGTGACGGCCTGGACGCAAGTGCCGGGTCGTCAGGCGATGACTGATAAATCCGAGACATTCATCTCATTAATAAAGTCTCAAGAAACATCCTACAACGCAGACCAAAAAAGTCTGACAGCCAAGTTATCCGCGCAACGCCACTCTCCAGTCAGCCCGAACATTCCCACAAATAGCCAGGCCCTATCTGCTTCATTGCTGAGCGGTAGGCGCTTGCTGGCTACATGAAATAGAAACCGGGCGACCTATCATAAATAGAGTGGAGCCCATGATGATCGACATGAAGATTTCCGGCACGTCGCTCGTTGATAAGTTTTTGGCCCAGACGGCTGCGCAGCAAGAGAAGGACCGTTTAACCAGTACACCGCTCTCTTCAGACACCGTCATACCTGGCGAAGTCAATAAAATCGCGCCCGCCTCCCGCCAATTAAGTGAAGCGCTACAGCGTGCCGAGCAGCGCGATAAAAAACTTGATCGCCCAGCATTAAGCGCCTATGCCAAAACAGCACTAGACCAGATAACCGGACCTCACTACCACGCGTTGAAGTCGCAGCATAATGCCGAGCTTCCCAACACCAAAAATCCTGACATTCTGGCCCGCGCGAAACAGGCCACTGATTATGAAAATGGAAAGGCTCCTAACCCTTTCAAAGGCATGTCTGCCGAACTGCTGACCGCCATCAGTTACGATGACAGCGGCACATTTACCGTCAATGAACGCCGTGCCGCCTGGTCCGAATCCTATGACCAACACCAAGCCTGGGGCCTCAAGGTCATTGCCGAGGCCACCGAGGAATACAACCGCACCGGGCGCCATACCAAGATTTATGGCCAGGTCCTTGAACGTTACAAGTCCCAACCCCTGATCGAAAAAGCCCAGTTCCCCGAGAATTATGAAAAGGATCTGATCGCCAAGCGTGATGAAGCGCTGCGTCTGGCGGGCAAGCAGGCACCTAAATCCAAACCCTCGACCTTTGACATGATCCGCGAATGGCGTGCCAAACAACCGCGCCTGACCACGCTGTTTTCCATGCTGGCGGGTGTGTCACCGGACATGAATGAGCGCCTGCCCAGCAGCCGCAGCGCAAAGTTCACCAACTTTCGACCTCTCGCCACCCACAACGAGCATCCCTTCATAAAAGTCCCCACCCCACTCCCGAACACTCAAACCAGCGCTGCGCTGTTTAAAGACCTGTCGAAACCAAACGCCCCATGACCTGCAAGCGCTGCCTGCACGTCACAGGCAGTATTTCTCTACTATCCCCGGCACCTTCGCGCCGCTCGCAGGGTCGTAGCTGATAGCCCAGAGCCACCCAAGGCCTTGCACTTCGAAACATAAATCGACTTTCCAGACATGTTTTGTAGGAAAATTCGACAAAAGCGCGTTTGGACATGCACGCTCTGGCACGTATGATGCTTAACATTTCCGCGCAGACTAGAAGCCTATGACCCTGATAGTTCTACTGCTTCTGCCGTTCATTGGCAGCTGTATAGCGGCTTTTCTGCCGCACAACGCCCGTAACGCCGAGTCCATCCTCGCAGGCCTGATCGCTCTTACCGGGGCCATACAGGTTGCGCTGTGGTACCCGCAGATCGTCGATGGCGGGGTGATTCGCGAGGAGTATTTCTGGCTGCCCAGCCTGGGCCTGAATTTTGTGCTGCGCATGGACGGCTTTGCCTGGCTGTTTTCCATGCTGGTGCTGGGCATCGGTGCGCTGGTGTCGTTGTATGCCCGCTACTACATGTCGCCAGATGACCCGGTACCACGATTTTTCGCGTTTTTCCTGGCGTTCATGGGCGCCATGCTCGGCCTGGTTATTTCCGGCAACATCATTCAAATCGTATTTTTCTGGGAGCTGACCAGCGTCTTCTCCTTTCTACTGATCGGCTACTGGCATCACCGTAGCGATGCGCGACGCGGCGCGTACATGGCCTTGCTGGTCACCGGCGCCGGTGGTCTGGCCTTGCTGGCGGGCATGTTGATTCTCGGTCATGTGGTCGGCAGTTATGACCTGGACCGGGTACTGGAAGCTGGTGACGCGATTCGCGCGCATGCGCTGTATCCAGTGCTGTTGACCCTGATTCTGATCGGCGCACTGAGCAAGAGCGCGCAGTTCCCGTTCCATTTCTGGCTGCCACACGCGATGGCGGCGCCGACGCCGGTGTCGGCGTACCTGCACTCGGCGACCATGGTCAAGGCCGGTGTGTTTTTGCTGGCGCGGCTATGGCCGGCACTGTCGGGCACCGAGCAATGGTTCTGGATCGTCAGCGGCGCCGGTGCCTGCACGCTGATACTGGGCGCCTATGCGGCGATCTTCCAGAATGACCTCAAAGGCCTGCTGGCCTACTCGACCATCAGCCACCTGGGCCTGATTACCCTGTTGCTGGGTCTGAACAGTCCGTTGGCGGCAGTGGCGGCGGTGTTCCATATTCTCAACCACGCGACCTTCAAGGCCTCGTTGTTCATGGCCGCCGGCATCATTGACCACGAGAGCGGCACCCGGGATATCCGCAGGCTCAGCGGCCTGGTCAGGATGATTCCGTACACCGCGACGCTGGCCATGGTCGCCAGCGCGGCGATGGCGGGCGTGCCGTTGATGAACGGCTTTCTGTCCAAAGAGATGTTCTTCGCCGAAACCGTGTTTATCAGCTCCAGCCTGTGGGTAGAAATCGCCCTGCCGGTGGTCGCGACGATTGCCGGGGCATTCAGTGTCGCCTACTCGCTGCGCTTTACCGTCGATGTGTTCTACGGCCCGATTGCCAAGGACCTGCCGATTACCCCGCACGAGCCACCGCGCTGGATGCGCATGCCAGTCGAGTTTCTGGTGCTGACTTGCCTGGTCGTGGGTATTTTCCCCGCTCAATCGGTCGCGCCATTGCTGGCAGCCGCAGCGCAGCCTGTAGTCGGTGGCGAGTTGCCCGAGTACAGCCTGGCGATCTGGCACGGCCTGAACCTACCGATGATCATGAGCCTGGTGGCCATGGGCGGTGGCATTCTTCTGTATCTGTTGTTGCGCAAGCCATTGCGTAACGAGCGCTTCAACGGTCCTCCGGTGATTGGCCGCCTTAACGGCAAACGTTCTTTCGAGCGCATTCTGGTGGTGCTGATGCACTGGGCGCGGCGCTTCGAGCGGCAGGTGAGCACACGCCGCCTGCAACCGCAGTTGTTTGCCCTGGTACTGGCCGCGCTGGCACTGGGCTTCATGCCGCTGTATTTCAGTGGCCTGAGCTGGGGTGACCGACCGAAGATTCCGGGCTCCGGGGTGTTCGTCACGCTGTGGCTGATCGCGATTGCCTGTGCCCTTGGTGCGGCCTGGCAAGGCAAGTATCACCGGCTGGCAGCCCTGATCATGGTCAGCGTCTGCGGCCTGATGACGTGCATTACCTTCGTCTGGTTCTCGGCGCCGGACCTGGCCCTGACCCAACTGGTGGTCGAGGTGGTCACCACCGTGCTGATTCTGCTCGGCCTGCGCTGGCTGCCACGGCGTAGCGAAGATGTGCCGCCAGCCATCAGTACCCGCTTGCGCGCACGTGGCCGCCGGGTGCGCGACCTGAGCCTGTCGATTCTGGTCGGTGCCGGCATGGCCACGTTGTCCTATGCCATGTTGACCCGCCAGACCCCCAACATGATTTCGTCGTTCTACCTGAGCCGCGCCTTGCCCGAGGGCGGTGGTACCAACGTGGTCAATGTGATGCTGGTCGACTTCCGCGGCTTCGATACCTTTGGTGAAATTACGGTATTGGGTGTTGTGGCACTGACCGTGTTCGCCCTGCTGCGCCGCTTCCGCCCACCCAAAGAGAGCATCGCGCTGCCGGCCCAGCAGCGCCTGCTGGCTCGCGATGTGGTCACCGACCTGGTCAACCCGCGCAGCGCCAGCGACACCGCGCTGGGCTTCATGATGGTACCGGCAGCCTTGGTGCGCTTGCTGTTGCCGGTGGCCTTCATGGTCTCGATGTACCTGTTCATGCGCGGCCACAACCAGCCGGGCGGCGGTTTTGTCGCCGGCCTGGTGATGTCGGTGGCGTTCATCCTGCAATACATGGTCGCCGGCACCCAGTGGGTCGAGGCGCACATGAGCCTGCGGCCACAGCGCTGGATCGGCACCGGCCTGTTGTGCTCGGTACTGACCGGCCTGGGCGCGATGGCCTTGGGTTATCCGTTCATGACCACCCATACCGCGCATCTGGACCTGCCGATTCTGGGCGAGATTCATGTCGCCAGCGCACTGTTCTTCGACATCGGCGTGTACGCCGTGGTGGTTGGCTCGACACTGTTGATCCTCACCGCACTGGCGCACCAGTCGGTGCGCAGCCATCGCCCGACGCTGTTGCCCAAGCCGGTTGCCAAATCAGAACCTGCACCTTCAACACCCGCTTCACCGACAGAGGGAGCCCTGTAAATGGAAGAAGTCATTGCCGTAGCCATCGGCGTGCTGGCCGCCTCAGGGGTCTGGCTGATCCTGCGACCAAGGACCTTTCAGGTAATCATGGGCCTGTGCCTGCTGTCGTACGGGGTCAACCTGTTCATTTTCAGTATGGGCAGCCTGTTTATCGGCAAGGAGCCGATCATCAAGGACGGTGTGCCGCAAGACCTGCTCAATTACACCGATCCGTTGCCCCAGGCGCTGGTGCTGACCGCCATTGTCATCAGCTTTGCCATGACCGCATTGTTTCTGGTGGTGCTGCTGGCCTCGCGCGGCCTGACCGGCACTGACCATGTGGACGGTCGGGAGCCCAAGGCATGAGTGTGCTGAACCAACTGATCGTCATCCCGATCCTGCTGCCGCTGCTGACCGCCGGTCTGATGCTCTGGCTGGGCGAAAAGCACCGGCCGCTGAAGGCACGCATCAACCTGTTGTCGACCCTGATCGGCCTGGGCGTTGCGATCCGGCTGCTGATGGAGGTCCAGGCCACCGGCAGCATGGGCTCGATCGGCGTCTACATGCCGGGCAACTGGGAAGCGCCGTTCGGCATCGTGCTGGTGGTCGATCACCTGTCGGCCCTGATGCTGGTACTCACCGGCATCATCGCGGTCTGCGCCCTGCTGTTTGCCCTGGCGCGCTGGGACAAGGCCGGTGCCAGCTTTCATGCCTTGTTCCAGATGCAGTTGATGGGCTTGTACGGCGCGTTCCTGACTGCCGACCTGTTCAACCTGTTCGTGTTCTTCGAAGTGCTGCTGGCCGCGTCCTACGGTTTGCTGCTGCATGGCTCGGGACGCGCACGGGTGTCGGCAGGCCTGCATTACATTGCGATCAACCTGCTGGCCTCTTCACTGTTTCTGATCGGCGCCGCGCTGATCTACGGCGTCACCGGCACGCTGAACATGGCGGACCTGGCAATCAAGATTCCGCAAGTGCCCGAGGCCGATCGCGGCCTGCTGCATGCGGGCGCGGCGATCCTGGCCACGGCGTTTCTGGCCAAGGCCGGCATGTGGCCGCTGAATTTCTGGCTGGTGCCTGCCTATTCGGCGGCCAGCGCACCGGTGGCGGCGATGTTCGCGATCATGACCAAGGTCGGCATCTATACCCTGCTGCGCCTGTGGACGTTGCTGTTTTCCAGCCACGCCGACGACTCGGCGTACTTTGGCGGTGACTGGCTGATCTTCGGCGGCATGGCGACCATTTTCACGGCCGCCGTTGCGGTCATCGCCGCCCAGCGCCTGGAGCGCATGGCCAGCCTGAGCATTCTGGTCTCGGCAGGCATCCTGCTGTCGGCCATCGGCTTTGCCCAGCCGAGCCTGACCAGCGGCGCGCTGTTCTATATGGTCAGCTCGACCCTGGCGCTCAGCGCGTTGTTCTTGCTGGGCGAACTGATCGAGCGCTCGCGCTCGGCCAACCAGTTCGGTGAGGACGAAGAAGCCGACCAGCTACCGCATAACCTTGAATCCCTGCACCCGCCACGCGGCAGCAACCTCGACGAAGAAGAGAATATCGTGGTCGGCCAGGTGATTCCGATGACCATGGCCTTCCTGGGCTTGTGCTTTGTCGCCTGCGCCCTGCTGGTGATCGGCATGCCGCCGCTGTCGGGCTTTATCGGCAAGTTGACCCTGCTTAGCGCCCTGCTCAACCCACTGGGCCTGAACGTCGCGCAGGACGAGCCGCTGTCGATTCAGGCGTGGATGCTGATCGCGCTACTGATTTTCTCCGGGCTGGCCTCGCTGATGTCGTTCGTGCGGCTTGGTGTACAGCGCTTCTGGACCCCGTACGAGGTTTCGCCACCGATGCTGCGCCACAGCGAATACCTGCCTATCGTGGTGCTGCTGGGTCTGTGTATCGCCCTGACCTTCAAGGCAGAAGCGTTGCTGCGCTACACCCAGGACACTGCAGCGGCCCTGCATGAACCGCTGCAATACGTACAGTCGGTGATGGCGACCCGTCCGGTACCGGGCCCGCTGGTCGAGACCGCGCAGGGGGTGACGCCATGAAACGCCTTTTCCCCGCCCCGTGGTTTTCTCTGGCCCTGTGGGCATTGTGGCTGGTGCTGAACCTGTCGCTCAGCGCCGGGCACATTCTGCTTGGTGCGCTTCTGGGCTTTCTGGCACCACTGATGTTCGCCTCATTGCGGCCCATGCCGGTACGCATCAGCAAGCCGGGCACTATCGTGCGCTTCATCCTGCAGGTGGGCGTGGATGTACTGCGCTCCAATCTGCAGGTGGCCCGCTCGGTGTGGACACTGAAAAGCCGGCCGCCACGCTCGGCCTTTGTCAGCGTGCCGCTGGACATGCGTGATGCCCAGGGCCTGGCGGCGCTAGCCATGGTCTGCACCGTAGTGCCCGGCACCGTGTGGTCGGAGCTGGCACTGGACCGCAGTATTTTGCTGATGCATGTGTTCGATCTGGAAGACGAAGCGCAATTCATCGACCACTTCAAGCACACCTATGAGCGCCCCTTGATGGAGATTTTCCAATGAGTGCCCTGCTCAACCTTGCCATTCTGATCAGCCTGTCGATCTTCGCCCTGGCGATGGTGCTGACGCTGGTGCGCCTGTTCAAGGGC
This sequence comes from Pseudomonas sp. 3A(2025), assembly GCF_054589175.1. Taxonomy (NCBI): domain Bacteria; kingdom Pseudomonadati; phylum Pseudomonadota; class Gammaproteobacteria; order Pseudomonadales; family Pseudomonadaceae; genus Pseudomonas; species Pseudomonas sp. 3A(2025). The sequence continues at coordinate 59,226 of NZ_BAAILM010000031.1, read as the reverse complement.
CCTTCGGCTCAGGACCGGGTACTGGCGCTGGACTATCTGTACATCATTGCCATGCTGATGATGCTGGTGCTGGGCATTCGTTATGCCAGCGACACCTATTTCGAGGCAGCACTGTTGATTGCCCTGTTCGGCTTCGTCGGCTCGTTCGCCCTGGCCAAATTCCTGCTTCGCGGAGAGGTGATCGAATGACCAACCTGCAAGAGTTGCCCCTGTGGGTCGAGATTCTGACCGCTGGCTTGTTGCTGATCAGCAGCCTGTTCACCCTGACCGGTGCACTGGGCCTGCTACGCCTCAAGGACTTCTTCCAGCGCATGCACCCCACAGCACTGGCGTCGACCATCGGCGCCTGGTGCGTGGCGCTGGCCTCGATCCTGTATTTCTCGGCCCTCAAGCAAGGGCCGGTACTGCATGCCTGGCTGATCCCCATCCTCCTGGCAATCACGGTGCCGGTCACCACCTTGCTGTTGGCACGCACCAGCCTGTTTCGCAAGCGCATGGCAGGTGAAGACGTCCCGCCCGAGGTCAGTGGCGACCGGCCGGAGCACCAGCCGGCAGACCGTTGAGCCTCACTCGCTGGCGCGGAAGGTCAACTCGCCTTTGCGCCACTTGGCGGCCTTGCCGACGGCGGCCTTGAGCACTTTCGACAGGCCGGTCTGCACTTGCTCATTGGCCGCAAACACCAACAGCACACCGTGCCCTTGCTTGAACACAATGCCGCGCCCCTCGGGCACTTCGACAAAGGCATATTCGCCCAGTCCGTAAATCGTCACTTTAATATCGCGAAAACGCAGCTCGAACTTGCCACCTTCACGGCTGGGCAATACGGCTGCCCGAAAATGATCGCCCACCTTGAGTTCCAGGCGCGGCTTGTCGTCGACCACCAGATTGCTTTCAGTGTCGATCTCGGCCATGTAAACGCCATCGGGCGATTGCTCGGCGATATAAACGAAGCGTGATTGAAATTGCTTTACCAACTTTGCACGAAGATCACCGAGCACGAATAAAGCGTGCGTATCCAGGTTACTTACAGCCAAAGTACAAACCCTCACCAAATGAAAATGGACCGGCCGGATAGAACCCACCAGCCAACGATGTTGTTATCACTCCTGATGCGCGACGGCTGAAACTCCTGGTCGAGGCCATGGCCTCTGATGATACCGGCGGCGATTCTACCGACTCCGTGAAGCAATGACATCCTGAGCCTGCAGGCAGTTCATAGCAATTGGCTACTCTGCAACCGGACGGCAGATAGATCGAACTCCCGCAGGCCCCTGCGCTCCGATAATCAACAGCCACTGCACCACCTGAGGAAATCACATGGAACCGGGCAATCACAGCTTGAAAGACCTGTTTGATCAATTAGGCCTTGAGTCGGATGAGGCGAGCATAGATGAGTTCGTTGAAAAACATCGGTTACCCAATGAAACCAAACTGATCGATGCCGAATTCTGGACCCCGCAGCAGGCAAAATTTCTTCAGGAAGAATTGCGCTTCGACGCGGAATGGGCACCTGTCGTCGATGAACTGAACGAGCGCCTGCACGAAAAGCCCACCTCTTGATCCTGTGGCCGGCATCGTGTGGCGATGCCGGCCAGATCAGTTTCAACCCAGCGCTCAATGCGGATAACCCGCTTGTGCCACATTGGCGTGTACCGTCCTTCCCCCAGGCTGGGGTGCATGAACGAACAGGCCCTTGCCCAGACTGCCGAGCGTTCCGACAATCGGATTCCAGTGCGCTGAATGATGAATATAGTGCCAGCGCAGCAGGCGCTCCTGCTCAGTCGTCAGGGCAACAGTTTCACCACGCGCCTGTGCCAGCAGCCGCTGTGCGATATCTGCAAGCTCCGGTACCAGCCCGAGCTCATCGATTGTCTCGATCGGTACTAACGGTACCCCCTCATCACACGCCAGTGCATGCATGATGCGCAGATACACACGAGACAAATGCCCCGACACCGGGCGGCGCAAACAGACCGCGACCATCACCAGTCGACCGCCAAACCCGCTGCCGCACCCCGAGCGCGACACCTGAGTACCCTCTACGCCCAGCCAGGCATCGGGGTCCTGCGGATCGATCCATTCATCGCGGTCCATGGCCAGCATCTCATCCGAGGCTTGCTGCCAGGCGGCACAGTCCTCAAACGCCACGTCACGGCCGATCACACTGGTGCGCGGCCGGGTAATCAGCACGTCTTCGAGCATGTGCGCCGGGTAGCCGCCGCCAATATCCGAGTGTGCGCCGGGCAGCAAGATCTCGCGCGACCACACGGGTGCGATGCTGTTGAGGGCAAAGTTGCGCCGTGATTCATCGCGAGCCACCAGGTGCAATACCTGCTGGGCACATTCGGGCGGCAGGTAAAGGTTGACCCGACGATTATTGGCATCGCGCAGATTGCCCAGGTCGCGCAGGCTGCCAACGGCCGTCACGGTATCGAACAGGCCGACCACCTTGACCCGCACACTGCCGCGTGCCCAGGAAAAGTCAGCGCTCAGGCTCTGTTTCAGGCTGGCCAGCAACGGTTGCAGATCGCCCTTGGCCTGCTTGAGCACTTCATTGACCAAATGCCGGGCAGAAGCCGCGCCACGACTGAAGCCAAAGACATCCAGCTCCAGGGCATCAATGACGCAATCGGGGTTATCAACGGCAAATGCCTTGAGCCCGGCACCGAGCTTGTCCAGCGCACGCTCGACCTTGGCCAGCACGCCGGTATTGCCGCGCCCGAAACTCAGACCCGGCCACAATGAATCGCGCCCGCCGGAATGAGTGCCGACACCGCTGACATACAGCGGCCAACTCGCGCGCCATATACCGCTGTCCAGGCAGGCCACTTTTTGCTCGCGGTACAACTCGGATAACCAGGCGATATTACTGAAATCATTGCTGTAACTGCTGTCGGCACGCGCATGGCGCCCGCCGCATTCACGACTGTGCCCAGCCTCGCCGCTGGCCATGGTCGCCCTGCACTCGCTGCCGATCCGGGTGTTGATCCGGTTATTACCGGTGCCGTCGAAAAACAGGCCGACTCGCACGATCACCCGTCTTTGTAAGGTTTCAGGGGTCGCAGAACCGGCCCTGTTATGCTCTTTCTTGCTCATCCTTATCCATCCCTAGATGCCGTAAACTCCAGACTATTGATAAGCGCTGTCAAGGCGCTTTATAAACAGCTTGCTCAACCGAAGACGACAGTCAATAGGCGATGGATATTTCAGACTTTTCCTACAGCGCAGGAAATATTATATAAACTCACTTTTAAAAAGCCATGAATGCCTATAACACCCACTAATCAACATGTTATAGCGATCCGGCGTAACTTTTGGCAAACATTGTACACATTGCCTTGTAGTCCCAATGCCTTATAGCCATCAGTGGCTTACACCTGCTCTGGCCGATACCCCAGACGCAAACCACCCCAATGCCGACCCTTGACCATCACGGGCACCGACAGGTCGTGCATCAATTCGCCGGTATCGCGGGTGTAGGTCTGCAGCAGCACCGGCTGTTGGTGGCTGCCGCAACGAATACCGGTGCGGTCGTCGAACTTGCGCTTGCTGCGGTTGTGGGCGGTGTCGATGACAGGGTCGCCGGTCAACGGCTGGTTGAACGCGTTGTTATGCGTGGGCACGTAGCCCTGCTGGGTGCAGGCAATGGCGAACACCAGGCCTTCGTGGCGCTTGAGCAACGGTTCCTGAATCTCGGGCAAGACCTGATCGGTGTAGCGGTCAAAACGGGTATTGAAGCGTGGCGGCACGGTATTGGCGATTGGCTGATAGTGGCGATCGAAAAGATCGTCGAGACTGACCCGACCTTGCTCGATATCGGCCTCAAAGCGCGCACTCATCTGCCGCGCGCCTTCGCGGGCCAGGTCATAAATACGCTGGTGATAATCGTCCAGCCCCACTTCGGCCAGACGCTGGCTGATGGTTTCGGCCTGGCCCTCCATCTGCACGGCGGCCTGGGCCAGGTGCCGGGTCTGCTGGTCACTGACCGCAAGATCGCCGCGCATCTGCTCCACTGCCACGAACAGGCTGGCCAGTTGCTCCTGGTTGATTTGCGCACCCTGGGCAATCTCGCCGACCTGGCTTTCGACGCCGACGGCCAGCCGGGCGATCTGTTCAAGGTGGGAGCCTGTGTCTTCGACCTGTTGCACGCCGCTGTTCAGGTCGTCGGTGAGCGAACGAATCTGCTCGACCACCTGAGCGGTACGCTGCTGGATATCGGCAACCATCTGCCCGACCTCATCAGTGGCGCTGGCGGTACGCTTGGCCAGGTTGCGCACTTCATCGGCGACCACTGCAAAGCCACGCCCGTGCTCACCGGCCCGCGCCGCTTCGATGGCGGCATTGAGCGCCAGCAGGTTGGTCTGGCTGGCAATCGACTGAATGACCTGGGCCACACGCTGAATTTCTTCGCTGCGCTGGCTCAACGCTTCGATCACCTGACGGCTGTCGACCGCGCTCCTGCTCAGGCGGTGCATGCGCTCGATGGACTCGACCAGCACGCTGCGCCCCGCCTCGCTGCTTTGGCGTGCCCGGCTGGCGGCCGACAGCGCCTGCTGACTCAGCTGGGCGGTTTGTTGCTCGGTGGCGATCATCACTTCGGCATTGCCGACCACCTGTTCGGCCGCCTGAAGCTGCGACTGAACCCTGGCCGACAACTGTCGCACGGAAAAGGCTACGCTGGCGGCCGACAAGGCGTTATGGCTGGTGGTAAACGACAGGTCGCGGGTCAATTGCGAGATATCGCCGTCATTCGCCTCGAGGGGAGTGGTCACAGGCTTGCGCGCCGCCAGGCGCGGCCACCAGATCAGCGCCAGTGCCAAGGGCACAGCCAGCCAGATCGCCAGACCTGCCAGAGCGACAGCGGCCAGTAACAAGCCGATGCCCAGGCTCTGGCCAAGCGCAACCCAATGCATGAAAGATGAAACTGAAGCCTGCGCGCCGGACATTGCCAGCTTCCCTGCAGACGATACGCTGTCGGTCATGATCCCTAACCCCTGCTGATATTTTTTTTATCAGGGGCATTTAACGCCAGCTAGCAGCTATTTGCTATCAGCCATTGGCCGTACACGGGCATCAACCGTCGACAAATTTCAGGCACAACAAAACCGGGAGGCAATTGCTTGCCTCCCGGTCGGAGTACCGCACACCGCCTGACGCGCTCTACAAAAATCAGACCTGGCGCTGGTGCCGGTCGATCTGCTCGTGGCGCTCTTGCGCTTCGATGCAGTAGCGGGTGGTCGGGCTGATCAGCAGGCGCTTGAGGCCGATAGGCTCGCCACTGTCGTCGCACCAGCCAAAGCTGTCTTCGGTAATGCGCGTCAGGGCCATTTCCAGTTGTGGCAGCATGCGCTGGTCACGGTCGATGGAATTCACCAGCCAGTGACGCTCTTCTTCGACGGAAGCTGCATCGGCAGGGTCCGCCGGGGTGTCCAGGCTCTCGATAGCGATACGGCTCTTCTCGATGCGCTCGTGGATGTCGACTTTCATGGACTGCAACAGCTTGACGAAGAAAGCTTGCTGCTCGGCGTTCATGTAGTCATCGGCCGGCATGGCCAGCAACTGTTCCTTTGTCATTGATTTCTCTAATAAAAAACGTGCATTTAGCCGGTAAGGAGAGTGCTTGCCGCGAGCGTTTCAAGCGCCCTGGCTGTCAGGCGCTGCCGCGCACTCTATTCACGAGGGGCGGCAGTCTAAGGCCGCCTTCAAGACTCGGCAACCCACCGCAGGCCTGAATATCGAACAATTACGGCAAAAACCCGAATAAACAAAGGGTTTTTGCCGTTGCCAAACCGGGAGGCACGCCTCAGACCCGATTAAGGCAATGCGGTTCCCGCTTATAAATGAAAACGCCCCAGCATCTCTTGCAAAGCGCCCACCGTACCGCGCAAGGCATTGACCGAGCGCCCGGTTTCGCTGGACGCCTCGGAGGTTTTCACCGACAGATCACGAATATTGACCAGATTGCGGTCGATTTCACGCGCCACCTGGGCCTGTTCTTCGGCGGCACTGGCGATCACCAGATTACGCTCATGAATGGCGACGATGGCCAGGTTGATCTCTTCCAGCGCCTGGCCGGTGGCTTGCGCACTTTGCAGCGTGTCATCCACCTGGCGAGTGCCGCCCTGCATGGCTTGCACGGCCTGCTGCGTGCCGTTCTGGATGGTCGAGACCATCTGCTCGATTTCCAGGGTCGAGGCCTGGGTGCGCCCGGCCAGTGCCCGAACTTCATCGGCAACCACCGCAAAGCCACGCCCGGCATCACCGGCCCGCGCCGCCTCGATGGCAGCATTGAGCGCCAGCAGGTTGGTCTGCTCGGCAATGGCACGAATCACATCCAGCACCTTGCCGATTTTTTGCGACTCCTGAGCCAGCTCGCCGATGTTGGTGGACGCTTGCTGCATGCCCTCGCCCAGCGTACGAATAGTCGACAGGGTGTGCTGCACCTGCCGATTGCCGCGCTCGGCAATGCGTTGCGAGTCATCGGAGACCTGCGAGGTGGACACCGCATTGCTGGCCACCTCTTCCACCGCGGCGGTCATCTCGTTGACCGCCGTGGCGGCCTGTTCGATCTCGTCGTGCTGCTGCGCCGTTTCGCTCAGGCTGCGCTGGGTAATCTGGCCGACGTCATTGCTCGACTGGCCCAATTGCACGGCAGTCTGGTTGATCAGGCCCAAGGCCTCACGCAGATTGTGCTGCATACGCGCCAGCGCTTCGATCAGTTGCGCCGGCTCGTCCTTGCCTTGCGCCTGCAAGCGATGGGTGAGATCGCCGTCGGCCACCGCGCGGGCCAGATCGATGGCCTCACGCAGCGGCCTGACGATACTGCGGATCAAACCCCAGGCCAGCACGCAGGTCAGCACCAATGCCAGGCCGAGCACCAGCGCAGACCACAGCCGGGTGCTCTCGTAACGCTCGGTGGCCTGGGTATTGGACGCTGCGCTTTCTTCGATATTGATCCGCAGCAGCTCGGAAAACAGCTCGCCGGTCTTGTTCGAGGCATCCTGAATGCCGCCATTGAGCAGGTTGCGCATCTCGTCCAGGCGGTTCTGGCTGGACAGGTTGCGGTATTCGTCGAGCAGACGCCGGTAGTTGCCCAGCGTGGTCAGCATGTCGTTGAACGCGGGCTTGCCCTGCTCGGTCACGACCTTCTGGTAATTCTGCATCGAGGTGTCCAGTTGCCCGATCAGCACCTCAAGACGCGCCAGGGTCGGGGTCAGCACCGCAGGTTCGCGATTGAGCATCATGCGCAGGGTAATGACCCGGATCCCCAACTGGTTATCGCGAATCTGCGCCAGCGAACGGCTACCAGCCAGGGTGACCTCTTCGGTATGCACCAGCGCACTGCGGATACTTGAAGCATTGTGCATACCGAACAGGCCGAGAAATACGACCAGGGCAGCGATAAGACCGAAACTCAGGCACGCCCGGGTAGCGATGCTCATGTGGTTGAGGCGCATGGCAGATCCTTGTGAAGCACAGAGGGAAGATGCCTTTATTATCGGGAGCGGCTGACCGGGCTTTAACAGGAGATGACTGTATAAAGGCGGTTTTGTGCGAACACCGCCCAGTACTGCAATTTAACGGGACGACACCGGCGTCAGCACCGGCAAGCCTGCGAACAACGCCAGCAGGTTGTCGGCCACCAGGCGCACCGAGTCATGCGACGCCTCCGGCGAAAGCCCGGCGACATGCGGGGTCAGCACCACGTTATCGAGGATCTTGAAGGCATCGGGCACCGAGGGCTCGTCATCGAACACATCCAGCGCCGCACCGGCAATGCTGCGCGCCTGCAAGGCATCGAGCAGCGCCGCGGTATCGACCACGCTGGCGCGGGCGATATTCACCACATAACCCTGCGCCCCGAGCGCCTTGAGCACTTCGGCATCGACCAGATGCCGGGTATCGGCGCCACCCGGCGTGGCCAGCAACAGGAAATCGGAGTCTCGGGCCAGTTCCAGCACCGAGGCGTACCAGGCGTATTCGCAGTCCTGGCGCGGGCGGCGGTTGTGGTAGCCGATACGGATATCGAAGGCCGCGGCGCGCCGGGCAATCGCCAGCCCCACCGCACCCAGACCGACAATGCCCAGGCGTTTGCCGGCCAGTGACGGGCACATTGCCTTGCGCCACTCGCTGCGGCGCACTGAGGCATCAGCTTGCGGGATGTCGCGCACCACGGCCAGCAACAAGGCCAACGCATGGTCGGCCACGGTCGGCGCATTGACCCCGGCACCATTGGTGACCTGGATACCACGTGCTTCGGCGGCCGGAACATCGACCTTTTCATAACCGGCACCGCTGACACAGATAATGCGCAGCTTTGGCAAAGCGTCCATTTCTTCGGCAAAGAAACCCAACGGCCCACGGGTCACCACCGCCTCGATCTCATCGGCATGCCGGGCGATGGTGTCGGCGCGCAGGGCGGCGGTCGGTGCGCGCAGCAAGCGAAACCCGCTGTCTTCCAGAATCGGCAGGTATTCGTTGAGGTTTTCGACCAGCACCAGCACTGTCGTTGTCATGGGGAGTTGTCCTTATGCCCTGAGAAAACGCCGACAATACCACTGATGCTGATCAGCCTTGGCGCTTGGCGCGGTACATCGCCTGATCGGCATGGCGGAACAACTGCGCAAGGTCAGTGGCGTCTTGCGGATAGCGGGCAATGCCGATGCTCGAAGAAATAGTCCAGCGCCGCCCCTCCAGTTGCATCGGCACTTGCAGGGCGCTCTGAATGGTCTGCGCCACGCGTGCGGCATCGGTGTCGGCCTGCACCCGCTCCAGCAACACCACAAACTCGTCGCCGCCGATACGCGCCACCGTATCGCTGCTGCGCACGCTGGCCTTGAGACGCCTGGCGACTTCTTGCAGCAGTGCATCGCCGGCAGCATGGCCGAGGGTATCGTTGACCTGCTTGAACTTGTCGAGGTCCAGATACAGCACCGCCAGTTTGTCGCCATGGCGCTGCGCATGCTCGACCGCGCCTTGCAGGCGCTCCTGTAGCAGCATGCGGTTGGCCAGGCCGGTGAGCTGGTCGTAGCGCGCCATCGATTGCAGCCGCTCGTGCAACTGATTGCGCTCGATAGCTGCCGCCACCTGACCGGAAACGAACTGCAGCAGCGCCTGATCGTGCGCGGTGTAGGCCGGACTCTCAGGCGTACCCTTGACCATCAGTGCACCGATGATGCCGCCGGCCGTCTGCAAAGGAACACCCAGCCAGGCCGGCGTTTGATCGGCACCGGACAACGACGGCTCACCGCTGCGCACCACTTCATAAGCCAACGCCTGAACACTGGAATGATCGTCCTGCTCATCGACGTGATAGGCGAACGTCAACACATCGCGGCGCGGCCCATACAACGAAATCGACAGGTTGCGCGCCGGCAGCAGAGCCTCCAGCACCTGATGGATACGCTGAAACAGGCACGGCAGCTCATCACAGCCATTGGCCGCTTCGGAAATCTGCAACAGGCTCACACGCAAGTTATCGGCGCGCTTCAATTCGGTGATGTCGCGGGCCACGGCAATGCGCAAGTGATCGACCTCCGACCAGCGCGCCGACCACATGATGTGCACCACCTGACCGTTCTTGTGCAGGTAGCGGTTCTCGAAATGCAGCTTGGGCTGGCCCGACATTATTTCCCGCGCGGCCGCCACTGTGCGCTGGCGATCGTCGGGATGAACCAGACGCAACATTTGGGTACCAATCAGTTCCTGGGGGGTATAACCGAAGATGCGCTCGCACGCGGCGCTGACGTAGACATAGCGTCCCTCTGTGTCTACTACGCAGATCGCGTCCATGAGCATATCGACGAAACCTTCCAGAGCCCGGCAAGCGTTGTTTTCCATAGGACATACCTGGGAAAGTGGGACGTTCACGCGCTCGACTCATTTGCCACACAAACTGAGCGGGCACGATACTGCCCATCATGGTTCTACTATTGCATGCATTGAAGGCTTCAGGCCATCACCGCTTGCCGGATAGCATCATTTTTACACTGAAAGGAAACCTGGATATGCATGGATTTTTAGCACGTAGTTTGCCATTGGCTAGGCACCTGCTTACACCGGTCCTGGCCGGCCTGATGCTGGCCGCCAACCCTGCCATTGCCAGCGAGCCGACCGGCAAGGCCTTGAGTGAAAAAGCCGGCATCCCGTGGCCTGCAGTGATTGCGCATCGGGGTGCATCGTTCGACGCTCCCGAAGAAACCGTGCCGGCCTATGTGTTGGCCCGCGATCTGGGCGCCGACTATCTTGAGCTGGACCTGCAGCGTACCAAGGACGGCGTATTGATCGCCCTGCACGACGACAACCTGCGACGCACCACCAACGTTGCCGAGGTATTTGCCACTCGCGCCGATGAGCCGGTCAACCGCTTTACCCTGGCCGAACTCAAACAGCTCGACGCCGGCAGTTGGTTCAACAAGGCTTACCCGGAGCGCGCTCGCAACGGTTACGCCGGCTTGAAGATCCTGACCCTGGATGAGGTGATCGACATCGCCGAGGGCGGCGCGAACAAGCCCGGGCTGTACATCGAAACCAAGGCGCCCGGCCAGTTTCCGGGCATCGAGGCCGACCTGAAAAAGGCACTGGATAAACGCGGCTGGCTCAGCGAACGACCTGCGGCGGCAGCCGGCAAGGTCAATGTCGCGCACCTGCCAGGCCGGGTGGTGTTGCAAACGTTCGAGAAAAACAGCCTGCAATTGCTGCACAAGGAAATGCCGCAGGTGCCCAAAGTATTGCTGCTGTGGATTGGCAAGGGCTCGATCCCCCCCAAGTCCGACGTCGAGTTCAAGGACTCGGGGTTCAAGGACAGGGCCAGTTACTATGGCGCCCAGGAGGTCAGGTCCGAGGCCGACTTCAAGGCCTGGATCGACTGGGCCAAGGCCAACGGCGCCATCGGCACCGGCCCTTCTGCGCGGCTTGCCCAAGGCGGCAGTCAAAGCTATGCAGACCTGGTCAAACCGTGGATGAACCGCCTGACGCATGAACAAGGCTTGATCATTCATCCTTATACCGTGGACGATGCGGTGGACTTCAAGACCATTGGCGACGCCGATGTCGACGGCTTCTTCACCAACCGACCGGCCGAGCTGCTGCACTTCTACCAGCGCCCTGGCGGCGAAGGCAGTGACGCGCTTCTCAAGCGCCACGGTTATTGAACATGGGCGGGCACCTGTTGTGGTGCCCAATCTGGTGTAAGCTCGCAAGCTGTTGCGCACACCCCACGAGAGGCTTATGCAGTCCCCCTTCAGACGCTCGACCCTGGACACGCTTCGCGGTTTTGTCTTGCAAGACCAGGCAATCACCCTGATCCCTGACGCCGCCAACTACCGTCAACGCCTGCTGGAGCAGATCGCCTCGGCCACCCGGCGCATCTATATCATCGCCCTGTACCTGCAACAGGATGAAGCCGGGCAGGAAGTGCTCGATGCCCTGTATGCGGCCAAACAGGCGCGCCCGCACCTGGATATCCGCGTACTGGTCGACTGGTTTCGCGCCCAGCGCGGGCTGATCGGCGCTGGCCGCCAGCCTGGCAACAGTGCCTGGTATCAAGCGCAGCATCTGGAATACGAGCAAGAGGTGCCGATCTATGGCGTGCCGGTGCAAACCCGCGAGCTGTTCGGCGTGCTGCACCTCAAGGGCAGCGTGATCGACGACAACGTGCTGTACACCGGCGCGAGCATCAACAATGTCTATTTGCACAAACAGGACAAGTACCGGCTTGATCGCTACCACCTGATCCACAGTCCGGCACTGGCCGACAGCTTTGTCGATCTGGTGCAGCGCGAAATCATCGACTCGCCTGCCGTACACCGCCTCGACCTGCCGCAACCACCCAGTTCGCGCAGCCTGCGCGGCGAGATTCGTGCGTTTCGCGGGCAGCTCAAGCGGGCGGCCTATGACACCTCAACGGGCGTTGCCGACAATGGCGAACTGCGCATCACCCCGCTGCTGGGGGTCGGACCGCGCAATACCCTCAACCGCACGATCTGCGAACTGATTGCCAGCAGCGAAAGCCAGCTGACGATCTGCACCCCGTATTTCAACCTGCCAGTGGCCGTGACGCGCGAAATCAATCGGGCGCTCAAGCGTGGGGTCAAGGTCGATATCATTATTGGCGACAAGACTGCCAACGACTTTTTCATTCCACCGCAAGAGCCGTTCAAGGTCATTTCGGCACTGCCATACCTGTACGAGATCAGCCTGCGTCGCTTTGCCCGCAAGCATCAGGCCGCCATCGCTCGCCAGCGCCTGAACGTGCACCTGTGGAAAGACGGCGACAACACCTTCCACCTCAAGGGCCTGTGGATCGATCAGCGCTACACCTTGCTGACCGGCAATAACCTCAACCCGCGAGCATTCAACCTTGATCTGGAAAATGCCCTGCTCATCGACGACCCGCAGGGCAAATGGAGCGAAACCCGCACAGCAGAAATTGCCCAACTGATGCAACACACTCAGCGGGTCGGCAACTTCGAAGAGTTGCAGACCCTGGCCGATTACCCTGAAGGTGTGCACAAATTCCTGCGTCGGGTCAGTCGGGTACGCATTGAGCGATTGCTGTACCGGATTCTTTAAGCCGGATCAGTCGATCAACTGCGCTGCGCGCAAGGCCTGCAGCGCCTCCAGCCAGCGCGGCTGCTGACGGTAATCGGTGGCGGCATGGGCTTGGCCGCGCATGCGCGCCAAGCGTGGCGACGGCTTTACCTTCAAGCGTTGTGCGGCGCCCAGAGCCAGCTCTGCGGCACCGCGGTCGTTGCACACCAGCCCCATGTCGCACCCGGCGCCGAGCGCCGCTTCAATGCGACTGGCTGCATCGCCGACCACATGGGCACCGGCCATGGAAAGGTCATCGCTGAAAATAACCCCATCGAACTGCAACTCGCCGCGCAGAATGTCTTGCAACCAGCGCCGCGAGAAGCCGGCCGGCTGAGCGTCGACCTGCGGGTAAATGACATGCGCCGGCATCACCGCCGCCAGTTGCTGGCTCAGGCGGGCGAAAGGCACCAGGTCCTGGGCACGAATGCTCTCAAGCGTACGCTCGTCGGTAGGGATGGCCACGTGTGAATCGGCTTCGGCCCAACCGTGCCCCGGAAAGTGCTTGCCGGTAGCCGCCATGCCCGCCTCGTTCATGCCCTGGATAAACGCACCGGCCAATTGCGCGGCACGCTCCGGGTCGCCTTCGAAGGCACGGGTGCCGACCACTGCACTGCGCTGGTGGTCAAGGTCCAGCACCGGAGCAAAGCTCAGGTCCAGGCCCACCGCCAGCACTTCGGCCGCCATCAGCCAGCCGCAATGGCGGGCCAGTGCTGGCGCTTCAGGGCACTCGGCAATCGAGCGCATCGCCGGCAAGCGGGTGAAGCCCTGGCGCAAGCGCTGCACGCGCCCGCCCTCCTGATCGACCGCCAGCAGCAGGTCGGGACGAATCGCACGAATCGACGCACACAGCTCACGCACCTGACGCGGGTGCTCGATATTGCGTGCAAAGATAATCAGGCCACCCACTTCGGGATGGCGCAGGAAATTGCGGTCTTCAGCGGTCAGCCAGGTACCGGCGACGTCGACCATCAAGGAGCCTTGCAGGCCAGAACTCATAAGAAACCTTCATACCATTGCCGTGGATCAGGGCGGCATGGTGCTTGATCCTGAGGCCTGGCGCAATGCAGGCGCTCAGGCCTTGGCGGCGCCTGCCGAGCTGGTAGCGGCGATAGTGGACTTGAGGCGCGGCTTGAGCTGGGCGGCGATCATCGTCGAATCGGTCAGCCCGCTGTCGGCACGCATGCCGGCTGCCAGGAACGGCACCATCAGGCGCATGACCTGCTCGATCGAGGTGTGTACGCCAAAATCGTTTTCGGCAATGGCGCGCAACGCCTTGATACCCGACATGCTGAACGCGGCAGCGCCGAGCATGAAGTGCACACGCCAGAATAGCTCGATGGGCGGGATTCGCGGCGCGGCCTCATTGACCAGCACCATGTAGCGACGAAATACCTTGCCGTAGGTGTCTTCCATATAGCGGCGCAGGTGCCCCTGACTCTGACTGAAGGCCAGGCCCAGCAGACGCATGAAGATCGAAAGGTCGTTACCGCTGCGCGGCTGCACGGCCATGGCCTGCTCGACGAGGATTTCGAGTAGTTCTTCAAGGCTCGGTTTGTGCTCGGGGCGGGTCTGGCGGCGCTCCAGCTCACGGTCGAGACTGGCACAGAATGGCCCGAGAAAACGCGAGAACACGGCCTGAATCAGAGCCTTCTTGGAGCCGAAATGGTAGTTCACGGCCGCCAGGTTGACCGACGCCTTGCTGGTGATCAGCCGCAGCGAAGTCTCGGCAAAGCCGCGCTCGGCAAACAATTGCTCGGCAGCATCAAGAATACGTTCAACGGTTTCCGACTGGGCCATGGCTCTCTGCCTGACAAAACAATCGTTTGAAACATACGTTTCAGGGAGGTAGGTTGTCAAGTAAGCGGTTCATTTTGTGGCCGAACAGTCACGTATTCAAGCGGGTCCGACCAGCGTGTTGCCGCACGTTATATAGACGGCCATCTGGCGAAAAAATAAACAGGATGATTGCCAAGACGCCTTCACTGTATATAATCCCAGTCACTGTACAAGAATCCAGAGCGCCCATCATGATCAAACTGACGCCACGCCAGGCCGAAATCCTGGGCTTCATCAAGCAATGCCTCGAAGACAACGGCTACCCGCCTACCCGTGCGGAAATCGCCCAGAAGCTGGGCTTCAAGTCACCCAACGCCGCCGAAGAGCATCTCAAGGCACTGGCTCGCAAGGGGGCCATCGAGATGACTCCCGGTGCTTCACGGGGTATACGCATCCCAGGCTTCGAAGCCCGCTCCGACGACAACAACAGCCTGCCGGTCATCGGCCGGGTCGCTGCGGGCGCACCTATCCTCGCCCAGCAGCACATTGAAGAGTCGTGCAACATCAACCCGGCCTTTTTCCACCCCAGCGCCAATTACCTGCTGCGTGTCCACGGCATGAGCATGAAGAACGTCGGCATTCTCGACGGCGATCTGCTGGCCGTGCACACCACACGTGAAGCGCGTAACGGGCAGATTGTCGTTGCACGTATCGGTGATGAAGTCACGGTCAAGCGCTTCAAGCGTGAAGGCAGCAAGGTCTGGCTGATTGCCGAGAACCCCGATTTCGCCCCTATCGAAATCGACCTCAAAGAGCAGGAGCTGGTCATCGAAGGCTTGAGCGTCGGCGTGATTCGCCGCTAAGGGAGAACATCACCATGCAGTTCCAATCGGCCCCCAATACCCAATTACACCTGTTCGAGGCGTTCCTGGCGCAGCCTATGCCAACGCCCTTTCAGCAGTTGCCGGTAGCGCTCCAGGAGCCTGCCCAGGAAGTATTCAGCGAATTATCGTTGCGTGGTGCGGCCGGGAACTGCCTGAATCTGTTGGCACCGGTGCTCAGGGAATTGAGCCAGGAGCCAAACGCACGCTGGCTGACTCTGGTCGCACCGCCGGCCAGCCTGACCCAAGCCTGGCTGCGCGATGCAGGATTGAATCGAGAGCGGATTCTGTTGTTGCAGCCCAGTGGCAACCAGAGCACGTTGCAACTGGCCCGCGAAGTCTTGCGCCTGGGGCACAGCCACACGGTGGTGAGCTGGTTCAATCCACTCAGCCCGGCGGCACGTCAGCAATTGACGGCTGCCGCACGCATCGGTGATGCGCAGAGCCTGAATATCCGATTGGGCTGAAGATGATGAAGCAGGGTCTCAATGCAGAACGCGAGGCCCATCTTCTTCTTTCTCCAGCACGCCTTCTGCGAGGCGTCCTGCCATCTGCACGCCTACGCTCAACATGGCCTTGGCGACTTCCACATGCTGACCTTGCAAGAAGACCTTGGCGTCCTCGGAAAAATTCAGAGTGACCAGTGAACCTTCGTCATCGGCGCGGCGCAGCTCGATGCGGCCATCAGGAAGTTCGACAATTTCAAGAAAAGAAGTAGGCATCAGTACAAATACTCCGCGAAAGGCGGACAGTGTAACAGTCCGCACCGTCGCTTACATCACAGGTTTCAGGGTGCCTCTAAAAACGTTGGCGAGGCAGTCAGCGCAAGGCAAAAACAGGCGAGGAAGCGGAGTCTACAGGTTGTAAATGAGCATTCCGAGCCTGTTTTTAACGCAGCGATGGCAACGCAGGTAGTTTTTAGAGGCGCCCTTCAGAACTCGTTCAGGCCTTCGCGAAACCGCACGGCCAGTAATTTAAGCGATTGTCGCCAGCTTTCCAGCTCGTCACGACTCAGTTCCGGCTCAGGCTCATGGTCCAGATTGACCGCCACGATCATCGGCTGAGTGACATCACCCTTGGGCTTGGCAACTTCGCGTGGCGGCTCGAACAACGCACCATAGGCCGCCAATAACCGGGCTACCCAGGTGTGGGAGTTCTGCGCCAGCTCTATCAGCTCGCCCAGCTCAGGAATTGCCACGCTTTCCAGCACCTGCGGGGTCAGCAACTGCTCGGCACGCGGCGCATTGGCCTGGGGCAAGCGATAGTAACCGGCGATTTCATGGCACAAACCCAGCAGCGCACCATATAAATGAAACAGCACCGCCTCACGACCTGCCTGGACTTGCGCCTGGGCATTGATGGCCTGACCTTGTTCGGCCTTGCCCAATGCTTCGAGGGCCAGGCCCGCGAAGTAGATTTTCTGGTTGGTACGGGTGTAACGCTCTTGAGCCATGCTGCTACCTCCCCTGAGTCACAAATGACCGGCACTGACCAGGCCCCTGCCTGAACCCTCAGGCAAGGGCTGAGCCGATCAACGCTTGTCTTCGACCTTCCACGCCTTGCCGTCGTAGAACGCACGCCAGCCAGTGGGTTTGCCTTCTACCTCGGTCTGCACATATTGCTCTTTGGTCTTGCGGCTGTAACGCACAACCGCCGGACGGCCTTCGGCGTCCTTTGCCGGTGCATCGCACAGGAAGTGGTACTTGGGATCGATCTCTTCACGGTGCGGCTGCAGCTCGATTACCAGCGGTGCGCGGGTTTCACGGTTTTTCGGAAACTGGCTGGCAGCCAGGAACAACCCGGAGGCACCGTCGCGCAGGATGTAGGTGTCATCGACCTTTTCGCACTTGAGCTCCGGCATCTTCACCGGGTCCATTTTCGGCGGGGCCGCCTCACCGCTCTTGAGCAACTTGCGGGTGTTCTTGCAGTCAGGATTGGTGCAACCGAAGAACTTGCCGAACCGGCCGGTCTTGAGCTGCATCTCGCTGCCGCACTTGTCGCATTCAAGGCTCGGACCTTCGTAGCCCTTGATGCGATAAGTGCCCTCTTCGATCTCGTAGCCGGTGCAATCGGGGTTATTACCACAGATGTGCAGCTTGTGCTTTTCATCGAGCAGGTAAGCGTCCATCGCCGTGCTGCAGATCGGGCAGCGATGCTTGCCACGCAGTACACGAGATTCCGATTCGCCCTCGTCGTCCTCGGCAATTTCGTCGCCGGGCGTGAGGTTGATGGTCGCCTTGCAGCGCTCCTTGGGCGGCAGGCTGTAGCCCGAGCAGCCGAGGAACACGCCGGTAGACGCTGTACGGATCTGCATCGGACGCCCGCAGGTCTTGCACGGAATATCGGTCATGACCGGCTGGTTGGCGCGCATGCCGCCTTCAGCCGCTTCGGCGACTTCGAGCTTTTTGCGGAAATCACCGTAGAACTCGTCCAGCACATTTTTCCAGTCGCGCTCGCCTTGCGCCACATCGTCGAGGTTCTCTTCCATGCCGGCAGTGAAGCCGTAGTCCATCAGGTTGGAGAAACTCTCGGCCAGGCGCTCGGTAACGATGTCGCCCATTTTCTCTGAATAGAAACGGCGGTTATGCAAGGCAACATAGCCACGGTCCTGGATCGTGGAAATGATCGCCGCATAGGTCGAAGGACGACCGATACCGCGCTTTTCCATCTCTTTGACCAGGCTGGCTTCGGAGAAGCGTGCAGGCGGCTTGGTGAAATGCTGGCTTGGCTCCAGCGCCAGCAGCTCAAGCGCTTCGCCCTCGGCCATGTCGGGCAGCACGCTGTCGTCGCCCGGTTTGGCGATCTGCGGCAGCACCTTGGTGTAACCGTCGAACTTGAGGATGCGGCCCTTGGCGCGCAGCTCGTAATCGCTGGCACTGACGCTGACCGTGGTCGACAGGTACTGCGCCGGTGGCATCTGGCAGGCCACGAACTGGCGCCAGATCAACTCGTAGAGGCGCTCTGCGTCGCGCTCCATGCCGGTCAGCTTGCTCGGATGGGTATTGACATCCGAAGGGCGGATCGCCTCGTGCGCCTCCTGAGCGCCTTCTTTGCTGCTGTAGACGATCGGCGCCTCGGGCAGGTACTTCTTGCCGAATTCACTCTGGATGAAGCTGCGCGCCATCTCGACCGCATCGGCCGACAGGTTGGTCGAGTCGGTACGCATGTACGTGATGTAGCCGGCCTCGTACAGACGCTGGGCCATCATCATGGTCTTCTTCACGCCGAACCCCAGACGGTTGCTCGCAGCCTGCTGCAGGGTCGAGGTGATGAACGGCGCCGACGGCTTGCTGCTGGTCGGCTTGTCTTCACGCTTGACGATGCTGTAGCTGGAGGCCTTGAGGGCGGCGAGCGCGGCAGTGGCCTGGGCTTCATTCAGCGGCTTGAACGCTTCACCCTTGTGGCGGGCAACCTCGAAGCGCACCTGGGCACCTTTGGCGGTGCCGAGATTGGCGTGCACTTCCCAGTATTCTTCAGGATTGAACGCACGAATCTCACGCTCACGCTCGACCACCAGCTTCACGGCGACCGACTGTACGCGACCGGCAGACAGGCCACGGGCAACTTTTTGCCACAACAGCGGCGAGACCATGTAACCCACGACGCGGTCGAGGAAGCGACGTGCCTGCTGGGCATTGACGCGGTCAATGTCCAGCTCGCCCGGCTGGGAGAAGGCTTCCTGAATGGCTTTCTTGGTGATCTCGTTGAAGACCACGCGCTTGAAGCGATCGTCGTCGCCGCCGATGGCTTCGCGCAGGTGCCAGGCAATGGCTTCCCCTTCGCGGTCCAAGTCCGTTGCCAGGTAGATGGTGTCGGCATCCTTGGCCAGCTTGCGCAGCTCTTCGATGACCTTTTCCTTGCCCGGCAGGATCTCGTACTGGGCTTTCCAGCCCTGATCCGGGTCGACGCCCATGCGCGCCACCAGTTGACGGCGGGCCTTTTCCTTCGGACTCAGGGCCGGCGCATCGCCTGCAGCAGCCTTGCCACGCTTGGCAGCCGGCTCTTTGCTGGCACTGGCCGAACCGCTGGTGGGCAAGTCACGGATATGGCCGATACTCGACTTCACCACGTACTGGTTGCCCAAATACTTGTTGATGGTCTTGGCCTTAGCCGGGGATTCCACGATGACCAGCGATTTGCCCATGGATCAGTAAATTCCTGAAAAACGAAAAATGAAATACAGACGCGAACCTGTAAAGGCACCGCTATATATAGTGGCTACAAGGTGAGGTCAAGCACGGGACTGTGCCGCAAAAGCGTTGCCGGGTCGATCACCTGATGCACAAAACCAGCCTTGGCTCGCGCTTTACGCCCATAAAATGGCGACTTTCAAGACAGCCTCATGCGCCCTTTTGACTCACGGCCTCGAGAAAAGACTTTCCTCGGCCTGGACCAAAGCAAAGCGCGGCACAGGCTTGCCGTCAACCTCGACTGTCTCTTCAAACATTGTCAGCGGCCTTACCCACATGCCGTAGTCACCGTACAACGCCTGGTAGAAAACCACGTACTCCTCCGTCTCCGAATGGCGTGCAACGCTGAACACCCGGTATTCGGGGCCTTTGTAGTGGCGATAAAGACCTGGTTGCAACTGCATGGTGCTGTCCTTGAAAAACGGGGCATACACGCCCCTGAAAAAACGTATCCGGAAAATACAGTCTCTGGAAAATACAAAAGCCGGGGCACAAGGCCCCGGCCGGTGTCGGACACGTAAAAATCAGACGCGTTCGAACACTGTAGAGATACCTTGTCCCAGACCGATACACATGGTCGCCACGCCCAGACGGCCCTCACGCTGCTTCATGACATTGAGCAACGTGCCCGAGATCCGCGCACCGGAGCAACCGAAAGGATGCCCCAGAGCAATGGCGCCGCCGTGCAGGTTAACCTTCTCGTTCATCTTGTCGAGCACCTTCAGGTCCTTGAGCACTGGCAGGGCCTGTGCAGCAAAGGCTTCGTTAAGCTCGAAATAGTCGATATCGGCCACCGACAGACCGGCGCGCTTGAGGGCTTTTTGCGTCGCCGGTACTGGACCATAGCCCATGATGGCCGGATCGACACCTGCCACCGCCATCGAGCGGATGACCGCCAACGGCTCAAGACCCAGGTCTTTGGCGCGCTGGGCAGACATCACGATCATGCACGAGGCACCGTCGGTGATCTGCGAACTGGTGCCGGCAGTGACGGTGCCGCCCTTGGGGTTGAACGCCGGCTTGAGCGCAGCGAGGCCTTCAAGGGTGGTATCCGGACGAATGGTTTCGTCCTCGTGGAACATCTTGAGGAAACCGTCTTCGTCATAGCCCTGCATCGGGATGATCTCGTCCTTGAAGCGCCCCTCGACAGTGGCCTTGTGGGCCAACTGATGAGAACGCAGGGCGAAGGCATCCTGTTGTTCGCGGGTAATGCCGTGCATCTTGCCCAGCAGCTCGGCGGTCAGGCCCATCATGCCCGAGGCCTTGGCAGCATGCAGCGACAGGTGCGGGTTGGGGTCGACGCCGTGCATCATGCCGACATGGCCCATGTGCTCGACGCCGCCGACCACGAACACGTCGCCGTTGCCGGTCATGATCGCTTGCGCTGCGGTGTGCAGTGCACTCATCGACGAGCCGCACAGGCGGCTGACGGTCTGTGCAGCAGCCGTATGCGGGATCTGGGTCAGCAAGGACGCCATGCGGGCGATGTTCCAGCCCTGCTCCAGGGTCTGGTTGACGCAGCCCCAGATCACGTCCTCGACTTCGCCCGGATCGACCTTGGCGTTACGCTCCAGCAGCTTGCTGATCAGGTGCGCCGACATGTCTTCGGCGCGGGTGTTGCGGTGCATGCCGCCTTTGGAGCGGCCCATGGGCGTGCGACCGAAGTCGACAATCACCACGTCTCTCGGATTCAGGCTCATAGGTTCACTCCTTGGCGCCGAAGAAGCTCTGGCCGTTACGGGCCATTTCACGCAGCTTCGCGGTCGGTTCATACAGGGCACCCAGCTCGGCATAGCGATCGGCCAGGGCGACGAATTCGGCAACGCCGACGGAATCGATGTAGCGCAGCGCACCACCACGGAACGGAGGGAAACCGATACCGTAGATCAGGCCCATGTCGGCCTCGGCAGCCGTTTCGACGATGCCGTCTTCAAGGCAGCGTACGGTCTCCAGGCACAGCGGAATCATCATCCAGTTGATGATGTCATCGTCGCTCAGCTCACGCTGCTCGTAGATGACCGGCTTGAGGACATCGAGTACGGTGGCATCGGTGACCTTTTTCGGCTTGCCCTTCTTGTCGGTTTCGTAGGCGTAGAAGCCCTTGCCGTTCTTCTGCCCCAGGCGCTTGGCCTCGTAAAGGGCATCGATGGCCGAGCGACGATCGTCCTTCATGCGGTCCGGGAAACCTTCGGCCATGACATCGCGGCCATGGTGGCCAGTGTCGATGCCGACCACGTCCATCAGGTAGGCCGGGCCCATCGGCCAGCCGAATTTTTCCATGACCTTGTCGATGCGCACAAAATCCACACCGGCACTGACCAGACGGGCAAAGCCGCCGAAATACGGGAACAGTACGCGATTGACCAGAAAGCCCGGGCAGTCGTTGACGACGATCGGGTTCTTGCCCATTTTGCGGGCATAGGCAACGGTGGTGGCGATCGCCTCTTCGCTGGATTTTTCACCGCGAATGACTTCGACCAGCGGCATCATGTGCACCGGGTTGAAGAAGTGCATGCCGACGAA
This sequence comes from Pseudomonas sp. 3A(2025), assembly GCF_054589175.1. NCBI lineage: Bacteria > Pseudomonadati > Pseudomonadota > Gammaproteobacteria > Pseudomonadales > Pseudomonadaceae > Pseudomonas > Pseudomonas sp. 3A(2025). The sequence continues at coordinate 37,262 of NZ_BAAILM010000031.1, read as the reverse complement.
ATTTTCCGGGCGCTTGAGCGCCTGGGCCAGCAGGCTGATGGAAATCGTCGACGTGTTGGACGCCAGAATGGTGTTTTCACCCACCTGCGCTTCAACCTCGGCCAGTACGGCCTGTTTGACCTTGGGGTTTTCCACCACCGCCTCGACCACCAGGTCGACATGGCCGAAATCGCCATACGACAGGGTCGGACGAATGGTATTGAGCGCCTCGGCCATCTTGGCCGGGGTCAGGCGACCTTTTTCAACGCGGTTGCCAAGCAGCTTGGCCGCTTCGCTCAAACCAAGTTCAATGGCTTCTTCGCGGATATCCTTCATCAGGATCGGCGTGCCCTTGACCGCCGACTGGTAGGCAATGCCGCCGCCCATGATGCCGGCGCCGAGCACGGCAGCCTGTTTGACTTCACGCGCCTGGGCGTCATAGGCCTTGGCCTTGCGCTTGAGCTCCTGATCGTTGAGGAACAGGCCGATCAGGCTTTGTGCCGCCGAGGTCTTGGCCATTTTGGCAAAACCTGCAGCTTCCACTTCCAGCGCCTTGTCACGACCGAAGCTGGCCGCCTTCTGGATGGTCTTGATCGCTTCGACCGGGGCCGGATAGTTCGGGCCCGCCTGGCCTGCAACAAAACCCTTGGCCGTCTCGAAGGCCATCATCTGTTCGATGGCATTGAGTTTGAGCTTGTCGAGCTTGGGCTGGCGCCTGGCCTTGTGATCGAACTCGCCGGCAATCGCACGCTTGACCAGGTCAAGGGCGGCCGCCTGGAGCTTGCCGGGCTCGACCACGGCATCGACCGCACCGACTTTCAGCGCATCTTCAGCGCCGTTTTCCTTGCCGGAGGCAATCCACTCGATGGCGTTATCGGCACCGATCAGGCGTGGCAGGCGCACCGTACCGCCAAAACCGGGGTAAATACCCAGCTTGACTTCGGGCAGGCCGATCTTCGCAGCACTGGACATGACGCGATAATCCGCTGCCAGACACATCTCCAGACCGCCACCCAGGGCGATGCCGTTGATTGCCACGACGGTAGGCACCTCAAGGTCTTCAAAGTCACTGAAGATACGATTGGCCTGCAGGTTACCGGCTACCAGATCGGCATCGGGCAGCTTGAAGTTCTCGACGAACTCGGTGATGTCGGCACCGACGATGAACACGTCCTTGCCACTGGTAACGATCACGCCCTTGACCGACGCATCGGCCTTGAGAGTGTCGACCGCCTGCCGCAACTCGTTGAGGGTAAGGCGGTTGAACTTGTTGACGGACTCACCCTTGAGATCGAAATTCAATTCGACGATGCCACTTTCAAGAGCCTTAAGCGTGATGGCTTTACCTTCGTAAATCATCAACTGATCTCCACGATATGGAAGCTGAACAATACACGCCGGACATGAAAGCCCGACGAGACTACGACGTCGCCGTCAATGAACACGCCAAATCAAAGGCAAACCCGCCGACGTGGTAGTCAGGATTCTGTCAGAGCCGTCTGACACCAAACGATCATTTCATACGCCCGTTTGATTTGGGTCACACACCTTCATCCAAAACCGGACAATTGTCAATTCACGGAAAAAACCTGCGAAACCGGGTCGGCACTGACGCTTTTCTATCGGCAAAATCTGCACGCGCAGGCTCAAACCCGCGCCACAGATTGCGACGACAATGCAAAGTATGGGTCAAAGTACGTCCGCTGCCGTGCACCGTGGCGGATCACAAACAGAAATATTGAAGAAAAAAAGCGACAAAAAAGAGCAAAGCAGCTAGAGTTCTGCCCATTGCTTCAAGCATGAAAATTTTCGGTTTTACGGCATTGCACCGTCAAACCCCATGGAATTACCGGCCTGCCTGGCCACACCCCAAGCCCGATGTTGTTATCGGGCTTTTTTATGCGCGTCGTTCAGACCGATAGCGCCTTGAGCGCCTCGTTAATATTGCGCAACACTTCTTCATCGCCACGCTCCCCCCAGTACAGGGCGACCATTTGCGTGTCGGCCTCGACCTTGTAGACATCCGCTGGCAACGCCCTGAAATGGTTCATCAACCGTTCGTCCACGCAGGGCTCGCGCCAACGGTTGACCCACGCCCCAGGCTCTGTCTGCCAGTAGGCCCAGCAGACCGTCTGCCCCTCGGAACGCGGGCGATGGTACTGCGCGCAGGAGCCCGGCGGCTCGCGCAACAGCCAGTGCGGCCACTCCTCGCGACTCAACTGCATGCCCAGCCCCAGGCGCCGTGCTTCAAGGCGCAGAGCCATTCTGCCGCTCTGCCGACGCGAGGGCATCATCCACACCAAAGGGCTCAACATCACACAAATGATTGACAGAATGATCCAGCCCGTCATATTTCTTGCCCCCGCCTTACCCAGGCACTACAAAAACAGCCACTACAAAAATCATTAAAACGCCGGCCCACAACGGCCTGCCCAGAAGGGCGCGAAAGGGTCATACTGGTCTCATGCAATGTTCCGGAGGATACCCTCATGCCGTATCAACACATTCTGGTCGCCATTGACCTCACCGATGAGTGCGATCCGGTGATCCGTCGCGCTCGCGAGATTGCCCTGGCCAGCGACGCCAAGCTGTCGACCGTGCATATCGTCGAGCCGATGGCCATGGCATTCGGCGGCGATGTACCGATGGACCTGTCGCAACTGCAACAGCAGCAGATCGACCAGGCCAAGGAAAAGCTCGAGAAAATCAAAATCAAGTACCCGCAGATCCAGGCCGGCGAAAGCCATCTGGTCTACGGCCAACCGCGTCAGGAAATCCACGAACTGGCCAAGAAGCAGAACTGCGACCTGATCGTGGTCGGCAGCCACGGCCGCCATGGCCTGGCGCTGCTGTTGGGTTCGACTGCCAACGATGTGTTGCACGGTGCGCCCTGCGATGTGCTGG
>NZ_BAAILM010000031.1:0-34291 GCF_054589175.1 Pseudomonas sp. 3A(2025) | reverse complement strand
GGCAGTACGCCTTAAAAAGCAGGAATAACCGGCTACTACTGAAAACGCCCGGTATCTGCCGGGCGTTTTCGTTTCATCAGTCGTCCAGTTCGGCCCAGCGCTCAAGCAACGCATCCAGCTCGGCCTGCACTGCCTCGACCTTGGCCAGCGTCGCTGTCACTTCGGTGGAGGGCCGCTGATAGAACGCAGGCTTGGCGATCTCGGCACTCAAGGCCGCCAGTTGCGTTTCAGTCTGCTCGATCTGCGCCGGCAAGGCCTCCAGCTCGCGCTGTTCCTTGTAGCTGAGTTTCTTTTTCGCAGCCGGGGCGGCTGCAACAGGTGCCGCAGCCACCGGTGGTACTACTGCGCTCTTGAGTTCGGCCTTGCCCGACTTGCTGTCGGCAACGCCCAGCAAACGTGGCGAACCGCCCTGACGCAGCCAGTCCTGATAACCACCGACGTACTCGCGAACCTTGCCCTCGCCTTCGAACACCAGGGTGCTGGTCACCACGTTGTCGAGGAATGCCCGGTCGTGGCTGACCATCAACACGGTGCCTTTGTAGTTGGACAGCACCTCTTCGAGCAGTTCGAGGGTTTCGACGTCCAGGTCGTTGGTCGGTTCGTCGAGTACCAGCAGGTTCGCAGGCTTGCTGAACAGCTTGGCCAGCAGCAAACGCGCACGCTCACCACCGGACAGCGCCTTGACCGGCGTACGCGCACGCTGCGGGCTGAACAGGAAGTCGCCCAGATAGCTCAGCACGTGACGACTCTGACCATCGATGTCGATGAAATCGCGACCTTCGGCGATGTTGTCGATAACGGTCTTTTCCAGCTCAAGCTGATGGCGCAACTGGTCAAAGTAGGCCACTTCAAGCTTGGTGCCGGTTTCGACGGTGCCGGACGTCGGCTGCAGATTGTCCAGCATCAGCTTGAGCAAGGTGGTCTTGCCGGTGCCGTTGGCGCCCAGCAGGCCGATACGGTCCTCGCGCTGCAGGACCATCGAGAAGTCCTTGATCAGCTGTGGGCCGCCCGGATGAGCGAAGCTGACGTTTTCCAGAACGATCACCTGCTTGCCGGACTTGTCAGCCGATTCGATCAGGATATTGGCCTTGCCAGTGCGCTCACGACGCTCGCCACGCTCTACACGCAGGGCCTTGAGGGCGCGCACACGGCCTTCGTTACGGGTACGGCGCGCCTTGATGCCCTGACGAATCCACACCTCTTCCTGGGCCAGACGCTTGTCGAACAGTGCGTTGGCAGTCTCTTCAGCCGCCAGCACGGCTTCTTTGTGTACCAGAAAGCTGGCGTAGTCACCGTTCCAGTCGATCAGGCCGCCACGGTCGAGTTCCAGAATGCGGGTCGCCAGGTTCTGCAGGAACGAGCGGTCGTGCGTGATGAACAGCACCGCGCCCTGGAAATCCTTGAGGGCTTCTTCAAGCCAGGCGATGGCGCCGATGTCCAGGTGGTTGGTCGGTTCGTCAAGCAGCAGCAGGTCCGGCTCGCAGACCAGCGCCTGTGCCAGCAGCACACGCCGGCGCCAGCCGCCGGACAGCTCGGCCAGGGTCTTGTCGGCGGGCAATTGCAGGCGGCTCAGGGTGCTTTCGACCACCTGTTGCAGGCGCCAGCCATCACGCGCTTCGAGGGCCTGCTGAACATGCATCAGCTTGTCGAGGTCTTCCTCGGTGACGCAGTTCTGCGCCAGATGATGATATTCGGCAAGCAGCGCGCCAACGCCGTCCAGGCCTTCGGCAACCACATCGAACACCGTCCGCTCGTCGGCTTCGGGCAGCTCTTGCGGCAATTCGCCGATTTTAAGCCCCGGCGCACGCCAGATGGAGCCTTCATCAGGCTTCTGGCTGTCCTTGACCAGCTTCAACATGCTGGATTTGCCAGTGCCGTTGCGGCCGATGATGCACACCCGCTCGCCACGGGCGATCTGCCAGGAGACCTTGTCCAGCAATGGCATAGAGCCGAAGGCAAGGGACACATCGCTGAATTTGAGCAGGGTCATGATCTTCTCCAAAAACCGGGCGCGCATTCTACCTGAGATGGCGCATGAATGTCGGCATCCGATGGCCGGGTAATCACCTTGAGGCCCGGCCCTGAGCGCTTGTGGGGCAAAGATTTATTTCCAGGTGAGTCACGATTGGCCGCAATGCTTTCAACCGGAGCTGGCAAAAGGCTAAGCTAGCGGCACTTTTACGACTCACCAGCCCGGAAGTCCCATGCGCGGTCGTTTGTTCAGCCTTGTATCCTGCCTGCTTCTCTCCATCACTGCCGCCACGCCTGCCCTGGCTGCGGACATCAACCAACAGCGCAAACTCTATGACGAGGCCAAGCGCGCGCTGGCCAAGGGTGACACCGGGCCGTATATGGCCAGCAGTGCGGCGCTGGCCGACTACCCGTTGCAACCGTACCTCGAATACGACGAGCTGACCGCGCGCCTGAAAAGCGCGAGCAATGCCGAGATCGAGAAATTTCTTGCCGAACACGGTGACCTGCCACAGGCCAACTGGATGAAGCTGCGCTGGTTGCGCTGGCTGTCCGAACGCGGCGACTGGCAGACTTTCGTCAAGTACTACGACCCGAAGATGAACTTCACCGAACTGGACTGCCTGTACGGCCAGTACCAGATCAGCAGCGGGCAGCGCGCCGAAGGCTATGCCAGCGCCGAAAAACTGTGGATGACCAGCAAGACCCTGCCGGGCGCCTGCGATGCTTTCTTCGCCCAGTGGGCCGCTGCGGGCCAGTTGACCGAGCAAAAGCGCTGGCAACGCGCCAAGCTGGCGGCACAGGCGCGCAATTACACGCTGGCCAAGACCCTGGTCGACAGCCTCAATTCGCTGGCGCCGCAGGGCAAGCTGCTGCTGGCGGTGGCGCAAAAACCGGAAATGCTCAATAACCCGGCGCAGTTCATGCCGGTCGATGAAGCCATGTCCGATGTCGTTGGCCTGGGCCTGCGCCGCCTGGCCCGCCAGGACCCGCAAAAAGCCCTGGCGATGCTCGATGGCTATGCCACCACGCTGCGCTTCTCCCGGGAAGAACAGGTCGAGATCGCCAAAGAGATCGGCCTGACCCTGGCGCGCCGCTATGACGACCGCGCACTGGACGTCATGACCCGCTACGACCCTGAGCTGCGCGACGATACCGTCAGCGAATGGCGCATGCGCCTGCTGCTGCGCCTGGGCCGCTGGCAGGACGCCTACGACCTGGCGCGCCGCCTGCCGCCGGACCTGGCCAACACCAACCGCTGGCGCTACTGGGAAGCCCGCGCGCTGGAGCTGGCGCAGCCGAACAATCCGCAGATTCCGACCCTGTACCGGGAAGTTGCCAAAGAGCGCGACTTCTACGGCTTTCTGGCCGCCGACCGCACGCAAAACCCTTATCAGCTCAACAACAAGCCGCTGCTGCTCAGCCAGGCGTTGATCACCAAGGTGCGCAATACTCCGGGCGTGCGTCGTGCGCTGGAATTTCACGACCGTGGCGAAATCGTCGACGGTCGCCGCGAGTGGTACCACGTCAGCCGGCATTTCAGCCGCGATGAAATGGTCGCCCAGGCCAGGCTGGCCTATGACCTGAAATGGTACTTCCCGGCAATCCGCACCATCAGCCAGGCGCAGTATTGGGACGACCTGGATATCCGCTTCCCGATGGCCTACCGCGACACTTTGGTGCGTGAAGCCAAGCTGCGTGGCCTGCATTCAAGCTGGGTGTTCGCCATTACCCGTCAGGAAAGCGCATTCATGGACGACGCCCGCTCCGGCGTCGGCGCCAGCGGCCTGATGCAACTGATGCCGGCCACCGCCAAAGAGACCGCCAAGCGCTTCAACATCCCGCTGGCCTCACCGCAGCAGGTGTTCAACCCGGACACCAACATTCAGTTGGGTGCTGCCTTCCTCAGCCAGGTGCACGGCCAGTTCAACGGCAACCGCGTGCTGGCCTCCGCTGCTTACAACGCAGGGCCGGGCCGTGTACGCCAATGGCTCAAGGGCGCCAACCACCTGGCGTTCGACGTGTGGGTCGAAAGCATTCCGTTCGACGAAACCCGCCAGTACGTGCAAAACGTGCTGTCTTATTCGGTGATCTACGGCCAGAAACTCAACTCGCCACAACCTCTTGTGGACTGGCACGAACGCTTCTTCGACGACCTGTAATTGCAACAATCAGGGCGGTGGCAACACCGCCCTATTCCAGCACCTCAACCGTCATCCCCACCTCCAGCCGCCCTGCCCCGTCGCTGACCAGATTCTGCCCGAACAGGATTTCGCCCTCGACCTGTCGATAGGTCTTGAGCGTCGCCAGGGGTTCACGGTCGGGATTGCGCTGGCCGGTGGCCGGGTCGATGGTGGTCAGAATGCAGCGCGAGCAGGCTTTGAGCACCCGAAACTCCAGCTCGCCGATACGAATGCGCTTCCAGCCGTCCTCAGCGTAAGGTTCGGCACCGCTGATCACCAGATTAGGCCGAAAACGCAGCATTTCCTGGGGCCGGCCGATACGCGCTGAAAGATCGTCCAGCGAGCCCTGGCCGATCAGCAGCAGCGGGAAGCCATCGGCAAAGCTCACTTTGTCTTCGATCGTGCCGTAGCCGTCGGGCAGCCAGCGGGCGCGGGCTTCAGGCATATACACCACGCGGGTCGGCTTGCCGATAAACGCGCTGGCCCAGTCGGCAGCGGCATCGCCGGCATCGGGCACTTGCAGGCTGTCGCGCCAGACCGTCACGCCACGCAGCGTGTCGGCCTGCTCGATGGGCAAGGCAACGTCCAGTGATTCAAAGCCGTCGGCGGCGAACGTGACCCCGCCTGTGGCATTCCACAGCACTGACAGTTGCGACATGTGCGGCAGGGCACGCTGGGTCAGAAAGCGCCCCGAGGCGGCGTCGACCAGCATCCAGCGTCGATCACCGGACAGCCCCAAGGCATCGAAATGCGCGCTGTCGAGCACCTCGGGCTTGCAGGACTTGAGGGGATAACGGTAAAGCGCGCTGAGCTGCAACATGGCCTGTTCCTTGTGTGACGCGAATACATAGAGATTCGCGTCACAGCTTACAGGCTTTACGCTGGCTTTTAGCCCTCAAGCACCATTTTCAGGCGCTCGCGGACGATGTCGACCAGTTTGTCGGGCTGGAATTTGGACAGGAAGCTGTCACAGCCGACTTTCTTGACCATCGACTCGTTGAAGCTGCCCGACAGCGAGGTGTGCAACACCACGTACAGGCCTTTGAGGCGCGGGTCGTTACGGATTTCGGTGGTCAGACGATAACCGTCCATTTCCGGCATTTCGGCGTCGGTGAAGACCATCAGCAATTTCTCGCTCATGTCCTCGCCACTGTCGGCCCAGGCCTTGAGCATGTTCAGGCCTTTGAGGCCATCGCTGGCGGTGTGGAGTTTCAGCCCGAGCTGCGACAAGGTATCGCGCAACTGTGCCAGGGCGACCTTGGAGTCATCGACCAATAGCACTTCGAGTCCGCGGGCGTGGTCCAGAATCGGATCTTCGAGTTTTTCGCGGGAAACCTTCGCGTTGTACGGCACGATTTCGGCAAGGACTTTTTCGACGTCGATGACTTCGACCAACTGGTCGTCGACCTTGCTGATCGCGGTCAGGTAATGCTGGCGACCGGCGCTGGCCGGCGGCGGCATGATGGCTTCCCAGTTCAGGTTGATGATGCGGTCCACACCGCCCACCAGAAACGCCTGCACCGTGCGGTTGTACTCGGTGACGATGATCGTACTGTCAGGGCCCGGCACCAACGGGCGCATGCCGATGGCCTGGGACAGGTCAATCACCGGCAAGGTCTGGCCGCGCAGGTTGACCACGCCACAGACAAATGAATGCCGCTGTGGCATCAGTGTCAGTTTCGGCAACTGCAGCACTTCCTGAACCTTGAACACGTTGATTGCGAACAACTGACGACCGGCCAGGCGGAACATAAGGATTTCCAGGCGATTCTCGCCCACCAATTGCGTGCGCTGATCTACTGTGTCGAGAATGCCGGCCATTTGTTTATAGCTCCTGGAGCGTTGATAACGATGAGTCTGCCAGCCGATATATCGGCGGCTACTGCCAAGACCTTAACGGTCCTTTACGGACCCTTTTTTACGGTCATTGATGTCATACAGGCATCATGCTTTACTGGCTGAGAAGTTGCCAACTATTGCGACAATGGCGTTCTGATCCATGCCTTTCGACAAATCGAAAAATTCGATAGTAAGGGTACGCCTGACGCCGCCTCGGGGCTGACCTGATATTCGCAATATTCAATAGCCATTATTGTGACGCCCTTCTCATTGCATGAATGGAGTCAGGCAGTTGACCCTTGCCCAGGCCTTGCGGCCTCTATGCTTTCCCGAAAGGCAAAACGCTCGGGAACTCCTCATCTCGCCTGAAAATCTGCGTCTTGCCGCGCATATTGCGTGTTTAAAATGCCTGAATGTCACTATTGCGCAACATTCAGAAACGCCCTACAGACAATCCAGTGAAATCAAAATTAACTGTCAGGCATTCACGGCGGTCGTGCTGCGCTCGCCATCCATCAGGCATGGAGATCAAGAATGCTGAACAGCAATCAGTGGCTGCATCAACACGATGAATTCGTCAGCCAGTCCCAGGCGCTGCTGCAGCGCTCGCAAGAATGCGTGGCTCATCTGCAAATGATCGCCGACGACGAAGACGCCCTTGCCTGTTTGCAGACCACCCTGCTCACCCTCACCGACAAAGCGGCCGATGCCTCACAAAACAACATCGCAGGCTTCACCGCGCAGCTGCGGGAGGGTCTGAGGCGACGGCTCAATGACAACCGCTTGAATGTCGAAACGATCGACACACTCGGGCGCTGCCTGGATCTGCTGGCCTGGCAACTGGAATTGATCGACCCGCACACCGGCGAGCTGGCACTTGACGACGAGGAACAACACGCGTTGCTGAACACGCTTGGCCTGTGAGGCGATAACACGTCTTTCAAGCCCCCCCCTTTCAATCACCAGGCAGCATTGTTAGGGTCATGGCCTTTGACAGACTCAAGCATGACCACTCGATGATTTCACCCTCAACGCCCCTGCATCGCCTATCGCGCAAGTCCCGGTCACTGAACGGGAAAACCGCCCGTTGGTTGACGGCGACGCTGTGCCTCGGTGCGCTGCTGGGCAATACCGTCGTGTACCTGCACGCGCAACCTTTGCCAGCCGCCCTGTTGCTGCTCAATGCGCTGGCCTTCGCCAGCATCTGGCTGGCACGCCTGCGCAGTAACCGCGCCATCAGCCTGCAACCGCAGGAACTGGCCAGCCGCATGCTGGAGGTTCAGGAAAACGAGCGCCATCGTCTGAGTCGCGAGCTGCACGACGACATCGGCCAGATGCTGACCGCCGCCCGGCTGCAACTCGACTGGCTGCAACGGCGCCTGCCCGCAGAACTGGAGCCGCAAGGCAAGCAGCTCAACGCCACGCTGGAAGAAACCCTGGACAAGGTGCGCGACCTGTCGGCTATTCTCAACCCCCGACAGTTATCCAGTCTTGGCCTGGAGGCCAGCCTGCGTTCACACCTGATGAACACCCTGGCCGGCAGTACCGTGCACTGGAGCCTGCAATGCCACCAGCCGTTGCACGGCATCGCCGAAGAAATGGCCGTGGCCACCTTTCGCATCACCCAGGAAGCGGTCACCAACATGCTGCGTCACGCAGGCGCCAGCAATCTGCTGATACGCCTGCAACGCCTGCCCGAAGGCCTGACGCTGTTCATTGCAGATGATGGTCACGGCTTCACACCCGCCAGTGACCCGGCCCGCGCCGGTCAGCGCGGGATTGCCGGTATCGGTGAGCGGGTTGCCTTGCTCGGCGGTCGGTGGACCCTCGACAGCGCGCCGGGTCAGGGCACACGTATCAATGTTGTTTTTCCATGGTCAGCGCGCCATCATGCCCGCGCCCGGACGCAAGGCCACACTGACAAGACCTGACCATGACCTGCACGCTACTGCTAATCGATGACCATTCGCTGATTCGCGCCGGGATTCGCGCTCTGGTAGCCGATATCCCAGGCTATAGCGTGATCGGCGAAGCGACCGATGGCAGCGAGCTGAGCCGCCTGGCCCTGCAGTTGACGCCAGACATCGTGCTGCTCGACATTTCCATGAAACGCACCCATGGCCTGGATGCCTTGAGCCATTTGCTGCAAGTGCTGCCCGACAGCAAGGTGCTGATCCTGTCGATGCACACCGAGCCCGAGCTGATCATGCGCGCCCTGCACCTGGGGGCTCATGGCTATCTGCTCAAGGACACCACGGCCAGCGAACTGCATCACGCCTTGCAAGCCTTGCGCGATGGCGAGCGCTACCTGAGCCCGGCCATCGCCCATACCGTGATCAACCAGGCACTGCTCGGCAGTCAGAACGGCAAGGTGTTACAGCCCGACACGCATAACCTCACCACACGTCAACTCGAAATTCTGCGCCTGATCGTGCGCGGCACCTCGACCCGTGATATCGCCTCTGGCCTGAACCTCAGCGTCAAGACCGTCGAGACCCACCGCGCGCAAATCATGAAGCGCTTGCAAATCTACGACGTGGCCGGTCTGGTGCTGTATTGCGTGCGCGAACGGATCATCAGTCTGGACGACTGAGCCACGGCGTTTCACTGGCACCCAGCAATGCCGAGCCGGCCGGCAGGTGCACGCGCAAGGCACCCGGGCGGGCGCTGAAACGCATCTGCGTGAGCGTCAGTGGCTCGCCATCCAGATTGATGTCCAGGCCCTGCGCCGACTTGATCTCGACCCACGGCAGGCGCGCGCGAACAAACATGTTCTCGATGCCCAGCCCGCCGGCCAGCAACCCCTTGAGCGTTCCCACCAATTCCTGGGGTGCCGGCAGAATACTGACATCCAGCAGGCCATCGTCGGCCAGCGCCGTAGGGCACAGTTCGTGGCCGCCACCGGCCTGGCGACCGTTGCCGATGCCCAGCGCCAGCAAGTCGCCGCTCCACTGGAAATCCGGCCCGCTCAGCTCGCCATAAGCGGCGTGCAGTTCACTGAACCGGGTCAGCCCGGTGAACAGGTAAGCCGCGCCACCCAGCACTTTTTTCAGGTCTTCGGAGGTGTTGGCGGTCACCTGGCTGCCAAAACCGCCGGTGGCCATATTGAGAAACAGCTTGCCGTCCACCTCGCCCAGATCCACCGGTCGCGCCGGGGCGTCGAGCAAGTCCAGGGCGTCGTCGACTTCCAGCGGCACACCGGCGGCACGGGCAAAGTCATTCGCCGTACCCAGCGGCAGAATCACCAGGCTCAGCGGCGTGTCAGTGGTTTCGGGCACGTCACTCAAGGCCAGGGCCTCGGCAATGTCGCGCAAGGTGCCATCGCCACCACCGGCAATCACGCAGTGATGCCCGTCGGCCAGGGCTTCGGCGACCAGGCGCTGGGCGTCGCCGCCCTCCCAGGTGAGGCGCACATCCAGCTCCCAGCCTTCTTCACGCTTGCGGCTGACGGCGCTGCGCACCTGCTCGTTGAGCGACTGCTTGCCATGAAGAATCAGAATCGCTCTGCGTTGTGCCATGACACTCCCCTGTACACGATAGATGGTGCCCGCATAGGGGCAGTACGCACATATGACCCTGGCCAAAACAAAAGCGCTCGACGCCATCAGGAAATTTTTCCTGCCCCCAAAAAGTACGTTATTACCCCGTCTTTATTGATCGGGTGGGCGTTATGCAGAGGCTTGCAGGCACGTTTAAGCACAAAACTGCGCGCATAAATCCGACGTTTTTTGTTGCATGGGCTTTACTGTCAAAAAGCCTGACCGAGAGCCGTTTCCTTCACCGATAAGCGATACGTCTTACATGAAAACAAGGGATTAGCTACAGCAACAGTCACCGACAGCCAGGACGTGACTGAAAACCAGGGAGTAATACACATAGACATTTTGTTGGCATTCGCCCGTCAAGCGATGAATTTCAAGGACCGATGCTTGAGCAAAGGATCGACACGCAGTGAGGAAGCACTATGCGGTTGCAGCCCGTCGACAGTCTGTCGTTGACCCGAACCAGCCTGGTTGAATATTTCCTGTTCGGTATCCGTCTGGCCCATGGCCTGTCCTGCGTCGTGCCGGGATTGGTGATCCTGGCGCTGGAGCCGGTGGTTCAGACCGGTCAGGCCAAAGGCCAACTGGGCATGCTGCTGATCTTCGGCCTGATCTGCGTATTGGTGTTCCAGGCGCTGGGCGTGTATTCCGAGGCATTGTTCAGCAACTCTCTGCGCTTGCGCTCCATCCTGTTTGCGTGGACTGCCGCCTTTGGCCTGCTGCTGGTCATGCACCATTTCATGGACATGCTCGATTCAGTGAGCCAGGACGCGCTGCTGGTCTGGTACCTGTCGACCCTGGCCTTGCTGTGCACCGTGCGCGTGCTGTTACTGGTGCTGTTCCGGCATTTGATGAAAAAAGGCATGTTCCTGCAAAACGCGGTGATTCTCGGTGCCACGGAAAACGGCCTGCGCCTGGCCGAATACCTGCTCCGGCATCAGGACATTCGTTCAGGAGTAACCGGCTTCATCGACGACCGCATCGGACGCATGCCCAAGACCGTCGCCAACCTGCCGCTGCTGGGCAACACCGGCGACCTGGAGCGGCTGATCCGCGAAGACAAGGTCACTCAGGTACTGGTCGCCCTGCCCTGGACCGCCGAAAACCGCATGGATTACATCATTCGCGAATTACGCCGGCTGCCGGTCAATGTGCTGCTGGTGCCGGACATGATCGCCTTTCGCCATACCCATAACCGCATTACCGAAGTCGCCAGCCTGCCGATGTTCAACGCCTCCGATGTGCCGCTCAACGGCTGGTCGCCGTTCATCAAGCGCGCCGAAGACATCGTGCTGTCATCGCTGGCCATTGCCCTGCTGTCGCCGGTGATGCTGCTGGTGGCCATCGCCATCAAACTCGACTCCAGGGGGCCGGTGCTGTTTCGGCAGAAACGCTACGGCTACAACAACCGCCTGATCGAGGTCTTCAAGTTTCGCTCCATGCATCAGCACCAGGCCGATGCCGTAGCGGAAAATCAAACCACCCGCCACGACGCCAGGGTCACACGGGTCGGACGTTTCATCCGCAAAACCAGCCTGGATGAGCTGCCACAGCTGTTCAATGTGGTGGCCGGCACCATGTCCATGGTGGGCCCGCGCCCCCATGCCACGGCGACCAAAGCGGCCGGTATTCTCTTCGAGCAAGCGGTCAAGGAGTACACCTCGCGACATCGCGTCAAACCGGGCATTACAGGGCTTGCGCAGATCAACGGCTATCGGGGTGAAACAGACACCGTGGAAAAAATCGAGAAGCGCGTCGAATTCGATCTTGAGTACATAGAAAACTGGTCTGTCTGGTTCGATCTCTACATCCTTCTGCGCACTGTTCCGGCAGTGCTACTCAATCGTGAGGTCTATTGATGAGCACTCTCATCCCCTGCATTGTCGCCGGTGGTTCCGGCACCCGACTCTGGCCAGTCTCTCGCGAAGCCATGCCCAAGCCGTTCATGCGCCTTCCCGATGGCGAAAGCCTGCTGCAAAAAACCTTCAACCGCGCCACCGCCCTGCCGCAGGTCGAGCACCTGCTGACCGTCACCAACCGTGAGGTGTATTTCCGTACGGTCGACGACTACCGCCCGCTGAATAAAAAGCGCGCGAAGCTGGACTTCATTCTGGAACCGGTGGGCCGTAATACAGCCCCGGCGATTGCCGCTGCCGCGTTGCACGTCGCCCGTCTGTATGGCGACGATGCACAACTGCTGATCCTGCCGGCCGACCATTTGATTACCGATGTCGAGGCCTTTCAGGCCGCCGTGGCCAAGGCCCGGCAACTGGCTGAGCAAGGCTGGCTGGTGACTTTCGGCATCGAGCCCGGCAAGCCGGAAACCGGTTTTGGCTATATCGAGAAAGGCCAGAAGCTCAATGGCGACGGCTATCAGGTGGCGCGGTTCGTCGAAAAACCCGATGCTGCCACCGCCCAGGCGTATGTCAGCGGCGGGCTGCACCTGTGGAATGCCGGAATGTTCTGCCTGCGCGCCGACACCTTGCTGGCCGAGCTGCGCATTCATGCCCCTGATGTGCTCGATGCGGTCAGTGCCTGCGTCGCGCAAAGCACCAGCAAGCAAGGCAGCAACGAGTTGCAGGTCGAACTCGATAACGACCTGTTCGCCCGCGTGCCGGACATTTCCATCGACTATGCCTTGCTGGAGCGCTCGTCCAGAGTCGCCGTGGTGCCCTGCCAACTCGGCTGGAGCGACATCGGTTCGTGGCAGGCAGTGCGCGAACTGAGCCCGGCTGACGCGCAAGGCAACCAGTGCAACGGCCAGACCGTGCTGCACGATGTGACCAATTGCTTTATCGACTCGCCCAAGCGCCTGGTCGGCGCGGTCGGGCTGGACAACCTGATCATCATCGACACCCCCGACGCCTTGCTGATCGCCGACGGCAATCGCAGCCAGGACGTAAAACTCATCGCTCAGGAGCTCAAGCGCCAGGACCATGAAGCCTACCGGCTGCACCGCACCGTCACCCGCCCGTGGGGCACCTACACCGTGCTTGAGGAGGGCAAGCGCTTCAAGATCAAACGCATCGTCGTGCACCCACAGGCCTCGTTGTCGTTGCAGATGCACCACCACCGCAGCGAGCACTGGATCGTGGTCAGCGGCATGGCCACGGTCACCAACGGCGAGCGTGAGTTCATGCTCGACACCAACGAGTCGACCTTTATCAAGCCCGGCCACACCCACCGCCTGGTCAACCCCGGAGTCATCGACCTGGTGATGATCGAGGTACAAAGCGGCGAGTACCTGGGCGAGGACGACATCGTGCGCTTTACCGACATTTATGGACGCGTGCCGGCTCAGGCGGCCAAAGCCTGATAGCGGTTTGTACAACGCAGCATGCGGGTTAACCGCCGCATGCTGCACTTTAAACCCGGCGCTGTGGGCCGGCATGTTTTCCCCGTCAGGGAGCGGTATTCATGGATCAGATGTTTTCCAGGCCTTTGAAAGGTCTGCTGCTGGCGACCTGCTTGCTAGTCATCAGCGCTTGCAACACCCCGGCCCGGGTAGGGGTACCGGACGACACCGCGCTGATCGAGGCGGGCAAGACGGCGGGGCTGGCGCTGGCGGGCAAACCGTTGCCGGCGCAAAAAATCCGCGCAGGCGACACCTTGCGCATCGTGCGCAACACCGGCGAGGCGCCAAGCATTTCGGCTTTCACCGCCAACAGTATCTATGAGCTGACCTTGTTCCAGGTGCTCACCGATGGCACCTTTTCCTATCCCTGGGTCGGCACCGTTCAGGCGGCGGGCATGACCGTGCCGCAACTGACCGAGCACTTGCAAGACAAGCTCAAGGGTATTTATCGCCAGACCGCGATGACCATCAATATCAACCAGGCACCGGGCAACACGGTGTTCGTCGGTGGCGCCGTGCGTAACTCCGCCAACCTGCCGGTGACCGTTGCCACGACGCTGGATCAGGCCATCATCGGTGCCGGCGGTGTAGCTCCCGACGGCGATGCGCAACTGGTCGCCCTGTTGCGCCAGGAAGACAACGGCCTCTACAAGACCTACTTCTTCGACTACAGCAAGATGCTCTGGGCCAGCCCCCAGTCGCCTCGGGGCCCGGTGCTGCTGCAACGCGGCGATGTGGTGTTCGTGCCCAAATCCACGGTCGGCAACAAGGCCGACGGGGTCAACCTGTACTTCAACCAACTGATCCCGTTCTCCAAGTCGCTTGGCTTTGGGGTGAATTACGAGTTGCAGAATTAAGCATCAGGGAAGAAGACAATGATCAATATCCGTTCATTTCGCGATCTGCTGCGCCTGTTTTTCATCTTCAGGCGTGAGGTGCAGACCACGGTGCTGGTGACCTTTGTGATCATAGTGCTGGGCGCGTTCTTGCTGCCCAACCGCTACGAGTCCACCGCATTGCTGCTGGTCAAGCCCGGCCGTGACAGCAGCACAGTGCCGATCGAGCTGTCCAACCGGCAATCTATCGTGGTGCCCAGCGGCTTGCGCGACCCGTTGCTGGACGAAGAGCGGATGCTCACCGGCCGGCCGATCAGCCGCACCGTGGCCGAAAAATACCTGGCCGATATGTCCAGGGCCCGCGAAGAAGCCGGCTTCCTGACCAGCGTCAAGAACCTGCTCAAGGACTCGGTGGATGGCGTATTTGGTGCCGGTCACCGGCTTCTCGAACTGATCGGCCTGGCAGAAAGACGCTCGCCCACCGAGCGCCTGGCCGAAAGTCTGGAAAAAGGCTTCAAGGTACGTCATGACCCAGGCTCTTCGGTCATGGAGCTGACCTTCACCTGGGATGATCCAACCGTGGCTCGCGATGTGCTGCGCAACTGGATCGAGGAGTACCAGTTACAACGCACCAAGACCCTGGGCAGGGTCAGCCTGTATACATTCTTCGACACCGAGGTCAAAGAAACCGGCACCAACATCATCACCTACAAGCGGCAGATCCAGGCCTACCTCAACCAGCTGGGCGCGGTGAGCATTTCCCAGCGCCTGGCCGACACCTCTCAGGGCCTCAATGACCTGCGCACCGAGCGCAACAACACCATCCGCGCCATCGCCTCGACCAAGGCCGGCCTGGACACCCTGAAAAAACAACTGGCCACCCAGCCCAAGACCGTCAGCTCCGGCCGCGAGCTGTCGCTGAACCCCAACCGTCAGGACCTGCAAAACCGTATCAACGGCAAGGAAGTCGAGCGCCAGGAACTGCGCCGCACCTTCTTTGACAACGCGCCGCCGATCCAGGCGATCAGCGAAGAAATCGAAAACCTCAAAAAACTGCTTCAGGAACAGCAGACCACGGTGCAGCGCTCGGAAAACATTACCCCCAATCCGATCTACAACCGCATGCAGAACGTCTACGCCGACCAGGAGACCAGCTATGCACGGCTGCTGACCCAGCTGACCCAGCAAGACCAGCAACTGGCGCAACTGGAAAAGGACCGGCTCCAGGCCCTGGCACTGGAACCTGAACTGTCACGCCTGCAAAACGAACTCGATGCCGCCGAGAAAAGCTACGCGCTGTACTCCGACAGCCTGGAAAAGGCGCGTATCGATCGCGAACTGGACAACAGCCAGATCAGCAACATCGCGCTCATCGAAGAAGCCACCCTCAACCCCAGCCGGGTCTTCCCCAAGAGCATGCTGATGCTGTTGCTGGCCTTGCCGCTGAGCCTGCTGGTGGGCTTGCTGGCGCTGTATTTCTTCTACCTGCTCGACCAGCGCATCCACGACGGCGACAAGATCGAAAGCCGCTTCGGGGTGCCGGTATGGACCAGCCTGCCGGACCTGGAGCGTGCCCAGGAACGCAGTGCCGCGTTCACCTCGCAACTGCACAAGGTCTACGGCATCCTGCCGCTGCAACAGGTTGCCGAAAAAGGCCTGGCCATCGGCTTCACCTCGGAGCACTCCGGTGAAGGCGTGAAGTTTGTCATCGAGCGCCTGAAAAACGTGCTGATCGAACACGGCCAGCACGTGCGCACCGAAGGCCCGGGACCCGCGATCCCTGGCGAGATCGTGCTGATCGACGCCTCGGGGCTGTATGGCAAGGACAAGCCTTTCGTACTGTTGCGCGACGCCGACCTGATCGTGCTGGTGGTGCGTGCGCAACAAACCACCGTACCGATGCTCGAAGATGCCTTGCACACCTTGAACACGGCCTTCAAACGTGTCGACGGCGTCATTCTCAACCGTCGCCGCTTCGAGGTGCCCGAGAAAGTGCTCAGGTTCATCAAGCGCCTGGGGAGCCGTGCCTGATGCGTATCGCCCTGCTCGCTCCGCTACCGCCGGAGCAGAATGGCATCGCTGACTATGCCGGCCACCTGCGCCACGCCCTGCAGGCGCTGGGGGTCGAGGTGCTGACGCCGTTGCAAGGGGTCGGCAACGACCCTCTGCAGGCCGAGCAACGGGTCGCGGACACCGACTGGCAGGGCATCGATCTGGTGCATGCCGAGGTGGGTGGCGGCCGGCTGGCCGAATTTCGCGCCCTGCGCGCCTTGCACCAGCGTTTGCCGCAACTACCACTGACCGCCACCGTGCATGACCCGGAGCGGCTGGTCTGGCGCCTGGAAAAACTGCCCTGGCCGCTGTCGCTGGCCAGCCGCCTGCCCTCGCCGGCCCCGGAAGTCGCCACCGTGCTGGCCGACCCGCTGTGCCTGCGCGCCGAACGCCAACTGGCGAAAAACATGACCCGCCTGGTGACCCTGACCCGTGCCGGCAGCCAAAGCCTGCGCCAGCGTATGCACCTGCGCGAGCAACAAATGATCGTCATCCCGCACGGCAACCTGGACATTGCGCCCGTGCCACTGCCGCCGTTGCAACCTTTGCGGCTGCTGTATTTCGGCTTTATCTATCGCGGCAAGGGCATCGAGGATTTGCTCGACGCGCTGGCCGGCCTGTTCGTCAGCCAGCCAGCACTGCGCCAGAGCGTGCGCCTGACCCTGGCCGGCGGCAGTGAGCCGGAAATGGCCTTTGGCGGTTCCGGCAGTTACCTGGATCAACTGCGCCAGCGTATCCGCCAACTGGGCCTGACCGACCTGATCGACTGGCAACTGGACCTGCCGGCCGCCGATATCCCTACAGTCATTCAGGCCCACCACGTGATGGTCTTGCCCTACCGCGAATCGAGCAAGCTCAAGCTGCTCGGCCAGTTGCGCGGCACCAGCGGTGCGTTGTCGTGGGCGGTGGCTTGCGGGCGCGGAGTGATCACCTCCGATGCCCGCTCGTTTGCCGAAGAGGTGTCGCACGGCAACGGCATGATCTACCCGCAAGGCAATGTGGCCGCCTTGACCGACGCGCTGGCCACCTTGTGCAACACGCCACACCTGGCCGAGGACTGGGCCGAGCGCGCCGCACAACTGGGCCGGCGGCGGGTCTGGAGCCACACCGCCGAGCGTTTTCGCGAGATGTTCCAGCAAGCCTGTCAGGCGAGGTGAACAGCCATGCACGTTAAATCCAGATCGCTACTTGCCGCTGCGCTGCTGGCAACCGGGCTTGCCTATACCGGCGAAAGCCTTGCCGAGACCGTGCTCAAGGCACCGCGACCGGTTGAGTGGCGCGACTTCCTCGGGGTCAACGTCCAGTTTCCGTATTTTGACCCCGAGGTGTACCAGTTGCAGATGGACCGCCTCGATGCCCTGGGGCTGGGCTGGGTGCGTCTGACCTTGCACTGGCCGCTGATCGAGCCGGTGCGCGACCAGTTTCAGTTGCAAACCGTCGATGCCGCCATGGCGGCGATGCAGAGCCGTGGCTACAACACCCTGGCTTATCTGGTCGGCTCGGCACCGTTTGCCAGCAGCGCGCCGGCCGATGCCGAGAGCCGCGATCAGTACCCGCCGTCCGACTTCAATCTGTTCGCCACGCGCATGGCGCGCCTTGCCCAACGCTACCCGCAGGTCGACACCTGGCAGGTCTGGAACGAGCCCAATATTGTCTGGCGGCCCAAGGAAGACCCGGTCGCCTATGGCCGCCTCCTCAGCGTCACCACTGAGGCGATCCGCAGCGTGGTGCCCGGCAAACCGGTCGCCACTGCCGGCATGGCCTATTACAGCCAGATGCACAGCACGCCGGGCTATATGCTGCAGACCCTGGTCGACGGCGGGCTGGGCCAGCAGAACATCGTCGCCGCCTACCACCCGTACTCCGAATACCCCGAAGGCGACTCGCCGCCGGACCGTGACTTTCTGGTGCGCGGCAACGCCATGAACCAGTTGCTGCACAGCAACGGCGTGCAAAACGTCTGGGCCACCGAATGGGGCTGGTCCAGCTATGCGGGACCGGTGGAGATGCAGGCGATCATCGGCCAGCGCGGCCAGGCCGACTACACCCTGCGCCGCCTGGCACTCATGAGCACCATGGATTACCAGCGCATCTTTCTGTTCAACCTGAGCGATCTGGACGAACGTGCCAGCGCCCGCGATCAGGGGTATGGCCTGGTCGACCTGCGCGCCAATCCAAAGCCTGTGTACCTGGCCTTGCAGAACTTTTTGAACATCACCGGTCCCCGCTTGTTGCCGGCCGATCCGCCGGCGGTCAGCAGCGTGCCGCGCGACCTGTACGCGGTGTCCTGGAGCCGCCCGGACGGTACGCAACTGCTGATGGTCTGGAGCGCCAGCAGCGCCAGCCTGACGTTCCCCAATATCCGCGAAGCCGTGGTGCACGACCCGCTGGACGGCACACGCAATTCGCTGGCCAGCCGTCAGGGTGTGACCCTGGCGCTACGACCGACCTTGCAGATACTGGAATGGAAGCCCTGAGCCATGCGCATTCTATGGACGCTGCCCTATCTGCCCTGGCCCACCACCAGTGGCGGCAAGACCCGGGAGTATCACCTGCTGCGCAACCTGGCGGCACGCGGGCACCGCATCACCTTGCTGGTGCAGTCCAAGACCGGGCTGGACCCGGAGTGCCGCCAGGCCATGGAACCCTGGCTGGAGCGCCTGATCGTGCTGCCCCGGCGCCCGTTGCGCAGCCTGCGCACCTTGCTGGCGGTGGCATTTGCGCCGGCGCCGATGCTGGCCAGCATCAATGGCTATGCACCCGAACTGGAGAGCATCTTCGAGGCCCTGCTGCAAGAACACTGGGACATTATTCAGATTCAACACACCTACGCCTTCCAGCCGTTCGAGCGCGCCCTGCAACGCAGCGGCAAGGCGTTTGTGTTGACCGAGCACAATGTCGAGTCGGCCCTGGGCGCGGCCAGCTACGACAAATTGCCGCGCTGGGCCGCGCCGTTTGCGCTGTATGACCGCTGGCGTTACCGACGCTGGGAAACCCGCGTGTTCCGCCAGACCAGCGAGTTGATCTCGGTCACCGAAAACGACGCCAAAGCGCTGTCGCGCCTGAGCGGCAAGCCGGTATCGATCGTGGTCAACAGCGTCGATTGCGGCTACTACGCCAGCGTCCACCCGGAGCGCGAGGGCCGCCATCTGTTGTTCATTGGCAACTACGAATACGCCCCCAATATCGATGCCGTGTACTGGGCGCTGGAAGAAATAATGCCTAAGGTCTGGGCCGCGCAGCCGGATGTGCACCTGACTCTGGCAGGCTTTGCCCTGCCCACCCACTGGCACGAAAAATGGCCCGACCCGCGCATTGAATGGATGGGCTTTGTGCAGGATCTACGCGCCCTGCAAAGCCGCTCGACGCTGTTCTTTGCGCCGTTGCGCCAGGGCGGCGGCTCCAAACTCAAGGTTCTTGAAGCCATGGCCGCCGGCCTGCCGATCGTCACCACCGGCCAGGGTGTCTCGGGGCTGGCGGTCGAGAACACCGAGCACTATCTGGGCGCCGAAGACGCAGCCGGGCTTGCGCAGTTGATCGTCGACTACATCGACGACCCGCTGCGCCTGACGCGTATCGGCGAAGCCGGTCGTGCCTATGTGCGCTCACGCCATGACTGGTCGGTGTCGGCTGCCCAGCTCGAAGGCATCTACACCCGAATCACGCCCCCTCAACCCGGAGTGCGCCCATGCGTATAGGTCTCGATTATCGTGCCGCCGCCGGTTACCCGATCAGCGGGATCGGCCGGCAGAACTTTGCCCTGGAAACGGCCTTTCGCGCCTACCCTCAATCGAGCCTGCAATTGTTTGGGGTAGCGCCTTATGACCATCCGATTCGCAAGCGCATCTTTGCTCCGCGCTGGGCCACGCCACTCGACTCCGTACACCGCCTGCCCGTGCGCCTCAAATTCGAAGGGCTGTTTTTACCCGGTGCCCTGCGCGATGCCGGTATCGAGGTGTATGTCGCCAACATCAATATGGGCCTGCCACTGGGCAAGAAACCGGCGGGCCTCAAATACGTGCTGCAACTGCACGACCTGTTTCAGTTGACCGAAAACAACAGCCATGGCTCCAGGCTCAAGGCGCGGGTGTACCGGTTTACCGACCAGCAATCGATTGCCCACTCGCTGCGGGTTGCCGATCAGGTCTGGGTGCCGTCGCAGTTCACCGCCAACGAGGCCGTGCGCCTGTTTCCCTGGGTGCAAGGCAAGCTGCGGGTATTGCCGCACGTGGTCGAAGGCTTCAAGGGTGAACCTGCCGACATCGGCCATCTGCAACTGCCCGAGCGCTACTGGCTGTGCGTCGGTACCCGCGAACCACGCAAGAACATTGCCTGGCTGGTCGAGGCCTGGCAAACCGCACGCCTGCGCTTTGCCCAGGTGCCGGATCTGGTGCTGGTCGGCGGCGACGATCCGCTCAGCGAGGCGCAACGCAACCTGCCCGGCCTGCACGTGCTGCGCGGCCTGGAGGATGCCGAGCTGCACGCGGTGTACGCACAGGCCGAACGACTCTGGCACCCTTCACGGGCCGAAGGCTTTGGCCTGCCGGTCATCGAAGCCTTGAGCACCGGCACGCCGGTGGCGGTGGCCAGCGGTTCGTCGCTGGATGAAATCACCCCGCCCGACAGCCCGCGCTTTGTCACAGACGACAGCGCCGCCCTGGTGCGCTTGATGGGTGTCTTGTCGAGCGCCGCCCCTGAAGACCCGGCGCCGCTCAAGGACTGGGCAGCGCGCTACAGCCTGGACGCCTTCCACAGGCGAATCCATGCGGCCCTGGAGGAGTTGCGCTAATGCCCATCGCCCTGCCCGTCGGGTTGATCGTCGCGGTCCTGTTCGGCCTGCTGATCTGGCTGACACCCCTGTCGATGGTGCTGCTGATCCTGGCCGGGATGGCCTCGATCGTCACCGTGATACGGCGCCCGCACCTGGGCTTGCTGCTGTTCTGCGTGCTGGGTACTTTCATTCCCTACTCGACCATTCAGATCGGCGTACGCACCACGGTGTCCGAAGCGCTGATCATGCTCACCTGGGGCAGCTACCTGCTACAGGCCATGCTCTTCGACAAGCCCCGACAGCCCGACATGCTGCAAGCGGAGCGCCTGTTGCTGGCGCTGATGCTGTACAGCGCCTTTCCGTTCGTGGTCGGCGAGGTCACGGTGGTGGCCGAGGGCAACGGTCCGATCAACTGGGTGCGCTGGCTGTTCAACCTGTCGATTTTGTTTCTGGTACCGCGTCTGCTGCTCGAACGTAAAGTTCTGGAACAAGTGGTCACCGCAATCATGCTTGGCACGCTGGCGCTGTTGCTGTTGTCGATCCCGGTGTTCGTGGTCGAGCGCAGCGCCACCTCGATGATTCCGATCCTTGATGTGCTGGGCTACAGCGGCGTCGACACACTCAACAGCAGCCTGCTGTCGCTGTCCGACCGCATGGGCTCGCCATGGATGCACCCCAACGTGGCGGGCGGGGCGCTGGCGATGATTTTGCCGCTGGCCTTCTGTTTTGGCATGACCCGCAGCGGCGGGCCGCGCAGCGTGGCGCTGGCCGTGGCCGGGCTGGGCGCCATCGGCCTGCTGCTGACCGGCTCACGCGGGGCGCTGCTGAGCCTGATCGCGATCATGCTATGGATGGCGCGACGGCGCATTCCGCACCTGGGGCGCATGTTGATTGTCGGCGGCTTTGCCGGCGTCGCGCTGCTGGTGTTTTACCCGCCGTTGCAAGACCGGATCATGAGCCTGTTTTCCGACGACGACACCAGCACCGCGATCCGTTTTCTGGAATACAGCCACTTTCCCGACGCGGTGGCGACCTTCCCGTTCGGCATCGGCTTCAAGGTCGACCCGCCGGTGCTCAACTACACCGAGTTCGGCATTTCCAACCTGTGGCTGAACTTCATCTACAAACTCGGCCTGCCCGGCATGCTGCTGTTTATCGCGATCACCGTCAGTTGGTGGCGGCAAGTGCGCCCGCTCAAGGGGCCGATTGTGTTGACGGCCGACAACGCCATTGCTCTGGGGACGACCAGCGGTGTACTGACCGCGTTGTTCAGTGGTCTGTTCGACCATTACTTCAGCTTCACCAGCGTGCTGGTCGCGCTGTTCTGGCTGTTTGTCGGCATCAGCCTGCATGAGTCCAGGCGCCTGCGCGAAAAAGTCACTGCCGACTTCAAATCCGACCAGGGAGAACGCCCATGAAACATCGCATGATGCACTCGCATAACCTGCGCGAGGCACTGCCCGAATACGCTGAAAAAATGGGCGTCAGCCTCGAAGAGCTGCAAGCCACCTGGCAATGGATGCTCGACAACGAAGTGGCCTTTGAAACCCGCATCAAAGACACGACCCTGTCGTTCATCTGCTACCTGAACATCGAACCGCGCATCGAGCCGCCGCTGGCGCGACGCTTTTACCGTTTGCTGGCCAGCGAACTGCACGGCGCGCTGATTCCGCTGTATGGCATCAACTGGCCGACGCTGCGCGACCGCATGCTGCGGGTCTGGGAGCAGGCCTACAACATCCTGATCTGCAAGATCCCCAGCCACACCGTGCGCCTGGCCTGGCTGCGCCTGGGCGGGGCGAAAATCGGCAAGGGCTCAACCGTCTGGCGCAATACCGAAGTACTCGGCGTCGACAGCCTGCGTATCGGTGACGACACCACGGTGGGCTGGCACTGCCAGCTCGACGCTCGCGGTGGGCTGGTCATCGGCGATCACGTGACCATTGCCTCGCACGTGCTGATCATCGCTGGCGGCCACGACCTCAAGGAGCCGGAATTCTGGGCGGTTGGCGGGCCGGTGTTCATCGGCGATTACGCCTGGATCTGTAGCCGTGCCCTGCTCTCGTTCGGTGCCGACATTGGCGAAGGCGCCGTGGTCGGCGGTGCCAGCGTGGTGTCCAAGCCGATCCCGCCGTATGCCATCGTCAGTGGCCCGAATGCCGAAATCAAAGGTGAACGGGCGCGTAATCTCAAGTACAAGGTGGGCGGCAAAGGCCTGTTCACCTTGTTCCACTGATTACACCCGCATGCTCGGCTCGACGCTGTGGTTGACCATCGCCACCCTCACCGGTCTGGCGGCCGGCTTTGCCCGTGAATGGCTGCTGGTCGCGGCCTGGGGCGCAGGCAGCCAAAGCGATGCGTTTCTGGTGTCGATGTTTTTACCCGAAGCGCTGCGCATGTCACTGGCCGGCGGCCTGCTCAGCGCCGCCGCGCTGCCGCTGTTTCAGCAACGCGACACGCTGCAACAAGGCCGCTGGCTGGCCAGCCTGACCCCGAGCCTGGTACTCGGTGCGCTGCTGTTCAGCCTGCTGCTAAGCGTGGGCGCCAGCCTGTGGGTACGCCTGATCGGCCCGGGGCT
Source organism: Pseudomonas sp. 3A(2025) (assembly GCF_054589175.1). NCBI lineage: Bacteria > Pseudomonadati > Pseudomonadota > Gammaproteobacteria > Pseudomonadales > Pseudomonadaceae > Pseudomonas > Pseudomonas sp. 3A(2025). Next base: position 11,164 of record NZ_BAAILM010000031.1, on the reverse strand, counting down.
GGACGCCGATGGGTATGCGCAAGCCGCCAGTAGCCTGCATTGGCTGGCCTGGTGCGCACCGGGCTTTGTCTTGCATGCGTTGCTGTGCGTGCCGTTGCAGGCCAAGGCGCGTTTTGTCCTGGCCGGACTTGGTTCGCTGCTGTTCAACCTGCCGCCGGTGCTGTATCTGGCGATCCAGAACCATGCCGCCACGCCCACCGGGCTGGCCGCTGCCTGCCTGTTGGGCAGCCTGCTGATGCCGGCGGTGTTGCTGCCCAGCCTGTACCGCCTCGGCTGGCGACCGTGGCGCCGCGATGCCGAGGCCGGCGCGCTGCGTGAACTGCTGCAACGCATTGGCCCGCTGCTGGGCAGCAATCTGGCCAGCCAGGGCCTGGCGTTGCTGGAGCGCATGGTCGCCTCGCTGCTGGGCGAAGGCGCGGTGACCTGGATCAATCTGGCGCGCAAGCTGATCAACCTGCCGCTGATTGCGCTGATGAGCCTCAATCAGGTGCTGCTCGGCCTGATGAGCGGCAGCGCCGGCCAGCAACGTCTGGGCCTGCTGCGCCGCGGGCTGGCCAGCGCCACCCTGCTGACCCTGCCGGCGGTGGCCGGGCTGATCGGCGCGGCTGGCGCGCTGGTGGTGCTGCTGTTGCCGCAACAAACCCATGACAGTCCTCTACCCACATTGCTGGCCTGGTTTGCCACACCCTTGCTGTTCAATGCCTGGAACGCCCTGCTGGCGCGCTACGCCTACGCCGACGGCGATACCCGCCTGCCACTGAACTGCGAACTGCTCGGCAGCCTGTGCAATGCCGTGCTGCTGGCGCTGTTGCCTTGGCTGCTGGGCATCGACGGCATTGCCCTCGCCGCGCTGGGCGGTGCACTGGTCACCGGCGCGCTGTTGCTGCGCCGCCAGGCCCTGCTGCACGTGGCGCCGTGGCGCAGTCATGGCCTGCTGGCGGTGATCGCCATGCTGCTGGCGGCGCTGCTGTTGCACCCGCTGCAATCGGTACCGCTGCAACTGGCGCTGAGCACAGCATACGGCGCAGCGCTGCTGGTCGGGCTAGGCCTGTGGCTCAAGCCGTGGCGGGCGTGAGGCGTGTTGTCGAAACCTGCTCGCGGACCTTGTCGACAATGTACGCGCCAATTGGAATCGCCGAGGTCGCGGCCGGTGACGGCGCGTTGCAGACGTTGAGGCTGCGCGCGGTGTTGACGAACAGGAAGTCGTCGATCAGCTTGCCCTCGCGCGATACAGCCTGGGCGCGCACGCCGGCCGGATACGGGGTCAAGTCGGCCTTGGTCAGGCTTGGGCAATACTTCTGCACGCGCTTGAGGTAGCCGCCCTTGAACATCGAGTCTTTCATTTCTGCCAGCCCCGAGCCCAGGTTGTTGGCCAGCACTTTGAGAATGCCCGGCGAGGTGAAGGTCTCGAAAAGGTCCGCTGCGCTGATATCCGACTTGCGATAGCCCTCGCGCTTGAACGCCAGCACCGCATTGGGGCCTACGGTCACGCTGCCGTCGATCATGCGCGTCAGGTGCACGCCCAGAAACGGCATCGACGGGTCCGGGATCGGGTAGATCAGGTGATTGACGATCTGGTTGTGCTGGCTCGGCAAGCGGTAATACTCGCCGCGAAACGGGCAGATGATGAAGCCGGGCTCGACGCCAAGCATGCGCACCACGCGGTCGGCCATCAGCCCCGAACAGGTGATCAGGTAACGGCTGTGCAGCTCGTCGCGCGGCGTGCGCACCACCACTTCATCGGCGCGTTCATCCAGGCCGATGACCTCGGCGCCATAACGAATCTCGCCACCGGCAGCCTGAAATTCCCTGGCCATGGCGGCGGTGACTTCGGCGTAATTGACGATGCCACTGGACGGCACGAAGATCCCGCCCTGCCCGACGATGTTGGGCTCACGCTCACGCAGTTCACCGGCCGACAGCCAGTAACGCTCCAGGCCGTTGGCCTCGGTGCGCTCCCACAGCACCTTCATGCGCTGCATTTCCAGTTCGTTGGTGGCCACCAGCAGCTTGCCGCACTCGTCGAAGTGGATGCCGTGCCGGGTGCAGAACGCCTTGGTGGCCTGGTTGCCCTCAAGACAAAAGCGCGCCTTGAGGCTGCCGGGGGTGTAATACACCCCGGCATGGATCACGCCACTGTTATGCCCGGTCTGGTGCCGGGCCGGGCCGGACTCCTTTTCCAGCAAGACCACCCTGGCATCCGGGTAAAGCTGCATCAGTTGCATGGCTGTCGACATGCCGACGATGCCGGCGCCGATGATGATGAAGTCGTACACAATCGTTACCTCACTGGCCGCGCTGGTACAAAGGCTTCTGGAAACTGACATAACCACGCTGACGCATCAACTCGCGGCGCAGGCCGGCATGCGGCGTGAAGCGGTCACGGCCGTGCAGCCAGAACAGGTTGTTGATCAGCACGAAACTGCCCACCGGCACCGGAACCGACAGCGTGTGCGCGCAGCTTTCCAGCGAGTCCGACAGCGCCGACAGCCAGATGCCCTGCTCGAAGTTTTCCGGCTGCACGAACTGGTCGATGTAGCGCATGGTCGGCCGGCCTTCGGCGTCGGTGTCGAACACCGAATGGAACACATCCTCGCTGACTTTCTTGCTCGGCGGCGCGGTCCAGCGCATCGGTTGACGGGCCATCGGGTGGCGAAAAAAGGTGTCGAGCTGTTCCCAGTCATCCAGGTGCAGCAGCAGGGAATTGCCGCCGTCCATATTGCGCTCGTCGATCTTGAGCATCAGCACATAGTCGGTGAGCTGATTAACGAAAGTGCCGTCGTTATGCAGCTCCATGACCCGGTGTGGCTGGCGCAGATAGCTGTCGGAATTGTCAGTGTTGGCAACCACGAAGCGCGCATAAAACTGGCCGCTCATGGCATCGAAGTTGGAGCGCCCGATCAGGTGCGCGCAGGCGGTGGTGAACTTGACCATGTCGTCAGCCTGGCTGACATCGTCCAGCCCCAACGGAGTGATCAGCATGCCGCCGCTGGCGCGATTGAGGATGGTGTTAAGCAGCACCGGGCGCAGCGTGCCCTGGCACAGCTCATCGAGTATCTGCCCGACCCGAAAGCGCAAAAAGGATTTGTATTCCAGCGCCTGGACCGGCCATTGCGCCACTGCCGCGACAAAGGCCTGCACGGTTTGCGGGCTAAAGGTCAATTCCAGCAAACGTGGCGACTGCCGCGACGGCTGGACGCTGAAGCCTTGGGGTTCGGCTGGCATCGGCATCACAAGGTCTTCGATCTTGGCAAAAGCATTCATGGCGATTTCCTGACTGGGAGTTTGGCAAGGCGCTGAAAGGCCGGGCAGGTGAAAAATATCGTCACAAATATAAAATGTCTACATTTTTGTATTTTGAGCACAAAATATTTCAACGTCGATTTTCCAGGGCAAACGACGTTTGGGTATCATCGGCAAAACGATGGAAGGAACAGATCCCTTGGAAACACTCTCGTCACTGCGCAATACGTCGGTCAGCTCGGCAGTCAGCGGCTATGACGGTCTCAAGCAGGACATCATTCGCGGGGTGTTCAAGCCTGACGAGAAGCTGTTGATGAGCACGCTCAAGGAGCGTTACGACCTGGGCGTCGGCCCGTTGCGCGAGGCGTTGTCGCAACTGGTGGCCGAGAAACTGGTGATCGCCATCAACCAGAAAGGCTATCGCGTGGCGCCGATGTCAGTGCAGGAGATGCAGGACATCTACGATGCCCGCGCGCACCTGGAGGCGATGATCGTCGGCCTGGCCATCGAGCGCGGCGACGATGCCTGGGAGGCATCGGTAGTGGCCAGTTCGCACACCCTGGCCAAGGTGGTCGAGGTCAATACCCGCGAACAGCGCCTGAACCTGTGGGACCAGCGGCACAAGGCGTTCCATACCGCCATCGCCGCCGGCTGCGGCTCGCGGCACCTGCTGCAGGCGCGTACTTACCTGTTCGACCAGGCCGAGCGCTACCGGCACCTGTGGCTGACCCACACGGTGTTTTCCGAGCAGGCCTTGCAGCAAAAGCGCGAAGAACACAGCGCACTGGTGGCGCTGATTCTGGCCCGCGACACCACCGGCGCCAGCGCGATGATGCGCAGCCACCTGATGACCCCGGTACCGATCATCGCAAGCATCATGCGCGAGAATAATCGCCTCTGAGGCTCGCAGGACAACACGGCCTCATGGGCATTACCCCGTATTTCGCCAATATTTCGTCTGGCACCGAATCTGTAGGAGCCGCTTTAGCCGGGAAAGCCGTTACGCGGTTCCCGCCCGGCCGGCAGTTCAGAACAGATGTTCTTGAGGGTCTGGCGCAGCCAGCGGTGGGCCGGGTCCTTGTCGAAGCGCGGGTGCCAGGCCTGAATCACCGTCACCTCTTCCAGGTCCAGCGGCACGTCAAAGGCGCGCATGCGCAGGCCCAGGTTCTGCATGCCCCAGACCACCGGTTCCGGCAGCGGCAACAGCAGGTCGGAGCCGGCCACGCCAAAGATTGCCGAGTGAAAGTGCGGGGTGATCAGTGCTATCCGGCGCTGTAAACCCAGTGCCGCCAACGCGGGGTCGATCGGCCCTTGGGCGCGGCCCCGGCGTGAAACGCTCACGTGATCGTAGGCGGCGAAGCGCTGCGGCGTGATCGGCGCCTCGAAAATCGGATGGCCTTCGCGGGCCAGGCAGCAGAAGCGCGTGCTGAACAGGCTCTGCATCTTGATCTCCGGGCCGAAATTGCGCCGCGAAGCGATGTACAGGTCGATACGCCCCTCGCGCAGCGCATCGTCATCGCCCACCCCCTCAGGCACAAAGCGCAAGGTGCAACCCGGTGCGCCGGCGCGCATCGCATCCATCAGCCGGGCGCCAAAGGTGCCGAAAAACACATCGTTGGAGCGCACATTGAAGCAGCGTTCCAGGGTGCTCATGTCGACTTCGTCGCGGGCCTGAAACAGCTGCGCGGCCTGCTCGATCAGTTCGCGCACCTGGGCCTGCACCGCCAGCGCCCGCGGTGTCGGCACCAGGCCACGACCTGCGCGAACCAGCACCGGATCGCCCAGCGCTTCACGAATGCGGGTCAGGGTCCGGCTCATCGCCGCCGGGCTCAGGTGCATGCGCCGCGCGGCGCCCACCACGCTGCCTTCGTCCAGTAAGGCGTCCAGCGCAATCAAAAGATTCAGATCGGGGAGTTGCATGCCGTCATCCGTTGTCAGAGGAACACGATGATAGCGCGAAGCCAGACGGGTCGCCGAGAACGGTGAAATCGCGCATCATGTGCCCTCTGTTGTAAGGGAGTTCCCGATGCGCCTGATATCTACCCTTGTGCCGCTTGCGGTGTTGTCATTGAGTCTGTCGTTCAGCGCCGCGGCCGATGAAGTCCCTGCCGGTCAGACTTTTGCCGGTGAATCAGTGCGCCTGCAGGAAGCGATCAACAGTTACCGCAGCCAGGTGCAACCCTGCGCAGGCCAGGCCTCGGCCGAACTGCCGCCACTGGCCGGCGACCCGCGCCTGATCATGCCGGTCAGCAACACCAGCGACCTGCGCCAGGCCATGACCCAAGCGTCTTACCCGATGGTCACGGTGCAGGCCATTACCCTGTCCGGGCCACGCGATGCCGATGCCGCCATGCAGGCGATTCAGGAAAGCTTTTGCCAGGTGGTGCTCGACCCGCAATTCGTCGACATCGGCATCAGCCGTGAAGGCCGCGACTGGCGCATCGTACTGGCCCGCCCGCTGCTGACCTCGCGCCTTGGCACCTCACAAACCGAAGGTCAGGCGCTGCTGAGTTTTCTCAATACCGCCCGCAGCCAGCCGCGCCAGTGCGGCGGGCAGTCGTTCAACGCCGCCGCCCCGCTGAGCTGGAACGCCAGCCTGGCCGCCGCTGCCGAAGGCCATAGCCGCTCGATGGCCAACAATAACTTTTTCGATCACAAGGGCCGCAACGGCGACACGCCGGGCGACCGCGCCGAACTGGCCGGCTACTTTGCCCAGCAGATCGGCGAAAACATCGCCGCAGGCCAGGACAACGCGCGCAAGGTGGTCGACGGCTGGCTGGCCAGCCCCGGCCATTGCGCTGCCCTGATGAACCCCGGCTACAGCGAAGTGGGCGCCGCCTATGCCGCCGACCCGAAAAGCAATGCCGGGATTTACTGGACCGCGTTGTTTGGGGCGCCGGCCCAGGCAGGGACTGAATGACAGACCGAATGAATCTTGCTTGCTGCACGCGGCCTAACGTCAGGTGATTGCCCTTATGGAGAATGACCATGACCCAGCAACCTGATTCAGACAACGAGCCAGCAGAGCGTGAAGACCTCGACCATAAGCCGGAGAACGCCGGCAACGTAGGCGAGAAGCACAAACGTTTGAACGAGAAAGGCGAGCAACCACGTCCTCCGGCTCAGCCTGAAGGTGAAAACGAACTGGATGGCGAGGGTGAAAAAGCACCGTTGTAACGCTCCGTCAGGCGTTATAACAACCCTCGCGCCGCACAGACTTTCACCACTTGCTCGCGCAACCAGCCGTTGGCTTCTGTGCGCTCGGCCTGCTCGCTCCAGATCATGTCCAGGGTAAAGCCCGGCAATTGCGGGGGCAGCTCGCAGAAGCCCAGCCACGGCTCGTTGCCCAGCAGCGCTTCGATGCGTCTGGGCAGCGCCAGCAGGCAGTCGCTGCCTTCAAGTAACTGCAAGGCGGCGCGGTAGCTGTTGCTGCGCACGGCGATTTCCCGGGTCAGGCCCTGTGTGCGCAACCAGCCGTCGATCATGTTGTTGTCCGAGGTCCATGGCGTCGGAAAGATATGCCGCCTGGCCGCATAGGTGCTCAGGTCGAGCCGGGCATCGACAGGCAGGCTCTGGCGGTCCATCACACAGACCAGATCGTCTTCGAGCAGCACCTGGCTGCACAACCCCGCCGGCAAACGATGAAAGCCCGGACCGAAACACAAGGCCAGGTCGTAACGGCCGTCCTGCAAGGCATCGGCCGGCAGGTCGCGGTCGAGCTTGTGCACGTTGACGCTCACCGCCAGCCCCGCCTCACCGAAGCCGCGCATCAGATGCGGCAGCACCAGCAACTCGAAATATTCGGGCGCACAAAGGGTAAAGGTGGTGGCTTGCTGCCTGGGGTCGAAGGTCATCAGGCCGTCGTGGCACAGGTTGACCTTGTGCAGGATCTGCTGCACATGACCGAGCATGGCGACGGCCTTGCGGGTCGGGTGCATGCCGTTGCGGGTGCTGATGAACAGGTCGTCATCGAACTGGGCACGCAGCTTTTTCAGGCAATAGCTGACGGTCGACTGGCTGACATGCAGCGCCTCGGACACCAGCGTCAGGTTGCGCTGCTCATAGACCGACACGAATACCATCAGGTCTTGCATGTCCAGTTTGCGAAGTGCATTGCTGTTGAGCATGGAGTGGTCTCGCCGGCTCTGATCGGATCCGTCGATAGCACAATACCATCAAAGCCTTTCAGGCTGCATGCACCACCGCGGCGGGGGGTTGAACCTGCAAATGCCGCGCATACAACCTGGGATCAAAACGCACCACGATCAGCAACATGATTGCCACCAGTGCCAGCAACGACCACCACGCGGCGCTGAAGCTGCCCAGTTGATCGCGCAGCACCCCGGCCAGCAGCGGCGACAGGCTGGCGATCAGATAACCGATGCCCTGCACGAACGCGGTCAGGGCGCCGGCGCATTGCGGATCTTCCACGTGGTCCATCGACACGATCAGGCTCATCGGAAACAATCCGCCGATGCCCAGCCCCAACAAGCTGGCCCACAACAGGCTGGCCTGTTGCGGCAGCAGGATCAGCCCGGCAAAACCGCAGAGCATCAGGCCCAGCAACACCGCCAGCACCCCGCGCTTGTCGCGGCTGCGATTGGCCAGTGCCGGTGTGACCAACCCCGACACCACTTCCATCAGGGTCAGGTAGCCCAGCAGCAGGCCAGCATGTTGTTCGCTCCAGCCCTGCTCTACGTAATATGGCGCCAGCCACGCCAGTACGCAGGTGTAGGCGGCGGTGCCCAGGCCAAAGAAGATGCCCAGCGTCCAGGCACGCGGCAGGCGTGCAAACGACGCCCTGCGCGGTGCAGTCGAGGGGCCGTCGGCCTGCAGCCGGGGACGCTGCAAGGTCCATGAAAGCAGGCCGAGCACCGCCAGTACGGCCCAGATGGCCAGGCCAGCACGCCAACTGCCGGTCAGGCTCAGTACCGAGGGCGCCAATGACGCCGACAACGCTGCACCGCCCATGATTGCCGTGACGTACAGGCCCATGCACAACGAGACATTGTTTTTGAAGCGCGCCTTGATCAGGGTCGGCATCAGCGCCTGAACCATGGCGATGCCCAGACCGGCCAGCACCGCACTGACGATCAGCCAGGCAGTGGAATCGGCAAACAGCCGCGCCAAAGTGGCCAGGCCGATCACCCACAGCGACAGGCTGATGCTGCGGTACACGCCCAGCACACCGGCCAGGCGCAGACCAAAGAACATCGCCAGGCCCATGGCCATGACCGGCAGCATGGTCAGCAGCGAGGCGAGGCCGAAGCCCAGCGGCAGTTCCAGACGGATCGCCGACAGCAACGGCCCCACCGCCGCCATCGACGGTCGCAGGTTCAGCGCCACAAAGACCACACAGGCCAGCAGTGCAATACTCTGCAGGCGGGTCATCGACGATGAAGCAGGTGAGGCGTCTGGCACGGCGGTTTCCTTGTGTTAGTCAGGAAACCATTAGGCAAGACCCCGCGCCCACCGGCAAATCAGAAAATAGCGCGGGCTATCGAAAAATCAGGATCAGGCATTTTGCCGCCGCCCTTCACAATTGCCGCTGCACCACAGTTTGCGGATTTTGCTGGCGGGCTGCGCTTTGGGCTCTGGTGCTTCGTCGACCTCCAGCCACCAGCTGTCGCCGTGGCTGGGGTACTGCACGTAGAAGGCCTGACCCATGCGCGGCGTGGTGATGTTGACGTTGTTTTCCCAGCCCAGGGCGAGAATGCGATCAAACGGCTCGTGCCATTCATGCATCGCCAGATCGAAGGTGCCGTTGTGGATGGGCAGCAGCCAGCGACCACGCAAGTCCTTGTGCGCCTGCAGGGTTTCTTCGGGCTGCATGTGCACCATCGGCCATTGCACGTTGTAGGCGCCGGTTTCCATCAGGGTCAGATCGAACGGGCCATACTGCTCGCCGATCTGTTTGAAGCCGTCGAAATAGCCAGTGTCACCGCTGAAGAAGATCCGCTGCGAACCGTCGATGATCGTCCAGGAACACCACAGGCTGCGGTTACCGTCCCACAGGCTGCGCCCGGAAAAGTGCTGCGAAGGGGTAGCGACAAACTCGATGCCGGCGATTTGCGTGGACTGCCACCAGTTCAACTGCTGCACCTTGTGCGCTGGCACGCCCCACTGCACCAGCGTGTCACCCACGCCCAGTGGCGCCAGAAAATGCCGGGTTTTGGCGTGCAGGGCCTGGATGGTCATGTGATCCAGATGGTCGTAGTGGTTGTGCGACAGAATCACTGCCTCCAACGGCGGCAGGTCTTGCAGGCTGATCGGCGGATTATGAAAGCGCTCGGGACCAGCCCATTGCACAGGCGATGCGCGCTCGGCGAACACCGGGTCGGTCAGCCAGAATTTATTGCGCAGCTTGAGCAGCACGGTGGAATGGCCCAGGCGCCAGACGCTGTTGTCGGGCGCGGCAAGCAGTTGCTGGCGCGACAAAGGCTGCACCGGAATACGCCCGGCAGGCCGGGTGCCGGCCGGTTTGTTGAACAGTTGATCCCAGAACACACCCAGGGTACGTCGCAGACTCAGGGGCTTCATCGGCGCAAGATTACGGTAACGGCCCTGCTCGCGAGACAAGACGGGCAAGGTCGGGACGTCCGGATTTCGGTGGGTCTTGGCCATGGTGTGCTGCTCCTGGGTGCTGAATGCATAAAACAATTACACTACACGGTGTAGTTTTAAGCTTGCAGGAATGTCGCAGACAAGTAAACTGCCGAGTGTAACTTTCTCTAAACGTATGTTTGAAGCGGACCCTATGACCACCCCCCTACGCATGACCGACCAGAAACGCGAAGCCATTGTTGTGGCGGCGATTGCCGAGTTTCGCGACCGGGGGTTCGAAGTCACCAGCATGGACCGTATTGCCGCCCGTGCGCAGGTGTCCAAACGGACGGTCTACAACCACTTTCCGAGCAAGGAAGAGCTGTTCGCCGAAATGCTCCAGCGCCTGTGGAGCCGCGCCGCGCCGCCCGCCGATGCCACCTACAAGTCCGGGCGCAGCCTGCGCGAGCAGTTGCGCGACTTGCTGCAAGACAAGATGGACACGCTGAACGACAGCAATTTCCTTGATCTGGCCCGTGTGGTGCTGGGTGCGACCATTCATTCGCCGGAGCGCGCCCAGGACTGGATGAACCGCATCAATGAACGTGAAGAAACCTTCGCTGCCTGGATTCGCGCCGCCCAGCAGGACGGACGCCTGAAGCCGGTAGACGCCGACTTCGCCGCCAGCCAGATCCACGCGCTGCTCAAGACTTTTGCCTTCTGGCCACAACTGACCTTGAACGCTGCACTGCTCGATGAGCAGAAACGCCATGAGGTGGTGGAGTCGGCGCTGGATATGTTTTTGGGCTGGTATGCGGTGCCGGCTGCGTAACTCGGCCCTCTATTTACCCCACCACCCTGCCCCGGCATTCGCCAAAACCGATCGACACCTGCCCTTCGCCCCGGCACCGGGCACGCAAAATAACTTCGTCGCCGTCCTGCAAAAATCGTCGTTCCTCGCCATCGGCCAGCACCACGACCTGCGTGCCGCCTTCGGTCATTTCCAGCAAGCTACCGAACTGCCCTGCCTCTGGGCCGGACAAGGTGCCGGTGCCCAGCAGGTCGCCGGCTTGCAGCTTGCAGCCGTTGACGCTGTGGTGGGTAATCATCTGCGCCACGGTCCAGTACATGTGCAGGCTGTTGCTCGATGACAGGCGCTGGGGCGGCAGGCCTTGGCGGCGCATGCGTTCGGTGAGCAGCAGCACTTCCAGCTCGATGTCCAGCGCACCGCCCTGCTGGTCGGCAGGGTCGAGCAGATAATTCAACGGTGGCGGATCACCCGCCGGCCGCGCCGGCTGCGGCCGGCGAAAGGGCGCCAGTGCCTCGACACTGACCACCCAGGGCGACAGGCTGGTGGCAAAACTCTTGGATAGAAACG
>NZ_BAAILM010000030.1:47582-80696 GCF_054589175.1 Pseudomonas sp. 3A(2025) | reverse complement strand
TAAGCAAGGCGCGCAAGCTGGGGATAGAGGTTGTATTGGTGGCTTGAATTGATATTGCAGTGAGGCAGTAGTGATGAATTTTAAACTCAATAAAATCAATAACTTATTTTATGTTTGATGAGAGTGAGCGCCAGCTCGCGAATGCTATGGGGCGCTGAAAATTCACGACTGCTAACGCAGCTGGTCGCGGTGGTCCGGCATTCCGGTAAAACGCGCTCTTACAGTCTTGAATACGTATGCAGGTTTCTCTTCTTTACTGCCGCTCGTCACCGGGCGCTCGTCTACAGTGCCAAGTCGTTCACATCCCGGCCTGTTCGCGACAGGTTTCGCCGGTCTCTGCGCCTCCTGCGGGCTAAGCTAACTGCTTGTTTTATCTGGCTTGGCACCCGGCCACTAAAAAAAATCAAAAAAAACCTCAAGCAACGTGCCATGCCGACGATAACTATTACGAAGGTTCTCTAGGCACACCCGGCGCTTGCAGGGGCCGGAAGCCACAGCAAACAATCCACGAGGAATTCATCATGGCTTTAACAGTAAACACCAACGTTGCCTCCCTGAACGTTCAGAAGAACCTGACCCGTGCTTCCGATGCTCTGTCGACCTCCATGACCCGTCTGTCCTCGGGCTTGAAAATCAACAGCGCCAAAGACGACGCCGCCGGCCTGCAGATCGCTACCCGCATCAACTCGCAGATCCGTGGTCAGACCATGGCCATCAAGAACGCCAACGACGGTATCTCGATCGCGCAGACCGCTGAAGGCGCGCTGCAAGAGTCGACCAACATTCTGCAACGTATGCGTGAACTGGCTGTTCAGTCTCGCAACGACAGCAACAGTGCTGAAGACCGTGTTGCTCTGAACAAAGAATTCAGCCAGATGAGCCTTGAGCTGACCCGTATCGCTCAAAGCACCAACCTGAACGGCAAGAACCTGGTGGACGGCTCTGCCAGCACCATGACTTTCCAGGTTGGCTCCAACGCTGGCGGTGAAAACCAGATCACCCTCAGCCTGAGCCAGAGCTTCACCGCCAGTGCGCTGGGTGTTGGTTCGGCCATTAACATTCTGGGTTCTGATAGCGCTGCTGCTGAATCGGCTTTCTCGGCCGCCATCGCCGCTATCGACTCGGCACTGCAGGTCGTCAACTCGAACCGTGCGGACCTCGGTGCTGCGCAAAACCGTCTGACCAGCACCATCTCCAACCTGCAGAACATCAACGAAAACGCCACCGCTGCACTGGGTCGCGTACAAGACACCGACTTCGCAGCTGAAACTGCCCAGTTGACCAAGCAGCAGACTCTGCAACAGGCGTCGACTTCGGTTCTGGCCCAGGCCAACCAGCTGCCGTCCTCTGTACTGAAACTGCTCCAGTAATTTCGGCATGAACTTTAGCGGGAGGGTGCGGGTGCGTACTCTCTCGCTTTTTTACTTTCAGAGGTGACAAAACATGGATATGGGCATCAGGCTGAATGTGTCTTATCCGGTCGCCAAACCGGTAAGCGACTCTGTCGGCGTCGATAAGAGTGCAGCGATCGATACGACCAAACCTGTGCGTGTCGTCGATGCATCGGCCAAAAGCGAGAGCAATAACAGCAGCTCTGAGCGAAAGGACGATGAGCAAGTCAAGGCGGCGGCTGCAGAGATTCAGGACTTCTTTCAATCGGTCAAGCGCAATCTTGAGTTTTCGGTGGATGATCGTTCTGGCAAAGTAGTGGTCAAAGTCATTGCGAGTGACTCGGGTGAGGTGATTCGACAGATTCCCAACGAGGAAGTGTTGAAGCTGGCCGAAAGTCTGAGTGATGCAAGCAGTCTGTTGTTCAGCGCGAAAGCCTGATCGCAGACATCCCCGTGTTGCTGGTTTTCATGTGCTCCACAAGAGCCGTAAGGCCGGCAGCATTCAAGCAAGGAGAGACATGATGGCGAGTCCAATCTCAACGTCGACCGGTGTAGGTTCGGGTCTGAATATTACCGAAATCGTGACTGCCCTGGTCGATGCCGATAAAGCCGCCAAGCAGAAACAGATCACGACCAACACCAGCAAGAACACGGCGTCCTTGTCGGGCATCAGTCAGCTGAAGTCGGCGCTCGCCACTTTTCAGACCACGCTGACTACGCTTGGTAGTACCACGACCCCGGCCTTTCAGGGGTATGTGGCAAGCTCCTCCAATGAATCGCTGGTCAAGGCAACTGCCAGCAGTACGGCGGTGGGCGGAATTTATTCTCTTGTAGTAAACAAGTTGGCAACCGCGTCCAAAGTGGCGACTGTTGCGCTTGACTCGACCCAGGCGAGTGCTATTCCGAGTGGGGAACTGACCATCACTCAAAATAACACTAGTACGGTCATCAAGATCGACGCCACCTCGACCCTGCAGCAGGTGCGCGACAAGATCAACACCGACATGCAGTTCAAGGGCATCAGCGCCAACATCATCAATGATGCCAATGGTTCGCGGCTGGTGTTCAGTTCGTCGATCACAGGCGCGGGCAGTGATATCAGCGTCAAGGGTGACAGCAGCATTGGTACGTTGCTGGATATCGACGGTACAAAGGCCATGACCGACAGTGGCACGACGGACAATCCGGGGGCGGGCGCGATCAGTGGCCTGGCTCAGGATGCCGAATTCACTGTCGATGGTCTGAAGCTGACCAGCTCCAAGAACAAGGTTGAAAATGCTATCTCTGGTTTGACGCTCAATCTGGTTGCAGCAGATTCGACCAAGACTACAACTATTACGTTAGCCAGCAATACAACGGGCATACAAAGCTCTTTGCAGAGCTTCGTCGACTCCTACAATACGTTAGTCAAGCTGGTCTCTACCTTGACCAAAGGTACGACGGCTACCGATGGAACCTACACGGCGGCTGCGCTGACAGGGGACTCGACACCGCGCAATATTCTTGCGGTGATTCGTTCCCAGATTGCGGCGTCATCCACTACCTCGGGGTTGGGTTCCCTTGCTCAGCTTGGAATCACTACTCAACAGTCTGACGGGACACTCAAGCTTGATACCACCAAGTTCAACACTGCGCTGAGCGACAAGCAGCTGGGGTCGGGTATCCAGGATCTCTTTTCGGCTGATAACGGTCTGGTCAAGCGTATCGAGAAATCGATTGAGCCGTTCACTAAAACCGGCGGCGTTTTGTCAGACAAAGATACCAGTCTCAACAAGGTCAAGACCCGGCTTGCCAACGATCAGGAGGCTCTTGATCGTCGGGTCGCTACGTTGACCGAGACCCTGACCAAGAAATACAACGCCATGGACCTGGCGGTTGCAAAGCTCAAGGCTACTGCTTCCAGCATCACCTCGATCTTCGATGCGATCAACGCGCAGAAAAACGCCTCCTGATCCAGTCTTGCAGGCTGGCAGCAAGAACCCGACCTCGTGTCGGGTTTTTGCATTAATCCTAAAGTTTTTCGGTAGCACGTCGATAGCTTGGGTATCCAGAGTACGGATTTGCCAAGAGGTCCCCCTATGAATCCGATGTTAGCGTTGCGTCAGTACCAAAAAGTCGGCTCCCAGGCGCAGACGTCTGAAGCCAGTCCTCACCGTCTGGTGCAGATGCTGCTCGAAGGCGGTCTTGATCGTATTGCCCAGGCCAAGGGCGCCATGGCGCGCAAGGAGATTGCTCGCAAAGGCATCCTGATCGGCAAGGCTATCGATATCATCGGTGGCCTGCGCGAAGGCCTCGATCTGGAAAACTACGGCAGCGATGCCCTGCGTAACCAGGATAACCTCTACGATTACATGATGAAGCGCCTGGCTGAAGCCAACGCCAAGAACGATGCGGTGATTCTCGATGAAGTCACCGATCTGCTGATCACTGTCAAAGAAGGTTGGGACGCGATCGCCGCTGCCTGATCCTGTTTCTTCAAAAGGAATCTCCCATGAGCGCAGCACAGCGTATCGCAGAAACTCGCGAGGCCTTGGTCGAGGCTTTGGCTGAGCGCGACTGGGAGGCCATCGGCAGGCTCGATCTGGCTTGCCGTGAGTGCATCGAAACCGTCACCACCGAAGCGGCGGCCGATCAGCCTGGCCTGCGCGACAATCTGGAAGAGCTGCTGGGTGTTTACCGGCAGTTGATTGACGTTGCGACCGATGAGCGTCAGGCAATTGTCGACGAGATGTCGCAACTCAATAAAGCCAAGCACGCTTCAAAAGTGTACGATCTCTTCGGCTGAAAATTTCTTGTCGGACAAGATTCACGCCATAAATTTGACTATGTCCGTTTTTTTGACTTAACTAGTGATGTTTTCTGTTGTCTGGCGTCTGATCAGATGTAACGGCTAAGATGCCAAGCTGCCCACGACCGATGGGCGTACACGTTGACTAGGGAAGTTTCGATTGCATGTGGCGTGAAATCAAAATTCTGCTGATCGATGACGACAGCCAGCGTCGCCGCGACCTGGGCGTCATCATGAACTTCCTGGGCGAAGAAAACCTCTCGTGTTCCAGCCAAGACTGGCAGCAGGTGGTTGGCTCTCTGTCATCCACCCGTGAGGTCTTGTGCGTCCTGATTGGCAATGTCAGTGCTGCCGGTAGTCTGCAAGGGCTTCTTAAGACCATCGCGGCATGGGATGAGTTCCTTCCGGTGTTGCTGATGGGCGAAAGTTCTTCTGTCGATCTGCCCGAAGACCTGCGCCGTCGCGTGTTGTCGACCATCGACATGCCGCCCAGCTACAGCAAGCTGCTCGACTCCCTGCACCGTGCCCAGGTCTATCGTGAAATGTACGATCAGGCCCGTGAGCGCGGTCGTCATCGTGAGCCCAATCTGTTCCGCAGCCTGGTGGGCACCAGCCGTGCCATCCAGCATGTGCGGCAGATGATGCAGCAGGTGGCCGACACCGACGCCAGTGTGTTGATTCTTGGTGAGTCGGGTACCGGCAAGGAAGTGGTCGCGCGCAATCTGCATTACCATTCCAAGCGTCGCGACGCGCCGTTCGTGCCGGTCAACTGCGGTGCCATTCCGGCAGAGTTGCTTGAAAGCGAGCTGTTCGGTCATGAAAAGGGCGCTTTTACTGGTGCGATCACCAGCCGTGCCGGGCGTTTCGAGCTGGCCAACGGCGGTACCCTGTTTCTCGACGAAATTGGTGACATGCCGTTGCCGATGCAGGTCAAGCTGCTGCGGGTGCTGCAAGAGCGCACGTTCGAGCGGGTCGGCAGCAACAAGACCCAAAGCATCGATGTGCGCATTATTGCGGCCACGCACAAGAACCTCGAAAAGATGATCGAGATCGGCAGCTTCCGTGAAGACCTCTATTACCGCTTGAATGTATTCCCCATCGAGATGGCGCCGCTGCGTGAGCGGGTCGAAGACATTCCGTTGCTGATGAACGAACTGATTTCGCGCATGGAGCATGAAAAGCGTGGCTCTATCCGCTTCAACTCCGCCGCCATCATGTCGCTGTGCCGTCACGCCTGGCCGGGCAACGTCCGCGAGCTGGCCAACCTGGTCGAGCGCATGGCGATCATGCACCCCTATGGCGTGATCGGCGTGGCCGAGTTGCCGAAAAAATTCCGCTACGTTGAAGATGAAGACGAGCAGTTGGTCGACAGCCTGCGCAGCGATCTGGAAGAGCGTGTGGCCATCAATGCCACCACGCCGAACTTCTCCACCGGCGCCATGCTGCCGCCCGAGGGTCTGGACCTCAAGGATTACCTTGGTGGTCTGGAGCAGGGCCTGATCCAGCAGGCGCTGGACGATGCCAACGGCATCGTGGCGCGCGCCGCTGAGCGTTTGCGAATTCGTCGCACGACGCTGGTAGAAAAAATGCGCAAATACGGCATGAGCCGTCGCGATGGCGATGAGCAGGCGGATGATTGACGCTTTGCCTGTGCTGTAATCCTTGAAAACCTCCGATTCGTCGGAGGTTTTTTTTCGGCACGAGGATTGCTAAGTCTCTTTTCTACACGCCGTTTAATGACGGTTCGCCCAGCGAGAGAGAATTCAATGTCCCAGGCCGTGCAGATTTCCAACGAACTCCCGAGCCCGTCGGCGCCTTCACTGGAGCTGGAAAGCCGTCAGGGGCTTGAGCAGGCCTTCGCGCTGTTCAATCAGATGTCGGCGCAACTGACTGATTCCTACAGTTTGCTGGAGGCACGGGTCAATGAACTCAAGGGTGAGCTGGCCGAGGCGGGGATTCAGCGTATGCAAGAGCTGGCGGAAAACGAGCGTCTGGCCTATCGCTTGCAGAATCTTCTGGACCTGCTGCCCGGCGGAGTGATCGTGATCGATGGTACGGGGGTGGTGCGTGAGGCCAACCCGGCAGCGCTCGATCTGCTGGGCCAGCCTCTGGTCGGCGAGTTATGGCGACAGGTCATCAGCCGCAGCTTTGCGCCGCGCAAGGACGACGGTCACGAGGTGTCGCTCAAGGACGGTCGGCGCGTGTCGATCGCGACCCGCTCGCTGGATGCCGAGCCTGGGCAACTGGTGCTGTTGACTGACCTGACTGAAACCCGTCGTTTGCAGGATCAACTGTCGCGTCACGAGCGACTGTCGTCGCTGGGCCGCATGGTCGCCTCGCTGGCGCATCAGATTCGTACGCCGTTGTCGGCAGCAATGATCTACGCCAGCCATTTGTGCGAGCAGGAGTTGCCGGTGCAGACCCAGCAGCGTTTTGCCGCGCGGCTCAAAGAGCGACTGCATGAGCTGGAGCATCAGGTGCGGGATATGCTGGTCTTCGCTCGTGGCGAATTACCATTGACTGACCGGCTGAGCCCCGAGGCGCTGTTTGAGGTGTTGCAGTCCGCAGCCCAGACCCATGTGCGCGAGGCGTCGGTGCGTTGGCAGTGCGACCGTGTCGACGGTGAAGTGCTGTGCAACCGCGACACGCTGGTAGGCGCGCTGCTCAACCTGATCGAGAATGCAGTGCAGGCCAGTCGTGGCGCGGCACGCCTGAAAATTCACGCTTATCAATACGGCTCGACGCTACGCCTGTGTATCAGTGACAACGGCAGCGGTATCGAGGCGGCGGCACTGGCACGCATTGGCGAGCCGTTCTTTACCACCAAAACCACCGGCACCGGTCTGGGGGCAGCGGTGGTGGTTGCTGTGGCGCGTGCCCACCAGGGCAGTGTGCAGTACCGTTCAAGGGTTGGGCGCGGCACGTGTGCGATCGTCAGCCTGCCGTTGATTCCTTCCTGAGCCCCCGGAGTACGCTGATGGCAAGCAGAATCCTGTTGGTCGAGGACGACCGTTCACTGCGCGAAGCGCTTGGCGATACCCTGGAGCTGGCCGGGCATGCCTACCGTGCGGTGGGGTCGGCCGAAGAGGCGCTGGCGGCGGCTGCCCAGGAGTCGTTCAGCCTGGTCATCAGTGACGTCAATATGCCCGGCATGGACGGTCACCAGTTATTGGCCCTGTTGCGTGCCCGACATCCGCAATTGCCGGTGCTGCTGATGACCGCTTATGGTGCCGTAGAGCGAGCCGTGGAGGCTATGCGCCAGGGGGCGGTGGATTATCTGGTCAAGCCGTTCGAGCCGGCGGCCTTGCTGGCGCTGGTGTCGCGCCACGCCCTGGGGCGCCTGGAGCCTGCCGAGCGGGGCGGGCCGGTGGCGGTCGAGCTGGCCAGTATTCAATTGCTGGACCTGGCCAGTCGAGTGGCGAAAAGCGATTCCACCGTGCTGATCTCCGGTGAGTCCGGCACTGGCAAGGAAGTGCTGGCGCGCTATATCCATCAGCACTCGCCGCGTGCCGCCAAGCCGTTCATTGCCATCAACTGTGCGGCCATTCCGGACAACATGCTCGAAGCGACACTGTTCGGCCACGAGAAAGGCTCGTTCACCGGTGCTGTTGCCGCGCAGGCGGGCAAGTTCGAGCTGGCCGATGGCGGCACGATTCTGCTCGACGAGATTTCCGAAATGCCCATGGGGCTGCAGGCCAAGCTGCTGCGCGTGTTGCAAGAGCGCGAAGTCGAGCGAGTCGGTGCGCGCAGGCCGATCAGCCTGGATATCCGCGTGCTGGCGACCACCAACCGTGACCTGTTCGGTGAAGTGGCCGCAGGGCGCTTTCGCGAAGACTTGTACTATCGTTTGTCGGTATTTCCACTGGCCTGGCAGCCATTGCGTCAACGAACCGCCGATATTCTGCCGCTGGCTGAGCAGTTGCTCGGCAAGCACGTCAAAAAAATGAAGCATGCGCCGGTGCGGTTGTCGGCAGAGGCTCAGGCGTGCCTGGTCGGCTATGCCTGGCCGGGTAACGTGCGCGAGCTGGACAACGCCCTGCAGCGCGCCTTGATCCTGCAGCAGGGCGGGGTTATTCAGGCACAGGACTTTTGTCTGGCAGGCCCTGTGCAGTTCAGTTCACAGCCTGCGGCGGCTCCTGCGGTGGCGCTCGAGCCTGTCGAAACGGCCGGTGCCTTGGGTGAAGACCTGCGGCGGCGTGAATTCCAGTTGATCATCGACACCTTGCGCAGTGAGCGCGGGCGTCGCAAGGAAGCGGCCGAGCGTCTGGGCATCAGCCCGCGCACCCTGCGCTACAAGCTGGCGCAAATGCGCGATGCGGGTATGGATGTCGAGGCTTATCTTTTCGCGACCTGATGGATGGCCTTCTGTCCCCCTTTTTTGTGATCCGTATCAAATTGTCGATACAACGAAACATCACATCGTTATCATGATGGCCAGCGGATACAACGGGAACGGATGGGCCTGTGCGGCCAGCGGATGCGAGTGAATATGTCCGGTTGGTTGTGCGCGTGTACGTCACTGGCACTCTTGTTGCTATGACATAGTTATCCGTAGAAACCAGTGTCAAAAAATTGCGGGCCTTACGAGAGATAAAGTCCATGAGCCAAGGTGTTGAATTTAATCGCTTGATGTTGGATATGCGGGCCATGCAGACGCAAGCGATGGGCGGCTCCAAGCCCGTCGAAGGCGTGCAGGAAGTGGCAGGCAGCAACTTTGCCGACTTGCTGGGTCAGGCGATCAACAAGGTGGCCGACACGCAGGCGGCTTCCAGCCAGATGGCCAATGCCTTTGAAATGGGCAAGAGTGGCGTTGATATCACCGATGTCATGATCTCGTCGCAGAAAGCCAGTGTGTCCTTCCAGGCGTTGACCCAGGTGCGCAACAAGCTGGTTCAGGCCTATCAAGACATCATGCAGATGCCGGTTTAAGGGACGTACTGATTAATGGCAGACGCAGCAGCCGATCCCGTTCCGGCAAGGCCGGGCGCTCCGGAGGGTAAAAAGCCGTTGTTCGGCTTTGCTTTTCTGGAAAACCTCTCCGAGATGACCATGTTGCGTCAGGTCGGCCTTATGGTCGGTCTGGCGGCGAGCGTGGCAATCGGCTTTGCCGTGGTGCTGTGGTCGCAGCAACCTGATTACCGGCCGCTGTACGGCAGCCTGGCAGGGCTGGACAGCAAGCAGATCATGGACACCCTGGCGGCAGCCAATATTCCTTACACCGTCGAACCCAACTCCGGCGCACTGCTGGTCAAGGCCGACGATGTGCAGCGTGCGCGCATTCAACTGGCCCAGGCCGGCGTGTCGCAGAACAACACCGGCATCGGTTTCGAGATTCTCGACAAGGACCAGGGGCTGGGCACCAGTCAGTTCATGGAGGCCACACGCTACCGCCGCGGCCTGGAAGGCGAACTGGCACGCACCATCTCGTCGCTGAATAACGTCAAGGCCGCCCGCGTGCACCTGGCGATTCCGAAAAGCTCGGTGTTCGTGCGCGATGACCGCAAGCCGACCGCTTCCGTACTGGTCGAGCTGTACCCTGGCCGTTCGCTGGAGCCGGGCCAGGTGGCGGCGATCATCAATCTGGTGGCCACCAGCGTGCCGGAGCTGACCAAGTCGCAAGTCACCGTGGTCGACCAGAAGGGCACGTTGCTGTCCGACCAGGGCGAAAACTCCGAGCTGACCGTGGCCGGTAAACAGTTCGAATACACCCGGCGCATGGAAACCATGCTGTCCCAGCGTGTGCAGAACATTCTGCAACCGGTGCTGGGCAACGACCGTTACAAGGCAGAAGTGTCGGCCATGGTCGATTTCAGTGCCGTGGAATCCACCGCTGAAAGCTTCAACCCCGACCAGCCGGCGCTGCGCAGCGAGCAATCGGTCAACGAACAGCGTTCCACCAGTTCGGGAACAGGCGGCGTGCCAGGTGCCTTGAGCAACCAGCCACCGGGCCCTGCCACCGCACCACAAGTTGCCGGTGGCGGTGCTGCCGGTGCCGCGCCTGCCATTGCGCCAGGCCAGCCGCTGCTCGATGCCAACGGTCAGCAGATCATGGACCCGGCCACCGGCCAGCCGGCGCTGGCGCCGTACCCGACCGACAAGCGCACGCAGTCGACCAAGAACTTCGAACTCGATCGCTCCATCAGTCACACCAAACAGCAGCAGGGTCGCCTGAGCCGCTTGTCGGTAGCGGTGGTGGTCGACGACATGGTCAAGACCAACCCGGCCAACGGCGAAGTCACCCGCGCGCCGTGGAGCACCACGGACCTGGCACGGTTTACGCGTCTGGTGCAGGATGCCGTCGGTTTCGACGCCAGCCGTGGCGACAGCGTCAGTGTGATCAACGTGCCGTTTTCGACTGAACGCGGCGAAGTCATCCCTGATGTCGCTTTCTACTCGCAGCCCTGGTTCTGGGACATTCTCAAGCAGGCTGTGGGCGTTATCTTCATCCTGATTCTGGTATTCGGTGTGTTGCGCCCGGTGCTCAACAACATCACCAATCCAAAAAGCAAAGAGCTGGGCGGCTACGGTGGCGACGCCGAGCTGGGCGGCATGGGTGGTCTGGACGGCGAACTGGGCAGCGACCGGGTAAGCCTGGGTGGCCCGCAAAGTATTCTGTTGCCGAGCCCGACCGAGGGCTATGACGCACAGCTCAACGCAATCAAGAGTCTGGTGGCCGAAGATCCGGGTCGTGTGGCCCAGGTCGTGAAAGAGTGGATTAACACCGATGAATGATCGAGCTGCCGCAATCAAACTGAGCAAGGTCGAGAAAGCCGCCGTTCTGCTGCTTTCGCTGGGCGAAACCGATGCGGCTCAAGTGCTGCGGCACATGGGTCCCAAAGAGGTGCAGCGCGTCGGCGTGGCCATGGCGCAAATGCGCAACGTGCACCGCGAGCAGGTCGAGCAGGTGATGAACGAGTTCGTCAACACCGTGGGCGACCAGACCAGTCTGGGCGTCGGCTCCGACGGCTATATTCGCAAGATGCTCACCCAGGCACTGGGTGAAGACAAGGCCAACGGCCTGATCGACCGCATCCTGCTGGGCGGCAATACCAGCGGCCTTGATAGCTTGAAGTGGATGGAGCCACGCGCCGTGGCCGACGTGATTCGTTACGAGCACCCGCAGATCCAGGCGATTGTGGTGGCCTATCTGGATGCCGACCAGGCCGGTGAAGTGCTGGGGCATTTCGATCACAAGGTGCGGCTCGACATCATCCTGCGCGTTTCTTCGCTGAACACCGTGCAGCCGGCGGCGCTCAAGGAACTCAACCAGATTCTGGAGAAGCAGTTCTCCGGCAACGCCAATACCTCGCGAACCACGCTGGGCGGTATCAAGCGTGCAGCCGATATTATGAACTTCCTCGACAGCTCCATCGAAGGCACACTCATGGACTCGATCCGCGAGGTCGACGAAGACCTGTCGGTGGCGATCGAAGACCTCATGTTCGTGTTCAACAACCTGGCCGATGTCGACGACCGCGGTATCCAGGCGCTGCTGCGCGAAGTCTCTTCGGACGTACTGGTTCTGGCGCTCAAGGGCTCGGACGAGGCGGTCAAGGAAAAAATCTTCAAGAACATGTCCAAGCGGGCTGCCGAACTGCTGCGCGACGATCTGGAGGCCAAAGGGCCGGTCCGGGTCAGCGATGTGGAAGCGGCGCAGAAAGAAATTCTCACCATTGCCCGTCGTATGGCCGAGGCCGGCGAGATCGTGCTCGGTGGCAAGGGTGGCGAGGAAATGATCTAAGGATCCAGCCCACACATGTCCAGCTCCAGCAATAAAGAACCGGCCAGCGACCTGATTCGCGCCAAGGATGTACGTGGGCTCGATGTCTGGGGGTTTCCCAGCTTCGACCCGCATGTGCCTGAGCCGGAACCCGAGCCTGAACCCGAGCCTGACCCGGAGGCGGTCGAAGAGGTGCCGCTCGAAGAGGTCCAGCCCATTACCCTCGAAGAGCTGGAAAGCATTCGCCAGGAAGCCTGGAACGAAGGCTTTGCCACTGGCGAACGCGAGGGTTTTCACAGCACCCAGATCAAGGTTCGCCAGGAAGCGGAAGTCGCCCTGAAAGCCCGGCTCGACAGCCTGGAGCAGGTCATGCTGCAGTTGCTCGATCCGTTGGCCGAGCAGGATGTGCAGATCGAAAAATCGGTGGTTCATCTGGTCGAGCACATTGCCCGGCAGGTGATTCAGCGAGAACTGCAAACCGATTCGCAGCGAATCGTTCATGTCCTGCGCGACTGTCTCAAGCTGTTGCCGATGGGCGCGAGTAACCTGCGTATCTTCGTCAATCCACAGGATTTCGGCCTGATCAAGGCCCTGCGCGAGCGGCATGAAGAAACCTGGAAGATTTTCGAGGACGATGACCTGCTGCCTGGCGGTTGCCGCATCGAGACCGAGCACAGCCGTATCGATGCCAGCATCGAGACACGCATCAGCCAGGCGATTTCGCGCATGTACGACCAGATGCATGAGCAGGTTGCACATCCGGCCGCGCCCGACCTGAGCCTGGAGCTGCCTGAAGTGGCTGTGCCACAGACCGCTGAGTCTGTTGAAGAGCGCAGCACTGTTGAAGAGCCTGGCGATGCGTCTTGATCGTCTGAGCTTCGGCAAGCGCCTTGGCGGCTATAGCGACGCTATCGATCTGCCGACCCAGCCTGTAGTCGAAGGCCGCCTGCTGCGCATGGTCGGCCTGACCCTTGAAGCCGAAGGCTTGCGCGCCGCAATGGGCAGCCGTTGTGTGGTCATCAACGACGACAGTCATCATCCGATGCAGGTTGAAGCCGAGGTCATGGGATTTTCTGGCGGCAAGGTATTTCTGATGCCGGTCGGCAGTGTGGCTGGCATCGCGCCGGGTGCCCGTGTGGTGCCGCTGGCCGATAACGGGCGGCTGCCAATGGGCATGAGTATGCTCGGCCGGGTGCTCGACGGTGCTGGCCGGCCGCTCGATGGCCGCCCGCCGATCAAGGCCGAAGACTGGGTGCCGATGGATGGTCCGACGATCAACCCGCTCAAGCGCGACCCGATCAGCCAGCCGCTGGACGTGGGCATTCGCTGCATCAACGGATTATTGACGGTCGGCCGTGGCCAGCGTCTTGGCCTGTTTGCCGGTACGGGCGTGGGCAAGAGTGTGCTGCTTGGCATGATGACCCGCTTTACCGAGGCCGACATTATCGTCGTTGGCCTGATCGGCGAGCGGGGTCGTGAGGTCAAGGAATTCATCGAGCACATTCTGGGCGAAGAGGGCCTCAAGCGCTCTGTGGTGGTGGCGTCGCCTGCCGACGATGCACCGCTGATGCGTCTTCGCGCCGCGATGTACTGCACGCGCATCGCCGAGTATTTTCGTGACCGTGGCAAGAACGTTCTGCTGTTGATGGATTCGCTGACGCGCTTTGCCCAGGCGCAGCGTGAAATCGCCCTGGCGATTGGCGAGCCACCGGCAACCAAGGGTTATCCGCCTTCGGTATTTGCCCGCCTGCCCAAACTGGTCGAGCGCGCCGGCAATGCCGAGGCGGGTGGCGGGTCGATCACCGCGTTCTATACCGTATTGTCCGAAGGCGATGACCAGCAAGACCCGATTGCCGACTCGGCCCGAGGCGTACTGGACGGCCATATCGTGCTGTCGCGGCGGCTGGCCGAAGAGGGGCATTACCCGGCCATCGATATCGAAGCTTCGATCAGTCGGGTCATGCCGGCGGTGGTCAGCCCTGAGCACATGACTCGTGCCCAGCACTTCAAGCAGTTGTGGTCGCGCTACCAGCAAAGCCGCGACCTGATCAGTGTCGGTGCCTATGTGGCAGGTGGCGACCGCGAAACCGACCTGGCGATTTCGCTGCAACCGACCCTGGTGCGTTACCAGCGTCAGGGTCTGCGCGAGAACGTCAGCCTGCAAGGCAGTGGCGATGCGCTGGCGGCGGTGTTCGGACCAGCGCCGGGCGGGTGATGAACCATGGCCAATAGTCGTGCGGCGCGCCTGGCGCCAGTGGTTGAAATGGCCGAAAAGGCCGAACGCAATGCTGCCCAGCGCCTGGGCTACCTACAGGGTCAGGTCAACCTGGCGCACAGCAAGCTCGAAGAGCTCGATCAGTTTCGCCTCAACTATCAAGAGCAGTGGATCAACCGTGGCAGCCACGGCGTATCGGGCCAGTGGCTGATGAACTACCAGCGTTTTCTCAATCAGCTCGAAACCGCCATCGGCCAGCAGCGCAAGAGTCTGGCCTGGCACCAGGTCAACCTCGACAAGGCGCGTGGCGCCTGGCAGCAGGCTTACGCCCGCGTCGAAGGGTTGCGCAAACTGGTGCAGCGCTATATCGACGAAGCGCGTCAGCTTGAAGACAAGCGCGAGCAGAAACTGCTCGATGAGCTGTCCCAGCGTTTGCCACGCCAGGACGGGTATTGAAAGCACACTCCTGATTCGCAGCGCCCGCGCGATCATGGTCTAGGCTGTGTCTTATTGGTGACATAGCACAGGAGTACGCAAATGACCGTCACTTCCGAGCGTTCCCCGGATGGCCGACAGGTAACCCTGCTCGTCGAAGGGCGCTTCGATTTTGCGTCCCACCAGGCGTTTCGCGCCGCCTACCAGAACCACCCGCCTGAACTCGATTATGTCGTCGACCTGCGCGGCACCCATTATCTGGACAGCTCGGCACTGGGCATGCTGTTGTTGCTGCGCGATCATGCCGGCGGCGAAAAAGCGGTGGTCAAACTGGTCAATTGCACACCGGATGTGATCAAGATCCTGACCATTTCCAATTTCTCCAAGCTGTTTCAGGTTGCCTGAGTCTTGCAGGCAGACACGCAAAGCCTGCGTATTCTGATCGCCGACGACAGCCCCAGCGACCGCTTGCTGCTGTCTGCCCTGATCACTCGCCAGGGGCATCAGGCGTTGATTGCCGCCAATGGCGTCGAGGCGCTCGAGCTGTACCGCATTCAGCAACCGCATCTGGTCTTGATGGATGCCTTGATGCCGGTCATGGACGGCTTCGAGACGGCCCGGCAGATCAAGCTGCTGGCGGGCGAGTCGCTGGTGCCGATCATCTTTCTGACCTCTTTGACCGAAGGTGAGGCGCTGGCGCGCTGCCTGGATGCCGGTGGCGACGACTTTATTGCCAAGCCCTTCAATCCGCTGGTACTGACGGCCAAGATCAATGCCATGAATCGCCTGCGCCAGTTGCAGGAAACCGTGCTGCGCCAGCGCGACCTGCTGGCCAGTCATCGCGAGCACTTGCTCAACGAGCAGCGTGTGGCCAAGGCGGTGTTCGATCAGGTGGCGCACTCCGGTTGCCTGGATGCGCCTAATATCCGCTATCTGCAATCGCCTTATGCGCTGTTCAACGGTGATCTGATGCTGGCGGCCTGGGCGCCTGCCGGGCACATGTATGTGTTTCTGGGGGACTTTACCGGCCATGGTTTGCCGGCGGCCGTCGGCGCCATGCCACTGGCCGAGGTGTTTTATGGCATGACCGCCAAGGGCTACGGCTTGCCGGAAATGCTGCGCGAGATGAACGCCAAGCTCAAACGCATCCTGCCGGTGGGCATGTTCTGTTGTGCGACCTTGCTGTGCATCGACTTCAAGCAGCAACAGGTCGAACTGTGGAATGGCGGATTGCCCGATGGTTATCTGTTGCATGCCGGCGTAGGCGGTTTTGAGCCATTACCCTCGCGGCATCTGCCGCTGGGTATCCTGCCGGCCAGCGCTTTCGACGAGAGCACTGAGGTATTGCCGCTGGCACCGGGCGACCGGATATTTCTGTTGTCCGACGGCGTCATGGACACGCGCGATGCCCAGGACCGGCTGTTCGGCACCCGGCGGCTCTGCGAAGTGCTGGCAGCCAACCGCGAGCCTGCGCGGCTGATCGAAGAAATCCTTGAGGCGCTGAATGCGTTTGGCGGGCGTGCGCGTGATGATGTCAGCATGCTCGAAATCAGCGCTTCGTTGCAGGTGGCCGACAGTGCGCCGCTGGCGACCCGTATCGACAGCGGTCCGGCAAACCCGCTGGACTGGTCGGCAAGCTTTGAATTTCGCGCCTCGACGCTGAAAACCTTCAACCCCTTGCCTTACATTCTTCAGCTGTTGCTGGAAGTGCATGGGTTGCGCGACCAGAGCGGGGCGCTTTACAGCGTGTTAGCCGAGCTTTACAGCAATGCGCTGGAGCATGGTGTGCTGGGGCTCGATTCGCGCCTCAAGCAGGATGCGTCCGGATTTGCCCGCTATTATCAAGAGCGTACCCAGCGTCTTGAGCAGTTGCAGAGCGGTTTCATCAACCTGCAATTGCAGGTGCGTGCCAGTGCCGAGGGTGGCGTGCTGACGATCAATATGCAGGACAGCGGCAAAGGTTTCGACGTACAGGATGTGCTCACCCGTGCGCCGTCCATCGATGGATTGTGCGGTCGCGGTCTCAGGCTTGTCCGTTCGCTGTGCAGCGATGCGAACTGGTCGGACGATGGTCGGGCGGTTTGCGTGGAGTTTTCATGGGGGGTAGTGGCATACTTGCCCCCGGTTTCTTGATCAAGGAGTGAGCAAGTGGCGGCCGTTCATGTGGATTACAGTGTGTTGACGACCTTGCAGGAGGTCATGGAAGACGAATACCTGACGCTGATCGATGTCTTTCTCAAGGACTCGGATCTGCGCATGGCCTTGCTGCGCCAGACCGTGCGCGCCGCTGAGGCAGGCGATATCTCGCCAGACCTGGTCGAGCTTGGGCTGACGGCCCATAGCTTCAAGGGCAGCAGCAGTAACATGGGGGCGGTGCGATTGTCGGACCTGTGCCGACAGCTTGAAGACCAGACCCGCCTTCATTCACTGGAGGGGCTGGAAGACCTGGTCCGGTCAATCGACAGCGAGTACCTCACCATCCGCCGGTTATTCGACGCCGAGCGCCAGACTTATATGGCCCAGACCTGATCTTTCGATTATCTGAACCGGGCACCTCACGCACTGTTTGCGTCATGTTGTGAGGTGGCCCGCATCTTGCTGGTGCAATGGCATTGTGCTGCCCGATGCGGAGATTCGAATGTCCCTTGCCCCTAATGTATTGCTCCAGACCAATGCGGCGACCACGGCCAAGTCCACTGCCGCCAGCCATTTGTCAAAGTCTGCTGACATCGGCAAGGACAGCGCTTCAGGCTTCTCGAAGGTGTTCAACCGCGAGTCCCGCGAGGTGCCCAAGGCTGACCGCGACGTGCAGGCCAATGCCGCACGCGACAAGAACGTACCTGAAAAAAGCAAGTCGGTGGCGGCCAGGGAAAAGCCTGACGAAGCGTCAGACGTTGCCGATGGCAAGTCCTCCGTTGCCGAAAGCGGCAACGACTTGCCTGCCGACAAGGTGGTTCAGGCAAACGACCAGGATCGCTCGGACGAAAAAGGCGACGACAGTGCGGCGCAGAGCGGCACTGACAGCACCACCGACCAGGCTGTCCAGGCAATGGCCGCCAATGCGCAGGCAGGGCAGGGACCCTTGGTGCCCTTGACCGTGCCAGCCGCAACCGCTGCCACCGATTCGGCCATCGAAGAGGCATTCGATCCTGAAGTCGATCCGCTCGAGGGCCTGCATGCCTTGCAGTTCGCGCTGGAGAGCGCCGGCGGAAAAACCCGTCCCGGTGCGGCGCCGGCCACCCAGACGTCCACTGCCCAGAACGGCGCCCTGGTTGAAGGTGATGCTGCCGACGCGCAGAACGTTGTCAATAATCTGGCGAGCCTGCAAGGTGGGCAGGACCTGGGCGAGGATGGCTCTGAAGGCAGCGAGAAATCGCTTGCAGGGCTGCTCGACGATGGTCTGAAAGATGTCAAGGCCGCTTCCGGCGATACCCGCGTCGACAATTTTGCCGAGCGTCTGGCGGCCTTGAGCCAGGCCGCTCAGCCTGCACGGACGGCGCCGGTGACCACGCCGGTCATCAATCAGCCGCTGGCCATGCACCAGAGCGGCTGGAGTGAAGGTATCGTCGAGCGGGTAATGTACCTTTCGAGCCAGAACCTCAAATCGGCGGAAATCAAGCTTGAACCCGCTGAGCTGGGTCGCCTGGACATTCGCGTCAATATGGCGCCGGACCAACAGACTCAAGTGACATTCGTCAGCGCCCATCTCGGGGTGCGCGACGCTCTGGAAAGCCAGATGGTTCGCCTGCGTGAGTCGTTTCAGCAGCAAGGTCTGGGGCAGGTAGACGTCAATGTCTCCGATCAATCGCAACAACAGGCCCAACAGCAAGCCCAGGAGCAGGCCAGTCGCGCCCAGCGCGGCAGTTCGCGCAGTGACTCGGGTGTCAGTGATGGCGGGCTTGACGGCAGCAACGCAGAACCGGTCGCCGCCGTCAGCCAGCCGGTACAGCGCGTGATCGGCAGCAGTGAGATCGATTATTACGCCTGATGCTACGGCGATGTTCGCTTTAGGGGGTTCCAATCTGGCATAACCTTTGCTCGGCCTCTGTCACGTAACAGTGAACCCCCTGAATAGTGACGGATTATTGGCATGGCGCAGAGCGAAGCAGTCAAAGAGCCCGGCTCGAAAAAGAAACTCAAGCTCATCATCATCGTGGTTGTGGGCTTGCTCGTGGCCATCGGTTTGTCGGTGGGAGCCACCTGGTTCCTGATGAACAAATCCGAACCCAAGCCGGACCCGGCCGTGGCTGCCGCGCATGCCAATGCCAAACAGCCGGCGGTATTCGAAGCCATGACCCCGGCCTTCGTGGTCAACTTCAATGTCAACGGTCGTCAGCGCTACATGCAGGTGAGCATTACCATGCTGGCGCGCGATGCTGCCGACATGGCTGCCTTGAAGGTCCACATGCCGACCATTCGCAACAACCTCGTCCTGCTGTTTGCCGGTATTCCGTTCGATTCGCTGACCACGCCGATCGGCATGGAAATGCTGCGCCAGAAGGCGACGGCCAGCATTCAGGAAGTGGCTCAAAAAGAGCTCGGCAAGACGGTCGTCGAACAGTTGCTCTTCACTAACTTCGTATTGCAGTAGGATCCACGACATGGCCGTGCAAGACCTGCTGTCCCAGGATGAAATCGACGCGCTGTTGCATGGCGTGGACGATGGCATGGTCGATACCGACAACGTTGCCGAACCCGGCACCGTCAAGACGTACGACCTGACCAGTCAGGACCGGATCGTCCGTGGGCGCATGCCGACCCTGGAAATGATCAACGAGCGGTTCGCCCGCTACACCCGCATCAGCATGTTCAACCTGTTGCGCCGCTCGGCGGACGTGGCAGTGGGTGGCGTGCAGGTGATGAAATTCGGCGAGTACGTGCATTCGCTGTACGTACCCACCAGCCTTAACCTGGCCAAGATCAAGCCGCTGCGCGGCACCGCGCTGTTCATCCTCGACGCCAAGCTGGTGTTCAAGCTGGTGGACAACTTCTTTGGCGGCGACGGGCGTCACGCCAAGATCGAAGGGCGTGAATTCACCCCCACCGAATTGCGCGTGGTGCGCATGGTGCTGGACCAGGCTTTCGTCGACCTCAAGGAAGCCTGGCAGGCGATCATGGAAGTCAACTTCGAGTACATCAACTCCGAAGTCAACCCGGCCATGGCCAACATCGTCGGCCCCAGCGAGGCGGTGGTGATTTCCACTTTCCATATCGAACTCGATGGCGGTGGTGGCGACCTGCACGTGACCATGCCGTACTCGATGATCGAGCCGATCCGCGAAATGCTCGATGCCGGTTTCCAGTCCGATCTGGACGATCAGGACGAGCGCTGGGTCAAGGCGCTCAAGGAAGACGTGCTCGATGTGTCGGTGCCGGTGACCACGACAGTCGCCAATCGACAGTTGCTGTTGCGCGACATTCTGCACATGCAGCCTGGCGACGTCATTCCGGTAGACCTGGATGACAACCTGGTGATGCGCGCCAATGGCGTGCCTTCGTTCAAGGTCAAGCTGGGCTCGCACAAAGGCAACCTGGCCTTGCAGATCATCGAACCCATAGAGCGGCGCTGATCTGTACGGTCGCGCTGAACCCCTGTTTATTGCCTAATTGAAAGACTGCCCGCAGAGGACAACCGATGGCTGATGATAACGAAATGACGTCTGCTGAAGATCAGGCACTGGCCGATGAGTGGGCTGCAGCACTGGGCGAGGCCGGCGATGGTCAGGCAGATATCGACGCCTTGCTGGCTGCCGACGCTGCGCGCAAGCCCAGCGCTAACCGCATGTCGATGGAAGAGTTTGGGGGCGTGCCGAAAAACTCCGCGCAGGTGACCCTCGATGGTCCAAACCTGGATGTGATTCTGGATATTCCGGTGTCGATTTCCATGGAAGTGGGCAGCACCGATATCAGTATTCGCAACCTGCTGCAGCTCAACCAGGGTTCGGTGATCGAGCTGGATCGCCTGGCGGGCGAGCCGCTGGATGTATTGGTCAACGGCACCCTCATCGCCCACGGTGAAGTGGTCGTGGTCAACGAGAAGTTCGGTATTCGCCTGACAGACGTCATCAGTCCGAGCGAACGTATCAAGAAGCTGCGCTAAGTGAAGCGTTTGCTCTGTGCGGTGTGGCTCATGCCGTTGATGGCCGTTGCCAGCGAGCCGGCCACGTCGGGGGCGACGGCGGCAGCGCCTGTGGCCCAGGTCGGCAGCGCGCTGTCGGGTGGCATGGGCGGGCAATTGCTGCAGCTGGTGTTGGGCCTGCTGCTG
Source organism: Pseudomonas sp. 3A(2025) (assembly GCF_054589175.1). Classification (NCBI taxonomy): domain Bacteria; kingdom Pseudomonadati; phylum Pseudomonadota; class Gammaproteobacteria; order Pseudomonadales; family Pseudomonadaceae; genus Pseudomonas; species Pseudomonas sp. 3A(2025). The sequence continues at coordinate 59,882 of NZ_BAAILM010000030.1, read as the reverse complement.
GTCATCGGTCTGATCTTTTTGCTCGCCTGGGTGGCGCGCAAGGTTCAGGGCGGTGCCCTGGGCAATCAGCAGGTCATCGAGCTGGTCGGCTCGCGTGCGCTCGGGCCGCGTGACCGGCTGGTGCTGGTGCAGATCGGCAAAGAGCAGATTCTGCTGGGCGTCACGCCTGGGCGCATCACGCCGCTGCATGTGCTCAGTGAGGCGGTGGACGTTCCTGTCCGCCAGCCGGCCACGCCGGAATTCGCCCAGCGTCTGCTGGAGCTGATGGGCAAGGATAAGGACAAGACGTAATGGGCATGCTGCGTTTGCTGATAGTGCTGCTGTTGGGGATGGCGGCGCCGCTGGCGCTGGCGGCCGACCCGTTGTCGATCCCGGCGATTACCCTGTCTAATGGCGCCAATGGCCAGCAGGAATACTCGGTCAGCCTGCAGATCCTGATGATCATGACGGCGCTGAGTTTCATTCCGGCGTTCGTCATTCTGATGACCAGTTTTACCCGCATCATCGTGGTCTTCTCGATCTTGCGACAGGCGCTGGGCCTGCAACAGACACCGTCCAACCAGGTGTTGATCGGCATGACCCTGTTCCTGACCATGTTCATCATGACGCCTGTGTACGAGCGGGTGAATCGCGATGCCTTGCAGCCTTATCTGGCGGAAACCATGAGTGCCCAGGATGCGCTGGCCAAGGCTCAGGTGCCGGTCAAGGATTTCATGCTGGCACAGACCCGCACCAGCGACCTCGAACTGTTCATGCGCCTGTCCAAGCGCACCGACATCCAGACCCCGGAAGCTGCGCCGCTGACCATCATCGTGCCGGCCTTCGTGATCTCCGAACTCAAGACCGCGTTCCAGATCGGCTTCATGATCTTCATTCCATTTCTGATCATCGACATGGTAGTGGCCAGTGTGCTGATGGCCATGGGTATGATGATGCTCTCGCCACTGATCATTTCGTTGCCGTTCAAAATCATGCTGTTCGTGCTGGTGGACGGCTGGGCATTGATTGTCGGGACGCTGGCCGGCAGTTTCGGTGGTGTATGACAGCGCTTTCAATACGCTGCTTTGACGAGGAGCCTGTCCAATGACCCCTGAAGTTGCGGTCGACCTGTTCCGTGAGGCCTTGTGGCTGACCACTGTGCTGGTCGCCATTCTGGTGGTGCCCAGCCTGATTTGCGGTCTGATCGTGGCGATGTTTCAGGCCGCCACGCAGATCAACGAACAGACCTTGAGCTTTCTGCCGCGCCTGATCGTCATGCTGCTGACCCTGATCGTCGCTGGCCCCTGGTTGTTGAGTGTGTTCATGGACTACGTGCTGAATCTGTACAACAGCATACCGACCGTGATCGGCTAACGCTCGATGGAGCCAATGCTCGCCCTGACCGACACCCAGATCAGTACCTGGGTGGCCAGTTTCATGCTGCCGATGTTTCGCATCGTTGCGGTGTTGATGACCATGCCGATCATTGGCACCACCCTGGTGCCGCGCCGGGTGCGCCTGTACTTTGCCTTCGCTATCACCGTCGTGGTGGCGCCGGTGCTGCCGCCGATGCCGCCCGTGCAGGCGCTGGACCTCAGTGCGCTGCTGTTGATTGGCGAGCAAATCATCATTGGCGTGGGCATGGGCCTGTCGTTGCAGTTGTTCTTTCACATTTTTGTCGTCGCCGGGCAAATCATTGCCACGCAGATGGGCATGGGCTTTGCCTCGATGGTCGACCCCACCAACGGTGTGTCGTCGGCGGTGGTCGGGCAGTTCTTCACCATGCTGGTGACCCTGATGTTCCTGGGCATGAACGGCCATCTGGTGGTGCTGGAGGTGCTGGTCGAAAGCTTCACCACGCTGCCGGTGGGGGGCGGGGTGCCGGTCGGCAACTTCTGGACTCTGGCCAATGGCCTGGGCTGGGTCATGGCCTCGGGCTTGCGTCTGGTATTGCCGGCGGTCACGGCGTTGCTGATCATCAACGTGGCCTTCGGCATCATGACCCGTGCAGCGCCGCAGCTTAATATCTTCTCTATCGGTTTTCCGATGACCCTGGTCTTGGGCATGGTGATCCTGTGGATGAGCATGGCCGATATCCTCAGCCAGTATCAGCCGATGGCGGTCGAGGCCTTGCAGCAAATACGTGACTTGGTGAGGGCCCGCTGAGATGGCAGAAAGCGAGAGCGGTCAGGACAAAACAGAAGAACCCACGGAGAAAAAGGTCCGCGACAGTCGGGCCGAAGGTCAGGTTGCGCGCTCTAAAGAGCTCACCACGCTGGTGGTGATGATGATGGGCGCGGTGGGGTTGTTGATGTTCGGTGGTGGCATGGCGCAGATGCTCGCCGAGGCGATGCGTGAGAACTTCACGATCAGCCGCGAAATGCTCATGGACCCGATGTGGATGGGGCGCATGCTGCTCAAGACCGGCCAGACCGCCATGATCGTGGTGTTGCCGTTCATGATCGCCATGCTGGTGGCCGCCCTTGTCGGCCCCATCATGCTGGGCGGCTGGTTGTTTGCCACCAAGTCGCTGATGCCCAAGTTCAGCCGCATGAATCCGTTGTCCGGGGTCAAGCGCATGTTCTCGGTCAACTCGGTGGTCGAGTTGCTCAAGGCGCTTGCCAAGTTTCTGGTGATTCTTGCCGTGGCGCTGGTGGTCATCAAGAAAGATCGCAACGACCTGATCGCCATTTCTCATGAACCGCTGGAAATGGCGATCATCCATAGCCTGCAACTGGTGGGCTGGAGCACGCTGTGGATTGTCTGCGGGCTGATCCTGATCGCTGCCGTCGATGTGCCGGTTCAGTTGTACCAGTCGCACAAGAAGTTGCTGATGACCAAGCAGGAGGTGCGCGACGAGCACAAGAACAGCGAGGGTAACCCGCAGGTCAAGCAGCGCATACGCCAGTTGCAGCACGACATGGCCAACCGGCGCATGATGGCCGCGATTCCCGAAGCCGACGTGATCATCACCAACCCGACGCACTTTGCCGTGGCGCTCAAGTACGACCCCGAAAACGGCGGCGCGCCGAAATTGCTGGCCAAGGGGCTGGACCTGATCGCCCTGAAGATCCGCGAGATCGGTGCCCACCACGAGGTCATGATTCTCGAATCCCCGGCACTGGCACGCTCTATCTACTACAGCACCGAACTCGAAGAAGAAATCCCCGCAGGCCTGTACATGGCCGTCGCCCAGGTGCTGGCGTACGTTTATCAGATCCGCCAGTTCCACGCCGGCCGCGGCAAACGCCCGACGCCGCTGGGCGACATCAGCATCCCCCCGGATCTCCAGCGCGACGAATAGGCGTAGGAGCGACCTTGGTCGCGATCGGCTGCGTTAGCAGTCGTGAATTTGTGGCGTCTCATCTCTATGGCCGCTTTGCGCCCAATCGCGAGCAAGCTCGCTCCTACAGGCTGTTTTTGCTGAGTTGGACAGCTTTTTGCAGTAGGTCGATTCAGGACGCTTATGGCGTCAAAGTTTTGGTCTATGCGGTGGGGCATCAGTGGATCGATCTCAGTTAGTCAGTGGCGCACGCAATCTGGGCCGCAATCACAGTCAACTGGCGGTGCCGGTGCTGCTGTTGGCGTTGCTGGCCATGATGATGTTGCCCATCCCGCCGTTTTTGCTGGATGTGTTCTTCACCTTCAACATCGCCTTGTCGATCGTGGTCCTGCTGGTTTGCGTGTATGCGTTGCGGCCGCTGGATTTCTCGGTGTTCCCGACCATCCTGCTGGTGGCCACGCTGTTGCGCCTGGCACTGAACGTGGCCTCGACCCGTGTGGTCATGCTCCACGGCCAGGACGGTCACGACGCAGCGGGCAAGGTGATCCAGGCCTTCGGTGAAGTGGTCATCGGCGGCAACTATGTCGTCGGTATCGTGGTATTCGCGATTCTGATGATCATCAACTTCGTGGTGATCACCAAGGGTGCCGGGCGGATCTCCGAGGTCAGCGCGCGGTTTACCCTCGATGCGATGCCCGGTAAACAGATGGCCATCGACGCCGACCTCAACGCCGGCCTGATCGATCAGAACCAGGCCAAAGTCCGTCGTGCCGAAGTCGCCGCCGAGGCCGAGTTCTATGGTTCGATGGACGGTGCCAGCAAATTCGTGCGCGGTGACGCCATCGCCGGCCTGTTGATTCTGTTCATCAACCTCATCGGCGGCATGCTGGTCGGCATGCTGCAACACGGTATGCCCTTCGCCGAGGCCGGGCGGGTTTATACCCTGCTGGCCATCGGTGACGGTTTGGTGGCGCAATTGCCATCACTGCTGTTGTCCACCGCCGCTGCAATCATGGTGACCCGTGCTTCCGGTTCGGAAGAAATGGGCAAAATGATCAATCGCCAGATGTTCACGTCCTACAAGGCACTGGGTGTTTCGGGCGCGATCATGATCGTCATGGGCCTGGTGCCCGGTATGCCGCACTTTGCCTTTATCGGTCTGGGCCTTATCGCATCCGGCGGCGCCTACTGGCTGTGGCGTCGCGACCAGCAGAACAAAATCGTGGCATTGGCCGAGGTGCAGCGTCAGCAAGACCTGCTGCCGCCGCCGGGTCGCGTGCAGGACTCCAAAGAGCTGGGCTGGGACGATGTCACGCCGGTCGACATCATTGGCCTGGAAGTCGGCTATCGCCTGATTCCGCTGGTCGACCGTAACCAGGGCGGGCAATTGCTGGCGCGGATCAAGGGCGTGCGCAAGAAGCTGTCTCAGGAACTGGGCTTTCTGATGCCCACCGTGCACATTCGCGACAACCTCGATCTGGCGCCCAGCGCCTATCGTTTGACGCTGATGGGGGTGATTCTGGCCGAGGCCGAGATTTACCCGGACCGCGAGCTTGCGATCAACCCGGGTCAGGTCTATGGCACGCTCAACGGTATCAGCGCCCGCGATCCGGCCTTTGGTCTGGAAGCGGTATGGATCGAAATCAGTCAGCGCAGCCAGGCGCAGTCGCTGGGCTACACCGTGGTCGATGCCAGTACGGTCGTGGCGACCCACCTCAACCAGATCCTCTATAAGCACTCGCATGAGCTGATCGGCCACGAAGAAGTCCAGCAGTTGATGCAATTGCTGGCCAAAAGCTCACCAAAACTGGCTGAAGAGCTGGTGCCGGGTGTGCTGTCGTTGTCGGGTTTGCTCAATGTGCTGCAAGCCTTGCTCACCGAGCATGTACCGGTGCGTGATATCCGTACGATTGCCGAGGCCATCGCTAACAATGCGTCAAGGAGTCAAGATACCGCCGCTTTGGTCGCGGCAGTGCGTGTCGCGTTGAGCCGCGCCATCGTTCAAAGCATTGTAGGAATTGAGTCCGAGCTGCCTGTCATCACACTTGAGCCAAGGTTGGAACAAATCTTGCTCAATAGTCTGCAGAAGGCCGGTCAGGGTCAGGAAGAAGGCGTTCTTCTTGAACCGAGCATGGCCGAGAAGCTCCAGCGTTCGTTGATCGAAGCCGCCCAGCGTCAGGAAATGCAAGGGTCGGCAGTGATTCTGCTGGTAGCAGGCCCCATCCGGGCCATGTTGTCGAGGTTTGGACGGTTGGCTGTACCGAACATGCATGTTCTGGCTTACCAGGAAATTCCTGACAACAAGCAAGTCACCATCGTAGCGACTGTCGGGCCCAACGGCTGAGGTAGTGAGTCATGCAAGTTAAGCGATTTTTCGCCGCCGATATGCGTCAAGCCATGAAACTGGTTCGCGATGAGCTGGGCGCCGAGGCGGCCATCATCGGTAACCGGCGCATTGCCGGTGGCGTCGAGCTGACTGCTGCCCTGGACTACAAGTTGTCCGCCCTGGCGCCGCGCGTGCCGAACATGGAGCTTGAAGACGAGCTGCGCAAGACCCAGTCGCGTATCGTCTCGGCCCAGGCCGAACTTGAAAATCGCACCGACACCGATGCGAACAACAACCTTCAGCTGTTCTCCGGCCTGCCGCTCAGCGCCGCCGACACGCACATCGAACCGACGCTTGAAGAGCCGCCACGGCCCGCTGCGCCACCGCCATTGTCGACCGCCAGCGAAGCCGCAATCGGCCAGCGGGTGTTCGAATCGATGTGCTCGGAACTCAACGGCCTGCGCGAGCTGCTCGAAGTGCAGCTCGGCTCGCTGGCCTGGAACCAGATGCAGGGCAGTCGCCCGCAGCAGGCCAACCTGTGGCGCCGCTTGCAGCGTATCGGCCTGTCGGGTCCGCTGTCGCGCGACCTGCTGGGCATGATCCCGGACATCGAAGACCCCAAGCAGGCCTGGCGCATGCTGCTGGCGTACCTGGCGCGGATGATCAGCGTGCCGGAAATCGAGCCGCTGGAAGAGGGCGGTGTCATTGCCATGGTCGGCCCTGCCGGCATGGGCAAGACCACCACCCTGGCCAAGCTGGCGGCGCGTTATGTGCTCAAGTACGGCGCGCAGAACATCGCACTGGTGAGCATGGACAGTTTTCGCATTGGCGCCCAGGAACAGCTCAAGACCCTGGGGCGGATTCTCAATGTACCGGTCACCCACGTCGACCCGGGCCAGTCGCTGGCCCAGGCACTGGAACCGTTGATTCGCAAGCGCGTCGTGCTGATCGACACCGCCGGCCTGCAAGCCAGCGACCCGGCGCTGCGCCTGCAACTGGAAAGCCTGGCCGGGCGCGGGATTCGTTCACGTAACTACCTGGTGCTGGGCACTACCAGCCAGAAGCAGGTGCTGACGGCGGCCTATCACAGCTACAAGCGCTGTGGCCTGGCCGGCTGCATCCTGACCAAGCTGGATGAAACCGCAAGCCTTGGCGAAGTGCTGAGTCTTGCAATCAGTCACGAATTGCCCGTGGCCTATCTGACCGATGGGCCACGTATTCCTGATGATCTGCATTTGCCGCGTCGTCACCAGTTGGTGAGCCGGGCAGTCAGTGTGCAGATGCAGGATGAGCCGAGCGAAGAGGCCATGGCCGATATGTTCGCCGACCTGTATCACACCCCTGGCAAGCAGGTGGGGTAATTGATGGAAACGATTGGAAAGTCCCTGCATCTCTGGTCTGCCAGGCATTGTTCGTCCGCGAACGTGCAGTCCGTAATGTGGTTTCGGTCTACGCATGACAAGGTAATGAAATAACATGGGCAGCATGCATCCCGTACAGGTTATCGCCGTGACCGGCGGCAAAGGTGGCGTCGGCAAGACCAACGTGTCAGTGAATCTCTCACTGGCGCTGGCCGAGCTTGGGCGACGCGTCATGCTGCTCGATGCCGACCTTGGCCTGGCCAATGTCGATGTCCTGCTGGGCCTGACTCCCAAGCACACCCTGGCCGATGTCATCGAAGGCCGCTGCGAGCTGCGCGATGTGCTGTTGCAGGGTCCTGGCGGTGTGCGCATCGTGCCGGCCGCCTCCGGTACCCAGAGCATGGTGCATCTGGCGCCTGCCCAGCATGCCGGCCTGATCCAGGCGTTCAGCGAGATTGGCGACAACCTCGATGTACTGGTCATCGACACCGCGGCCGGCATTGGCGAATCGGTGGTCAGTTTCGTGCGCGCAGCGCAGGAAGTGCTGCTGGTGGTGTGCGACGAACCGACCTCGATCACCGATGCCTATGCCCTGATCAAACTGCTCAATCGCGATTACGGCATGAACCGCTTTCGGGTTTTGGCCAATATGGCCCAAAGCCCCCAGGAAGGACGCAACCTGTTTGCCAAACTGACCAAGGTTACCGACCGTTTCCTTGATGTGGCTCTGCAGTACGTCGGCGCCGTTCCCTATGATGAGTGCGTACGCAAGGCCGTGCAGAAACAGCGCGCCGTCTACGAAGCATTCCCGCGTTCCAAGTGCGCTCTGGCGTTCAAGGCCATTGCCCAGAAGGTCGATACCTGGCCTCTGCCGGCCAACCCGCGCGGGCACCTTGAGTTCTTCGTCGAACGGCTTGTTCACCAGACCAGCGCAGCGGGACCTGTTCAATGACAGCCAGCGGTTATCAGATGTACAGCAAGGCTTCCAGGAATTCGCAGTACGAACTGATCGAGCGCTATGCGCCGTTGGTCAAGCGTATTGCCTATCACCTGCTGGCACGGTTGCCCGCCAGTGTGCAGGTGGAAGATCTGATCCAGGCCGGTATGATCGGCCTGCTGGAAGTGTCGACCAAATACGATTCGAGCAAAGGCGCCAGTTTCGAGACTTATGCCGGTATTCGCATTCGCGGCGCGATGCTCGACGAGGTGCGCAAAGGTGACTGGGCGCCGCGTTCGGTGCACCGAAATACCCGTATGGTCAGTGACGCGATCCGCAGCATCGAAGCAAAAACCGGCCGCGACGCTAAAGATCATGAGATTGCTGCCGAACTCCAGTTAAGTCTGGATGATTATTACGCTATCTTGAACGACACCTTGGGCAGCCGCCTGTTCAGCTTCGACGACCTTTTGCAGGACGGCGAGCATGACGGGTTGCACGAGGATGGCGCCAGCGCTTCGCTGGAGCCGTCGCGGGACCTTGAAGACGAGCGCTTCCAGGCCGCGCTGGCCGATGCCATCGCCAATCTGCCGGAGCGTGAGCGTCTGGTGTTGGCGCTGTATTATGACGAAGAGCTGAACCTCAAGGAGATCGGTGAGGTCCTGGGGGTCAGCGAATCACGGGTTAGCCAGTTACACAGCCAGTGCGCCGCGCGTTTGCGAGGGCGTTTGGGGGAGTGGCGCGCGCGCTGACCGGCTGTGCAAGGCGTCATGTGTCGAGTACCCAGACAAGGCAGGAGCCTGTCAGCAAACCCTTGGGGGAGCTGTTTCAGGCGCTTTGGCCGTGTCCATGTGCCCGGTATGTGAAGGCTGCAAACGGTCAGTAATGTGCTGTGCCAGTATTGAGTGAACAGCGGGTCCGGGAGCCGGGCTCGTTCAGGACTGCTTGGAGGTCGAATTGGACAAGAACATGAAAATCCTCATCGTTGATGATTTCTCAACGATGCGGCGGATCATAAAAAACCTGTTGCGTGATCTGGGGTTCACCAACACCTCGGAAGCCGATGATGGCCTGACCGCGCTGCCGATGCTGCAAAGCGGCGGTTTCGATTTTCTGGTCACCGACTGGAACATGCCCGGCATGTCCGGCATCGACCTGTTGCGTCAGGTGCGCCAGGACGAACGTCTGAAGAACATCCCGGTATTGATGGTGACCGCCGAGGCCAAGCGCGAGCAGATCATCGAGGCAGCCCAGGCCGGTGTTAATGGCTATGTGGTAAAGCCTTTCACCGCCCAGGTACTGCAAGAAAAGATCGAAAAGATCTTCGAGCGCGTCAATAGCTGATGCATGCCGCGAGGGCGCTATGGACAACAACGATTCACTGGGTGACTTCGAGTCGACCCTGAAGAGACATGCGCATGAGCTCGTCGCCAGCCTTGAAAAAGGCAAGTTCGGCGATGCAGTGCAATTGATCCATGAGCTCAACCAGACCCGCGACCGCGGCCTGTATCAGGAAGTGGGCAAGCTGACGCGCGAATTGCACAGTGCGATCGTCAACTTCCAGATCGATCCGCATATGCCGCAAGCCGAAGAGGTGTCGCAGATCACGGACGCCACCGAGCGCTTGTCGTATGTTGTGCGCCTGACCGAAGGTGCGGCCAACCGCACCATGGACCTGGTGGAGCAAAGCACGCCGTTGATGAACAGCCTCAGCGACGATGCCAAGACCTTGAGTGCCGATTGGGGGCGTCTGATGCGCCGCGAGATCGGTGCCGCAGAGTTTCGCGAGCTGGCCAAGCGCGTTGAGAGCTTTCTTTCTCGAACCGAAAAGGAAAGCCACAGCGTGGCGACCAACCTCAACGATATTCTGCTTGCTCAGGACTACCAGGACCTGACCGGTCAAGTGATCAAGCGTGTCACGCAACTGGTCACGGAGGTTGAGAGCAATTTGCTCAAGCTGGTGTTGATGGCCAGCCATGTCGATCGCTTTGCCGGCATCGAACATGATCGTGAAGCACTGTTGGCGGAAAATAATCCGAAAAAAAATCTCGCCCAAGGTGAAGGTCCGCAAATTCATGCCGATAAACGGGAAGATGTCGTTTCCGGTCAGGATGATGTGGACGACTTGTTATCGAGCCTCGGCTTCTAGGTCTTGACGGTTAATTTTAGGGAGCACCCCCATGAGCTTCGGCGCCGATGAAGAGATCCTTCAGGATTTTCTGGTAGAGGCCGGCGAGATTCTCGAGCAATTGTCCGAACAGCTGGTCGAGCTTGAAAGTCGACCCGATGACGCAGACTTGCTCAACGCAATTTTTCGCGGTTTTCACACTGTTAAAGGGGGCGCCGGCTTCCTCCAGCTGCATGAGCTGGTGGAGTGCTGCCACATTGCCGAGAACGTGTTCGACATCCTGCGCAAGGGTGAGCGGCGCGTAGACTCTGAATTGATGGACGTGGTCCTCGAGGCACTGGACACCGTCAACAGCATGTTCGGCCAGGTGCGCGAGCGTAGCGACGTTACGCCTGCCACCCCCGAATTGCTGGCGGCACTGGCACGTCTGGCCGACCCGCAGGCTGCCGACGAGGCGCCTGCTGCGCCGGAACCTGTGGCTGCTGCGCCCGTGGCCGCCGTTGCAGAGCCTGAAGCACCGGCGCCAGACGATGAAATCACTGACGACGAGTTCGAGCGCCTGCTCGATTCGCTGCATGGTGCCAAGTCCGATGCGGTGGCTGCGTCAGCGCCGGCACCTGCGCCGCAAGTGCCTGTGCCGGCCAGCGATGAAATCACCGATCACGAATTTGAAGCACTGCTCGATCAGTTGCATGGCAAGGGTTCGTTCGACGCCAGTGTGGCTTCTGCATCGACGGCCAGTGCTGCGCCTGCGCCCGTCTCGGCGCCTGTACCGGCAAGCGACGAAATCACCGACGACGAGTTCGAAGCGCTGCTCGACCAGTTGCACGGCAAAGGCTCGTTCGACGCTGACAAGGCTACGCCCGTGGCTGCCAGCGCCCCGGCTGTCGCGATTGCCAAGGCTGAAACAAAGCCCGAAACCAAGCCGGCTTCGGACGAAATCACCGAACACGAATTCGAAAACCTGCTCGACCAGTTGCATGGCAAGGGCAAGTTCGAGCCGGATGCAGTGGCTGCGGCCGTGTCTGCAGCGCCTGCGCCAGTGGCCAAAGCTGCTGCTCCGGCGGCGGCTGCGGCACCGGTTGCCAAGCCTGCTGCTGCGCCTGCCGCACGTTCTGCGGCACCGGCTCCCGCGCCCGCCCGTGCGGCCCCTGCCGCTGCGGAAAAACCGGCTGCGGTCGAGTCCGAAACCACGGTGCGCGTCGATACTGCGCGCCTGGACGAGATCATGAACATGGTCGGCGAGCTGGTACTGGTGCGTAACCGTCTGGTGCGCCTGGGGCTCAACAGCGGCAACGAAGCCATGTCCAAGGCGGTGTCCAACCTCGATGTGGTGACGGCCGACCTGCAAACCGCGGTCATGAAGACGCGCATGCAGCCGATCAAGAAGGTCTTCGGTCGCTTCCCGCGACTGGTTCGCGACCTGGCGCGGCAGCTCAAGAAAGAAATCAACCTGGAGCTGGTCGGCGAAGAAACCGACCTCGACAAGAACCTCGTCGAGGCGCTGGCCGACCCGCTGGTCCACTTGGTGCGTAACGCGGTGGACCACGGTGTGGAAACCCCCGAAGAGCGTGAAGCCTCCGGCAAGCCTCGCGGCGGCAAGGTGGTTCTGTCTGCCGAGCAAGAGGGCGACCATATCCTGTTGTCGATCTCCGACGACGGCAAGGGCATGGACCCGGCAGTGCTGCGTGCCATCGCCGTCAAGCGCGGTGTGATGGACAAGGATGCGGCCGACCGCCTGAGCGACACCGACTGCTACAACCTGATCTTCGCGCCGGGGTTCTCGACCAAGACCGAGATTTCCGATGTGTCGGGACGCGGTGTGGGCATGGACGTGGTGAAAACCAAGATTTCCCAGCTCAACGGCTCGATCAACATCTACTCGACCAAGGGTCAGGGCTCCAAGATCGTCATCAAGGTGCCGCTGACGCTGGCAATCATGCCGACGCTGATGGTCATGCTGGCCGACCAGGCCTTTGCCTTCCCGCTGGTCAACGTCAACGAGATCTTCCACCTCGACCTGTCGACCACCAACGTCGTCGATGGCCAGGAAGTGGTGATCGTGCGCGACAAGGCCTTGCCGCTGTTTTACCTCAAGCGCTGGCTGATCCGTTCGGCCGCCTATGAAGAACAACGTGAAGGCCACGTGGTGATCCTGACGGTGGGCACTCAGCGTATCGGCTTTGTGGTCGACCAGTTGGTCGGTCAGGAAGAAGTGGTCATCAAGCCGCTGGGCAAGATGCTGCAAGGTACGCCGGGCATGTCGGGCGCCACCATTACCGGTGA
>NZ_BAAILM010000030.1:19593-47460 GCF_054589175.1 Pseudomonas sp. 3A(2025) | reverse complement strand
GGACGTTCCGAGCATGCTCAAGCGTTACGCCTCGCGGCGGATTTGATTCTGGTGCCGGGGCCGCTGATGCGGCCCCGGGCGCCTATTGGAGTGTTTATGGCAGTCAAGGTCCTGGTGGTGGATGATTCCGGTTTTTTCCGCCGCCGAGTTACGGAAATCCTGTCTTCGGACCCACAGATTCAAGTGGTCGGTACTGCCACCAATGGTAAGGAAGCCATTGAACAGGCTCTGGCACTCAAGCCTGATGTGATCACCATGGATTACGAAATGCCGATGATGGATGGCATTACCTCGGTGCGCCACATCATGCAGCGCATTCCTACCCCGGTTTTGATGTTCTCCTCACTGACCCATGAAGGCGCACGAGTCACCCTCGATGCCCTGGATGCCGGTGCGGTCGACTTTTTGCCGAAAAATTTTGAAGATATCTCGCGCAACCCAGACAAAGTTCGTCAGTTGCTGTGCGAGAAGATCAACAGTATTGCGCGCAGCAACCGTCGTTTCAGCGGCTCGACGCCGGCACCGACGCCTGCGCCTGCTACAACCACAAGTCCGTTGGGCACCAGCAGCCTGCGCCGCCCTGCGCCCGCGCCCAGTCCTGCGCCGGCCCGGCCTCTGCCGACACGCACACCGGCGCCTGCCGCCACTGCGCACGCGGCACCGGCACATCATTCGCCGACGCCGCGGCGCAAATCCTACAAGCTGGTGGCTATCGGCACCTCGACCGGTGGTCCGGTGGCGCTGCAGCGTGTTCTAACGCAATTGCCCGCCAACTTTCCGGCGCCTATCGTGCTGATCCAGCACATGCCGGCTGCCTTCACCAAGGCCTTCGCCGAGCGCCTCGACAAACTGTGCAGGATCAGCGTCAAGGAAGCCGAAGACGGCGACCTGCTGCGTCCGGGTCTGGCATTGCTGGCACCTGGCGGCAAACAGATGATGATCGATGCCCGTGGCGCGGTGAAAATCCTGCCCGGCGACGAACGCCTCAACTACAAGCCGTGCGTGGACATCACCTTCGGGTCGGCGGCCAAGACCTATGGCGACAAAGTGCTGGCGGTGGTGCTGACCGGCATGGGCGCCGACGGTCGCGAAGGCGCGCGCATGCTCAAGCAGAGCGGCAGTAATGTCTGGGCGCAGGACGAAGCCAGTTGTGTGATCTATGGCATGCCCATGGCCATCGTCAAGGCGGATCTGGCCGATGCGGTCTACAGCCTGGATGACATCGGCCGGCACCTGGTCGAGGCCTGTCTGTAATGGATATTCTGAGCCTTATCGGGCTGATTCTGGCGCTGATCGCCATTGTTGGCGGCAACTTTCTCGAAGGTGGCCACGCCGGTGCGTTGCTCAACGGCCCGGCGGCGCTGATCGTGCTGGGCGGTACGCTGGCGGCTTCGCTGATTCAGTCGCCGATGAGTGCGTTCAAGCGCGCCATGCAGATTTTTCCGTGGATTCTGTTCCCGCCGCGCATCGACTTGTCTGGCGGCATCGACCGGATCATCGGCTGGAGCCTGACGGCGCGCAAGGAAGGCTTGCTGGGCCTTGAGGCGATTGCCGATACCGAGCCGGATGCCTATGCGCGCAAGGGCCTGCAACTGCTGGTCGACGGTGCCGAGCCCGAGTCGATCCGCGGTATTCTGGAAGTGGACTTCATCACCCAGGAAACCCGCGATATCCAGGCTGCCAAGGTTTACGAAGGCATGGGCGGTTATGCGCCGACCATCGGCATCATCGGTGCGGTCATGGGCCTGATCCATGTCATGGGCAATCTGGCCGACCCCAGCCAGTTGGGCAGCGGTATTGCCGTGGCGTTCGTCGCCACGATCTACGGCGTGGCCAGCGCCAACCTGTTTCTGTTGCCGGTCGCCAACAAGCTCAAGGCCATTGCCCTGCGTCAATCGCGCTATCGGGAAATGCTCCTGGAAGGCCTGCTGTCGATTGCCGAAGGCGAGAACCCGCGCTCCATCGAACTCAAGCTGCAAGGCTTCATGGAGTAGCCGTCATGGCCCGTCGCCGCCCCCGCGAAGAACATGAAAACCATGAACGCTGGCTGGTCTCTTACGCCGACTTCATTACGCTGTTGTTCGCCTTTTTCGTGGTGATGTATTCGATCTCGTCGCTCAACGAGGGCAAGTACAAGATTCTGTCCCAGGCATTGGTCGGGGTCTTCAACGACCCCGAGCGCACCATCCAGCCGATTCCGGTCGGTGAACAGCGCCCGCAGACCGTCAAGCCGGCCCAGCCGTTGCTCAAGGACAGCGAAGAAACCGACGCCGGTATTGGCCAGAACAGTGTCGACCCGCTGAAAACCATCGCCGATGAAGTGCGCGCAGGTTTTGGCGACCTGATCAGTTCCGACCAGATGACCGTACGCGGCAACGAGCTGTGGATCGAGATCGAACTCAACTCCAGCCTGCTGTTCGGCAGCGGTGACGCCATGCCCAGCAATCGGGCGTTTGGCATCATCGACAGGGTTGCCACCATCGTCAAACGCTTCGATAACCCGATTCACGTCGAAGGCTTTACCGACAATCAACCCATCAATACCGCGCAGTTTCCGACCAACTGGGAATTGTCTTCGTCGCGCGCTGCAAGCATCGTGCGCCTGCTGGCCATGTACGGCGTCAATCCTGCGCGCATGGCGTCGGTCGGCTATGCCGAATTTCAACCCATTGCGGCCAATTCAACGGCTCAGGGCCGTGCCGCAAACCGTCGGGTAGTGCTGGTGATTTCACGCAATCTGGATGTACGTCGCAGCCTGACCAGCAGTGGCTCGGCCAATGCTCAGCCGGACGCGGCGTTACGTCGTGCTGGCACACAAACTGCACCGGCACCGGCAAGACCGCCGTCAGGCAACAATGCTGTCAATTCTCCGTCACCTGCTCGCTAGACGATCGCCGGTAGGGGAGTGGGCGTGCGCAAGGAAATAACCGAATGAGAGTCTGGGCAGTCGCCAATCAGAAAGGTGGGGTCGGTAAGACCACCACGACCATTGCTCTGGCCGGGTTGCTGGCCGACTCGGGCAAGCGCGTGGTCGTGGTCGATCTCGACCCGCACGGCTCGATGACCAGTTATTTCGGGTACGACCCCGATGCGCTGGAGCACAGTGCTTTCGACCTGTTCCTGAACAAGGGCGCAGTGCCACAAGACTTGCCCGGCCAGTTGCTGCTGCCGACCAGCGATCAACGTATTTCCCTGATGCCTTCCAGCACCGCACTGGCCACGCTGGAGCGCCAGTCACCGGGGCAGAACGGCCTGGGCCTGGTGATTGCGAAAAGCCTGGCGCAGCTGTGGCAGGATTTTGACTATGCCTTGATCGACAGCCCGCCGTTACTAGGGGTGTTGATGGTCAACGCACTGGCGGCCAGCCAGCAACTGGTGATCCCGGTGCAGACCGAATTTCTGGCGGTCAAGGGGCTGGAGCGTATGGTCAATACCCTGGCGATGATCAACCGTTCACGCAAGACCCCTTTGCCCTACACCATTGTGCCGACCTTGTTCGACCGGCGTACCCAGGCCTCGATGGGCACACTGAAACTGTTGCGCGATTCGTTTCCCGATCATGTCTGGAAAGCGTATGTACCGGTCGACACGCGTCTGCGCGATGCCAGCCGGGCCGGCGTCACGCCGTCGCAGAACGACAGCAAGAGCCGTGGCGTACTGGCTTACCGGGCGCTGCTTAAACACCTGCTCGCCGAGCAACTGACCGCGCAGGTGGCCTGACATGATCCGTCCCGTAGATATCGCAACCCGGCCGCAACTGGCACTGCAATCGTACCTCGATGCCTTGCTTCAGGATGCCACCGAAGAGGCGCCGCTGGCCCTTGAACCGTTGGAACCGGCCACTACGATTGACGAATTTCAGGCGGCCGTGCTCGAAGAACAGGCCCGCGATGCCTTGATGCCGGCGCGCAAGCCGCTGGCGCTGGCCGTGGTTGCGCCTGTGCAGGTTCCGGCCCCGGTTGCGGTCGTGGTCGAGGTCCCGGTCGAAACCGTACCCGTTGTCGCACCGGTCATTGAAGAGCCTGTGCTGACGCTGGTCGAGCCGGTCGCTGAATTGAACAAACCGCTGGGCCTGATCGTACCGCCGCCACCGGCCGGCAGTCAGCGCCCGGACTGGGCCGCAGAACCCTTTGAATGCCTGTTGTTCGATGTGGCCGGCCTGACCCTGGCCGTTCCCCTGGTGTGCCTGGGGGCGATTTACCCGCTGGATGGCCAGGAGTTGACACCGCTGTTCGGCCAGCCGGACTGGTTTCTAGGCATCCTGCCGTGCCAGGCGGGCAACCTGAAGGTGCTCGACACGGCACGCTGGATCATGCCGGAGCGTTACCGCGACGATTTTCGCCAGGGACTGCAATACGTGATCTCGGTTCAGGGCTATGAATGGGGCTTGGCAGTGCATCAGGTCAGCCGCTCGCTGCGCCTGGACCCCAACGAGATCAAATGGCGCGCCCAACGCGGTCACAGGCCCTGGCTTGCCGGGACGGTGATCGAGCATATGTGTGCGCTGGTGGACGTGGCCGAGTTGGCCGAGCTGATTGCCAGTGGCGCGGTCAAGCGGCTCGACAAGAAAAGATAAATCATCGGGCGTCGCGCCTTGCGCCGCCTGAACAGCACACACCTGAGGGGTTGCAAGCATGAACAAGTCGTCTGCACAGGGTTCCGAAGATCCTATCCTGCAGTGGGTTACCTTCCGTCTCGACAACGAGTCGTACGGCATCAACGTAATGCAGGTCCAGGAAGTGCTGCGCTACACCGAGATCGCTCCGGTTCCGGGTGCGCCAAGCTACGTGCTGGGCATCATCAACCTGCGCGGCAACGTGGTCACCGTGATCGACACCCGCCAGCGCTTCGGCCTGCCGCCGGTTGAAGTCAGCGACAACACCCGCATCGTGATCATCGAGGCCGACAAGCAAGTGGTCGGCATTCTGGTCGACAGCGTTGCCGAGGTGGTTTACCTGCGTCAGTCGGAAGTCGAAACCGCGCCAAACGTGGGCAACGACGAGTCGGCCAAGTTCATCCAGGGCGTGTGCAACAAGAACGGCGAACTGCTGATTCTGGTCGAGCTGGACAAAATGATGACGGAAGAAGAGTGGTCCGAACTGGAGAACATCTGACCGATGCTTGAGGCCGCCGTCATCGTTCTGGGCATTCTATGGGTCTTTACCCTGTTGATGCTCACGAGCCACATCAAGCGTCAGCGCCGTCTGGATGCCGAACGCGACAAGGTCAGTAGCGCGCGCGAACAGCGCATGCGCGACCTGGCTCGTCGCGTCGACAACTTCCAGGCCGGCACCGTGCGCATGGGCGAAGAATTGCACGACCTGCGTGCGATGGTGGCCTTGCTGCCCGACAAGATCACCTCGCTGGAGCAGCGCGACCCCTCGACCCTGACCTTCGCCCAGGCCGCGCGCCTGGTCGGCATGGGCGCCAGTGTCGAGGAACTGACCCAGTCCTGCGGCCTGACCCAGGCCGAAGCGCAACTGGTCAGCAAACTGCACCGGCATAACAACAAGCTCTGACAGCTGGTACGCCTACCTCGTAGGACCGGCCGGGTTACCATTTCGGGGTGATGTCTTTCTCGATCGGCGGATCATCAGGCCCCATCCCTACGGGGTATTTACCTTTCAGGTGCCAGGCAAAGGCGATGATTTCGGCGATGCTCAGGTACAGCGCCTGCGGAATGCTGTCACCCAGTTCCAGGCGGGCCAGCAGGCTGACCAGTTCGGCATTCTCATAGATCGGCACTTCGTGTTCGCGGGCGATGGCGAGGATTTCCTCGGCCAGTCGGTCGTCGCCCTTGGCGCTCAGGGTCGGTGCCTGCTGGCCGTCGTAGGTCAGCGCGATGGCCTGGCGCGGGGCGGCAAGGTCGGTGGGGTTCATCAGGCGTTCTCGTCGATCCAGCGTTGTTCAAGAGAGGTGCGCGCACCTTGCGGGGCCGCGCCGTGGTTGCAGGCCAGTTCGCCGACGCTCAGTCCGCAAGCCACCAGGCGCTCGCGCAAATGGCCCAGCTCACGTTCGATCAGCCCGGCGCTGGCTTCACGTTCTGCCCACAGTTCGCTGGACAGCGTGCCGCGCACCAGCCTGGCATGCACTTGCAGCGGGCCCAGCGGCTCCAGATCGAACGCCAGGTTGATGCTCCACAACTGTTCGCGCTGTGGCTCTTTATCTTCACCCTTCTGGCCAGCTGCCGACTCATCCGGCGCTGACTCCTCGCGTTGTACCTTGACCTGCAAGGGCACGATGTCGTGGGCATGGCGCGTCGGCACTTCCAGTTGCCAGGTGGTGACCTGGGTGCCGTCGGCCAGGGTGCGGGTCTGTTCCAGCGCGCCCAGTTGATGACTTTGCAAGCGTGACACCGCGGCGGCTGCAAGCTTGAGCAGTATTTCCAGATCGTCCGTTTCGCCGGTCAAGACGTTGCGCGAGGACAGGGGGAAGCTGTCCGGCACGCTGCGTGCCGCCACCAGGCCCAGGGTACCCAGTGCATTGCGAATCGCAGTGGGCATCACCCGCGCCAGGGTATTGGACGCGGCCACTGCGTCATACGAGGTATTGTCCGGCAGGCCCGGCAACAACTGCGCGATCAGGCGCATCAGGTTGGCCTTCAGGTCGGGCACCTGTTGCAGATTCTGCCCGGCCAGCAAGCGTGCTTCCATGAATAGTCCACTGGCATTGAACGCCTGCATCAGGCCGCGCACGTTGCTCAGTTGCTGAACGTCGGGCAGCTCGGCCAGCAACTGATCGATGCTGGCCTGCAACGCCGGATTGCTTGAGGTTGCTGGCAGGTTTTGCAGCGCGCCGATCAGCGTCTCCAGCGAGCCCTGGCGGCTTTGTTGCACGCCCAGTTGCTGAGCCACCGCCAATTGATCGAGGCCACCGGGCAGTGGCACAAAGCTCAGCGCCTGATTGCCCTGCACCCGTGCGCTGAGCAGGCTGCCGATGGTCAAGGCCTGCGGGCTGTCGACGCTGATCGTGGTACCGGCCAGCGGTGTATTGAGCAGTAGCACCAACGAGCGATACGCCGTGGAAGGCGAGGCTGCATTGTTCTGCGCGTGCGCCGGCTGCGCGGCGCCGGTCATTTGATTGAACGCCTGGCTCACCACCTGGCTGGTCATCACCTTGCCCTGTAACAGGGTTCCGGGCGGCACTTGTTGGCTGTCCAGCTCGGTGGTCACGTTATTCATCGCGGCATTGACTTGCTGCAACGACATCAGCAACTGATTGGGCGATGCCTGCATCACCTGAAACAGGGTGCCGGGCGTCAATGGCACGCTGCTGCTGACCGCTACGCTGGTCTGGGTGCCATTGGCCAGGTTCAGGCGCAACAGCATCTGGAACTGCTGGTCGACCTGCTTGAGGCTGATGACCTGAGCTTCGGCGGTCTGGCCGTCGCCAATCAGGTTGGCAGCGGCATTGAACAGCGTCATGACCTGACCTGCAGCCGCGCCGCCGCGTAGTTGTGCCAGCGCAGGATTGGCGGGAGGAACCTGAGAGATGTCACCTGTCATTGAGCTGCAACCAATTGAATTAGACCTCTTGGGAGCAGAACGCCCATGTATAATGCCGGCCCTTTTTGCCGGTTTTGCCATCAAGTTGCACCAGTGTAACGGCCGTTTCAAGGCTGACTTGAACGTGCATTTTTCTCTCGACCCACGGGCTCACGCCATGACTGTAACCCTGCAAGCCTGCGACCTGAGCTGCGAACGTGACGGGCGGTTGCTGTTCGAGCATCTCGACCTGCACCTGGCGACGGGCGACATGCTGCAGGTCAGTGGTCCCAACGGCAGCGGCAAGACCAGCCTGCTGCGCTTGCTGTGTGGCCTGATGCCTGCCGCTGACGGAGAAGTGCGCCTCAATGGCCAGCCCTTGAGCGGCCAGCGGGCACAACTGGCTCGCCATCTGTTGTGGATCGGTCATGCCGCCGGCATCAAGGACGTGCTGACCCCACTGGAAAACCTCGCCTGGCTGTGTGCCCTCAAACAGCGCGCCGACAGCGCTGCGCTGTGGCAGGCGCTGGAGCAAGTGGGCCTGCGCGGCTTTGAAGATGTGCCGTGCCATACCCTGTCAGCCGGCCAGCAGCGTCGGGTGGCGCTGGCGCGCCTGTACCTGCCGGCCCCGGCCATCTGGATTCTCGACGAGCCGTTCACTGCGCTGGACGTGCAGGGCGTGGCGCAACTGGAACAACGCCTGAGCCAACACTGCGAGCAGGGCGGCCTGCTGGTGCTGACCACCCATCACAACCTGTCCCGCACGCCTGGCGGTTACCGCAATCTTGAACTGGGACGTGCATGAATCCGGTCTTTCGTCTGTTGCTGGCCCGTGAACTGCGTCTTCTGGTTCGCCGTCCGGCGGAGCTGCTTAACCCGCTGGTGTTTTTCGCTATCGTGATTGCATTGTTTCCGCTGGCGGTCGGCCCTGAGGCACAACTGCTGCAAACCCTGTCACCGGGGCTGGTCTGGGTCGCGGCGCTGCTGGCTGTGCTGCTATCGCTGGACGGGCTGTTTCGCAGCGATTTCGACGACGGATCGCTGGAGCAGTGGGTCCTTTCGCCGCACCCGTTGGCCCTTCTGGTGCTTGCCAAGGTACTGGCACACTGGCTGTTTTCCGGGCTGGCGTTGGTGCTGCTGGCACCTTTGCTGGCGTTGATGCTCGGCTTGCCGGGGCATTGCCTGCCGGTATTGATGCTGTCGTTGTTGCTCGGTACGCCGACCCTGAGCCTGCTTGGCGCGGTGGGCGCGGCCCTGACCGTTGGCCTCAAGCGCGGCGGTCTGTTACTGGCGCTGCTGATTTTGCCGCTGTACATCCCGGTGTTGATCCTGGGCAGCGGCGCCTTGCAGGCCGCCCTGCAAGGCATGCCCGCCACCGGCTACCTGCTGTGGCTGGGCAGCCTGGCCGCGCTGGCACTGACCCTGACCCCGTTCGCGATTGCCGAAGGGCTGAAAATCAGTGTGGCCGAATAATCGAGATGCCCGACCGTGATAAAGGCAGTTAATTGATGAAAAACAGCAACAGATGGGCCTGGTTTCACCGCCTGGGCTCACCGAAAACCTTCTACGACGTCAGCGGCCGCTGGCTGCTGTGGCTTGCCGTGTTCGCGGCGCTGTCGCTGGGTATCGGCGTGGTCTGGGGGCTGGCCTTTGCGCCGCCTGACTACCAGCAGGGCAACAGTTTTCGGATCATCTATATCCATGTGCCCAGCGCCATGCTGGCCCAGTCATGCTATGTGATGCTGGCGGTGTGTGGCGTGGTCGGGCTGGTGTGGCGCATGAAGCTGGCCGACGTGGCGCTGCAATGCGCCGCACCCGTCGGCGCGTGGATGACCGCGCTGGCTTTGCTGACCGGTGCGATCTGGGGCAAGCCGACCTGGGGCTCGTGGTGGGTCTGGGATGCACGGCTGACCTCGATGCTGATTCTGCTGTTTCTGTACCTGGGGCTGATCGCGCTGGGCAATGCCATCAGCAACCGCGACAGCGCCGCCAAGGCCTGTGCTGTGCTGGCAATTGTCGGGGTGGTGAATATCCCGATCATCAAATACTCGGTCGAATGGTGGAACACCCTGCATCAGGGCTCGACCTTCACCCTCACCGAAAAACCGGCGATGCCTGCCGAAATGTGGCTGCCGCTGCTGTTCACCACGCTGGGTTTCTACGCCTTCTTTGCCTGCGTGCTGCTGCTGCGCATGCGCCTTGAAGTGCTCAAGCGCGAAGCGCGCAGCCGCTGGGTGCAGGACGAGGTGCGCAAGACCCTTGGCTTGCCGGCAGCGCACACGGAGCCTCACGCATGAGTTTCGAATCATTGAGCGATTTTCTCGCCATGGGCCGTCACGGGCTGTTCGTCTGGTCGGCCTATGGCCTGTTCGCTGTGGTGCTGGGCGTCAACGTGGCGTTGCCGTTGCTGGCGCGGCGTCGATATCTGCAGGATCAGGCGCGCCGCCTGCGTCGGGAGCGTCAATCGTGAATCCACACCGCAAGAAACGCCTGCTGCTGATCCTCGCCGTGCTGGTCGGCATCGGCGCGGCCGTCGGTCTGGCACTCAGTGCCCTGCAAGAAAACATCAACCTGTTCTACACCCCGACCCAGATCGCCAATGGCGAAGCGCCGCACGGCACGCGCATTCGGGCCGGCGGTATGGTCGAGAAGGGCTCGTTGCAGCGCTCGGGCGATTCGCTGGACGTGCGCTTTGTGGTCACTGACTTCAACCGCTCGGTGACCATCCGCTACCAAGGCATCCTCCCGGACCTGTTCCGTGAAGGGCAGGGGATCGTTGCCCTCGGCCGGCTCAATAGCGAGGGCGTGGTCGAGGCCGACGAAGTGCTGGCCAAGCATGACGAAAAGTACATGCCGCCCGAAGTTACCAAGGCGCTCAAGGACAGCGGCCGCCTGCCGGCTGAGCCTGCGCCATCACTGCCAGCAAAACAGGGCTGACCGATGATTCCCGAACTCGGCCATCTGGCCATGATTTTGGCGCTGTGCTTTGCCCTGGTGCAGGCCAGCGTGCCGATGATCGGCGCCTGGCGTAACGATGCCCTGTGGATGAGCCTGGCGCGCCCGGCGGCCTGGGGCCAGTTCAGCTTTCTGCTGATCGCCTTTGCCTGCCTGACCCAGGCGTTCATGAGCGACGATTTTTCCGTGGCTTATGTGGCGCAGAACTCCAACAGCGCCTTGCCGTGGTACTACAAATTCAGCGCGGTATGGGGCGCGCATGAGGGCTCGTTGCTGCTGTGGGCGCTGATTCTGGGCGGCTGGACATTTGCGGTTTCGGTATTGTCGCGGCAGTTGCCGATCGTGATGCTGGCCCGCGTGCTGGGCGTGATGGGCATGATCAGCCTGGGTTTTCTGTCGTTTCTGATCCTGACCTCCAACCCGTTCTTGCGCATCCTGCCGCAAATGCCGGCCAATGGTCGCGACCTCAACCCGCTGTTGCAGGACATCGGTCTGATCGTCCACCCGCCGATGCTGTACATGGGTTATGTGGGCTTTTCGGTAGCCTTCGCCTTTGCCATCGCCGCCTTGCTCGGCGGCAGGCTGGATGCCGCCTGGGCCCGCTGGTCGCGGCCATGGACCATCGTCGCCTGGGCGTTTCTGGGCGTCGGCATCACCCTGGGCTCGTGGTGGGCCTACTACGAACTGGGCTGGGGCGGCTGGTGGTTCTGGGACCCGGTGGAAAACGCCTCCTTCATGCCCTGGCTGGTCGGCACCGCGCTGATTCACTCGCTGGCGGTCACCGAAAAACGCGGCGTATTCAAAAGCTGGACCGTCTTGCTGGCGATTGCCGCGTTCTCGCTGAGCCTGCTCGGGACCTTCCTGGTGCGCTCCGGTGTGCTGACCTCGGTGCATGCCTTTGCCACCGATCCGGAGCGCGGCGTGTTTATCCTGGTCTTCCTGCTGATCGTGGTCGGCGGCTCGCTGGCACTGTTTGCCGTGCGCGCGCCGGTGGTCAAGAGCCAGGTCGGCTTTGCCCTGTGGTCGCGTGAAACCCTGCTGCTGGCCAATAACCTGCTGCTGGTGGTCGCCGCCGCGATGATCCTGCTCGGCACCCTGTATCCGCTGGTGATCGACGCTGTGAGCGGGGCGAAGATGTCGGTCGGCCCGCCGTACTTCAATAGCCTGTTCGTACCATTGATGGCGCTGCTGATGGCGGTGATGACCGTCGGTGTGCTGGTGCGCTGGAAAGACACGCCGGGCAAGTGGTTGCTGGGCATGCTCACGCCGGTGCTGATTGCCAGCGTCGCGCTGGCGCTGCTGCTTGGCCTGCTGCTGGGCGAAGGCCAATGGGCGGTTCTGGCCACCGTGCTGCTGGCGGCGTGGGTGGTGTCTGGCGCACTGCGCGACATTCACGACAAGACCCGGCACAAAGGCTTGCTCAAAGGCCTGCGCAGCCTGACCCGCAGCTATTGGGGCATGCAGGTGGCGCATATCGGGCTGGTGGTCTGCGCCCTGGGCGTGGTGCTGTCGAGCCAGCACAGCATCGAGCGCGACCTGCGCCTGGCGCCGGGCCAAGCCACCGAGCTTGGCGGCTACCGCTTCGTGTTCGAAGGCGCGCGGCATTTTCAGGGGCCGAACTTCACCTCGGATCGCGGCACCGTGCGGGTCTTTGAACACGAGCGCCAGGTCAGCGTGCTGCACCCGGAAAAACGCCTGTACAGCGTGCAGCAGTCGATGATGACCGAGGCCGGCATCGACGCAGGTTTTACCCGCGACCTGTATGTGGCACTCGGCGAGCCACTGGATAACGGCGCCTGGGCGGTACGCATTCATATCAAGCCGTTCGTGCGCTGGATCTGGCTCGGCGGCCTGCTGACCGGGCTGGGCGGCGTGCTGGCGGCCACCGACCGGCGTTATCGGCTCAAGGTCGGCAGCAAAGTACGCAAGGCCTTGAAGCCTGCTGGAGCATTGTCATGAAACGTTGGGTGCTGTTGATTCCGCTGGTGATCTTTCTCGGCCTGAGTGCGCTGTTGTTTCGCGGGCTGTTTCTTGACCCGGCGTCCTTGCCCTCGGCACTGATCGGCAAACCGTTCCCGGAGTTTTCCCTGCGTGAGGTCGCCAGCGACAAGGTGGTGACCCGCAACGACTTGCTCGGGCGGCCGGCGCTGGTCAATGTCTGGGCCACCTGGTGCGTGGCCTGCCGCGCCGAGCACCCGGTGCTTAACCGGCTGGCACAGCAGGGCGTGGTGATTCACGGCATCAACTACAAGGATATGAACCCTGAAGCACAGAAATGGCTCAAGGATTTCCATAACCCCTATCAACTGAATATCCGCGACGACGACGGTAACCTGGGCCTGAACCTCGGGGTCTACGGTGCGCCGGAAACCTTTCTGATCGACAGCAAGGGGATCATCCGCCATAAATTTGTCGGGGTGATCGACGATCAGGTCTGGCGCGAGCAACTGGCCAGCCGATATCAGGCACTGGTCGACGAGGCACGGCCATGAAGCGCTGGGTCATGGCTGCCGTGCTGAGTCTGGGGTTGATCGGGGTGGCGCATGCCGCTATCGAGGCGCACACGTTCCGTGACGAGGCCGAGCGCGCCCGCTACGCCGAACTGACCCGCGAACTGCGCTGCCCCAAGTGCCAGAACCAGGACATCGCCGACTCCAACGCGCCGATTGCTGCCGACCTGCGCAAGGAAATCTACCGCCTGCTCGAAGAAGGCCGCAGCAACCGGCAGATCGTCGATCACATGGTCGACCGCTACGGCGAGTTCGTACGCTACAAGCCGGCGCTGACCTCGCGCACCTGGCTGCTGTGGTTTGGCCCGGCGTTGTTGCTGATCGGTGGCGCCGTGCTGATTGGCGTGATCGTGCGCCGGCGCCGACAGGAGCAGCCAGACAAAGCCGCAGGTCTTTCCGACGAGGAGCGCGCGCGCCTCGCCCAACTTCTGGATAACACCCGTCAATGATCGATTTCTGGATGGCCACGGTGCTGCTGTTGCTGGTGGCTGCAAGTTTTCTGCTGATCCCGATCCTGCGCAGCCGCACGCCCGCCGCCGGCCAGGACCGCACCGCGCTCAACGTCGCGCTGTATGAAGAGCGCCTGGGCGAGTTGCAGGCCCAGCATGCCGCCGGCGTGCTCGATGCCGCGCAACTGCACGACGGCAAGGCCGAAGCGGCCCGTGAGCTGCTGACCGACACGCAAGGCGCCGAGCAGCCCGCGCCGGCACCGCGTCGTTCGCTGGGCAAGGCCGTGCCGTTGCTGGCTGCGGTGCTGGTGCCGTTGCTGGGGTTGGGTTTGTACCTGCATTACGGCGCCCGGGAGCGGGTCGAGCTGGCGCGCGAGTTCGCGACGCCGCCGACCTCGCTGGCCGATATGACCCATCGCCTGGAGCGTACCGTCGAAGTTCAGCCCGACTCGGCCGAAGGTTTCTACTTTCTCGGTCGCAGCTACATGGCCCAGCAACGCCATGGCGACGCCGCCAGACAGTTCGAGCGCGCCGCCGCATTGGCCGGTCGCCAGCCGGAGCTGCTGGGGCAGTGGGCCCAGGCGCTGTATTTCGCCGGTAACAAGGCCTTCAGCCCGCAGGTGCAGGCGCTGACCGACGAAGCGCTCAAGGCTGATCCCAACGAGGTCACCAGTCTTGGCTTGTTGGGCATTGCGGCGTTCGAAGGCGGGCGCTTTCAGCTGGCGGTGGACTACTGGACGCGGCTGCAAGGCCTGTTGCCGGCCCAGGACCCGTCGCGCGATGCGCTGCAAGGCGGCATCGAACGTGCGCGCGCGAATCTGTCCGGTGGTACGCCTGCCGCTGTGGCTGAGCAGACACTCAAGGTGCGTGTGCAACTGGCCGACGGCCTCAAGAGTCAAGTGCAGCCGGGCGACAGCGTGTTCATTTTTGCCCGCGCCGTCGACGGTCCGCCGGCACCGCTGGCGGTCAAACGGGTGACCGTGGCGCAGTTGCCCATCGAGGTCGAGCTGGGTGACAGCGACGCAATGATGCCGCAACTGAAACTGTCGAACTTTGCGCAAGTCCAACTGATGGCACGCATCTCACGCGCCGGGCAGCCGACCCGTGGAGAGTGGGTCGGCAGCAGCGAGCCATTGGCGCGCGCTGCCGCCGGCCAACAGACCTTGACCATCGACCGACCCGATCAGTAGGAACCCGCCATGTCCGTAACCCCCTGGCACCTCGCCCGCACCGGCTTGCTGGCCGCCGCGATCGGCCTGAGTGCCGCCTGTACGACGACGCAGCCGCATACACCCTCCGGGCCGCGCAGCGATGAACCGATCCAGAGCCTGCCCGGCTCCGGCACGCCACGCTCGACGCCGGGCAACAAACAGCCGATCAAGCCCGCAACCAAGGCACCGGTGGCGAAAACCTCGGCCAGCTTTGCCCCGCCACCGGGCGTCAAAAGCCATTGGGACCAGCGCCTGGGCGTGTATGTGCTGGACGACCAGACCAATACGTTCTATCGCCAGCGCACCTACTACCAGTGGGACAACGGCTGGAACTGGTCGACCCAGCCCGACGGGCCGTGGCAGGCCACCGACAGCAGCGGTGTACCGGCAGGGCTGGGGCGCGAATTCGGTAACTGACGCACACAAAAACGGCGACCCTGAGGTCGCCGTTTTCATATGTGCGATCGTACGTCCGGATTATTTACCCGGATAGATCTGGTCGAACACGCCACCATCGATAAAGTGGGTCTTCTGCACGGTGCGCCAGTCGCCGAAGGTCTTCTCGACCGAGAGGAATTCGACTTTCGGGAAGCGATCCTTGTACTTGGCCAATACCGTGGCGTCGCGTGGGCGCAGGTAGTTGTTGGCCGCGATTTCCTGGCCTTCAGCCGACCACAGGTACTTCAGATAGCCTTCGGCCAGGGCGCGGGACTGTTTCTTGTCGACGACCTTGTCGACCACGCTCACCGGCGGCTCGGCTTCGGCAGAGACGCTTGGGTAGACCACCTCGAACTTGTCGCGGCCGAACTCGCGGGCAATCATTTCCGCTTCGTTCTCGAACGTCACCAGCACATCACCAATGCCGTTGGTCATGAAGGTGGTGGTGGCGCCACGGCCGCCGGTGTCGAGCACCGGGACGTGCTTGAACAGCTCGCCGACGAATTTTTTCGCGGCGGCTTCGTCGCCGCCGTTCTTCAGGGTGTAGCCCCAGGCCGACAGGTAGGTGTAGCGACCGTTACCCGACGTCTTGGGGTTCGGCACGATGACTTCCACGCCGTCCTTGACCAGATCGTTCCAGTCTTTCAGCGCCTTGGGGTTGCCCTTGCGCACGATGAATACGGTGGCCGAAGTGAACGGCGCGCTGTTGTTCGGCAGGCGGGTCACCCAGTCGTTCGGCACCAGTGCGCCGTTGTCGGCCAGGGCATTGATGTCAGTGGCCATGTTCATGGTAATCACATCGGCCTGCAGGCCATCGATCACCGCCCGCGCTTGCTTGCTGGAGCCGCCGAACGACATCTGCACCGTGACGTCTTCCTTGTGCTCGGCTTGCCAGTGTTTCTGGAAGGCGGCGTTGTAGTCCTTGTAGAAGTCGCGCATCACGTCGTAAGAGACGTTGAGCAGGGTCGGCGCAGCCTGTGCAGCACTGCCCAGGGCCAGGCCTGCGGCCAGGAGCGAGGCGGCGAATAATTTCTTCACTGCAGATTCCTTTTGATGATCGTGTTGTTATCGAGGCTTTTTTATACTGGCCGCGATGATAGCGGGGTGTCACCACGCCATTAAAGACTAAAAAAATATTTACTTATTCCCGATCGTCGCGTTTTGCAAACAACGCATTGCCGCACCGCGAACAGAACGCTGCACCGTGCTCGTGATGCTTCTTGGCACACACCGGGCAGTCATGCTTGAGCTGCTCGCCGCGCATGGCGTTGGCCAGCTCGGCGGTAAAGATGCCAGTAGGCACGGCAATGATCGAATAACCGATGATCATCACCACCGAAGAGACCATCTGCCCCAGTGGCGTCTTGGGCACGATATCGCCAAAGCCCACCGTGGTCAGGGTAACGATCGCCCAGTAGATGCCCTTGGGAATGCTGGTAAAGCCATTGCCGGGGCCTTCGATCACGTACATCAAGGTGCCAAACACCGTGACCAGCGTCGACACGCTGACCAGAAACACGATGATCTTCTGCTTGCTGCCCTGCAGCGCCGCCACCAGGTAATGCGCCTGGCGCAAGTAAGCGCCCAGCTTGAGCACCCGGAAAATGCGCAACATGCGGATGATCCGCACGATCAACAGGTACTGCGCATCGCTGTAGTAGATCGCCAGCACGCCAGGGACGATGGCCAGCAGGTCCACCAGCCCGTAAAAGCTGAACGCATATTTCAGCGGCCGTGGCGAACAGTACAGGCGCAGGATGTACTCCACGGCGAACACCAGGGTAAAGCCCCACTCGATCCACGTCAGAAAGACCGCGTAGTCGCGATGAACGCTCGGCATGCTGTCAACGATCGTGACCAGCAGGCTGAGCAGGATGACCACCAGCAATATCTTGTCGAAGCGCCGCCCGGCCTCGGTGTCCGTCTGGAAAATGACAGTGTGCAACTGCTCGCGGCGACTTGTGGCGGTGTTCATGGAAATGCTCGACGTTAAGGTCGGCAGATGCTGGGGCAAAGCGGGTGGGGGTGCAAGGGTGGCATTGATGAGCAGATCAATTACGTCGAAAGAGGCGCGTCCAGATCAATCTCGGCAGTACCCACCAGAGACAGTATGCGTGCGACAAGGCGGGCATCTATGGCTTGCAGACGCTCTGGATGGTTGGCGATATCCTTTGCCAGGAAATCCAGAAACAGACCCTGTAAAGCATCCTCCTCCTGTCGATCGGTACAACTGAGGATTGATTCAGCATCCAGTGGATTATTCATTTCGGCTCCATTTTTAGTGTCATAAGCCGCAGCGCGACTCTCGAGCGTGCAATGCCATACGGAAGTTTCCCAAGCCTGAAGATTTTCCCGCTTTATCGCTTTGCCTGTGTATAGGGCCTTGCTGATTGACCTTGTACGAAAATTCCGAAAAAGATTTTTAAAGACTGTTCTCGAAATTTCCCACCTGAAACGGGCCTTAAAAAACCGCCGCTACCCTAATGCCGATCAGTTAAGGACAGCACGCAGCTTTAGGAGTGAGCGCTAGCTAGCGAATGCTGAGGTACAGTCACCGCAAATGTGCTGATTTTACTGGACCCTTCGCGAGCTACCGGGCGGCGATCCGACTCACTCCGGATTCGGAGCCAGACGAGATATTGGCGAAAATGCCTTAACTGATCGGCATTAGCCGCTACGCGCTCTAAAACTTTTCCAGGCTTCGGGCTTCGGCGGTATCAAGACTGTGTGCAAGCCAGCCGATAAGCAAAAGAGTGGCGCACGTTTCCCCCTCCTGATCTCCCCTTGCCTAAAGAGAGCAGCTTATGTCCCTTCGAAACATGAATGTTGCACCTCGTGCCTTTCTCGGCTTCGCGGTGATTGCGCTGCTGGTGGTCGTGCTGGGGGTGTTTGCCCAGACCCGCATGACCGTCATTCGTCAGGCCTCCATCGACATGGGCAGCAACCAGCTGCCCAGTGTCGGTTACCTGGGCAACCTCACCGAAGGCGTGCTGCGCATGCGCATTCTTTCCTTTCGGGTACTGATCAACCGCGAGCCTGAGGCACTGCGTGAAGCAGAGGCGCGAATTGCGGTCTTGACCGACAAAGCGCGCAAGGACCAGAAAAGCTATGCCAGCTTGCCGGCGGAGGGAGAGGAGCTGGCCAAGTACAACGAGTTTGCCGCGACACTTGATGCTTATCTGGTCAATCAGGCGCAAATGCTCGAGTTGTCGCGTCAGAACAAAACCGAGGAAATGCGTACGCTGATCAACACCCAGATCAAGGCCGGTACCGACCTGATGGGCACTCAGCTCAACAAACTGGTCGAGATCAACAAGGCCAATGCCGATGAGGCCGACCGCCTGGCGGGGCAGCAGTACGACATGGCCAGTACCGGCATTCTTCTGGTGTCGCTGGTGGCGGCCTTGTTGACCGTGCTGCTGGCGTGGTTGCTGACGCGCAGCATCGTCTCGCCGCTGAACCAGGCGGTGCAGGCGGCTGAGGCGATTGCCGGTGGCAACCTGGCCAAAGCCATTGTGGTCGAGGGGCGTGATGAGCCGGCGCGACTGCTGACCGCTTTGTCGGTGATGCAACGCAACCTGCGCAGCACCATCGAGCAGATTTCCGGTTCAGCCACGCAGCTGGCTTCGGCGGCAGAGCAACTGAGTGCCGTGACCCAGGAGTCCTCGCAAGGGCTGCAACGCCAGAGCCATGAGATTGAGCAAGCCGCCACGGCGGTCAATGAAATGACCAGCGCGGTCGAGCATGTGGCGCGCAATGCGGTGTCGACGTCCGAGGCGACGCAGCAGTCCAGTCAGGTGGCGAAAGAGGGTCGCAACCGGGTCATACAGACGGTGCAAGCCATTGAGACCATGAATCAGGATGTCCAGAACACCTCGGTGCTGATTGAAGGCCTCGCTACACAGGGGCGCGATATTGGCCAGGTGCTAGATGTGATCCGCTCGGTGGCCGAACAGACCAACCTGCTGGCCCTCAACGCCGCCATTGAGGCTGCACGGGCCGGGGAGGCCGGGCG
The DNA here is from genome assembly GCF_054589175.1 of Pseudomonas sp. 3A(2025). Lineage (NCBI taxonomy): Bacteria > Pseudomonadati > Pseudomonadota > Gammaproteobacteria > Pseudomonadales > Pseudomonadaceae > Pseudomonas > Pseudomonas sp. 3A(2025). The sequence continues at coordinate 28,398 of NZ_BAAILM010000030.1, read as the reverse complement.
CGGGTTTGCGGTAGTGGCCGATGAGGTGCGGGCGCTGGCGCATCGAACCCAGCAATCGACCACGGAAATCGCGCAGATGGTGGCCGACATTCAGGCCGGAACCGACAAGGCGGTGCAGTCCATGCAGCACAGCCACCAGCGGACCCAAAGCACACTGGAGGTTGCCAGCGCTGCCGGTGAGGCGCTGGAGCAGATTACCCAGTCGATCAATCTGATCAATGAGCGCAACCAGGTGATCGCCAGCGCTTCTGAACAGCAGGCGCAGGTGGCGCGCGAGGTGGACCGCAATCTGGTGAATATCCGCGACCTGGCCTCGCATTCAAGCTCGGGTGCGGATCAGACCAGTGCCGCCAGTCATGAGCTGTCTCGCCTGGCGGTGAACCTGAATACGCTGGTGGGGCGCTTTGTGATTTAGTGCGGGTGCGGCCGCTATTTCTCCCAGCCGCCGCCCAGCGCCAGAAACAGGTCGATCTGTCCCATCGCAACCTGGGTGTTGGCCGCCGCCAGTTGCGCACGCATGTCGGTGTAGGTCCGGGTGGCCTGCAAGTCCGCCAGAAACGACGCACGTCCCGCCTGATAGAAGCGGTGGGTCTGATCGGCCGCTTCTTTAGCTGATTGCTCGGCGTCCTTTAGCGCATCGCGGCGTTCCAGCAGGGCGGTGTATTGGGCCATGCCGGTCTGGGTTTCGCGAATCGCGTTGAGCACCACCGCATCGAAACGCGCCAGCGCGACCTGGGCCGAAGCTTCGGCCTGGTGAATGCGCGCGCGGCTGCCGTTGCTGGGCACGGTCCAGCTGATTAGCGGGCCGAAGCCCCAGCGGTTGGTAGCCGGTTTGCCGAGGTTGTCGATGATGCCGATGGTGGCTACCGAGGCGCCGATGCTGATGTCCGGGTACAGCTCGCCGGTGGCCACGCCGATCTGCGCGGTGGCCATGGCCAGGTGACGTTCGGCCTGGCGGATGTCGGGGCGGCGCTTGAGCAAGGCAGCGCCGTCGCCCACCGGGATGATCTGCGCGACCTGCGGCAGTTCATGGCAGCTGTCGGTGCCGGCCGGCAATTGTGCCAGCGGTTTGGCCAGCAGCATCGACAGGCGCAACAGCGCGGTCTGGCGCAGGGCTTCATAACGCGGCAGTTCGGCGCGCAGCGATTTGAACTGGGTCTGCGAGCGGGTGACCTGGGTTTCGTCGCCACGTCCGGCATCGCGCAGACGCTGGTTGAGGGTCACGCTCTGTTGTTGCAGGTCGAGCGATTCGTGGGCGATGGCCAGTTCTTCGTTGGCGGCGCACACCTGGGTGTAGGCGCGCACCACGTCGGCGACCACGGTAATGCGTGCAGTGTCGGCAGCGGCCTGTGTTGCATCGACGTTGGCCTGGGCTGCTTCGATGCCACGTTGCAGGGTGCCGAACAGGTCGAACTGGTACGAGGTGGTCAGGCCGATATCGCCGACGTTAGCCACCGGGACTTTCTCGGTGAGCAAAAAGGCTTCGCCCGATTCCTGCAAGCGTTGCGCCCCGGCCTTGGCGCCGCTGGTAAAGCCGCCGGCGGCCTCGGCCTCGGCGGTCTGGTAGCGCGAGCGTTGCAGGTTGGCAGCGGCGATGCGCAAATCGGTGTTGCTGGCCAGGGCCTGGCGCACCAGTTCATCCAGATGCGGGTCCTGGTACAAACGCCACCAGTGCGCAGGCACGGGCGCGGAGACCACATTGTTCGAACTGGCCAGGTCGCCTTGCAGGTCCGGCCGGTTGATCGCGGCATCGGCGGGTTGCTTATAGTCCGGGCCGACCATCTGGCAGGCCGAGAGCAGGGCGGTCAGGCTCAATGCAAGCAGGCGTGAGGCGGGTTTCATCATTGAACCCCTCCAGCCTGCCGGTCGTCGATGATCGACACCGTGGCGGTACGCCCGGCGATCATGCGGAAGTCCTTGGGCACCTCATCGAAGGCAATGCGCACCGGAATCCGCTGCGCCAGGCGCACCCAACTGAACGCCGGGTTGACGTTGGGCAACAGGTTGGCGCCGCTGCTGCGGTCGCGGTCTTCGATGGCGGCGACGATACTGACCACATGGCCGGTCAGCCGGGCGTTGTCGCCGACCACGCGAATGTCCACGCGCGAGCCGACATGAATGCCGTCCAGCTTGGTTTCTTCGAAGTAACCGTCGATGTGGTACGAGGCGGCATCGACCACCGACAGCACCGGCCGGCCTGCGCTCACGAACTCCTGAGAGCGTGGCGCGCGGTCATTCAGGTGGCCGTTCACCGGGCTTCTGATCACCGAGCGGTCGAGGTTCAACTGCGCCGCATCCACCGCCACGCGGGCTTCATTAAGTGCCGACAGCGCACGGGCTTCGCGCGACTGGCTTTCTTCCAGTTGCTCACGGGCCACCAGGTTGCCCAGGCCGTGGTTACGCTTGCTCTCGCGGCGTGCCTGCTCAAAGGTTTCCTGACGCTCGGCCACGGTTGCCTGGGCCTGACGCAGGGCCAGGCGGAAGCGGTCCTGGTCGATGGTGAACAGCACCTGGCCTTTGCTGACCTGCTGGTTATCGCTCACCTCGACCTGCTGGATCAGCCCGGAAACGTCCGGGGCGATCTGCACGATGTCGGCGCGAATGTGGCCGTCACGCGTCCAAGGCGCGAACATGTAATACATCACCATGCGCCACACCACGACAGTGGCCAGGGTCACGGCAAGCAGGGTCAGGACCACGCGGCCCAGGGTCAGGATCGGCTTTTTCATGTCATCAGGTATCGGCTAAGGGTGTCCACGCCGCCCAGCAACAGGGCGTACAGACAGGTATTGAACAAGGCCCGGTGCCAGACCAGGCGATAAAAGCGGGCGTGCAACAACAGCGCATGCACGCCTAGAAACAGCAGGTAAGTGACACCCATCACGACCAGAAAGGTCGGCAGAAAGATGCCGTTGATGTCCAGTTCGCCAATCATGCAGGGGCTCCATCCGGGCCGTGGATCGGTTGTTCGATCAGCTCGCCGTTCACATCGATGATCTCCAGCGCCGGCAGCAACGCCAGGCGCAGGCCGCTCAAGGCGTGCAGCAGGTGCAGGCGCGCCGGCTCATTGCCCATGGCCTCGCTGTTGAGGGTGCGGCGCGTGCGGTCCAGGGTCATCAGCAGGCCTTTGGGCGCCGGCAGGCGTTCTCCGGCCTTGAGGCAGGCGCGGTAATAGCCGCCAACCTCGGCCACCACCTGGCGCAATGGCACCTGGCACAGCACGGGCGTGCGCGCGGTCCAAGCCAACAGGTCGAGCATATTCAGCGCCACGCGCAATTCGCGCAGCGGTGCGCCGCTGTCTTGTGCGGTCTGCGCCAGGCGCGGCACTTGCTGCATCAGGCGGTCGATCATTTGCACACCCAGGCGGCGGTGTTCGGCCAGGGTCGCCGGCTCACTGAGTTCGACGATGTCGCGCCAGTTGAAACGGGTCATGCGCCGGGTCACCAGCTCGACGCCAAACGGACGGAAAATCAGCGTCCAGATAAACGCGAACAGCAAACCGGCGGGGCCGGCCAGGTTGGCGTTGATAAAGCTCAGGAAGTTGGCGTCGTACACGCCCTGCACGCTGACGAAGGTCGCGGTGTTGACCATCGTCAGCACTGTGGGCAGGAAGAACTTCGGCTGCGCGCTGAGCGTGGCCACACAGATAAACGGCACGGCGAACGCCAGCACCAGCATGGCGAAGTCATGCACGGTCGGCAGGATCACGAACAGGTACAGGCTGGCGAGAATCACCGAGGTCAGGGTCCAGAAGAAGAACCGGTAGATCTGCGGCGCCGGGTCGTCCATGGCGGCAAAAAAGCTGCATGACACGGCAGCCAGAATCACCGCGCTGGCGCCGTCCTGCCAGCCCATGAATATCCACAGCAGGCACGCCACTATAATCGCCAGTACCGTGGTGGCCACCGAGTAGAGCATCAGCCCACGGTCCAGAAACGGCGTGATGCGCCCCAGCCGCCAGTGCCGGTACACCGCCTGCCACGGGCGGCCGTCATCGGCATCGATCGCTTGTTGCAAGGTGCGGCAGTCAAGCCACAGGTCGACCCATTCACCCAGGCGATACAGGGCATTGGACAGCACCAGGTTTTCCAGCTTGTCCAGCTGCGCAGCGTCTGGTTGCAGGCGCTCCAGTTCGTCATGCAGCGATTGCCACAGCGCCTGTTGCGGTCCGTGCGCGGTGTCTTGCAGCCACTGGCGAGCCTGAGTCAGCAACGGCGCGACGCTGGCCATGTGTTCCGGGCTGCGCCGCGCCAGCGCCCAGAGCGCATCGTTGAGCGCGTCGATCACCGGCAGCAAGTGAATCATCCGCCCGCGCAATTCGCGGGCATTGCGCACGGTCTGGCGATGCGCACCTTCGTGGCTCAACTGACCGATCATCGCTTCCAGGCTGTTGAAACCTGCGGCCATCGCGGTGCGCAGGCTGGCGATTTCGGCGCCCTCCACCTCACGGCTCAGAAAGCGTTCGCTGTACAGCGTGGCGTCCTCGAACCATTTCGCCGTGGTGGCTTTGAACACCGGCGCCAGGCGCCGTGGCCAGAACATCGCGCCGACCACCGCCGCGCAGGTAATGCCGAGAAAGATTTCTTCGGTGCGCGACACGGCAATCTCGAACACCGCCTGCGGGTTGTCGACGGCCGGCAAGGCAATCATCGGCATGGTGTAGCCGGCCAGCATCAGCGCGTAGCTATTGGCGGTGCGCAGGTGCAGCGACAGAAACAGCAAGGTGCCGGTCCACAGTGCGACCACCACCGCCAGCAAAAAGGGCGTTTGCACGAAGATCGGCACCAGCAGCACCGCCGCACAGGCGCCGGCCAGTGTGCCGAGCGCCCGGTACACCGCCTTGGAGCTGGTCGGGCCGACAAACGGGCTGGCGACAATGTACACCGTGGCCATCGCCCAGTAGGGGCGGGGCAATTCCATCACCAGGGCGATGTACAACGCCAGCATGGAGGCGGCAAAGGTGCGCACCCCGTGAACCCAGTCGCGGCCTGGCGGAAAGCCTGCAAAGAAGCCGCTCACAGGTTGCCTGCCTCAGGCATGGCCGCATCGCTGAAGGCCTGTAATACCTTGAGGGCGGCGTGCAGGTCCTCGGCGCTGATGCCTTTCAATACCTCGCCGCGCAGGCGCGTCAGCTCGACTTCGATCGAGGCGGCCAGCGTGCGGCCCTTGTCGGTCAGGCTCAGGGCCTTGGCGCGGCGGTCGTTGGGGTCTTCGGTGCGGCAGACGATACCGGCCTTGCACAACTGGTCGAGCAGGCGCACCAGGGTCGGGCTTTCCATGCCGGCGGCATGCGCCACTTTCACCTGATGCACACCGTCGCCCAGCCTCGCAATGGCCAGCAGGGGGCCGGCACAGGCTTCGCTGATGCCATAGCTGGACAATGTGGTGTGGCACAGACGCCGCCAGTGACGCGAGGCGGCGACCATTCCGCTGCTGACAGCCCGGTGCAGGGTTTGGTTAGGCATGGAGTGACCGTTAAATCGTTAGGAAGAATATTGTTAGCGAGAATATTAGTAGCTTGCTAACTATTACTATCCAGTAACAAAGTGTTTCGGTCAAATGAAAATTGCCCAGAGGTCGGGGTAATCGACCTCTGGTCGAGATAACCCGGCAGGAAAACCCGTGAATCTGAAGGGTCAAAATTTTGACCTATAGTTATTCTTCAGCCGGCCCTCATGGAAGGCACTGAGCAAATAATCAAAAGGAGAAACAAGAGACACGTGCCTGGGCCTGGTCCAGCATCCCTTTGTCGGTGTGCCAGCCGCACCCGGGAGTCTCGTCATGATCAACTTATCTACCTGGAACCTCTCTACCCCCTTGGGCAGCCAGGCCGTCACCATTGATACCCCGCAACTGGTGGGTGGCTACAAGGACAAGCACTTCAATTGCTCTGAAGAGGCCATGACCTTCTGGGCGCCGGTCACCGGCTCGACCACCGAAAATGCCAAGTACCCGCGCACCGAGCTGCGTGAAACCACTGCTGATGGCGGGTTGTGCAACTGGCTGTGCGATTCGGCCCACCACTTCTTGCGTGCCACGCTGGCGGTTCATCAGGTTCCGGGCAGTGGCAAGATCGTCATCGGTCAGATTCATTGCAAGGGCAGCAATGAGCCGCTGCTCAAGGTCGAATACCAATACAGAAAAGCCCAGAAAAACGGTGACATCGTTGCCAAGCTCAGGCGCAGCCCGGAAGCGGAGGTCGAGGTCATTACGATTGCCCAGGGCATGCCGCTCGACCAGCGTTTCAAGTACAGCATTCACCTGAGCCCTGCCGGTGCCTTGAGCATCAATACCTGTGACCAGCACTGGGAAGTCAGACTCGACCCGCAGTGGCAAGGCAAACAGCTGTATTTCAAGGCTGGGGTCTACACCCAGGACAACACCGGTACCGACGCCGATGGCGGCAAGGCCAGCTTCTATGAACTGAGCATTGCGCACGAGAAGAAGAGCTGATTCAACGCTTGCAAAAAACACGTCTTCAACATTCATGAAATGGCTTGTCAAGCCGATGTACAGGATTAACCGCACAGGCTGAAATGCCCGTTGCAGAGCCATCCTGAACCTTGCGAGCCTTTCATGATCGACCTCGCCACCTGGAACCTGTCCATTCCTGTCGGTACGCCTGCGACCACAATCGACACGCCCAGGCTGGTGCGCGGCTATCAGGATAATTACTTCCGCTCCGGCGACACCCTGTTTTTCTGGGCGCCGGTGACCGGTGCCACGACCAGCAACGCCAAATACCCGCGCACCGAATTGCGTGAAACCACCGCCGATGGCCGCGCCTACAACTGGACTTATCCACACGCCGACCACCTGCTGCGTGCCGCGCTGACGGTGAATCAGGTGCCGTCGAACGGCAAGCTGGTCATCGGCCAGATTCACAGTTATCAGAGCACCGAGCCGCTGCTCAAGGTCGAATACCAGTACAAGGAGCGCCTCCAGAGCGGCGCGATTGTCGCCAAGCTGCGGCGCAGCCCCAGCGCCGGGATCGAAGTCATCACCGTGGCCGAAGGCGTACCGCTCAACCAGCGGTTCAACTACACCATTACGCTGACAGCGACCGGCGACTTGACCGTGAACGCTTATGAACATGCCTGGAACGTGCGTCTGGATCAGGCCTGGAGCAGCAAACTGTTGTACTTCAAGGCCGGCGTGTACGTGCAGGACAACACCGGTTATGCCAGCGAAGGTGGCGCGGCGACGTTCTATCAGTTGAGCATTCGCCACGACAAGAAAGCCTGATTCAGGCCTCGGCAAAGAATGCCTGGGCCGCTTCGACGAAGCGCTGGTTGGCCAGCGACAGGTATTCATGCGGGCGCCAGCACAGGCCGAAGCTGAGGATCAGCGGTGGATCGAACGGCACGCCGACAATGCCCGGCTCCTGCTTGTGCACCGATTGCAGCAAGGTGCAGATGCCCATCGCATCGCGGGTCAGGCGCGTGACCAACGGCACGAAGTTGCTCTCCAGCGCGATGCGGTAGCTGACCCGGCGTGCCGCGCAAAAGGCGTCGAGCAGGTGGCGCTGCAAGAAGGTCTGGTCGAACACCAGCATATCGACTCCCTGCAACTGCTCGGCGCGCAACGCCGCTTGATTTGCCAGCGGGTGCGCCGGGTGCATGCACAACAGCATTTCATCGCTGCCCAGCGCTACGCTGTCCCATTGCGGCTCGATACGTCGTTGCTCCAGCAGCGCTACATCGATCTGCCGGTCACGCAGACGCTGGCTGATGTCGTCGGCGCTGCCTTCGACCACATGCATGGCGATGCCCGGATAGCGCGCGCGAAACTGCGCCAGCAGCTCGGGAATATGCCGAAGGCCGTACATCGGTGGAATGCCGACGCGGATTTCGCCACTGTCCAGGCGGGTCAGGTCCTTGAGCGCCTGGCGCGCATCGTCCAGCGCCTGCAGGCTGGCCTGTGCCCTGTCGAGAAACAATTGACCCTCGGCGGTGACCGTGACCTGGCGGGCAGCACGGTTGAACAACTGCACGCCAAGCTCTTCTTCAAGTCGCGCCACGGCCATGCTCAAGGCCGGCTGGGCGACGTGCAGGCTCTGCGCGGCCTTGGTAAAACTGCCCAGCCGGGCCACGGCCACGCAATAGGTCAGTGCCTTGAGGTTCATGATTGCGCTCTACAACAAAAATTGATGAAAGCTATCACGAATGGATATTTTTTGTTATGAATCGGATGCGTCAGGATGCTCGCCTGCATGACCACAACGAGGCCCTGACATGAGCGCACCGCGCATCTTTCTGATTCACGCCACACCGCTGTCCATCGCGCCGATCAACGCAGCCTTTGACCGGCTATGGCCCGAGGCGGAGCGGGTCAACCTGCTCGAAGACTCGCTGCCCCGCGACCTCAAGGCCGCCGGCCACCTGACGCCTGAACTGACCCGGCGTTTTCTGGCCTTGACCCATTACGCCGTCAGCGCCGGTGCCGATGCGATTCTGTTTACCTGCTCGGCGTTTGGCGATGCCATCGACACCTGCAAGTGGGCGGTGAGCATTCCGGTGCTCAAGCCCAATGAGGCGATGATCGAAGAAGCGCTGGCGCAGGGCTCGCGCATTGCCTTGCTGGCGACCTTCGAGTTGGCGCTAGGGTCGATGCGGGCGGAGTTTTTGCAGGCAGCCAGTGGCAAAAATATTGAACTGCAACTGCACGCCATCGACGGCGCCATGCAGATTTTTGCAGAAGGGAATGAAGCTGAGCACAACCGGCGCATCGTTGAAAAGGCCGGAGCAGTGAGCGGGGTGGAAATGATCTGCCTGGCGCAGTTTTCCATGAGCGGTGCGGCGGATC
>NZ_BAAILM010000030.1:0-19472 GCF_054589175.1 Pseudomonas sp. 3A(2025) | reverse complement strand
GCCGGTGCTGACCACACCGGACAGTGCGGTATTGAAGCTGCGTCGGGTGCTGGGCACCCGACGCTGATACCGATTAATTCAAGCCAAGCTTGCCGCGCAGGGTCGAGAGGTCTTCGGCCAGGGTGTTGACCGGACCGATCAGGGCCTTGCGGTCGTTTTCCTTGACCTTGTCGTAGGTCACGAAACCACCGTCGGCGGTCTTGTACTTGGCCAGGATCTTGTCGACGGTGGCGAAGTTCTTGTCGACCTTGGCGACGAAGGCTTTGTCCTGCTTCTCGACCTGGCCACGGAACAGATCGACGATTTTCTTCGCGCCGTCGACGTTGCCCTGGAAGTCATACAGGTCGGTGTGGCTGTAGCGGTCTTCTTCACCGGAAATCTTGGTCGCGGCGACTTCTTCCAGCAGCACGGCTGCACCACCGACGACTTTTTCCGGCGGGAAGGTCAGGCCGGCAATACGCGCTTGCAGGTCTTTGACGTCGGCGGTCAGTTTGTCGGCAATCGCGGCCTGGTCTTTGGTGGTGTTCTTCTCGAACAGCGCATGCTCCAGACGGTGGAAGCCGGTGAAATCTTCAGCGTCGACGCCTTGCTCGTGGTCATCGACCCGCGAGTCGATCGAGGCGTCGAGGTCGCTGAACAGCTCGGCGATCGGCTCTACGCGCTCGTAGAACACGCGCGTCGGTGCGTAGAGTTTCTTGGCGGTGGCGATATCGCCTTTCTTCACGGCATCGGTGAACTGCTGGGTGTGGCTGACCAGTTCATCGATGTTTTCGGTCACATAGATCTTGTAGTCCGACACCGGGCCAACCAGGTCCAGCGGCGCCGGGGCCGTGGCTGCGAAGGCCGCCAGCGGCGCACTCAGTGCGCCGAGGGTGAACAGCAAGGCAAGTGGGGTCTTGTTCATTTTCATGTGCACTCTTCCAGTTGAGGTTCAGGCGGATTGTGAGGAGGACGCGGCCAGCAGTGAGCGACCGATGAAGTCCTGATCGTTGGTCACACCCGGCAGGGTAAAGAAGTAACCGCCACCGACCGGCTTGAGGTATTCCTCCAGCGGCTCGCCGTTCAGGCGGGTCTGTACGGTGATAAAGCCTTTTTCCAGGTCGGCCTGGTAACAGATGAACAGCAGGCCCATGTCCAGCTGGCCGTTCTTGTTCACGCCGTTGGAGTAGTTGAACGGTCGGCGCAGGATCAGGTTTTTCTGGCTCTCTGGCGTGCGCGGGTTGGCCAGGCGGATGTGCGAGTCCATCGGGGTTTTCTTGCCGTGCGGGTCGGCGGCGTAGTTCGGCACATCGGTCTCGACCTTGCCGTCCATCGGCGCGCCGCTGGCCTTGGTGCGACCGAAGATCGCTTCCTGTTCCTGCAACGGCGTGCGGTCCCAGCGTTCGACGAAATTGCGGATGATGCGCACTGCCTGATAGCTGCCGTGTGCCGCCCAGGCCGGTTCGTCGCTGCCGGGCTGCACCCACACCAGTTCGTTCATGGCTTTCTGGTCGTTGGAATCGGGGTTGGCCGAACCGTCGCGAAAGCCTAAAAAGTTACGGGCGCTTTCGGCCGGTTGCCCGGGCTTTTTCGGCGCCTGGGCCGGCACCGTGCCTTCCTGTTTCCAGCGCACCAGCAGCAGGTCGGGCAGGTTCTTGACGATGTCGCGCAGGGCGTGAATGTTGCTGTCCGGGGTGTTGGAGCAAAACTGGATGCTCAAATCACCGTGGCAACTGCTGGCTTCCAGCGCGTCATTGGGAAAGCCGACCATACGGCTCAGGCGCTTGGGCTTGACCGCTGCCAGGCCGAAGCGCTCGTCGAACAGCGAGTCGCCGACTGCCACGGTAATGGTCAGGTTGTCCGGAGTGACGACCGGGCCAAGGATGCCGGAGTCCAGCGGCGGCAGTTTCGGGTCGATGTCGGCCACCGGGCCGCCGGTCATCAGAAACGCGATGCGCTCGTTCAGGGTACGGAACAGCCGCTCCAGGTCTTCGCGGTCGCTGGCCAGCACATCGAAGGCCACCAGCATGCCGGCCGCCGGACGCGGGTTGACGATGCCGCTCTGGTGCACGCCATGAAACGGGTTGCTGTCCTGGGTCTTTTCGCTGTTCGGCGCTTCGGTAACTTTAGCGGGGCCGGCGGCCATGGCCTGGCCTGCCAGACTGCTGCCGGCCAGTGCGGCACCGGCGGCGCCGAGGCCCATCAGTACACGGCGACGTTGCAGCGAATCCGGGGCGTTGTTGGCGTCTGTGTTGCTCATCGGGTACTCCATAACTTACAGGCTCGACAGGCCCAGGGCCGGGTCGACTTCTTGCAGGGCGTCGGCCAGGGCCTTGGCCTGATCGGCGATTTGCTGGCGGCCGGCGGCATCGACCTGATCGTAAGGACGGTAGCCACTGTCGGTTTTCAGGCCATTGAGGATGCTTTCCAGGCCGGCAGCGGTCGTGTCCAGACGCTGTTGCAGCTCGGCGTGGTTCTTGGTCAGCAACGGCCGCAACAGGTCGATGACCTTGCGTGCGCCTTCCAGGTTGCCGGCAAAGCCGTTGAGGTCGGAGTGGCTGTAACGCTCTTCTTCGCCCTTGCTGCGGTTTTGCGCCAGGCTCAGCAGGTTGCGGATGACGATGCCAGTCAGTTGCTCGGGGGCGATGCTCTGCGCCAGCAGTTCCTGCTTGAGGTGGGTAACATCGTCATTGAGCTTCTGCGCCACCGGCGTCAGGCCCTCGACGCTGTTCTGCGCGAACAGGCCGTGTTCGATGCGGTGGAAGCCGCCGAAGCCTGGGTCTTGCTCACGCTTTTCAAAGTAATCGGCGCGGGCATTGATCGCGTTGTCCAGCTCGGCCAGGCGCTGGGCGGCAGGCGCAATACGCTGGTAAGCGCTGCGGGCCGGCAGGTAGGCGGCTTGTGCGGCCGCCAGGTCGCCGGCGTCGATGGCCTGTTGCAAGGCAGCCACGGCTTTGATCAGCGCGCTGCCTTGCTGGCTCAGGTACACCCGGTATTCGGACAGCGGGCCGATGAACGCGGTCATCGACGGACGCGCCTTGGCCGCCGCATCGGACTCGGCCGTCGGGGTCACGTGCAGGGTGCCGCGCGGGTTGCTCAGCAACCCGCAGGTAATCGCATAGTCGCCGGGCATCAGGTTGGCGTTGATCACCTGGCTCATGCCGGGGGTGATGTTTTCACGCTCTTCGACCACCAGAACGCCATCGAGAATTTCCCATTCCACCGCACGCTCGGACTGGTTGACGATGCGAAAGCTGTGCTTGCCGGCCGGCACCGTCAGCGCGTTGGGCTCACAACTGCGCGGATGGATGTTGATCACGGTCTCAAAACCTGCGTTGGCGGCACGCTTGTGCGCGGCCACCTGAGAGGCGTAATAGAACAGGCCGCCAGCGGCGCACATCAGCACAACGGAACCGGCCACTGCCAGACGCAAGGCACGCGGGGACCAGGCTTTGTCGGAAAGCCCGGAAGGTGAGTTGGACATGGATTCCCCTTGGAACTAGTGATTCGTAACCGACGGGCGCGAAGGTTGCGCCGGGCGGTAAGGCAGAAAGAACAGCACCAGGGCTGCGATCAGGTAGACCAGCCAGGCACCCAGCACGCTGACCGTCGGCGCATCCTGATAACCGAACATGCCGGCCAGTACCGAGCCGACCGGACCGTCCATCGGCAGCGTCGCGCTGACGTCGAACACCACGTCCTGCCAGTGATTCCAGACCCCGGCCTCGTGCAGCGAGCGCACCGAGTTGGCGAGGATGCCGGCGGCCACCACGAGGATGAACAGGCCGGTCCAGCGGAAAAACAGGCCAAGGTTCAGGCGCAGGCTGCCGCGATACAGGGCGATGCCGAAGCCGGCCGACAGAATCAGGCCGAACAGGGCGCCGAGCGGCGCGCTGGCGTCGGTGCTTTGCTGAAACACGGCGAGCAGAAAGAACACGGTCTCCAGGCCTTCGCGGGCCACGGCGAAGAACACCATGCCGATCAGCGCCCAGGTCTGGTTACGCGAACCGCCAAGGGCGCTGTCCAGCGACTGGTGCAGTTCGCTCTTGATCGAGCGACCGACCTTGCGCATCCAGAACACCATCGAGCTGAGAATGCCGACCGCCAGCAGACCGACCAGGCCTTCAAACAGCTCTTGCTGTTTTTGCGGGAACTCGGCGCTCATCAGCTCCAGGCCGCCGCCGACCAGCAGCGCCAGGGCGCAGGCGAGAAACACACCGACCCACACCGCCGGCATCCACTGGCCGCGACCGGTCTGTTTGAGGTAACTGGCAATAATGCCAACGATAAGCGCGGCTTCGATGCCTTCGCGCAACATGATCAGAAAAGGAACGAGCATTGTTCACCGGGAATGACTACAGGACGGGTGAAGCGTTTCAGAGTATTGCACCTGAAACAATGCGTAACATAATGATAGTCATTCCCGAATAAGAGCTAGTTGTTTTTGTCTTAATCCCGATTTTTTTTCGATTGTTCAGGGAAGGTTCAGCTCGCCGTCAAGGTCTGTCCAGAGTCTCAATGACCTGCTGTGCCAGGCGCACCCGGTCAGGATTGGGGTAATTGCGGTTGGCCAGAATCACGATGCCCAACTGCCGGTCCGGAATAAAGGCTACATAACCGCCGAAACCGCTGGTCGAACCAGTCTTGTTGATCCAGGCACCAGCAGGGGGTGGTTCGGGTGGATTCAGTGGCGTGACTGGCTGGGGGGTAAAAGCCATTACGCTGGAGTTGCCTGCCAGCAGGTCATCCAGCTTAAGCGGCGGCACGTAATATTCCCACGCCAGTGCCTGGGTCGACGGGCCAAACCTGAAGTAACCGGTATGGGTCGCCTTGAGCGCTTGCTGCAGCGGGTTGGCTGATGTGCCGGGCCGCAGGTTGGCCTCGACAAAGTGGATCAAGTCACGACTGGAGGTTTTTACTCCGTAAGCTTCATCGGCCAGCACTCCGCGTGTCATGCGCACCGGTGCATCCTGCTTGTCATAGCCCTGTGCGTAAAGCGCCTGTTTGTCTTGCGGCACATTGATGAAGGTTCCTGTCAGGCCCAGCGCCGGGAACAACCCTTGCTCCATGGCCTGATCGAAAGGCTGGCCCAGGCTCTGGGCGGCAATCACCCCCAGCAGGCCGATGCTCGGGTTGGCGTAATGACGCTGGACACCGGGCAAGAGCTGAGGCTGCCAGGCTTTGAAGTACGCCATCAATTGTGTGTTGTTCTGCACCGTATCGGGCACTTGCAACGGAAAACCGCCGGCGGTGTGCGTGGCCAGGTGCAGCAGCGCGATCTTGCCCAGGCGGCTGTCGTGCAGTTGTGGCAGGTAGGTGTCGATGGTGTCGGACAGCTTGAGCTTGCCCTGTGCCTGTGCCCAGGTGGCCAGGGTCGCGGTGAAGGTCTTGCTGATCGAACCCACTTCAAACAGTGTCAGGTTGCTCACCGGCTGCCCGGTTTCTCTGGACGCCACCCCATAGTGATAGAAGCGCTGCGTGCCATGGTCGGTGATGCCGATGGCCATGCCGGGGATGCCGTACTGCTGCATCACCTGCTGCGCTGCCTGTTCGATCAGCCGATCCTGATCGGGGCTTTGCGCCCAGGCCGGTGCGATGGTCAGGCTGGCAAGCATGGCGCTCGCCAGAGACAGTGTTCTGTTCATTCAGAAATCCTCAGGTCCTTGTGGAGGGCACGACCTTACCGATTGCCGCGCAAGGCTCAATAAACATTCGGTCACAACATGTTGCGCGTCACACAAGCAGTGGTGTGTCTGGCCGCAGGCCATGGCTTTGCGTAACATGCCAGCCTTTTGCATGCTTGCCCATTGGCAGGCGAGCTTTCAGGTAAGTCATGAAAACCAAACATATACGCGCCGATGTCCTGGCCGGCCTCACGACCTCCTTTGCGCTGGTGCCCGAGTGCATTGCCTTTGCGCTGGTCGCGCACCTCAACCCGCTGATGGGCCTGTATGGCGCCTTTATCATCTGCACCCTGACCGCGCTGTTCGGTGGCCGGCCGGGGATGATCTCCGGTGCGGCAGGCTCCATGGCGGTGGTGATCGTCGCGCTTGTGGTCGAACACGGCGTGCAATACCTGCTGGCCACGGTGCTGCTCAGCGGCTTGCTGATGATGGTTTTCGGCCTGTTGCGCCTGGGCAAACTGGTACGTCTGGTGCCGTACCCGGTGATGCTCGGCTTCGTCAACGGCCTGGCGATTGTCATTGCCATGGCCCAGTTGGAGCACTTCCAGCACGACGACACCTGGCTGACCGGCAAGGCGCTGTACATCATGATCGGCCTGGTAGCCGCGACCATGGCCATCGTCTACCTGTTGCCGCGCCTCAGCCGCGCCGTGCCGCCGGCGCTGGTGGCGATTCTTGGCGTCGGCCTGGCGGTGTACCTGCTCGATCTGCCGACCCGCACGCTGGGCGACATGGCGCACATCGCCGGTGGCTTGCCGGACTTCACCTGGCCGCAGGTGCCGTGGACCCTTGAAACCCTGTACATCGTCGCACCCTATGCGCTGGTCATGGCCATGGTCGGCCTGCTGGAAACCCTGCTGACCCTCAACCTCACCGACGAAATCACCGAAAGCCGTGGCTACCCGGACCGCGAGTGCGTGGCGCTGGGTGCGGCCAATATGGTCAGCGGCGCGTTCGGCGGCATGGGCGGCTGCGCGATGATCGGCCAGACCGTGATCAACTTAAGCTCTGGCGGTCGCGGCCGGCTGTCGGGCATCGTCGCCGGCGGCATGATTCTTATGTTCGTGCTGTTTCTCGCCCCACTGATCGAACGCATTCCGCTGGCGGCACTGGTCGGGGTGATGTTCGTGGTCGCCCAGCAGACTTTCGCCTGGGCCTCGTTGCGAATTCTGCGCAAGGTGCCGACCAGCGACATGCTCGCCATCGTCGCCGTGACCGTGGTCACCGTGCTCACCGACCTGGCCATGGCCGTGCTGTTCGGGGTGATCATCGCCGCGCTGGACTTTGCCTGGAAACACGCCCGCGAGCTGTACACCGAGGTTCACGACACGCCAGAGCAAGGCAAGGTTTACCAGGTGCGCGGCACACTGTTCTTCGCCTCGACCACGCGCTTTCTCGAACAGTTTGCCCCGCAGCAGGACCCCGATCAGGTCACCCTGGACTGCGCGCACCTGAGCTTTGTCGACTATTCGGCTATCGCCGCGCTCAAGACCCTGCGCGAGCGCTACGAAAAAGCCGGCAAGCACCTGCGCGTGGTGCACTTGTCCGAGCGCTGCCGGAGCATGCTGCGCCGGGTTGGTGTCCAGCACTAAAGCGGTGGATCTGGGCCAGAAGGCCGATTACAACCCAGCGCTTTGCGCTGGTACACCTGCTCGGCGTTGATCATGTCGGGCCTTTCTCTATTTGCTCGCGTATCTCAGCTGCCGTCTTGCCTTTGGTATCCACGTTCATGCCGGGTGCTTGCAGTCGGGTAATTTCTTCATCACTGAGGCCTTGGCAGCGCAAATCATGCGCCCACTGCATCAGGCGCTGCCTCGCTGTCTGCCTTGCATTCGGCCCCCTTGCGTGCAGGCACACATCGCACATGTCATCGGGGTGCGTCTTGCTTTCCCAAGTACCCGGCCGCCGATATTCATAGCGCCCGCATTCGCAGCGACACAGCCACGACGTGGCTTTCCCTGAGCAGCCCGGACGATGCCAGGCAATCGCTGTCATTTTCCCGCGCTGCTTGCCGGTGTAGTCGCAGGCGTGGTCGGGGCGAGGTGACAGGCACGGCAAGTGATCGAAAGTGACTCGCTTCACTGGCGTATTCATGCGCGCCACCACTGGCTGGTGATGCCTGTAAACAACTCGGTGGCTTTTGTCGGGCAAGCCGATCCCGTTGGCGCACAGGCACCGTTTTGATTTTTCATGATGGTTCTTCACCCGGCCTAAAGCCTTGGAATGCAATTCACCCTCGCGACTGCCGTGTGGGCATGCGCGATCCTTTTTGTTTTGGTGGTGATGCGGTTAGATGGGCGCGGGTGTGCCGTTGTGAGGCGAGCACGGGGTGGCGCGGATTCTGGGTAAATTGAAAGCGTGCATGGTTGTAACTCCGTTTACTTCATCGAAGCCACCAGGATCTGCCGCCAAGCAGAAAAGGGTGGCGAGTTGCACAAGATTGGCGGACCGGGGTAAACGGAGCCCGGCGCACCCGAAGGTGCTCCTGCGCAACCCGCCATAACACGAAACTACAGACACAAAAAAAGCGCCTGCAATCGGGATGGGGGCGCTGTTGCGCCGTTTACTTGTCGACCCGCCAAGGTCGTGGTCAGCAATGTGACGGGGTGAACCATACTCTGCATCGTGGAGGTGTGCAACCGGATAGAGAGTCCGGAGACGACTCAGTAATCATTACTGAGCAGGGGCGTGCAGGGCCAATCCTCAAAAGCACATCTCACTTGTGATGCATGGCCCCTTGCCGCAGAATTTCGCCGCTTCGGTCAATGCCCATCACTGAGCAGCCGCCCCCCGGAAACAACAAGGACCCTGCAATCCATGAACCACCTGCCACCCCTGCAAGCCTACGAACAGGCCCTGCAAAACGGCTTTCAGCCTGATGCCTCGCAACGCGAAGCCGCCGAGCAATTGCAGGCTTGCTGGCAGGCGCTGGCCGGGCAGGGTGCGCTGCGTGGCATTTATCTGTGGGGGCCGGTGGGGCGTGGCAAGACCTGGTTGATGGACCGCTTTTTCGACAGCCTGAACGTGCCGGCGCGGCGTCAGCATTTTCACCACTTCATGCGCTGGGTGCACAAGCGCATGTTCGAGCTGACCGGCACTGCCCAGCCACTGGCGACCATCGCCCGGGAATTGGCGGTCGAGGTGCGGGTGCTGTGTTTCGATGAGCTGTTCGTCACTGATATTGGCGATGCGGTGATTCTCGGCGGCTTGTTGCAGACCATGTTCGAGGAAGGCGTGGTGCTGGTGTGCACCTCGAATATTCCGCCGCCGCAGTTGTACAGCCATGGCCATAACCGCGAGCGCTTCCTGCCGGCGATTGCCGCCATCGAGCGCTATATGCAGGTGGTCGAGGTCGACGGTGGCGAAGACCATCGCCTGCATCCGGGGCAGTTGTTGCAGCGCTATTGGGTCAAGGAGCCGGGCACCAGGGGCAGTGCGCTGGGCGAGATTTTCCAGGCCCTGACTGGCGGCCAGCCTGCGCATGACACCCAGGTGATGCTGGGCTATCGCAGCATCAACGTCGTGCAACACACCGACAACGTGCTGTGGTGTCGATACCGCGACCTGTGCGAGCAGCCGCTGGCGGCCATGGATTTTATTGCCTTGTGCGACCGTTTTGCCGTGGTGCTACTCAGCGAAGTGCCGGCACTGAGTGCGGTGCAGCGCGAGGCGAAGATCGCGCGTGGCACCGAAGACGGGGTCGAGCAGGTCAAGGCCGGTGACCGCGAACTGCCGCAGTTGTCGCCCAAGGACGACAGCGTGCGGCGCTTTATCGCCCTGGTCGATGAGTGCTATGACCGGCGCATTCCGCTGTACATCGAAGCGCAGACGCCGATGGACCAGCTTTATACCCAAGGCTATCTGGAGTTTGCCTTCCGCCGCACCTTGAGCCGCCTGCAGGAAATGCAGCTGCAGCGCTTTACCGACAAATAACCATCAAACCCGATCGCGGCGGCGCTGGGCGAGCATATGCTTGGCGCCTTCGATGATCAGCACCAGTACCGCCAGCCAGATTGGAATGTAGGTCAGCCATTCGTCGCCGCCGATGCTTTCACCCAGCAGCAGGGCGACGCCGACCAGCAACACCGGTTCGACATAACTGAGCAGGCCGAACAGGCTGAACGGCAGCACGCGGCTGGCGATGATGTAGCTGACCAGCGCCGAGGCGCTGATCACGCCCAGCAGCGGTATCAACAGGTACAGCATGGGTGTGTTCTGTGCAGCAGCCGGATTGCCGCTGGCAATGAACCACAGGCCGATGGGCAGCATGAACAGCATGTCGAACCACAGGCCACCGAGGTTGTCGATTTTCAGGCGGCGGCGCAGCACGAAGTACAGCGGGTAGCCGACGGCGACCACCAGGGTTTCCCACGAGAAGGTGCCCATGCGCCAGACTTCATGGCCGACGCCGAAGGTGGCAAACGCAGCGGCGATCTTTTGCAGGTGCGACAGGTGTTCGCCATACACCACACGCCCGGTGAGGATCATGGTCAGTGGCAGCAGAAAGTAGCCCAGCGAGACCTCAAGGCTGCGCCCATGCAGCGGTGCCCACATGAACAGCAGCAACTGCGCGCCCAGCAGCACCGAAGACAGCACAATGCCGGCCACCAGCGCCGGCTGGCGCAACAGGCGCACGGCCAGGGCGCGCACCAACGGCCAGTCGCCGCTGATGAGCATGAACAGCGTCACGCATGGCACGGTCAGCAGCATGCGCCAGCCGAAGATTTCCTCGCCGGTCAGCGGGGTCATCAAAGAGGTATAGAAGTACATGACCCCGAACAAGCAGGAAGCCAGTACCGACAGCGCAATTCCTTTCTGCACGACAGACTCTTGGAAATAGAGGAAAGAGGGGCTTGCACCGAATCAGGGCAAGGGTGCGCGTATTCTAGGCAGTGTTCGTGATTCAGAACAGTCGCGTAGCCTATTTCGGTGCAGGTTGTCGGAAAATCCTTCACATGCGTCGCTTGTGATTGCTTCGCTGCCTTTTTGCGGGGCGTTGACGATGTTGAACAGTATCGACCTTTGCTAGTCTCATTCGCTTGCCCATCGGTTATGGACGGGCACCACCAAGGAGCCGGAATGACCTCTTTTGAAAGCGCAGCCCCAGCCACCGGCAGCACCGCCCGCCAGCAACAGACCGCAACCCGGCTGGCGTTTTTCATCGCCGGTTTCTGCATGGCCGCCTGGGCGCCGCTGGTGCCTTATGCCAAGGCCCGGGTCGGGCTCGACGATGGCATGCTCGGCCTGTTGCTGTTGTGCCTGGGCGTTGGCTCGATCAGTGCCATGCCGGTGGCCGGCGCTCTGGCGGCGCGCTGGGGTTGCCGCCGGCTGCTGGTCGGCTCGACGCTGCTGATCTGCCTGTGCCTGCCCTTGCTGGCGTCGGTATCGAGTTTGCCGCTGCTGGTGGCGGTGTTGTTCGTGTTCGGCATCGGCATGGGCGGCGTCGATTGCACGGCCAATATCCAGGCGGTGATCGTCGAGCGGCAAAGCGGCACGACCATGATGTCGGGCTTTCATGGCCTGTTCAGTCTGGGCGGCATTGCTGGCGCTGCGGGGGTCAGTGCGCTGTTGGGCCTGGGTGCGACGCCGTTGATAGCCATTGTGGTGGTTGTGGTGCTGACCTTGCTGACGATGCTCAAGGCCATGCCGCATCTGCTGCCTTATGGCAGCTCATCGGATGGGCCGGCGTTCGCCATCCCGCACGGGGTGGTGCTGTTTATCGGCCTGCTGTGCTTTACCGTGTTTCTTGCCGAGGGCGCGATGCTCGACTGGAGCGCGGTGTTCCTGAATTCGGTGCGCGGCATGGACACCGCCTATGCCGGGCTCGGCTATGCGGTGTTCGCCGTGACCATGACCCTGGGCCGGCTGTTTGGTGACGCCATCGTGCGCCGGGTCGGGCCCAATCGGGTGATCATTCTCGGCGGGTTGCTGGCCGCTGCGGGGCTGGCATTGTCGACGCTGGTCCCGGCCTGGGAAGCGGCGTTGCTTGGTTACGCGCTGGTGGGTGCCGGTTGCTCGAACATTGTGCCGGTGTGCTACAGCGCCGCCGGCCGGCAGACCACCATGCCCGAAAGCGTGGCGATCCCGGCGGTGACCACGCTGGGTTACGCCGGGATTCTGATGGGGCCGGCGGCGATTGGCTTTATCGCTCATCTGAGCAGCCTGGGCACCGCGTTTCTGATCGTCGCCGTGATGCTGCTGGGCGTGGCCGCCAGCGGCAGCCGTCTCAAGGCCTGACGACTATAAGTAGCGCGCCATACCCGACACGCGGATCGAGCTGCCGGGCTGGTCGGTGATCTCGGCGCGCAGGCGTGACGGGCTGCCCATGTCTTCGCCCTGGAGGATGTCGATCACGCCGCCATGTTGCCAGCCGATGTCGCGCAGGTAACCGGCCAGGGCTGCGGTGGCGGCACCGGTGGCCGGGTCTTCGTAGACGCCACCAAAGGCGAATGGGTTGCGGGTATGAAACGACTGCTCGCTTTCGGCGTACACCAGCACGATGGTCGCCCACTGTTCGCGAACCATCAGCTCGCGCCCGGCATCTTGGTCATAGTGCATGGCCTTGAGCGCGGCGCGGCTGTTCAGCGCCAGCACCAGGTGCCCGGCGCCGCCGTTGATCACGGCAGGCGGGATGCGCAGGTCCAGCTCGTCATGGCGATAGCCGAACAGCGTCAGCGCCTCTTGCAGCAAGGCCTCGCTGGCCGGCGCGCTGTGGGTGGGCGGCGATTGCAGCGCCGCCGACACCAGCTCGCCCTGGGCGTGACCTTCGACGGTAATCTGCGCCTGGTTCAGTTGCAGGTCATACACCCCGTCACCGTTGCGCGCCGCCAAGGCTGCACCGAGCGCGATGGTGGCGTGTCCACAGAACGGCACTTCGGCCAGTGGCGAGAAATAACGCACCCGCCAGCCATCGTCTTGCGGTGCGGCAAAGGCGGTTTCGGAAAAGCCGACTTCAGCGGCAATGCGCTGCATGATTGCCTCGTCGGGCAGCGCCTCGCCGATCCAGACGCCGGCCGGGTTACCGCCCTGATCGCCATCGCTGAACGCCGCCAGCTTGATGATTTCTGTGCCCATCAGGTCCTGCTCCTTGTTGATTGTCGATCGACACAGTGTGCGACAAAGCCTGGCGTTCGGCCCCGTACAGCTCATCAGGCATTTGCCGGATCAGTTGCGGCATTCAACCAGGGTTTTGTCACGCATCACACGCTCGCGCACCAGGTCATAAGCCCAGTTGAACGCCATGGTGTATGGCAGGAAGAACAGCAGCACACCGATGTCGAGCCAGAACGCCTGCCACAGGCTGATCGACAACCACCAGGCGGCCAGCGGCACCACTGCCAGAATCAGGCCGCCTTCAAAGCCCAGCGCATGCACCACCCGCGCACCGAAGGTCATGTTGAAGCCGAGACGATTGCGCAGACGGTCGAAGAGGGTGTTGAACAGCATGTTCCAGAGCATCGCCGCCGTGGAGATCATCAGCGTCAGCGCGCCCATGCTGCCCAGCGAATGCTCCAGCAACCAGGCCAGTACCGGCGCGCAGATCAACACGCCGAGCGTTTCGAACAGCAGCGCGTGCAGCACGCGTTCCTTGAGAGTCTTGGTCATGGCAGCCACACCGTCGGATAAAAAGAGACCTGGATTGTCATCGGTTATCACGCCAAACAGAAAATGGTTACCATCGGCAAAACCGATGGAGGCGCATGCCATGAGCTATTCCCCCGAAGCCCTTGAAGCGTTTGTGCAAATCAATGCCCTGGGTTCGTTCAGTGCAGCGGCGCGGCGGCTGGGCAAAAGCCAGTCGACCATCAGCGAAGCCATTGCCCGGCTGGAGATCGATCTGGGCCTTGAGCTGTTTGATCGCTCGGCGCGTCAGCCGGTGCTCACCGAGGCCGGCAAGGCCATGCTGGTGCGCGTCGAAGACATTCTGTGCGCCACCGACCGCCTGCAACGCTCGGCGGCACGCCTGGCGCAGGGTATCGAGCCGCGTTTGACCCTGGTGCTCTCCGATGCCAACCAGTTCGCCGAGTTCGAGGTGCGTATGGGCGAGCTTGACCTGCGTTTTCCCGACCTGGAACTGGAGTGTGTGTTTGCCGAACACGGCGACGCGGTCAACCTGATCCAGACCGGCCGCGCCTGCCTGGGGCTGCTTTCGGCGCAGGCCAGCTACCCGCCGGAAATCGGCCACGCGACCATTGCCGAATGCGCCGACTTTGGCCTGTTCGTGGCACACAAGCACCCGCTGGCGGCACTCGAACAGGTCAACTACCAGCAACTGGCCGAATACCGCGCCTTGCGCCTGAACACGCTGGTTGAACACAGCATAC
Organism: Pseudomonas sp. 3A(2025); assembly: GCF_054589175.1. Taxonomy (NCBI): domain Bacteria; kingdom Pseudomonadati; phylum Pseudomonadota; class Gammaproteobacteria; order Pseudomonadales; family Pseudomonadaceae; genus Pseudomonas; species Pseudomonas sp. 3A(2025). Next base: position 5,485 of record NZ_BAAILM010000030.1, on the reverse strand, counting down.
CCACCGACGACCTGCCGGCCGGTAATTGCAGCCAGTGGTCGGCGCCCAACTACCTGCTGTTGATGGACATGGCGGCTTTCGGTTTCGGCTGGTCGGCGCTGCCACGCTGGCTAGTGTCCGGCTATGCCGGCGGGCGTCTCAAGGAACTCAACGTGCCTGGCTGGCCGCGCAGCTCGGCGGTGGACGTGATCTGGTCGCGGCAGCGCAGTCTCGGACCGGCGGGCGCTTGGTTGCTCGACACGCTCGTACCAGGTGGAGATGCGGACGGTGCCTGAGGTTTTGTAATATCAACTTAACATCGCCGGTATAGGGTCATCCATTTACGCACGCGCAATGGCCCGGCAATGAAAGCAGAGCATTTTCAATTCATGCGTCCCCGACTGCCCAGGGACCACAAGTGTGCCGGCGACTTGTGCAACGACGTGCCGGCCATCGACGCCGATGCGCCCAATTCGCTGGTCATGGAAATCTTCACGGTGCAGCGCGAGCTGGTCTGTCTGGCGGTGGTCGAGCAACAGCGGCCCATCGGACTGATCAACCGCAATATCTTCATGTCGCAGATGAGCAAGCTGTATCACCGCGAGCTGTACGACAAAAAAAGCTGCATCGCTTTCATGGACAAGGAGCCGCTGATCGTCGATGCCGGTATGAGTATCGAAGAACTCACCTTCAAGACCGTGGAGTTCGGTGAAAAGGCTTTGGCCGATGGCTTTATCGTTACCCGCGAGGGCCGTTTCGCCGGGCTCGGCAACGGCTTGCAGTTGATCGCCGTAGTCGCCGCCATGCAGGCGGAAAAGAACCGCCAGATGATGCAGAGCATCGAGTACGCCAGTGTGATTCAGCGCGCCATGCTGCGTGCCTCACGCGAGGCGCTGGCGTCGATCCTCGGCGATGCGGCGCTGGTCTGGGAGCCGCGCGATGTGGTCGGCGGCGACTTCTATCATTTTTGCCAGTACCCCGACGGCTGGTTCGGCGCGATTGCCGACTGCACCGGCCATGGTGTGCCGGGCGCGTTCATGACCCTGATTGCCTCCTCGGCCTTGGGCCAGGCGCTGGATCAGTTCGGCCCGCGCAACCCGGCGACCTTGCTCTCGGCGGTGAACAAGAGCGTCAAGAACATGCTCGGCCAGGACAAGAACAAGGACGGCGACGGCACGCCGGAGTCCGATGATGGCCTGGATGCCGCGTTCTTCTGGTTCGATACCCACACCTGGACCCTGCGCTTTGCCGGTGCCCGCCTGTCGTTGCAGGTCTTGCACCCGGACGCCGGCCAGTTCGAGGTCATCGCCGGCCAGCGCATGGGCGTGGGCTATGTCGACAGCGCGGCGGATTACCAATGGGATGAGCACAGCGTGCCGGTGTACCCCGGCAGCCTGATGTTCATTACCACTGACGGGCTGACCGACCAGATTGGCGGTGCGAAAAGCATCGCCTTCGGCAAGCGCCGGGTTTTCGAGTCGTTGCTGGCGCACAGCGAAAAACCGGCCACCGAGATTGGCCAGCAATTGTTGCAGGCCCTGGCGCAGTGGCAGGGCGAACAGAACCGACGCGACGACCTGACTTTCTTTTGCGCGCGTCTCAGGAGTGTTGATGACTAATTTGCCAGAAGCCACCGCGGAGCAGGACATGAGCTTTTTCGACTTTGCCCAGCAGCGCAACGTGATTTTCTACCACATGGGTTACTTCTCTCACAGCGTCGTGTCGGCCATGGCCGAGGTCGTCAAGCTGCAACTGGAAGTGTCCGGCGTCAGCGGCCCGACGCGCCGCAAGCTGTTCTCCTCGTTTATCGAGCTGGCGCAGAACATCGTGCATTACTCGGCCGATGCGCTGGGCGAGCCCTCGAGCGATGCTCCGGGCCTGCGCCAGGGCGCGGTGTGCATCAGCACTGAAAACGAGCGCTTCATGATGCTCTGCGCCAACCCGGTGGCCAGTGGCGAAGTCGAGCGTCTGCGCGCCAGCCTCGAGCCGCTGCGCGGCATGTCGGTCGAAGAAATCAAGCAGGCGTACAAGGTGTCGCTGCGTGCCGAAACGCCCGAGGGCAGCAAAGGGGCGGGGCTGGGCTTTCTGACCATGGCCCGCGATGCCAGCGCGCCACTGGAGTACAGCTTCCAGCCAAGGCCACAGGATCCTGACACCACCTTGTTCTGCCTCAAAGCCACTATTTGAAGGAATGACACACTGCCATGGATAACTTTTTCATCGAAGCCACTGCCACCTCGCCGGAAGTCGACTTTCGTTTCGACCAGCACCTGCTGAGCCTCAAGGGCGAGTCGTACCCGGAAAACGCCGCAGCCTTTTATGCGCCAGTGGTCCAGCAACTGCGCGACTATCTGGCGCAGTGCACCGGCGTGACGATCACCGCCAACATTGCCCTGGCCTACTTCAATAGCTCCAGCACCAAAATGTTGTTCAGCATTTTCGACACCCTCGACAATGCCGCTCAAGCGGGCACCCCGATCGTGGTCAACTGGTATCACGACGAAGAAGACGAAACCATCTTCGAGTTCGGCGAAGAGTTGCAGGCCGACTTCACCGCCTTGACCTTCATCGATCATCCCGTTTCGGTTTCATAACCCGTTTTGCTTTCATAAGGAGTTTGGTTATGGCAACTGCAGGTTCTGCGGCCAATGTTCAGGCGGGCCAAACCGTGGACCTGTTCAGTGGCGAGACCGACGCTTTGTTACAGGCGCGTTCGATCCTGGCCAATGGCGAGGCCGATGCGGCGCTGTATCGCCAGTCGCTGACCGAGCTGACCGGGCACTTCGAGCGGTTGATTCGCGAAACCCGGCGGCTGATCACCCGCAGCGACCGGGCCGAGCGTGAAATGAACGCGTTGAACCTGCAATTGCAGACGCTGGCCGAACAGCTGGAATTTCGCGCCACCCACGATGCATTGACCGGCGTGCTCAATCGGGGCGCGGTGATCGAGCGGGCCAAGCGGGTGCTGGAAAGTACCGGCGCCGTGCTGATCGTGCTGGATGTCGACCATTTCAAACAGGTCAACGACGATTTTGGCCACCCGGCAGGCGATGCGGTTATTCGCGGCATCGTCGAATGTTTGCACCGTATCGTCGGCAAAAGCGGGATCATTGGCCGGGTCGGTGGTGAGGAATTTACCGTGCTGTTGCCCGCCGGCGATTTGCAGCAGGGCCTGGCGCTGGCCGACGCAATGCGGGCTGCCATCGCCGAGCACGTCTTTCCTGCGCCGGTCGACCGCCGTGTCACTGCCAGCTTCGGGGTCAGCGCCAGCCCTGCCGGTACCCGTTTCGATGCGGCCTACAGCCAGGCCGATACGGCGTTGTACAAAGCCAAGCGGGGCGGGCGCAATCGGATCGAGCTTTAAGGCGCAATCATCCGGCGGCCGGTAAGAGCCAAAATCATGGCGCTCTGCCATAATCCGGGCTTGTCTGCGACCTTTCTGGTAAAGCCGCCTCTATGCTCCTCAGCGATCCCTTTTCCCTGCTGCTGATCGTTATACCGTTCGGGATCATGACCGCCTTGTTGCTTTGCCTGTCCTATGTCGGACCCGGACGCAGCAACACGGCCCTGCACTGGTGGCTACTCGGCGAGTTGCTAAACACCAGCTACCGCGTCTCGGAGTTGCTGCAGCCCGGCTTGCTGATGCCGCAACTGTCATGGCTGGAGATTCTCTCGCCACAGGCGGCGCTGCTGGCCAGTACCGGGTTGCTGATCACCAGCATCGGCTTTCATACCCTGGCCTTGCGGCATTTTCTTGGCGATCCTGGCACGCATGCGATGCAGGCCCGCTTGGTCGTGGTGCCGCCGCTGGTTTACCTGGCCGGCGCGCTGATCCTGCTCAATACCTCGTGGGTGCTGCCGTGGTTTTCGGGCATGGCGATGCTGGTCATTGCCCTGCAATTGCAAGTGAGCCTGAAGTTGCGTACGCAATACCGGGGTATCTGGGGGATTATCGCCACGCTGTTGTTTGCTTTTGGCTTTCACGCCTGGGCGGTCACCGGACTGCTGGTCGATCCAGTCCCGCCGCTGCCGTTCGATGAGCCGGACATGCCCTCGCGTATGGCGCTGGTGGTGGATTTTGTCGTGTCGTTTCTGCTGACGCTGGGCTTTGCGCTGATGCTGCAAGAGCATCTGCGCATGCAGGCGTTGAAATTGAGCATCACCGATGTGCTGACCGGTGCGCTGAACCGTCGTGGGGCGCAGGCGATTCTCAACCAGGAGTGGGCACAGGCCATGCTGGGCCGCAACCCGATGGCGGTGGCGATGATCGACCTCGACAACTTCAAGAACATCAACGACAAGTACGGTCATGCGGTGGGCGACAGTGCCTTGCAGGTATTTGCCGACACGGTGTTTTCACTCAAGCGTCATTCGGACGTGTTCGTGCGCTGGGGCGGCGAGGAGTTTCTGTTGTTGTTCCCGCGCACCGATATCCAGCAGGCCCAGGTGTTCATGGCCCGGCTGCGCGAGGCATTGGCTAACCGTGAACTGGACCCGGTATTGCCGCTGCGCATCGCCTTCAGCGCCGGCCTGACCCAGACCGATGCCAGCCTGCCGAACCAGAGCTTCGATGCCTTGCTCAATACCGTCGACCACGCGCTGTACCGCGCCAAACTGCACCGCGACCGCGTGGAAGTGGTCGGGGCGCAGGATGCGCTTACGTAAAATCTGGATGCCCGTAGGACCGACCGGGCGGCGCTCCGCGTAGGACCGACTTTAGTCGGGAACGCACACGCCACAAATCTGCGTGATGGCTTTCGCGGCTAAAGCCGCTCCTACGGGATGTGTGGTGTTTACGCTGGGTGCTTGAGCACCAGCGTCAAAATGTCGTAACTGGCCACCAGTTCGCCGTTCTGGTTGGTCACTTCCACGTCCCAGGCCACCACGCCTTGCGGTTCGTCCTTGGCGCTGAGCTTGCCCTGGTCGATCTTGCGTTTGCAGGTCAGGCGCGCCTGAATCGTGTCGCCGATACCCACCGGATTGATGAAGCGCAGGGTGTCCAGCCCGTAGTTGGCCAGTACCGGGCCCGGAGCCGGTGACACGAACAGGCCAGCGGCCGCCGACAGCACGAAGTAGCCATGGGCAATGCGCTTGCCGAATTGCGATTCCCTGGCGGCAATCTCGTCGAAGTGCATATAGAAGTGGTCGCCCGACAAGCAGCCGAAGTTGACCAGGTCCGCCTCGGTGACGGTGCGCCGGTGGGTCAGCAGCGACTCACCGATGCCCAGGTCTTCAAAGTAGCGGCGGAACGGGTGGACTTCGGTTTCATACAACGCGGCACCGCGCACGTATTCGCCGGTGACCGCCATCAGCATGCTTGGCGAACCTTGCACGGCGGTGCGTTGCAGGTAGTGCTTGACCGCGCGCAGGCCGCCCAGCTCTTCGCCACCGCCGGCGCGGCCCGGGCCGCCGTGTTTGAGTTGCGGCAGCGGCGAGCCGTGGCCGGTGGATTCGGCCGCCGACTCGCGGTCCAGAATGTGCAGCCGGCCGTGCAGCGCAGCGGTGG
>NZ_BAAILM010000029.1:0-653 GCF_054589175.1 Pseudomonas sp. 3A(2025) | reverse complement strand
TGGAGCCATCCTTGAAATACCACCCTGGCAACTTTGAGGTTCTAACTCAGGTCCGTTATCCGGATCGAGGACAGTGTATGGTGGGTAGTTTGACTGGGGCGGTCTCCTCCCAAAGAGTAACGGAGGAGTACGAAGGTGCGCTCAGACCGGTCGGAAATCGGTCGTAGAGTATAAAGGCAAAAGCGCGCTTGACTGCGAGACCCACACGTCGAGCAGGTACGAAAGTAGGTCTTAGTGATCCGGTGGTTCTGTATGGAAGGGCCATCGCTCAACGGATAAAAGGTACTCCGGGGATAACAGGCTGATACCGCCCAAGAGTTCATATCGACGGCGGTGTTTGGCACCTCGATGTCGGCTCATCACATCCTGGGGCTGAAGCCGGTCCCAAGGGTATGGCTGTTCGCCATTTAAAGTGGTACGCGAGCTGGGTTTAGAACGTCGTGAGACAGTTCGGTCCCTATCTGCCGTGGACGTTTGAGATTTGAGAGGGGCTGCTCCTAGTACGAGAGGACCGGAGTGGACGAACCTCTGGTGTTCCGGTTGTCACGCCAGTGGCATTGCCGGGTAGCTATGTTCGGGAAAGATAACCGCTGAAAGCATCTAAGCGGGAAACTTGCCTCAAGATGAGATCTCACTGGAACCTTGAGTTCCCT
>NZ_BAAILM010000028.1:0-30665 GCF_054589175.1 Pseudomonas sp. 3A(2025) | reverse complement strand
ATGTCATCCACCATTACAACCAGGTCAGGCTCCACAGCTACAACGAATACCGCACGCCGGCCGATCAGGAAAGGCTGGCGGCCTAGCTCCTATAACTGTGTCCGGAATCAGTTGACCAGATCAGACCATACCCGGCATCGTGAGGGTGTGCAACAGGTGGCAGGATACCGGCTACACCGCCGTGCCTGGAGTGCCCGGTTCCCGAACTGCGCTGATGCCCTCCAGCGTCGAGAAGGAAGTGTCTTTCGCCGTCAGCAGGAAATCGCTCATGTACGGCGTTGTCAGCATGTCCGAGCGTACCGCAGCGAAAAGCGTCGGGAATAGACCCTTGTCACCCAGGCGTCGGGCTGTGACATACCCGCGAGAGGTATATTCGTGCAGTGCCCAGTTTGGCAGGCAGCAGACGCCTCTGCCGGACGCCACCAGTTGCATCATCATCACCGTCATCTCGGACGTTCGGACGTTGAGTGGCTCAACGTCGGCCGGGTCAAGGAAGCGCGTGAAGATATCGAGCCTGTCTCGTTCGACGGGATAGGTGATCAGGGTATGTGGCTTCAAATCGTTTGGCAGAATGACACTTTTACCAACCAGTGGATGGTGGTTGTCCACGGCCAGCAATGCTTCATACATGAACAAAGGCACATAGGTAATGCCGTTCATGTTGATCGGGTCGGACGTCACGACCAGATCCAGATCGCCACGGGCCAAGGCAGGTAGCGGTGCGAAGGAGAATCCCGAGGCAAGATCCATCTCGACTTCCGGCCATGATGTTCTGAAGGCGTCAATGGCGGGTATCAGCCACTGGAAACAACTATGGCATTCAATCGCCAGGTGCAGGCGACCCGCCGAACCTCCCGCTAACCGGCTGAAATCACGCTCGGCCTCCCTCAGCAATGGCAGGACTTCATCCGCCAGTCTCAGTAACCTCAGACCCGCGCTGGTAAAGCGCATCGGCTTTGATTTGCGCATGAACAACGTCATCCCCATCCGCTCTTCCAGTTCCTTGAGTTGATGAGAAATGGCTGACTGGGTCAGGTTCAGACGCTCAGCCGTGTCCACCAGACTGTTGGTGTCGCGCATGGCTTGTACGGTTTTAAGATGACGAATATCGATCATGGTCATGAATAAAATTTGAGTTGAAGTATCAAGATTAATTCATCTAACCATAGATCAGATATCGGCAAGGGGTCCAGTGGATAAATCCATCAAGCTTAGTGATCATGAGCGTGACTAATAGTTTATTGAAATCAATTCGTTTTTAATCAATCGGTCACCCGGCCTACACTGCGTACTGCATTTCACCGCCCGCATCATAAGACGGCCAAGTGAAAAAACGAAAGGCAGGACAACGCTGAAAAAAAGCAATAAGCCGATTCAGCGTTGTCCCGAAAAAATACGGTGTCAGATCACGATGAATAACGAATTCACATTTGCTATCAAGAGCATTTGTTTTGACGAGGATTACTCCCCTTCAGGCAATACGCGCATCACGACCAACTTTGCCAATCTGGCCAGGGGGGAGAACCGTCAAGAGAACTTGCGCAATACCTTGAAGATGATTGAAAACCGTTTCAACGGGCTGGCGCAGTGGGACAATCCCAAAGGGGATCGTTATACCGTCGAACTGAACATCATTTCCGCTGAAATGTACATCGGGGCTGAAGGCAGTGCCCCCGCCATTCCGTTGATCGAGATGTTGAAAATAACGACGGTCGATCGAAAAACCAATCAGCGCCTGAGTGGCATTGTAGGAAACAACTTCTCCTCTTACGTGCGAGATTATGATTTCAGTGTGCGGTTGCGCGAGTACAGCAAGAACCCGTCCGCGGCTGGCACGCCGGACGATTTTGGGGCGTTGCACGGCAAGCTGTTCAAGTGCTTCATTAATTCCAGCGCCTACAAAGCGCATTTCGAAAAGCCGCCGGTTATCTGCCTGAGTGTTTCGAGCACCAGGACTTACCACCGCACCGAGAATCAGCACCCTGTTCTGGGCGTTGAATACCAGCAGGATGAATATTCATTGACGGATGACTATTTCAGGAAAATGGGGTTGCAGGTTCGTTATTTCATGCCCCCGAACAGCGCGGCCCCGTTGGCTTTTTATTTTTCAGGCGATTTGCTGGGTGATTACACCAACCTTGAGCTTATCGGCACCATTAGCACGATGGACACGTTCCAGAAAATTTACCGGCCAGAAATTTACAACGCCAATTCAACAGCAGGAAAGTCCTATCAGCCCAGTTTGAAACACCAGGACTACTCGTTGACGCGCATTATTTATGATCGAGAAGAGCGCAGTCGGCTGGCGATTGAGCAAGGACGATTTGCCGAAGAGCAGTTCATCAAACCTTACCAGACCCTCCTTGAACAGTGGTCCGCAGACTGCGCATTTTGATCATTTAAAAAACAAGGTCATCTTTCATGAAAAAACTGTTGCCCACTTCGACTGCTGGCAGCTTGCCTAAACCTGCCTGGCTTGCACAACCCGAGACCCTGTGGTCACCCTGGAAGTTGCAGGATGAAGAACTGATTGAAGGCAAGCAAGACGCCTTGCGTTTGTCATTGCAAGAGCAACAACAGGCAGGTATCGATATCGTCAGTGACGGTGAGCAAACTCGCCAGCATTTTGTCACGACGTTTATCGAGCACCTCGACGGCGTCGATTTCGAAAAGCGCGAGACTGTCAGAATTCGTGACCGCTATGAGGCCAGTGTGCCAACGGTCGTGGGGGCTGTTGCGCGTCCAAAGTCCGTGTTTGTCGAAGACGCCCGGTTTTTACGGCAGCACACCAAACAGCCTATCAAGTGGGCCCTGCCAGGCCCCATGACCATGATTGATACGCTCTACGATGCGCATTATAAAAGCCGTGAAAAACTGGCTTGGGAATTTGCCAGGATTCTCAATCAAGAAGCTAAAGAGCTGGAGGCGGCCGGGGTTGATATCATTCAATTCGATGAACCGGCCTTCAATGTGTTTTTTGACGAGGTCAATGACTGGGGGGTGGCCACCCTGGAACGAGCAATCGAAGGCCTTAAATGCGAAACGGCCGTTCATATTTGCTACGGTTACGGCATCAAGGCGAATACCGACTGGAAGAAAACGCTGGGCTCGGAGTGGCGGCAATACGAAGAAGCCTTTCCCAAACTGCAAAAATCCAGCATCGATATCATCTCTCTGGAATGTCACAACTCGCACGTTCCCATGGACCTGATCGAACTCATTCGGGGTAAGAAAGTGATGGTGGGGGCCATTGACGTGGCAAGCCATACCATTGAAACCCCTGAGGAAGTCGCCAACACCCTGAGAAAGGCACTTCAGTTCGTCGATGCCGACAAACTCTATCCCTGCACCAACTGCGGCATGGCGCCTTTGCCTCGTCGAGTTGCCAGCGGCAAGCTGAGTGCGCTGAGTGCCGGCGCAGAAATCGTCCGCAGAGAGCTCTCGAGCGGGCGCTGAGTCACGTTTGGAAGTGGCGTACGCGATGAAAAAAATCCTGATCATCGGCATTGGCGCAGGCAATCCCGAATACATCACCGTGCAGGCCGTGAACGCGCTCAATCAGGTCGACGTGTTTTTTCTGATGGACAAGGGCCTGAGCAAGGAAAAGCTCAACCACCTGCGACAGGAAATCTGCGAGCGCTACATCACTGACCGCAAGTATCGAATGGTCGAAGCGCCTGGCCCGGAGCGTCGGCGCGAAGGCGTCGATTACCTGGAGGCGGTGGATGATCTGAATAACGAAAAACAGATCCTCTTCGAACGTCTGATCACGCAAGAAATGAACGACGGTGAATGCGGAGCGTTTCTGGTCTGGGGCGACCCTTCGCTGTATGACAGCACCCTGCGGATACTCGACGCGATCATCTGCGGCGGCAAACATGCGCTGTCTTATGACGTTATTCCCGGCATCACCAGTGTCCAGGCGCTGACCGCGCAACATAAAATTCCGCTGAACAACATCGGCCGGTCCATTGAAATCACGACCGGTCGACGCCTGGCTGAAGGTTTCCCCAACAACGTCGACAGCGTTGTGGTGATGCTCGACGCCGAGAACACTTACAAAGCGTTTGCCGATCAGGACATGGATATTTTTTGGGGAGCCTACCTCGGAACGCCCGATGAAGTGTTGATAGCAGGCAAGCTTAAAGACGTCGCGGATGAGATTGAGCGTGTTCGTAAGGCTGCACGAGAGGCAAATGGCTGGATTATGGATACTTACCTGCTCAAGCGAACCGCCCGCGATGAGCCGCAGGTGCAATCACCGCTTCTCAGCCGTGCCGCCAGGAAATAGGATTGACCGCCCGGTAAAGGAGAGACCTCATGAAGCTGATTGGTATGCTGGATTCCCCCTATGTCCGCCGTGTGGCCATTTCGCTCGATCTGATGGGCGTCCCGTTCGAGCATGTCGCACTGTCGGTATTCAGTGCGTTCGAGGCATTCTCCGCGATCAACCCGGCGGTGAAGGCACCCAGCCTGGTGCTGGATGACGGCACCGTGTTGATGGAGTCGACCCTGATCATCGACTACTTCGAAGCGTTGAGTCCTCCGGATAAAAAGCTGATGCCACAGCAGGCCATACCCCTGGCCGCTTCGCTGCGAACGTTGGGGCTGGCGTTGGCGGCCTGCGAGAAGGCCGTGCAGATCGTCTACGAATACAGGTTGCGGCCTGAGGAAAAACGTCACCAGCCATGGCTGGAGCGGATAACCGGGCAATTGCTGGCGGCCTGCCGTGAGTGGGAAGTGCAGTTGGTGCGGGGGCAGTCAGTTGTGCGCAGCCGACCGGATCAGGCCGACATCACCAGTGCCGTCGCCTGGTCGTTCATTCAGTTGATGGTCGACGATGTCGTCCGGGCAGACGATTTTCAGGCGTTGCAGGCTCATGCCGCACGGCTGGAAGGGACTGAGTGGTTCAAGCGTTACCCGCAGGTGTGAAGGTGGGCGGATAAACCCCCAGAAACAAGAAAGCCCGCACTAGGCGGGCTTCTTGTCGTTTACAGACTCGATCAAGAATCTGTAAACAGGTACTTGGTGGCTACACAGGGACTTGAACCCCGGACCCCAGCATTATGAATGCTATGCTCTAACCAACTGAGCTATGTAGCCAAGTGGCGCGCATTATTCCCTCGGAATGACATGTCGTCAAGCATTTATTTTAAAAAATATCTCCACACGATCAATCGCTTAGCTGTGGCCCCCAAAAACCCGCGTCTGCTTTGTTCCCACCGCTGTTTCTTCCAGTGACGCCAGCACGGGTTGCGCGCACAAAAATGGTGCGAATTTGTGACCCGCAACGGGGCATATGGCTACCACTGTTGCGTTTGATCGACACGGTCCACTTCTTGCTAGCTCAATGCCATGACGTTGGCCGATGAGTCCATGTCGCCTACAGGAATGTTCTCGAAGACTTTTTCAGGGAAGGCTGCGCGGCAGGGCACATCGGAAACATTTGCATGGCATTTTGCCGTTTACCTTTGTAGTCAAAAGATACCCAGGCCGGTACAAGCCGGCAGTCGGGTGTTAACGCAGGAGTGGGACATGAACAGCCTGTTGTCGCCGGGTATGCGTCTGTTGGGACGCTTTGGCTTTGCTCGCAAGTTTCAGCTGTTGTTCCTGCTGTTCATGCTGCCGCTGGTGGGCAGCCTGTGGATGATTGGCGTGGAGTACCGCGCCAAGCTGGCGGTCATTGCCGGTGAGCAGTCGGGTGTGCGCCAGTTGCTGGCGCTGGACGATCTGGATCGCGAGTTGTCGGCGCAGCGCGACCGTGCGGCGCGCTGGAAGGCGATCGATATCCTGCGCGAGCCTACGCCTGAAGCGCGTGAGGTGATGAGCCAGATCGATGCCGCCGTGCCGCGCATCAATCAGGCGCTGCAAAGCGTGGGTGCTGCGCTGGACAGCGAAAAGGCCGGTGCCGACACGCAGGCGCGCTACAAGACCCTGCAAGCCTCGGTCAAGGGCCTGGACAGCGAGTCGTTGCGCAGTGTGGGCTGGTGGCCCGACGGTTATGACCGCTTCACTTCGGCGATCAGCTACCTGCAAGCCCTGCGCGACCAGATCGCCATGGACACCGGCTTGATCCTCGACCCGTGGCTGGAAACCTACTTGCTGATGCAACTGTCGACCCAGCAGACGCCTGAGGTGATCGAGCGTATCGGTCGCATGGCCAGTATCGGCCAGACTTCGGTGGTCACTGGCCAGTTCAGCCTGCAAAGCCGTTTGCAGATGCGCGACCTGCGCAGCCGTATCGACGATGCGCGCGAGCAGATGCTCAAGACTGCAGGTTCGTTGCAAACCCGTCTGCCGCCCGAGCTGCAAGGCTGGGCCAACCGTTATGCGGCCAGCATGCAAGTGCTCAATGACGAACTGAAGGTGCTCGACGACGGCGTGTTCGGCGGTAGCATCAAGCTCAAGCCGGCTGACTTTGAACGCAGTGTCGACCGCTTGCTGGACGACATGGCTGCGCTGCGCAAGCAATCGTTGCAGTCACTCAATGAGCGTCTGGATTACTACCACAATAAATCCAACCGCGAATTCATCCCGGTGGGCGTGACCATTGGTGTGCTGCTGCTCGCGGCCCTGTACCTGTTTGCCTGTCTGCAGGCGTCGATCCGCCGCAGCGCCAGCGGCATCACCACGCTGGCCGAATCGTTGCGCGACGGTAACCTGTGCGTCGAAGTCTCGGTGCAGGGCCGCGACGAACTGGCGGCCATCAGCCAGGCGCTGAACGTGGCGGTGGTGCAACTGCGCACCAGTTTGCTGGGGGTCAACCACGAAACCCTGCAACTGGGCTCGGCGGTGCAGACCCTCAATACCCAGTCCAACGACACGCTGTACGAGGTTGAAGAACAGCAACAACAGATCAGCCAGATTGCCGCGGCAGCCACGCAATTGGCGGCGACCTCGCAAGGCGTGGCCAAGAGTTGCGAGCAGGCCTCCGACAGCGCCAGGCAAACCCGCAAGATCGCCGAAGAAAGCAGCCGCGACAGCCAGCGCACCACTGACAGCATTCAGCAACTTAATCGTCGTCTGACCGACACCGCCGAGGCGCTCGGTCGGGTCAGTGAGCAGGGCCAGCAGATTCAGTCGGTGGTCGATGCGATTCGCGGCATTGCCGAACAGACCAACCTGCTGGCGCTCAACGCCGCCATCGAAGCCGCCCGTGCCGGCGAGCAGGGCCGGGGCTTTGCCGTGGTCGCCGACGAAGTGCGCAGCCTGTCGCAACGCACCCAGGCGTCCACCGCGCAGATCGCCAGCACCGTCGACAGCTTGCGCTCGACCGTGACCCAGGCAGTCAATCTGATGGAAGCTGCCTGCGGCCAGGCCGTCAACGACGCGCAATCGGTCACCGGGCTGGGCGTACGCCTGGGTGAAATCGCCACGGCGGTACAAGGTGTGACCGACACCCTGGCGCAGATTCTTACCGCAGTGGAAGAACAGGCCACCACCGCCGATGAAGTCAGCGGCAATATCCAGCAGGTCGATCAGGCCGCCGGGCGCTTGCTTGACGGCGCGCGGGCGGTCAATCAGGCGGCGGACACCCTGAGCAAGGGCAGCCGCGCGCTGAACGACAACACGGCGCGGTTTCATTTGAGTTGAGGCAGGAATTTTCACCGATGAGCGCAGCCGCCAATCTGTTCACGCCACTGCCCGATGCCCGCCAGGCCGAGGTCTTCACCGACCTGCTTGCAAGGCCTGGCTGCCGCATCGAGCGCATTGTCTCCTTCGGCCAGACCACGCCCGCCGACCGGCCTTATCGCCAGCCGCACGAAGAATGGGTTGTGGTCCTGAGCGGTGCCGCATGCATCCTGATGGATGGCATCGAAACCGCCCTGGCCCCCGGCGATCACTTGTTGATTGCGGCCGACAAGGAACACCGCGTGACCTTCACCGACCCGACCCAGCCCACCGTATGGCTGGCAATCCATCTCGGAGAGGCGGCTATACCAGAAAGTCTTCCACCAGCCTGACCCAGCAATCGGCGCCCAGACCAATCAACTGGTCGTTGAAGTCGTAATGCGGGTTATGCACCGAGCAGCCATGAAACTCGCCTTCGCCATTGCCCAGCATGAAGTAGCAGCCCGGCACTTCGGCGAGCATCCAGGCAAAGTCCTCGGTGCCCATGACTTTGGGGCCGTGGCTGTGCAGGTTGCCGGGTTTGAACAACGGCTCCAGGCTTTGCCGCACCCTTTGTGTTTCAGCCGGGTGGTTGATCAGGGCCGGGGCCAGTTGGGTGATCTGCACGTCGATGCGCACGCCGAACGATTGCTCGTGGCCGCGAACGATCTGTTCCAGGCGCTGATTGATTTTCTGTTGGGTCATGAGCGTGTCGGTGCGCACGCTGATCAGCATGCTGGCCTCGTCAGGAATGATGTTGTAGACACTGCCTGCCTGCAGCATGCCGATGCTGATTACCGCATATTCCTCTGGCCCCAGATTGCGCGACTTGATGGTCTGGATGGCCGTGATCAGGCTGGCCACCACCGGCACCGGGTCCACCGCCAGCTCCGGCATGGCGCCGTGTCCGCCCTTGCCGGTAATCGTCACCTGCACCCGTTCGGAGGACGCCATGGTCGGCCCCGCCTGAACCACGGCGGTGCCCACTGGCGCGCCGGGCATGTTGTGCAGGGCAAAAATCGCATCGCACGGAAAACGCTGGAACAGGCCGTCGTCGATCATCGCCTTGGCGCCGCACAAGCCTTCTTCGTCGGGCTGGAAAATCAGGTTCAGCGTGCCGTTGAAGTCGCTGCCGTGCGCCAGACGGTAGGCCGCTGCCAGCAGGATTGCCGTGTGCCCGTCATGACCACAGGCATGCATGCGCCCGGCAATCTGGCTGGCATGGGCAAAGGCGTTTTTCTCCTGCATGGGCAGCGCATCCATGTCGGCGCGCAGGCCGATACAACGGCTACCGTGGCCTTTTTTCAGCACCCCGACCAGACCGTGCCCGCCGATACCGCGATGCACCTGGTAGCCCCATTGCGCCAGTCTGGCGGCCACCAGCTCGGCGGTGTGCGGTGTGTCGGCGCCCAGCTCGGGCGCGGCATGAATCTGCTGGCGCAAGGTCACGAAGGTCTGCAGTTCGCTTTCGCTAAAGGTGGTGCTGCTGTGATGAGTAGGCATGGTTCAGGCTCTCCCGATATTTTCTGGAAACAACTTCAGGCAGGTCAGGCTGATCACCCCGCCGGCCAACAGGTAAAAGGCGGGCGCTACGGGATCGTTGAGGGTTGCGGTCAGCCATGTCGCGATCAGGGGAGAAAAACCGCCGAACAGGGTCACGCCAAAGCTGTAGCTGACCGAGGTGCCAAGGGCCCGCTGCGATTTGTCGAAGCCTTCCATGATCATGGCGAAAAACGCCCCGGAGCCGATGCAGCCGGGCAACACCAGCAGCGCCACGATCAGCATCGCCGCGTACAGGTCAGTGGTCTGCGACAACAGCCACAAGGCCGGCCACGCGGCAATGACGGGAAACGTAATCGTCCACACCAGCAACTTTTTGCGCAGGCCGTGGCGGTCGGCATAACGTCCGGCAATCGGCGTGATGACGGCCAGGCATGCGGCTGCCACGCAGGCAATCGCCAGGGCGCTGCGCTGCGGATAGTGCAGGGTGGTGACCAGATACGACGGCATATAGAAAATGAACAGGTACATGCCGATGGTCGCGCTGGCCATCAGGCCGGTGGCCAGAACGGTATTGCGCAGGTCGATCACTTTGCGCCAGTGCGGCCTGGCAGCGGCTGACGGCAGTGCAGCGGGCGCAGCCTGCTCAAGGGTTTCCGGCAGGCAGCGGCGGATGTACCAACCGACCGGGCCGATCAGCAGGCCGATCACGAACGGAATGCGCCAGCCCCAGTCTTCAAGATCAGGCGTACTCATGACACTGCTCAGCAGCAGGCCGATGCCGGCACCGACCAGCGCCGCGTAGCCTTGGCTGGCCGCTTGCCAGCTGACACTGCGGCAACGGTTACGGGTCGAGGCCGACTCCATCATCAATACCGAGGCGGTGCCGATCTCACCACCGGCAGAAAACCCCTGGGTCAGGCGGCCGATGACTAACAGCACCGTCCCCAGCACCCCGGCCTGCTGATAAGTCGGGGCGAAGGCGATCAATGCGGTGCCCAGGGTCATCAGGAAAATGGTCAGCGTCAGGGCAGCCTTGCGACCTTTGCGGTCCGCGAAACGGCCGATCACCACGGCACCGATCGGCCGCATCAGAAACCCTACGCCAAAGGCGGTCAGCGACATCAACAACGAGGCGACCGGGGACTGCGCCGGAAAAAAGTTCTTGGCGATCACTACGGCAAAAAAGCTGTAGATGGTGAAGTCGTACATCTCCAGGGCATTGCCCAGCGCGCAGGCCACGGTCGCTTTTCTCGAGCCGACAGCGGGACTGTCGAGCCTTGGGGTGCCATGGGCCAGGGAGGTATCCGGGTGCAGGGTGGTCATGGGGCTCTCTCCGAGTCGTTCGTGTTGTCGAGACGAACTATCGGGCAACTCTCGGGATGAATCACTTGCGCTTTTTGCAGGCAATTTACCAATCGTTAATTTGCTGGCGCTCAGGCCCGTGCCAGCGCTCCAACACAGTGCGGGCGCTTTCTGCCGAGGTGCGCTGTGCACCCATCGGAGACAAAAACCACCAACGATTTCTGGATTGAACAGGCGTTAAGCGCGTTTTCTTGCCGTTTCCAACGAATTCATCTGCCTTGAACCGGCCATTACGCGCAGCAAATTAACCAAACGGCATAGCACTGCAAAATTGACGATTTCCAGCCCGTTTTATTTTCATACAGCCTGCAAACCCTCAGCCATCCGGTTAATGGAGCGTGTGCAATGGGCAAATCATCATCACTGGTCGCCCTGTTGGTCGGGTTCGGCCTGCCGGCTGCCAGCCAGGCTGAAGGGTTTCCTGGCCTGGCGCGGGTGGCGTCGGGGTTTGGTTACTACAACGTCGACAAAGGCTATGACGATAAGCTCAGGTTGTATGGCACCGTCGATGCCTTCGTGAACTATCAGGATTCCGGGCACTACTCGGGGTTCAAGGTCGTCGGCGGCGGCGCCTGGACCAACAAGCTGGGGCTGTACATGCGCAAGGCGCTCGATGCGGACACGGTCCTTGAGGTGGATGTCGAAGAGGGCTTCAACCTCAATGGTCAGGCGCTGGATGCACACTGGAAGCAGGTCGGTACGTTACGCCTGGCGGTCGCGGCATTGCGCTCGCGTCACTACGGCAAAGTGGAGTTCGGCAAAACCTACGGCATGGGCACGCCCACCTTTGCCGATCCGTTCCTGGCCACCTATGGCTCGCTCTACACCTACCTGACCGCCCCGCCTGGCGGGCCCGGCGCCTTTTATCTGGATATGCGGCCCAAGCACACGCTGGCCTACACCACCCCGAAATTCGGCGGTTTCAGTCTGGGCAGCGCGTTGAGTTTCGGCCTGAACGACACCGCCAGCGCGGGCAGAACTTTGCGTGGCAAAGGCCTGAGTGTGCAGTACAGCAATGCCCGGTGGATCGTGCTGGGTTCGTTCAATGACTACCTCAGCGACCCATGGACAGACGGCAATCGCCAGCGCCAGACCCACAACCATTTCAAGAGCGCGTCGGTGTTTCATGACTTCGGGCCGCTGGCCGCCAGCCTGACCTGGCAGCGCCAGGATGTGGACTACCACGCCACACCGAGCATGAGCGCACTGACCTTTGGCCTGTCGGCACCGGTCGGCAAGGCGGACGTCGCACGCCTGGCGCTGGTCAGGCGCAGTGTCGACGCCGATGACAAGGATGCGTTCGGCGTGATGCTCGGCTATGACCACTTCCTGCGACCCAACTGGGCCATTTATGGCCGCATCGCGATGATCAGCAATCGCCCCGATTCAGCCATCAGCTATGCCGGTATCCCGCTTGAGCAAACGGGCGACGACCCGCAGAACCTGGCCATTGGCATGTACTACCACTTCTGACCGGCACGCTCGGCCAGCGACTCTGCCGCCAGCCTGGATTTGAGGCTGTAGAACAGATCCCGGGCCGAGGAGGTCAGGGCGTGGCGGTCGATGCAGACCAGGTAGATCGGGTACTCGGGAATGATTTCTTCGACTTCTACCCAGGCCAGCTCCGGCGTGAGTCCTGGCAGCAGGTTATTGCCGGTTGCCAGGTTGCTCAAGGTCATGAACGCATCGGCATTGGTGATCAGGCGCAAGGCCAGCAGCAAGGACGCACACTCGATGACTTTCTGCGGCGGGTGGATATCGTTGACATCGAACATCTGGTGAAACTGCGAAGAACGATCATCGACCTCATCCAGGCTGATCCAGTTGGCGTACTGCAACTGGCGCAGCGAGCGTGCGTGACGCAGCGGATTATCAAGGCTGCACACCACACGGCCTTCGATGCGATGCAGGGCTTCCCAATCCAGATTCAGGCGCTGGGTGTTCTGCTGCGAGGTGAGGGCAAAGTCCAGCGTGCCATCGCGCAGGCGCTGGAGAATATGGCTGGGGCGCTGCTCGATGAGCTTGATCCGTACCCGTGGGTTTTTCGCCTGGAAATCACTGATGCAGCGCTCGAACCCCGGCAGCATCGCCGTCAGCGACGTGACGCCGATGGCCACCTCGCCGACCGCCGTATCGTGAATATTGTCGGCCTCGATCTGCAGCCGGCGCATGCTCTCGACCGCCATGTGGGCGTGGCGAATGATACGTCGACCTTCCTCGGTCAGCGACATGCCCTTGTAGGTTCGCTGCAACAAGGTCAGCCCCAGCTCACGCTCCAGATCCTTGATCGAGCGGCTCAGTGCGGGCTGGGTCACATGCAGCCTCTGCGAGGCCTCATTGATACTGCCGCACTGGTTGATCGCGACCAGCGCTTTTATTTGGTGAAATTTCACGGTGACCGGCTCGCGTCTATCGATGGCTCTAGATAAAGCAAAAGGCCGGCCAGCGGCAAGTCATCAATCCTGCGAATGCTTAATCGGGCTTTCCGAACATCTCGTGGAACAGGCGCTTCGAACGTTCAAGACCTTCCGGCGTGAGCGCGACGGACTTGGCCTTGCCGACCGGGTCCCAGATCAGGCCCTTTTCATGCAGCCGACCAGTGGCCTGCCAGTCATGGTTTTTCCAGGCACGGTTCTCGTCGTGCAGGGTCAGGTAGAGCAGGGCAAGGACGGTGTCGTCGATCTTGTCTTCATCGATTTTCATGGTCGTTACTCCTATGTCATGGCACTGGATGAGAGGTGCGCATTCATCCAATGGCAAGCAAACTGTAAGACGAGCTCCTGGCGCATGCAAATGGGGCTGTCGAAGTTTATGCCGCGAGGGGAATGAGCTGCACGTCGACAAGGAGTAGCCAGTAGGCTACATTCTGCGCATGACGAATGAAATTAACACAACGCCTGAATTTGATGACTGGCTTGACAGGGTTAAAGACCCGATAGGCAAAGGTGCTGTCAGCGGACGGATCATCCGTGCAGAAGGTGGAAATTTTGGCGACACTGAGTGAGTAGGCGATGGTGTAAGTGAAATGCGCGTGTTCGTTGGTCCCGGATATCGCATCTACTATGTACGAACGGGTCAGACCCGTTACCTGATTCTTAACGGCAGTGATAAAACCGACCAGGACAGAGGCATCAAGCGAGCGAAAGAAATTCTCGACGCTTTGAGAGGTAAAAAACGATGAGCAACAATTTCAATCACGAAGACATGCCAATCCTCGATCTGGACTTGAGCGGCACCAAGCGTTTTGAAGCTTCCCGGTTCCTTGATAACCCTGAAGCCATCGCCGCATTTCTGTCAGAAGCCCTGAAGGCCCATGACCCACAAATTCTGATGCACGCCATGGCCGAAGTGGCCAAAGCCCGGGGTGTTAACCAGCTCGCTCAGGATGCAGGCGTTAACCGGGAGAGCCTTTACAAGACGCTCAAGGGTGGCGAGAAAACGCGTTTCGACACGATTCAGAAGCTGATGCTGGCCTTGGGCGTTGAGTTGACGGTAAAGCCAGCAGAACCGTTTATGGCATCTGGTCGGTCCCTCTGAGCCCGGTCAAGCACGGCAGCACAACGTAAAACCCCGGGGGCAAGCCTCCCGGGGTTTCTCTTTCAAAAGACCGATTAGGTCATTCTGGCTTACGAATCACCACCCGCTCAAACCTCCCGGCCAGCACGGTGTAGGCAAAGATCGCGACCAATCCGTGTGCCGCCACAAACCACAGCGCCGAGTTGAACGAGCCGGTGGTGGCCACGAAGTAGCCGATGACCACGGGCGTGATAATCCCTGCGGTATTGCCGATGCCGTTGAACACGCCGCCGCTCAGGCCGACCATGCCTTGCGGTGCGGTGTCTGACAGCACGGCCCAGCCGACCGCTGCCAGGCCTTTGCCGAAGAAGGCCAGGGCCATCAGCGCAATCACCATCCAGTTGGCGTCCACATAGTTGGCCGACACCAGGGTGGCCGACAGCGCCATGCCGATCACGAACGGTGTCTTGCGCGCCCGTGACGGATGCACGCCGCGACGGATCAGCCAGTCCGAGACCACGCCGCCCAGCACGCCACCGGAGAAGCCGCAGATCGCAGGCAAAGCCGCGACCCAGCCGGCTTCCATGATGGTCATGCCGCGGCCCTTGATCAGGTAGATCGGAAACCAGGTGATGAAAAAGTAAGTCAGTGCGGTGATGCAATACTGGCCCAGGTACACGCCCCACAAGGTGCGGCTGGTGAACAATTGTGCGACTTCACGCCATTGGGTCTTGGGTTTTTCGCTTTTGCGTTTTGATTCCAGATCGACCAGTGCGCCGCCTTCGCGCAGGTACTCCATTTCTGCCTTGCCCAAACGCGGGTGGCTGACCGGATCGTGATACAGCGCGAACCAGAAGAAGGTGGCGACGATGCCCAGCCCGCCCATCCACAGGAACACATGTTCCCAACCCATGCTGTGGGTCAGCCAGGCCATCAGCGGCGCGAACACCACCACGGCCATGTACTGCGCCGAGTTGAATAGTGCCGAGGCGGTGCCGCGTTCCTTGGTCGGAAACCAGCTGGAGACGATGCGGTTGTTGGCCGGGAAGGCCGGCGACTCCACCAGCCCGAGCATAAAACGCATGCCGAACAGCGCTACGGCGGCGGTCGAGCCGACCAGACCGATCCAGCCCACCGTGCCTTGCAGCATGGTGAACACCGACCACAAGAACAGGCTGCAACCGTACACCCGGCGCGCGCCGAAACGGTCGAGCAACCAGCCGCCGGGAATCTGCCCCAGCGCGTAGGCCCAGGCGAAGGCCGAAAAGATCATGCCGAGCATCATCGGATCCAGGCCCAGCTCTTTGACCACCTCGGTGCCGGCAATCGACATGGTGGCGCGGTCGGCATAGTTGAGGACGGTGACGACAAAAATCAGTGCAAGAATCACGAAACGATGACGGCCGACACGAGCCTCGGCCACCGCCGCGTCCATCGGCGCAGTTTTGCTATTCATGGTGCTCTCCGCTGGCCCTCATCGGGGCCAATGTTGTTCTTGGAAGGAGAAAGCGAATGGCTAAGTCCGCGTTGTGTGCTATGCCCGTAGGACCGGCTTTAGCCGGGAAGCAGACGCCGCCATTCACAAGCGAATCAGGCCGGAATGGCCACCTTGCGTTGCGCTTCGGCGAAGCAGGCCTGCAAGTGCGACAGGACGATCTCGCCCATGGCCAGGCGCGTCTGCTCGGTGGCGCTGGCGCGGTGCGGTTGCAGCACCACGTTGTCCAGTGCGCGCAGCGCTTCGGGCACATGGGGTTCGTTGGCGAACACATCCAGCCCGGCGCCGGCGATGGTGCCGTTCTGCAAGGCGGCGATCAGCGCGTCTTCATCGACCAGCTTGCCGCGTGCCACGTTGATGAAATACCCCTGCGGCCCCAGCGCCTCCAGCACCGGTGCGGTAATGATCGCCCGGCCCTGATCGGCGGAGGCGGCCAGCATCAGTGCATCGCTGTTGCGCGCCAGCTCCAGCAAGTCGGCGAAAAAGCGGTAGCCGGTCTGCGGCTGCTCGCGCAAATCGTTGTACTGAATGCTCATGCCGAAGGCCTGCGCACGGCGGGCAATCGCATGGCCGACCTGACCCAGGCCGACGATGCCGATGCGCGTGCCGCTGACCTTGCGCGCCAGCGGCTGATTGACCTTGCCCCACAGGCCGGTGCGCACAATGCGCTCGCCGACGGCCAGGTCGCGCAGGGTCATGATCAGCAAACCCATGGCCATGTCGGCCACGTCATCGGTCAACACGCCGGGCGTGGTGGTGACGCGCACGCCGCGCTCGGCGGCATGATCG
The DNA here is from genome assembly GCF_054589175.1 of Pseudomonas sp. 3A(2025). Classification (NCBI taxonomy): domain Bacteria; kingdom Pseudomonadati; phylum Pseudomonadota; class Gammaproteobacteria; order Pseudomonadales; family Pseudomonadaceae; genus Pseudomonas; species Pseudomonas sp. 3A(2025). Next base: position 14,389 of record NZ_BAAILM010000028.1, on the reverse strand, counting down.
AGGTCCACTGCATCGGTGCCGATGCCGCTGATGGCGATGATCTGCAAATTGGGCAGGCGATCCATCAGCGCATTGGACAAGCCCTTGGCGCCGCCGGTGACCACGCCGCGAATGCGCGGGCCGACCGCATTGAGCAGCGCGTCCTGATCGTCGGCCTGGTACAGACGGTGGACGTTGTAGCTGTGCAGCAGCCGCGCGTCGATGGGCGCCGGGACGGGTTGGGTCAGCAGGATATCTTGGGTCATCGTCGTCGCCTTCCTTTGAGTTGTCGTTGTAAAGGACTCTGAGAGTGGCGACAGCCTAGGAAAAACATCGATTCACGTCTAACATCCATAGTGAATGTATCGATACAAGAATTGAATCGTGGAGCGGCCCCTTGGAACTGCACCAACTGCGTTGTTTCGTCATGGTCGCCGAAGAGTTGCACTTCGGTCGGGCGGCGCAACGGCTGTTCATGACCCAACCGCCGCTGAGCCGGCAGATCCAGTTGCTGGAGCGTTCACTGGGTGTGCAGTTGCTCGATCGCAGCAACCGCCAGGTGCGCCTGACCGTGGCCGGCCGGCACTTTTTGCGCGATGCCCAGCATCTGCTGGCCTACACCGAACAGGCCAGCGACAGCGCCCGGCGTCTGGCCAGTGGCGAGGCGGGGCAACTGGTGATCGGTTTGACCGCCGTCAGCGGCTACAACCTGGTGCCGGAGTTGCTGAGCCGGGCAGGGCAGGTGCTGCCCGATATCGGTTTTGAACTGCACGAGATGGTCACCAGCGACCAGACCGAAGCGCTGGCGGCGAACATGATCGACATCGGTTTTGTGCGCAGTGCCGACCCGCGCCTGGGCTGGAGTTATCAACTGGCGAGCCGCGAACCGCTGATGGTGGTGATGCCTGCCGGACACCCGCTGGCCGAGCGCGCGCAATTGTCGGTCAAGGACCTGGTACACCACCCGTTCGTGATGTATTCGGCCAAGGAAGGTCGCTATTTCTACGACTGCATCGTCGGCCTGTTCGCCGCTGCTGGCGTGTCGCCGCGCTACCTGTATTACCTCAAGCAGACCCACTCGATTCTCGGCCTGGTGCGCGCAGGTTTAGGCATCGCCATCGTCCCGGCCTCGGCGCGTGAGCTGTACATCGGCTACCTGCAATTTCGCCCGCTGGCCGACGCCCAGCCGACGGCCGACATGTACATGGTCTACCGCGACGACAACGACAACCCGGCCCTGCCACGCTTCATCGACATGGCTCGCCGATTTTTTGTGCCAAACACTTGAAAACGACGAACGCGAAGTAGGAGGGAGCTCTGCTCGCGATTGAGTGCGAAGCGCTCACAGAAATCTGCGAAACGCTGCAAATCTACGACTGCTGCGCAGCCGATCGCGGTGGTCCGGCATTCCGGCAGATCGGGACGCCGACCGGCCCCTCCTACGATCCCATATTTGCTGCGTGACAGCGCGGCGCCGTGGCGGTGGGTGATCTCCTACAGATTGACGCTGGTCTAAGTTGTAGGAGGCTCTGCTGTGGGCGGCATTCCGACGAAGAGGCCGGCATGGGCAAAGACAGTAGTTGCCTCTTGCATTAGATTCGCAAAATTCACGACGGCTGCGTCTCCAGATCCAGCTGCTGGCGCCTGAACTGCCCCGGCGGCAAGCCGTGAATCTGCCTGAACCGCCGTGAAAAATACGCTTCATCGGCAAACCCGCACAGCCGCGCCACTTCACCCACCGGTTTAGTGCCGTTGAGCAAATAATTGCGCGCCGCGTGCATGCGCCGCTCCAGCACCAGCTCGCTGAAAGTCTTGCCGATTTCCTTGCGCAGCCAGTGGGTCAGGTACGTCGGTGACAGGTAGGTGGCGGCTGCCGCCTTGGTCAGGCTCAGTTCGGGGTCGTCCAGGTGCTTGCGCACGTATTCCGACATGCGCGTCAACGCATCGCGGCGGCTGGCCTGGGCGGCGTTGTTCTCGGCCAGTTGCTTGAGCGGCTCGGCGTAGAGCATGCACACCTTGCCGATCATCTGCAGCAGCAGGCCCTTGATCATCTCGCGGGTGCCGAACTGGCGCTGCGGGTCCAGATCGCGCATCTGCCGCACCAGCGCACAGACCTGATCGAAATCCTCCTGTTCGAGGATAAAGTCCAGGTGCTCCTGAAAGCGAAACGGCGACAGCTCCGGCGCCAGCATGATCGACACTTCTTCCAGGTCCATCGGGTCGCACTGCAAATGCGGCAGCAAAAAGGTCTGGGAAAAGTTGATCACCATGAAATGGTTATCGGCAGGGTGCGGGATCACATGCATGCGGTGCGGCAGGATGAAGGCCAGGGCATTGCGCGGAAAGGGCCGTTGCACATTGCCGATGTGTTGCACGGTGTCGCCGCCCAGATTGACCTGAATCTGGAAATACTCGTGACGATGCAACCCCGTTTCGGCGCGGCGGGCCTTCTCGTCGCGGATGTAAAAGTCGGCGCGTTCACTGCGCTGCTGCATGCCGTAGGTCGGTACCCGGCTGGCTGACTGCATGTGGGTCTCCCTTTTGTTGTTGGATGGCCTGAGGGATGTTGAAGCGATTCTGTCCAGCGCAGCCTCGGCTGGCAAGCGACGTACGATGACTTGCGTCAGGGCCTGTTTGGACGATTCCAGTCAGGCGTGCAAAAACCATAACCCTCGGCGTTCGGCATGAAAAGGCTCTGGCACAAGGGTTTAGCAAGAATTAACAGCGCGCGCCAAGACGCTGGAAAAACCGGGCTTTTTTGGACAACCCGGATTCATCCAGGTTTTCAGTGAAAAAACGTTCTAACCCGTTCGTTGATTTTTAGCGGTCGTACGACCACCTTGATAGGCGTCGCAGTAGACATCGCCAACAATAATCAAAAGGTGCTCGCACAATGACAACCCTCCTTCGCTCGACCAGACCGCCCGACAGGTGCCCATCGAGTCTGCCCCTCAAAGGCTGATTCAACCCCCATCCGATCCAGTACAGCACACGCCTTCCATGCTCGGGAGGGCCGGTCCTGTTTTGCCTGAAAACCTCGATATCCCAAAAACAAAGAGGTCATCCATGTCGAGTCTTCCCAATTCCCAGGCTGCGTCTGTCGCCACCAGCGCCGTCCCCAATGAAGCCGCAGGCTCTGCCGTGCGGCTGCCCACCCGTCGACGCTGGTTCATGCTCAGCCTGTTGTTGATCGCGACCATCATCAACTACGTCGACCGGGTCAACATCTCCATCGCCGCGCCCTTCATGGCCAAGGACCTGGGGCTGGACAAGATCGAGATGGGCCTGATCTTTTCCGCCTTCGCCTGGACTTACGCGCTGGCACTGGTACCGGCCGGTTTCGTCGCCGACCGCTTCGGTTCAAGGCTGACCTACGGTGTGTCGCTGATCAGTTGGTCGGCGGTCACCGTCTGCCAGGGCCTGGCCAACGGCTTTACTTCACTGTTCGGCCTGCGCCTGGCCGTCGGTGCGATGGAAGCGCCGGCATTTCCGGCCAATAGCCGTGCGGTCACGGTATGGTTCCCGGCGCGCGAGCGCGGCATGGCCAGCAGCATCTACGTGTGCGGCCAGTACCTGGGCACCGCGCTGTTTACCGGCCTGCTGCTGTGGCTGGCGACGACTTACGACTGGCGCCACGTGTTCTACAGCACCGGTGCTGTCGGTATCATTTTCGGCGTGGTCTGGCTGTTTCTGTACCGCGATCCGCTGAGCTGCAAGAAGGTCAGCAAAGAAGAACTCAAGTACATCGAAGACGGCGGCGGCCTGGTCAAAAGCAGCCAGGAACGCACCAAATTCAACTGGCGGCAGATTGCCGAGCTGTTTCGCTATCGCCAGGTCTGGGCGATCTGCATCGGCAAGTTCGCCAGCACCTCGGCGCTGTATTTCTTCCTGACCTGGTTCCCTACCTACCTCATCGAAGAGCGCCAGTTGACCACCATCAAGGTCGGCATCTTCGCGATCATGCCGTTCATTGGCGCAACCATCGGCATCCTGCTGGCCGGCGCGATCTCTGACTTGCTGATCCGCCGCGGCTTCAGCATGTCGTTTGCCCGCAAGCTGCCGCTGGTGGTCGGCTCGATGCTGGGCATGTCCATCGTGCTGGTCAATTTCACCGACTCCAATGTGGTGTGTATCGCGATTCTGACCATCGCCTTCTTCGCCCAGGGCATCGCCTCGTCGTCGTGGGCAGCGGTGTCGGAAATCGCGCCCAAGGAGCTGATAGGTCTGACCGGCGGCGTCACCAGCCTGGCGGCCAATATCGGCGGCATCGTCACCCCGATCGTGATCGGCGCCATCGTGCAGTCCACCGGCAATTTCTCGCTGGCCTTCTGGTTCATCGGCGCGGTGGCCTTGATGGGCACCTTGTCGTACTCGCTGCTGCTGGGCCGGCTGTACCGGATTCAACTGCAGACTCGCTAAGTCGCCCGTTAAGTCCAAGGCAAAGCGGCTTTCGTCCAACTTTAAAGACGCAGACCGCTTTAGCCTGACACCACATCAAGAACAATGAGCTTGCCGACCATGAATGATTTCGTCTTCACCCCCGTCCCGCAGCCCAGCCTGCCGATTGTCGGCAGCACTCAGCGTTTTCCGGTCAGCCGGGTGTTCTGCCTGGGCCGCAACTATCCCTGGAGCGACGCTCAAGGCCAAGCCCGCACGGTACCGCTGTTTTTCATGAAACCGGCCAGCTCGGTGATCGAAGCCGGCAGCGAAATCGCCTACCCGGTGCAAACCGATGAGTTTTGCCACGAGATCGAACTGGTGGTCGCCATCGGTACGGGTGGCGCCGACATTGCCGAAAGCCAGGCACTGGAACACGTCTGGGGCTATGCCGCCGGTCTGGATCTGACCCGCCGCGACCAGCAGCGCGCCGCCAAACAGGCCGGCATGCCATGGGAAGGCGCCAAGGCCTTCGACGGCTCGGCGCCGATCACTGCGGTCCAGCCGGTCAGCAGCCAGGGGCATGCTGAGCACGGCGCCGTGTGGCTGAGCGTCAATGGCACCGAACGCCAGCGCTCGCAACTCGAAAGCCAGCTGTGGTCGGTGGCTGAAATCGTCAGCCACTTGTCGCGCACCGTCACCCTGTTGCCGGGCGATCTGATCATGACCGGCACCCCTGAAGGCGTGGCCGCGCTGGAGCCGGGCGACCTGATCAGCGCAGGCGTTGAAGGGGTCGGCAACATCGAAGTTCGCGTGGGCCAACGAGCGGCCTGAAACGCTCTATCAGACAGCGCATCAACAGGAGAACAACAATGACCAACAAACCTTCGAAAATCGCCCTGGTCACCGGTGCCGGCAGTGGCATCGGTAAAGCCGTCGCCTTCGGCCTGCTGGAAGACGGCTACACCGTGGTGCTTGCCGGCCGACGCCTGGAGCCTTTGCTCAGCGTCGCCGAAGAAGCCGCCGCCAAAGGCTGGCAGGCCATGCCGGTGGTCACCGATGTGCGCGACCCGGTCAGCGTCAAGGCACTGTTTGCTACCGTCGAAGAACGCTTCGGCCGTCTCGATGTGATCTTCAACAATGCCGGCGTCAACGCCCCTGCCGTACCGATCGACGAACTGCCGCTGGAAACCTGGGATAACGTCATCGCCACCAACGTCAACGGCGTGTTCCTGTGCTGCCGCGAGGCCTTCGGCCTGATGCGCCGCCAGCAGCCACAGGGCGGCCGGATCATCAACAACGGTTCGATTTCCGCCCACTCGCCACGCCCGTTCACCTCGCCTTACACCGCCAGCAAACACGCCGTACTGGGCCTGACCAAAGCCCTGGCCCTGGACGGTCGTGAATTCGATATCGCCGTCAGCCAGATCGACATCGGCAACGCCCTGACCGAACTGTCCGAGCGCATGACCCGTGGCGTGCGCCAGGCCAACGGCCAGATCGCCGTCGAACCGATGGTCGACGTCCAGCACATCGCCGATGCAGTGCGCTACATCGCAGGACTACCGCTGTCGGCCAACGTCCTGAACATGACCGTCATGGCTACCAAGATGCCCTTCGTCGGGCGCGGTTAATCGCATCTACCCATTATTGATTTCGCCCAAAGGTGATCCATGAAACCCGAAGTCCTGCAGCTCAGCCCGATCCTTATTCCGCAGATTCGCGAGCGCCTCGAAGAACTGTTCGTCATCCGCCCCTATTACCAGCAAACCGACAAAGCCGCTTACCTCGCCGAACACGGTCCCAACATCCGTGGCGTCATCACCGGCGGCCACACCGGGATCACCCGCGCCGTGCTCTCGCAACTGCCGCGCGTTGAAGTCGTCGCCGTCAACGGCGTCGGCACCGATGCCGTTGACCTTGCCTACTGCCGCGACCTGGGCATCCACGTCACCGCGACCATCGGGGCGCTCACCGAAGACGTCGCCGACCTGGCCATCGGCTTGCTGATCTCCGCCTGTCGTGGCCTGTGCACCAGCGACCGCTATGTGCGCAGCGGCGAATGGCAGCACAGCCCGACACCGCTGGCGCCGCTGCCACTGGCCCGGCAATTCAGCGGCATGCGCATCGGCATCGTCGGCCTGGGCCGTGTGGGCCGCGCCGTGGCCACCCGTGCGGCGGCCTTCGGTTGCCCGATCAGCTACACCGACCTGCAACCGCTGGCGGATGTCGATTACCGCTTCGTTGCCGACATCACCGAACTGGCCCGCGACAGCGACGCCCTGATCCTGGCGGCGGCTGCCGACGGCGGCAAAGCCATCGTCGACGCTCAGGTGCTGGAAGCGCTGGGCGATGAGGGCTACCTGATCAACGTGGCGCGCGGCAAGCTGATCAACGAAGACGACCTGGTCGCCGCCCTCAAGGCCGGCAAGATCGCCGGCGCCGGCCTGGATGTATTCGTGGATGAGCCGCGCGTGCCCGAGGTACTGTTCAGCAACGAAACCGTAGTGCTGCAACCGCATCGCGCCAGCGCCACCGTGCAGACCCGTACACGCATGGGCGAAATGGTGATTTCCAGCCTGGTGGATACGTTTGCCGGGCGTAAGCCCAATGCGTGTGTGACGGGTTGAAATCGATCGGTTAAGGTCCTGCGCGGACTTGTGGGAGGGGGCTCTGCCCGCGATGACGCAGGTACAGACGCAGCAGGCGCGCCGGTTTTACTGGCCCTGGCCGGTAGGAGCGGCTTTAGCCGTGATCGGCTGCGTCAGCAGTCTTAAAGTCTCAGCGCTTCATAGAGTCAGCGAATGCAACACGCGGCAGAGCCCGTTTCGCCGCATTAAGTTAGGGTTCGTATGTCGCGAGCAAGGTTGCTTGGTGATGAGTTGTTGGAGGGGCTAACAGAGGGGTAAAGCGTGACAGGTTTTGAACGTTTCATGGGTTTTAATACGCCCTTGTAATGGTAGGTGCCGTCAGGGTGTTTGATTATTTTTTCTGAGCGATTTTGTAAAAGTTGAATGATTCGATCAGTGGACGTACGTGAATAAAACAGCCCTTTATAACCCACTACTGGTTTTTGGAGTAGGTTTGAAAATTGTTGAGCGAGTGAGGATTGGCCGCTTGCAGAAAGGCATGCCATTAAGCTGGCCTGGTCATAACGGCTAAAGTCAATGCCCGCATCGACGGCCATTTTATAAAGGTCCTGTGGCGTGTGCCGTACAGAATTCAGCATCAAGGCATGATAGCCCTCTCTTAATTCGCTAGTAGCGTGTGCCTGAAACGCAATCGTTTTTAGTCCTTCGTTAGATATATATTCATAACTGATCATTCCGCCTTTAAAAAGCTTGAATTCAGTGCTCGGTGAATAACCAAAAAAAGCAATGATTTTTTTGAAAAAATTCCCCGTCGGATCCACTCGATTCACCGGATCCCCTCCACAATACCCATACGCATTCAACCCACCCTCGCCAAATGGACTTAAACTATCCGGACTATTGAACCGCATCAATACCGGATTGAACGCCCGATAACCATTGCCCAATAGATAATGCCCGGTCACCGGATCAAGCCGTTCGCTATTGAAGCCTGGCAGGTGCAAGGGCGCTTGCTTCGGCATACGAGTACCGTAAGGCATATAGCCGAACGCCCGTGACTGATCGCCGCCAAGGGCATGAATTACCGAGCCCGGTGCGTCAGTGGCAATCAATACATGTTCATGCTTGCCTGTATCTTGCTGCCACTGCGCCAGAAGCTGGTCTTGCGCCTGCAACCAAGAGGTGCCGATCTGTCCCTGAATGTCAGTGGTCAGCCTGTTCAGGTGGTAAAAGCAGCGTGTACCGGCTTGCCCAAGGGCAGAACTGCCAGCCAGACGGTCCAGCGGATCGTAGCGGTAGCGGCACAGTGGTTCGGGTTTTGGCAGGGACATGACCGGATACCTTGAGCGGAGCCTTTGTGCTCAGAGTCACCCTGTATGACGGCCTTGCCTACCTGTCAGATCTGACAGGTAGTTGTGCATGACCGCCGATCAGGTGATTACTACGAGGCACGGTAAATGTATTCAAAGCTTTGAGTGCCAGACTGGCGTGTACGAAAAATTTTTACTCAGGCCTCTTCCCGCTTTGAATATATTTTTTTTATAAACTATGGGCTGGAAAAGCAGATCGAATTTGCCATTCGGCAGTTGCCGTACGTGATGGGTTTTTTGGTTTATCTGGTCAAATATGTACTCAGGGCCGGGCTTGACGATGATTGAATCCATATACCCTTTAACGGGAAGCCCCGTCTCCTCTGCCAACCGTGCAGCCAATGAGTTATCGCCTCCATTTGCCGAATAACACACCCTGAGATCAATACCGGCGTAGTTGTCAGTGTTTGCGCCTGCTTTTGATATTTTGTAGTTCAGCAGCTCAGGGGTAATTGTCCCGTTTCCCATGGCCAGAGACGGATGTCCAAGTGCTGAAGGATGATTGCCATGAGCAGCGATCACCATCGTTAACTGACCATTTTTTTTAAGGTCATATAGGGAGACATTAGTGCCTAACGTTGTGGCATTGGTGGGCTGTGCACTGGTGGGCATAGACACCTGCGGCGTCACATTTCGGGCTTTCTTCATGAGACCTAGCCTGCGAAGAAAAGACTTGATCGGTAATGGGGTATGCCCACTCGGATCCACTCGATTCACCGGATCCCCCACACAATAGGCATACGCATTCAACCCACCCTCACCAAACGGGCTCAAACTGTCCGGGCTGTTGAAGCGCATCAGCACCGGATTGAACGCTCGATAACCATTGCCCAGCAAATAATGCCCGGTCACCGGATCCGGCCGTTCGCCATTGAAGCCCGGCAGGTGCAAGGGCGCTTGTTTCGGCGTCCGTGTGCCGTAAGGCATATAGCCAAACGCCCGTGACTGATCGGCGCCAAGGGCATGGATTACCGAGCCCGGTGCGTCAGTGGCAATCAATACACGATCATGCTTGCCTGCATCTTGCTGCCACTGCGCCAGAAGCTGGTCTTGCGCCTGCAACCACGAGGTGCCGATCTGTCCCTGAATTTCAGTGGTCAGCCTGTTCAGGCGATAGAGGCCGCGCGTTTCGGCTTGCCCGAGTGGCAAACAGCTGGCTAAACGATCAAGCGGATCGTAGCGGTAGCGGCACAGTGGTTCGGGTTTTGGCAGGGACATGATCGGATACCTTGAGCGGAGCCTTTGTGCTCAGAGTCACCCTGTATGACGGCCTTGCCTACCTGTCAGATCTGACAGGTAGTTGTGCATGACCGCCGATCAGGTGATTACTACGAGGCACGGTAAATGTATTCAAAGCTTTGAGTGCCAGACAGGCTTGCCTGTGAATATATCCATATACCTCTTGACGGGGAGCCCCGTCTCCTCTGCCAACCGTGCAGCCAATGAGTTATCGCCTCCATTGGCGGGGCGTAAGCCCAAGGCGTGCGTGACGGGTTGAGGCTAATCAAGGGCGTATCCACACTTCATCCGGGATGAGATGAAGTGTGCTGCGCACAGGATCAAGTCATGCTTTGGCGGCGTAGACGCTTCGAGTATCCCCTGAGCGAAAGGGAAGTGGGCAAGCTTTTTCTCCGGTAATTGGCAAACGTCACAGGTCGGTACTTGAACCCAACAAGCCTCTGCATCAAAGAGGGGTGCGTATCAATCATGAAAGCCGTTTTGGTTTTCACCATGCCAGCCTCGATAGGGGTGACGCCCCAGATGAGGGAAGAGGGAAAAGAATGCTGAATAAGCGTGGTACTCACAACGCCTTTGTAACCCACGACAGGTTTTTTCAATAACGCCGAAAGCTGCTTGGCAAAGGGGTTTCGGCCTGATCCCGAGTAACAGTTGAGTAGATGGAATTCATCGGTAAACTCTGTGCTTGGGCGCACATTGAGTTCATGGGCAATCTGCTGTGGAGAATATTCAAAGTGTTTTGAAACTAACGGATAATATCCCTCTGTCGGGGGGAACCCGCCATGCCCAATGAGATAAGTCGTCTTTTTGTTAACGACGGTTTCTGAAAATAAATAGAGCCCCTGATCTATTTCTGAAATGTGCTGCCCTGACGCGTAAAGGGTTTTGCTTTTGCCAAAGATCCCGCGAAAAAGCTGTTCGAAAAAACGCCCGCTCGGGTCCACCCGGTTAACCGGATCACCCACGCAATACGCATACGCATTCAATCCACCTTTATCAAACGGACTCACACTGTCCGGGCTATTGAACCGCATCAGCACTGGATTGAACGCTCGATAACCATTGCCGAGCAGATAATGCCCGGTCACAGGATCGCGTCGTTCGCCGTTGAAGCCCGGCCAATGCAAAGGCGTGTGAAGAGGATCGCGTGCGCCGTAAGGCATATAGGTAAACGCCTGTTGTTCCATGGTGCTTGATGCATGGATCACAGACCCCTGTGCGTCAGTGGCAACCAGTATGCCCTTGTTCGTGTTGGCGTCCTGCTGCCATAAAGCCAAATGATGATCTTCGATGCGCAGGCAAGAGGTCCGGATATGCCCCTGAATTTCAGTGGCCAGCCTGTTCAGGCGATAGAAGCAATATGTATCTGCTTGTTCAAGGGATGAGCAGCCAGCCAGACGGTCCAGCGGATCGTAGTGGTAGCGGCACAACGGTTCGGGGTTTGGCAGGGGCATGACAGGATACCTTGAGCGGAGCCTTTGTGCTCAGGGTCACCCTGTATGAAGGCCTTGCCTAGCTATCAGATCTGCTAGGTGGGGCTCATCCCACATGTCCTATGACTCGTCCCGCCTGTTATATGGCCCGCCCGCACCTCAATGCGATAGTGGCCAAAATAACAGGATATGAGCATGTTCGAGCGCACTGTAACCCCGGCAGATGATAACGGTTGTGGCTGGTTCCACCTGAGTCCGGCGCGTCAGGTACGTGCCGCGCACTCAGGTACGACGTCGGCGCGCTGGGTGGTGCTGGGTGCAGGCTTCACCGGGGTTGCCGCCGCTCGACAACTCGCCCTGCATTATCCCGATGATCAGATTGTGCTCATCGAGGCCCAGCAGGTTGGTTTTGGCGCTTCTGGGCGCAATTCCGGGTTTGCCATCGACCTGCCGCACGACATTGGCGCGCCCGATTACATCGGCGACCTGGCCACGGCGCGTATGAGCCTCAAGCTCAACCTGCGCGCCCAGAGCCTGCTCAAGCAACTCATTGCCCGACACGACATCGACTGCCAGTTACAAGCCGCCGGCAAGTACCAGGCCGCCGTCGAACCCAAGGGCATTGCAGTGCTGGAGGCCTATCGCAGCGGTCTGGACAAGCTTGGCCAGGCCTACGAGGTGATCGACGGCCAGGACATGTCCGATCACGTGGGCACGGGTTTTTATAAGCGCGGCCTGTACACGCCCGGCACCTATCTGCTGCAACCGGCTGCACTGGTCAAAGGCCTGGCCGACAGCCTGCCGGCCAATGTCACATTATTTGAAAACACCCGCATCCACAGCATTGAGCAGGGCAGCGACAAGGTCACGCTGATCCACGACAAGGGCCGCTTCATTGCCGACCAACTGCTACTGACCAACAATGCTTTCGCTGCCAACTTCGGCTTTCTCAAGGGCCGTCTGCTGCCGGTGTTCACCTACGCCAGCATGACCCGCCCGCTGACGCCCGCCGAGCAGGCCGAACTGGGTGGCAAGCCGACCTGGGGCATCATTCCTGCCGACCCGTTCGGCAGCACCCTGCGGCGCACCCCGGACCAGCGTCTGCTGGTGCGCAACAGCTTCAGCTTCAACCCTGACGGGCGCAGCCAGAAAAAGTACCTCGAACGCGCCGAACGCCAGCAGCGCGTGTCGTTCGAACGGCGTTTTCCGATGCTGTCCGCGCTGCCGTTCGACTACACCTGGGGCGGCTCGATGTGCCTGTCGCGCAACCACGAGTCGTTCTTCGGCAGCCTGGCGCCGCGCATTCATGGTGCGCTGTGCTGCAACGGCCTGGGCATCACCCGCGGCACCATCACCGGCACCTTGCTGGCCGACTGGCTGGCCGGCGAACGCGACGAACTGATCGACTTTTTGCTGTCGTCCGGCGGCCCGAACGCTAACCCACCCGAGCCGTTCCTGAGCCTCGGGGTCAACTTCAACCTGCGCCTGGGCCAGCGCCGCGCCGGGCTGGAAAGCTGAGCGGCCCAAGGAGGGTATAAGATGAAAAGTATTGGCATTCTGGGCGTCGGCGAACTGACCGAAAAAGTGGTGCATGGCCTGCGCAACGGCGGCTTCGACGGGGCCATTTTGCTGTCGCCGCGCAATCGCGAGCGCGGTCAGGCACTGGTCGCCGACTGTGCCTGTACGCAACTGCACAGCAACGCTCAAGTGGTCGAGCAGGCCGAACTGTTGATCGTCGGCGTGCGCCCGGCGGACCTCGCCACACTGGCCAGCGACGTCTCGATCAAACCCGGCCAGTGGCTGGTGTCGCTGGTCGCCGGCGAAGACCGCGACCGCCTTGCCGAACTGTTTCCCGCTGCACGTTGCGTGCGCGGCATGCTCTCGTATGCCGCCGAGTACAACCAGACCACTGTGGCCCTGACCCCGTCTGCGCCCGAGGTCGAGCAACTGTTGGGTTTGCTGGGCCGCCTGGTCGTGTTGCCCGATGACACGCAGTTCGAGCTGGGCACCGTGGCGGCGTGCATCAACGGCTGGTTCTACTTTCTGCTCCATGACCTGCAAAGCTGGCTGGCTGAAAAAGGCCTGCCTGAACCCTTGGCCCGGCAACTGCTGCTCAGCAGCCTGCAAGACTGCCTGGCCTGCGCCGAACAGCAGCCCGAACAAAGCCTCAAGGCCCTGGGCGAGCGCATTGCCACCCCCGGCACCTACACCGCCAATGGCCTTGCGCTGCTCAACCATTCACAAGCGGGCGCGCAATGGAAGGCCGCGTGCGAAGTGGTGCTCGATGGCTTGCTGACGCGTGCGCCCGGCGGCTGACAACACACCGCTACACCTCACCCACCCCCTTTACACCGTCGGCCTTCGGGCCATCCGGCGGGGGAATGTGCACCTCATAAAAAAGATAACTGGAGGCCATTATGTCCACGCAAAAACGCTCCGTAGAGGATGCGCCGCTTAATGCCTTTCACCTGAACTCAAGGACGCTTGCTCATGAGCAATGTGCTGACTGTCATCCGTAACACCGACAACGCCGAACTGGGCGAACCGGCCCCGGCCCGCCTGCCGATCGGCGAACCCATCGCCCAGGCACGTACTGCACAGGACCAGACCCGTGAGGCCGTCGGCGCCAGCATCGGTATCTGGGAAAGCAGCCCAGGCGTCTTCCGCCGGCACCTGAAAAACCGCGAGTTCAGCCATATCCTCAGCGGCTGGTGCATCTTCACCCCCGATGGCGGGGAACCTGTGACCCTCAAGGCTGGCGACGCGGTGCTGTTTCCGGAAAACTGCGAAGGCATCTGGGACATCCGCGAAACTTTGCGCAAGACTTACGTACTGTTTTAGGAGGGCAGGGCATGACCGTTATCGAACGCATCGACGCCGGCCCTCGCGCCAGTCAGATCATCACCGCCGCCGGGCGCTTCGAAACCTCCGGCATCGTCGCGCTGGAGCCGGGCGCGCAGGTTGATATCAGCACCCAGACCCGGTGCGTACTGCACCAGCTCGATGCCATGCTTGAACGGCTTGGCATCAACAAGGCGCGGGTAACGCGGGTGCAGATCTGGCTGAGTGATATGGCGGATTTTGCCGCCATGAACCAGGTTTATGACGCCTGGGCGGCCGAAGCACCACCGACCCGCGCCTGCGTGGGCGCGCCGTTGGTGGGGCCGGAGTATTTGATTGAGATTCAGGCGTCGGGGTATTTGTGAATGTGTTCTTACAATCCCTCACAAGAGCCGCTCAATCTGCTCTTGTGAGGGAGGCTGTTTATAAAGAGTTGGCGGTTGCAGGAACCGAGTGCAACACGGTCATTGAATTGAAGTGGGGGGCTCATGATACATACCCATCACCTCGGTAATCACTTCAATCGGACATCTGAAATCGAAGCGTTTACGAGGCCGAA
>NZ_BAAILM010000027.1:0-443 GCF_054589175.1 Pseudomonas sp. 3A(2025) | reverse complement strand
TGAATGTTGATTTCTGATCTTTTTCAGAATCGTTCTTTAAAAATTCGGTGTGTGATAAAAATTTAGACTGTGTGCCACTTTCACTGGTGGGATGCAGGCTAAGGCAAAATGAAAGTTTGTTTTAACAAGCTTTCGGCGAATGTCGTCTTCACAGTATAACCAGATAGCTTGGGGTTATATGGTCAAGTGAAGAAGCGCATACGGTGGATGCCTTGGCAGTCAGAGGCGATGAAAGACGTGGTAGCCTGCGAAAAGCTTCGGGGAGTCGGCAAACAGACTGTGATCCGGAGATATCTGAATGGGGGAACCCAGCCATCACAAGATGGTTATCTTGTACTGAATACATAGGTGCAAGAGGCGAACCAGGGGAACTGAAACATCTAAGTACCCTGAGGAATAGAAATCAACCGAGATTCCCTTAGTAGTGGCGAGCGAACGGGGAC
>NZ_BAAILM010000026.1:0-2357 GCF_054589175.1 Pseudomonas sp. 3A(2025) | reverse complement strand
GTAAGCGGATGGCGAACACACCTACCGAACTCCAGCATTAAGGGCGATGGTGTCCGCGTATTTTTAAGCGGACACCATCGCCCTTATCGCCAGGATTTCCATGCGCCAACGAAGCTCTTACCCCAAACCATTCAAAGCCCAGGTCGTCCAGGAATGCCTGCAACCCGGAGCGACAATTTCCAGCGTAGCCATCCATCACGGCATCAATGCCAACGTGATCCGCAAGTGGCTACCGGCTTACCGGGATCAATCGCCTGCAACCTTGCCGGCTTTCGTTCCGGTAACAACGGCACCAAGGCGAGCATTAGAAGAGATGGTGATCATCTCGCTGCCTCTGGGCGATAAATCCATCACCGTAAAATGGCCAGCCTCAGATCCGGACGGCTGTGCGTGTTTTATTCGTGGCCTGGCCCGATGATTCGTATCGATGTCATCTGGCTCGCCACCGAGCCCATGGACATGCGCGCCGGCACTGAGACCGCGTTGGCCAGAGTGGTCGCGGTGTTCGGTGTGGCGAAGC
This sequence comes from Pseudomonas sp. 3A(2025), assembly GCF_054589175.1. Taxonomy (NCBI): domain Bacteria; kingdom Pseudomonadati; phylum Pseudomonadota; class Gammaproteobacteria; order Pseudomonadales; family Pseudomonadaceae; genus Pseudomonas; species Pseudomonas sp. 3A(2025). The sequence continues at coordinate 1,837 of NZ_BAAILM010000026.1, read as the reverse complement.
CGCACTGCGCTTACCTCTTTGCCAACCGCCGGGCCAACCGGATGAAAGTCCTGGTGCACGACGGCGTCGGTATCTGGCTGGCGGCGCGGCGCTTGAACCAAGGTAAGTTTCATTGGCCAGGCATCCATCGTGGGATGGAGGTCGAACTTGACCCCGAACAACTCCAGGCGCTGGTGCTTGGATTGCCTTGGCAACGAGTCGGTGCGGGCGGCGCAATTACATTGCTTTAAATGCTCCTTTCAGCTGTAGCACTCGGGCTGCTTTGGTAAAATCCACGGCATGACTTCCTTGCCCGATCTCGACCAGATGACTCCCGAACAACTGCGCACACTGGCTGCGCAGTTGATGTCCAGGGTCGACACCATGGGCCGAAAGATCCATCGTGATGAAACGATCATTGATCAGCTCACTCACGAGATCGCCATCCTCAAACGGCACAAGTTCGCCAAACGCAGCGAGCAGATCAGCCCGGCGCAAGGCAGCTTGCTTGAGGACCTGCTCAATACCGACCTCGAAGCCATCGAGGCCGAGTTAAAAGCCCTTCATCCAGCGCCCGCAGAGACAGAACCACGCCAGCAACCCAAGCGTGCGCCGCTGCCGCCGCAGTTCCCTCGCACTGTGATCCATCACGAACCGGACAGCACTCAGTGCGCGTGCGGCTGCCAGCTTCAGCGCATCGGTGAAGATGTCAGCGAAAAGCTGGACTACACGCCGGGCGTGTTCACCGTTGAACATCACGTCCGTGGGAAGTGGGCCTGCCGGCAGTGCGAAACGTTGATCCAGGCGCCGGTGCCGCCGCAAGTAATCGATAAGGGCATCCCCACGGCGGGCCTGCTGGCCCACGTGATGGTGGCCAAATTCGCCGATCACCTGCCGCTCTATCGACAGGAAAAGATCTTCGGCCGTGCCGGCCTGGCTATCCCGCGCTCAACACTGGCGCAGTGGGTGGGTCAAACAGGAGTGCAGCTTCAGCCGCTGGTCGATGCGCTGCGCGAAGTGGTGCTGGCCCAGCGCGTGGTTCACGCCGATGAAACGCCGGTACAAATGCTGGCACCCGGCGAGAAGAAAACCCACCGCGCCTATGTCTGGGCCTACAGCACGACGCCGTTTTCGGCCTTAAAGGCTGTGGTCTACGACTTCAGTCCCAGCCGTGCTGGCGAACATGCGCGTAACTTCCTGGGCACCTGGAACGGCAAGCTCGTCTGTGATGACTTTGCCGGCTACAAGGCCAGCTTCGAGCTGGGCATCACCGAAATCGGCTGCATGGCCCATGCGCGCCGCAAGTTCTTCGACCTGCATGTCGCCAATAAAAGCCAATTGGCGGAGCAGGCGCTTCACTCGATTGGCGGGCTGTACGAAGTCGAGCGACACGCCAAGGAAATGAGCGATGAAGACCGTTGGCGATTACGCCAGGAAACAGCCGTGCCCATCGCTGAAAAGCTGCATGAGTGGATGTTGGCCCAGCGTGAACTTGTGCCCGAGGGTTCGGCCACGGCCAAGGCTCTGGATTACAGCCTCAAACGCTGGGTAGCGCTGACGCGCTACCTGGAAGATGGTGCTGTGCCCATCGACAACAACCAGATCGAGAACCTGATCCGGCCGTGGGCGCTCGGGCGTTCCAACTGGTTATTTGCCGGGTCGCTGCGCAGCGGCAAGCGGGCGGCGGCGATCATGAGTCTGATCCAGTCGGCGCGCATCAACGGGCATGATCCGTATGCTTATCTCAAAGATGTGCTGATGCGACTGCCAACGCAGCGGGCCAGCGAGATCGAGCGACTGCTGCCGCATCAGTGGATACCTGCCTGATCTGTGCAAGGTGTGTTCGCTGGCCGCTTAC
>NZ_BAAILM010000025.1:258822-292767 GCF_054589175.1 Pseudomonas sp. 3A(2025) | reverse complement strand
TGACGACCATAGAGCATTGGAACCACCTGATCCCATCCCGAACTCAGCAGTGAAACGATGCATCGCCGATGGTAGTGTGGAGCTTCTCCATGTGAGAGTAGGTCATCGTCAAGATTCAATCCCAAACCCCCTGTCTGCGAAAGCAGACAGGGGGTTTGCTTTTGCGCGAAAGAAAATCCGGAAAGGTGCCAATTCTCAGGCAAAAAAAGACCGCCCCAAAAGGCGGTCTTTATAACAACCCTGCTTTTCAGTCGCCGCGATACTCGCAGCCACTCGTGCAGGTTTCGTGAATCCTGATCGCACTCAGCTCTGGCAGAAGTGGCTTCAGTTCAAGCCAGATCCATTTCGCCAGGTTTTCGCTAGTCGGATTCTCAAGGCCTGGAATGTCATTGAGATAGTTGTGATCCAGGCGCTCATAAAGAGGCTTGAAGATCGCTTTGATCTCTGAAAAGTCCCGTATCCAGCCAGTATGAGGATCTACCGGGCCCGACAAATGAATACCAACACGAAACGAATGGCCGTGCAGGCGACCGCATTTATGGCCTTCAGGTACATGCGGAAGGCGATGAGCGGACTCGAAAGTAAATTCCTTGAATATTTCCAAAATCTTGACTCTATAAACGAGATGCAGGTGCCGAGTGTAACAGCAAAGGCGTCAAACGCGGCGATAACAGCCAAAGTTACAACCCTGCGCAAGGCTGATGGCAGGTGGCCAGACCTATTCAGTTTGAGTTAAGTTGGCAGCGGTATCGTGGTGCTCATGAATAGCTATTTCAATCATGGAGCCCCTATGAACGCTTTTGTAACCCTCTTGGCGTCGTCCTGCCTTTTGATTACCACGTTTGCCCTGGCACGTGAGGTTGGACCGGATGAGGCACTGAGACTCAGAGACACCGGTGTCATTCAGTCCTTCGAAAAACTGAATGCCGTGGCACTGGCGGCCCATCCAGGAGCCATCATCACCGATACCGAGCTTGAGAACGAATACGGCAAATACGTCTACCAGCTCGACCTGCGCGACAGCAAAGGGATTGACTGGGATCTGCAGCTCGACGCTGTAACAGGCAAGATCCATAAGAACCATCAGGATGACTAATGAGTGTCAACAAGCGCCGTATAGCCCTGCTCGGTCTGATTGCACTGTGTACATGCGCTCAGGCCAGAGATCTGGACCAGGACGAGGCTCTGCAATTGCGCCAGCGTGGCGTTATCCTGCCGCTTGAGCAATTCATCGAGCAGGCATTGGCGCGCCACCCAGGCTCCAGGCTGCTGGAAGCGGAGCTTGAAGAAAAACACGGTGTCTATGTCTACGAATTCGAGTTGCTGACAACCGAAGGTGTTGTCCGCGAGCTCAAGTTCGATGCCCGCGACAGCCGACTGCTTAAAGATGAGGAAGATGACTGATGCGGCTGCTTCTGGTTGAAGATCACGTCCCGCTGGCCGATGAGCTGTTGTCGACGCTGGCCCGGCAAGGCTATGCCGTCGATTGGCTGGCCGATGGCCGTGACGCCCAGTATCAAGGCCTCAGCGAACCCTATGATTTGATCGTGCTCGACCTGGGCCTTCCCGGTGTGCCCGGGCTTGAGGTCCTGGCACATTGGCGCAGCAATGGCCTGGTCACTCCGGTGCTGGTACTGACCGCACGGGGTTCCTGGTCAGAACGTATCGAAGGACTCAAGGCCGGAGCCGACGACTACCTGACCAAGCCTTTTCATCCCGAAGAACTGCAACTGCGTATCCAGGGACTGCTGCGTCGAGCCCGCGGCTTGGCCAACCAGCCGAAACTGGAGTCTGCAGGGCTGCATCTGGATGAGGGCCGTCAATCGGTGTCTCGCGACGGGGTCGACATCCAGCTGACGTCCGCCGAGTTTCGCCTGTTGCGCTATTTCATGCTGCACCCCGAGCAGATTCTCTCGAAAAGCCATTTGTCCGAGCATCTGTACGACGGTGAAAACGAGCGCGACTCCAACGTCATCGAAGTCCATGTCAACCATCTGCGGCGCAAACTGGGCCGTGCCGTCATCGAAACCCGCCGGGGCCAGGGCTATCTGTTCGGCGGGGCAGGCGGTTGAAGTCGATTCAGCGGCGTCTCAGTCTCGGTTTGATCGCGATCATGCTGGTCATCGGTCTGATCATGGCGCAAACCAGCCTGTGGTTGTTCGAGATGGGCCTGCAGCGTTACCTGGAGTCAGGCCTGCGTAACGAAAGCGAAAACCTGCTGGTCGCCCTTGTGCGAGGCCCGGCAGGCTTGCAGCTCGATGAGCAGCGTTTGTCGGGGGCTTATCATCGGCCTTTCTCGGGTCATTACTTTCGTGTCGACTTTGCCGATGGCCACTGGCGCTCACGCTCATTGTGGGATTTCGAACTGCCGCAGCCACAGAGCAATGGTCTGCACGCCAACCTCGAGCTGGGCAACACCGGCCAGTCGCTGTTGATGCTGACTGCGGACTACCGCAAATTCGGGCAGAAGATTTCCATCACCGTCGCCCAGGACTACACGCCGGTACGCAAGAGCTTCCAGCGCATGCAGCAGATAGGCATGGGGCTGGGACTGGCCGCATTGATCCTGGTGCTGATCCTGCAACGCGTCACCGTACGCCGGGCGCTGCGTCCGCTCGATATCGTGCGCGAACAGATTTCCCAATTGCAGCAAGGGCAGCGTTCACAACTGGACAATCAGGTGCCTCGTGAGCTTGAGCCTCTGGTTGACCAGATCAACCACTTGCTGGCCCATACCGAAGACAGCCTCAAGCGCTCACGCAATGCACTGGGCAATCTTGGCCATGCCTTGAAAACGCCGCTGGCGGTCATGCTCAGCCTGGCCTCCAACCAGCAACTCGATGCCCACCCCGCCTTGCGCAAAACCCTGCAACAGCAGCTTGAGCAGATTCAGCAGCGCCTGGAGCGTGAACTCAACCGCGCGCGCCTGTCCGGAGATGCCCTGCCAGGTGCCCGTTTCGACTGCGACGTAGAGCTGCCGGGCCTGTTTTCCACCCTGCAGATGATCCACGGCGAACACCTGCAATTGATCAACGATGTTCCGAGCGGACTTTTCCTGCCATGGGATCGCGAAGATCTGCTAGAACTGTTGGGTAACTTGCTGGACAACGCCTGTAAATGGGCCGACAGTGAGGTGCGCTTAAGCTTGGGCCAGAGCCTTCAGGGGACCTGGTTGCTGGTCGATGACGATGGGCCGGGAATTCCCGAGTCACGCCGCGAAGCGGTTTTCAGCCGCGGCACGCGACTGGATGAGCAAACCACCGGGCACGGTTTGGGATTGGGGATCGTGCGCGACATCGTCGATGCCTGGGGAGGCACACTGCAACTGCTGGAAAGCCCCGCAGGCGGCTTGCAGGTCCGTATCGATTTGCCCGAGCGCACCTAAACATAAGCACACAGGAGCCGATAACCGATCAAGAGCTGGGGTTCTACAACAACAATAACCACAAGGCATTTCCTATGCGTCCAAACCTCAAAGCCAAAGTGCTGTTACTGGCCGTCGTGCCTGTGCTTCTGTTCGCGCTGATCATCAGTGCCGCCACCGTCTATATCCTCCAGCAACAAGCGGAGCTGGAAGTCAGCGAAACCCGCGAGCGTTTGCTTGAAGAAGCCAAGACCAATCTCAAAGACCATGTGTCGATTGCCCTCAGCGCCATCAAGCCCATGTACGACGCGGCTGCGCCGGGTGATGAAACCGCAAAAGCCACAGCCATCAAACTGTTCTCCGCAGTCAGCTACGGCAAGGACGGCTACCTGTTCGGCTACGACTCCGAGATCATCCGTATCTTCAGAAGCAACAGTTCCGATGGCCTGGGCAAAAGCTTCAAGGATGTCCGCGACCCCAATGGCATCTATCTGAACCGCGAACTGGTCGCGGTGGCCAAGAACGGTACGCACTACGTGCGCTACGCCTCGGCCTTGCCGGGCAAGACCGAACCGGTACCCAAGGTGGGCTACACCGAGTACCTGCCCAAATGGGATCTGGTGGTCGGCAGCGCCGTCAATCTCGATGGCATCGAAGCGCAGGTCAGCCAGGTTCGGCAAAGTGTCGAGGCGCGCTTGCAGGAAATGCTCTACAGCATTGTCGGTATCACCGTGTTGCTGCTAATCGTGATCAGCGTGGTCGGTGCGCTGGTGACCGGTACGCTATTGCGTCCTTTGCGCCTGATGAAAGCCAACCTCGACGATATTGCAGCGGGTGACGGTGACCTGACCAAGCGTTTGCAAATCACCAGCCAGGATGAACTGGGCGAACTGGCTGGTTCCTTCAACCGCTTTGTCGACAAGATTCATGGCCTGGTGCGGCAAATGACCGAAGTGACGACCCAATTGACCGGGCTGGTCTCAGAGGTCTCCTCGCAGGCCCAGCGCTCCGAGCAAGCCATGGATCGCCAGCGCTACGAAACCGACCAGGTGGCCACCGCCATCAACCAGATGTCTGCGGCCGCCCAGGAAGTTGCCAAAAGCGCCCAGAATGCCTCGACCGCCGCCCAGCAGACCGACGAGCAAGGCCGCGCCGCCAAGCGCGTGGTCGACGGCAGCATCGCGCAGATCCACTCACTGGTGGACGATATTCGCAAGAGTGGCGTCTCGCTCGACAGCCTGCAGCAGGATGTTTCGTCGATCGTCAGTGTGCTGGGCGTGATCCGCTCCATTGCCGAACAAACCAACCTGTTGGCCCTCAATGCCGCCATTGAAGCCGCCAGGGCAGGGGAGGCCGGACGTGGCTTCGCGGTGGTGGCCGACGAAGTCCGTGCGCTTGCCAGTCGTACCCAGCAAAGCACCCAGGAAATCCAGTCGATGATTACCCGGCTGCAGCAGGGTACTTCCGATGCCGTGGGTGCCATGCGCCGCTCCAGCGAAGCCGGGGATGGCACTTCGGTTCAAGCCAATGAAGCCGGTCGTTCGCTGGTCACCATCGGTGAGCTGATCGCGACCATCAATGCCATGAACGCGCAGATCGCCAGTGCTGCCGAAGAACAGACTGCCGTGGCCGAAGAGATCAACCGCAGCGTCCACCAGATTGCCGTGGCGGTGGACAGTGTGGCCGATGAAACCCGCCAGGGTGCCCAGACTTCACGCAGCCTGGCCGAACTGGGCCAGCGCCTGGGGGCTTTGGCCACACAATTCAGGGTCTGACACCACCTCATCCAGCGATTTGCCATCACGTATGGCACTCGTGCGCGTCCGGGCGGACTAACGCTCTAGAGCGGACATAGAGTCCGCCCTGACGACATGGATGAGACATGAACGAAACCAACCTGCAAAACAAGACCCTGCTGCTGTTAGTGGCGCTGGTCACCATTGCCTTCATCTGGATCTTGCTGCCGTTCTACGGCGCCGTATTCTGGGCAGTAATCCTCGGCATCCTCTTTTCCCCCTTGCAGCGCCGCCTGCAACTGCGTTTTGGTCGCTCGCGCAACCAGACCAGCCTCATTACCCTGGCGATATGCCTGATCATCGCCATTTTGCCGGTGATCGTGATCAGTGCCATGCTGGTCCAGGAAGGGGCGCTGCTCTACAAGAACGTCGAAAGTGGTCAGCTGGACATTGCCAGCTACCTCAACGAGTTCAAGGCACTGTTGCCAGCCTCAGGACAACACTTGCTGGACCGCATGGGCATGGGCGACTTCAATGGCCTGCGTGACAAGATCGCCAAGGGCGCCATGCAAGGCAGCCAGTATCTGGCCACCCAGGCATTCAGCTTTGGCCAAGGTACGTTCGATTTTGTGGTGGGCTTCTTCATCATGCTCTACCTGTTGTTCTTCTTCCTGCGCGATGGCCAGGAACTGGTACGCAAGATCCGTAACGCTGTGCCACTGGCCGATCAACACAAGCGCCGCCTGCAACTGAAGTTCAACCGCGTTGTGCGCGCTACGGTGAAGGGCAACGTCGTGGTCGCCGTCACCCAGGGTGCGCTGGGTGGCTTTATCTTCTGGGTTCTGGACATCCCCAGCGCCTTGCTCTGGGCAGTGATCATGGCCTTTCTGTCGCTGTTGCCAGCGGTGGGTGCGGGCATTGTCTGGGCGCCGGTGGCGGTGTACTTCCTGCTCAGCGGCATGATCTGGCAAGGCGTGGTACTGGCCCTGTTCGGCGTGCTGGTCATTGGTCTGGTCGACAACGTCCTGCGTCCGGTGCTGGTCGGCAAGGACACGCGCATGCCGGACTACCTGATTCTGATCAGCACCCTGGGCGGCATGTCAGTGTTTGGCTTGAATGGCTTTGTTATCGGCCCCTTGATTGCCGCACTGTTCATCTCGTGCTGGGCGTTGTTCTCCGAAACCAAGAAGCGCATCCAGCTTCCCGGATAAGCTGAAAACAGACGAAAAAAACCCTGCTTCCAGAGCAGGGTTTTTTTATACCGCAAGCAATCAGCCCGGCACATGCAGCCCGGAGTTGATCACCAGATCCAGCAACGGCTGCGGGTAGACACCCAGCGCGAAGGTCAGGATCGCCACGGCCAGCAGCATCACGCCACCGGTACGCTGTGCCCAGTTGAAAGCGGCATCGTGGCGCGGCATCTTGTTGTCCACCAGGTACATGGTGACCATTACGCGCAGGTAGTAGAAGACGCCGATGGCGCTGCCCAGCACCAGTGCCGCGACCAGCCACCACAGGTGCGACTCGACACCGCTGGCAATGATGTAGAACTTGCCGATGAAGCCTGCGGTCAGCGGAATGCCGGCCAGCGACAACATCATCAAGGTCATGACCGCCGTCAGGTACGGACGGCGCCAGAACAGGCCACGGTACTCGAACATCGCATCGGCATCGCGACCGCTGTAAGGCGACGACATCATGGTGATGACGCCGAAGCTGCCCAGCGAGGTCAGCACGTAAGTGGTCAGGTACACGCCAATCGCCTCGACAGCCATGCCCTTGCTCGCCACCAGGGCGATCATCAGGTAACCGAAGTGGGCAATCGACGAATAACCCAGCAGACGCTTGAGGTTGTTCTGCACCAGCGCCAGCAGGTTACCGACCACAATCGACGCGACCGCTACCACCGCCAGCACATCCTGCAGCACGCCGCCGCTGGCCGCTGGAGAAATCTGGAACAGACGCACCAGCACCGCGAATACCGCGACCTTGCTGGCGGTGGCCAGGAAGGCGGCGACCGGCGCCGGGGCGCCTTCGTAGACGTCCGGGGTCCACAGGTGGAAAGGCACCAGCGACAGCTTGAACGCCAGACCTACCACCATCATGCCCAGGCCGATACTGGCAATCGGGCTTGGCAGGCCGGTGGCCGCCAGCGCCTTGCCGATACCGTCGAAGCTCAGGCTGCCGGCTTCGGCATACAGCAGCGCCATACCGAACAGCAGGAACGCGGAACCGGCGGCCGACAGCACCATGTACTTGATGCCGCCTTCCAGCGAACGCTTGTTGAAGAAGGCGTAGGCCACCAGGCCGTAAACCGGCACCGACAGCAGTTCCAGACCAATGAACAGGCCCGCCAGGTGTTGCGCGCTGACCAGTACCAGACCACCGGCGGCTGCCAGCAGAATCAGCAGGTACAGTTCTTCGCGGTTACCCGGGTAGCCGACCTTGTCATCGCCCAGATAAGCATGGGCCATGGTCACGCAGGCGAGGGTCGAGGCCAGGATCAACGCCATGTAGAAGCACGCGAAGGCATCGATGTGCAGCAACGGAGTCACCACCAGCGGCGCGACCTTGAGTGCCGGGTAAACCGACAGCAGCGCCAGGTTCAGACCGGCCACGCTGAGCAGGAAGGTTTGCGAGTGATTGCGCCGCCATGCGATCGCCAGCATCACCACCACAACGGTGAGGCTGGTGATCAGCAGGGGGCCAAGCGCAATAAAGTGTTGAATCGTCAGGTCCATAGCGCTCTTACCGGGCCGAAGCGAGTTGAGTGAAGGCAGTGCCTAGCCATTGCTGCACGCCGTGCATGGTCGCCGCCGATGTGTCCAGGAACGGCTGCGGGTAAACCCCGAGCACGATCAACAGAACGGCAAGCCCCAGCACCATGAGCATTTCCCGCGCATCCATGCCCTTGTAGACCTGGTCGGAACTGGCAGGGCCGAAGTACGCGCGGTGGATCATGATCAACGAATAGACCGAACCGAACACCAGACCGGAAGTGGCAATCGCCGTAATCCATGGCGAGTGCACGAAGCTGCCCAGCAGGATCAGGAACTCACCGACGAAGTTACCGGTACCCGGCAAGCCCAGGGACGCGGCGGCGAAGAACAGGCTGATTGCCGGCAGGTAAGGAATGCGCGACCACAGGCCACCCATCTGGCGCATGTCACGGGTATGCAGACGCTCGTACAGCTGACCGCTGAGGATAAACAGCGCGGCTGCCGAAACACCGTGGGCGATCATCTGGATGACCACGCCTTGCAGGGCTTGCTGGCTGCCGGAGTAAATCCCGATCAGCACGAAACCCATGTGCGACACACTGGAGAACGCGATCAGACGCTTGATATCGCTTTGCGCAAAGGCCAGGAAGGCGCCGTAGAAGATACCGATCAGGCCCAGCGTCATGGCAATCGGCGCAAACTCGGCCGAGGCGTTAGGGAACAGCGGCAAGGCAAAGCGCAGCAGGCCATAGGCCGCCGTTTTCAGCAGGATACCCGCCAGGTCCACAGAACCTGCGGTGGGCGCCTGGGCGTGAGCATCAGGCAGCCAGGAGTGCAACGGCACCACCGGCAGCTTCACCGCGAAAGCGATGAAGAAGCCCAGCATCAGGATGTACTCGGTGCCGGGGGCCAGTTGGGTCTTCAGCAGCTCGGCGTAGGCGAAGGTCAGGGTGCCGGTCTGGTTGTAATGCACCAGCACCAGACCCAGGATCGCCACCAGCATGATCAGGCCGCTGGCCTGAGTGAAGATGAAGAACTTGGTCGCCGCGTAGATCCGGGTCTTCTTGCCATCCGAGGAGCTGTGACCCCAGAGCGCGATGAGGAAATACATCGGCACCAGCATCATTTCCCAGAAGAAGAAGAACAGGAACAGGTCGATGGCCAGGAACACGCCAACCACACCGCCCAGAATCCACATCAGGTTCAGGTGGAAGAAGCCGACCTTGCGCTGGATTTCCTTCCACGAGCACAGCACCGACAGAACGCCGAGCAGACCGGTGAGCAGGATCATCAGCAGCGACAGGCCGTCCAGGGCCAGGTGCAGGCTGATGCCGAAGCGGGTGATCCAGTCGGCCTGGAACTCCAGGGTCCACTGGGGGCCGGCGGCAGGAGCCGGCGCCAGGTTGTAGTTGCCGGTCGCCCACAGCCACAGGCCGAGGCCCAGCAGCAGGGACATGGTCGCCAGCGCGATCCAGCGTGGCAGTGTGGCGCTGACGCGCTCAAACAACCAGCAGAGCAGGCCGCCGATAAAGGGGATCAGGATTAGCCAAGGCAGAATCATGACGGGCTCAATTCCTTTCGCAAATTCGCAAGGTTCATGTCAGACCGCAACCAGAACGGCGCCCAGGACCAGAACGGCTCCCACGGCGATCGAGGCTGCATACCAACGAAGCTGGCCGGTTTCGGTGCGGCTCATGGACACATGACCGCCTTTGACCAGACGCGGGATCAGACCAATGATGCGGTCGAACGGGTCGCTGCGCAGCAAGTGGCTGATCGCCAGATAAGGCTTGACGAACAGTTTGTCGTAGATCCAGTCAAAGCCCCACGCGGCAAACCACCAGGCCGACAGCAAACGACCGATGCCGCTGTTGGCGATTGCGGTCACCAGCGTGCGCTTGCCCAGGAACAGCACCGCGGCCAGCAGAATACCGGCAATGGCGATGGCACCCGAGGCGATTTCCAGGCTGTGCTTGGCTTCGCCACCGGCATGGCCGACGCTTTGCGGCAGCACACCGGCCAGTGGCGGAGTGATCCAGGCGCCGACGAAGGTCGACAGCACGATCAGCACCGACAGTGGCAGCCAGTGGGAAATGCCGTGGCCCGCATGTGCTTCGGTCTTGGCTTCGCCGTGGAAGGCGATGAAGATCAGGCGGAAGGTGTAGATCGAGGTCATGAACGCGCCGAGCAAGCCGGCGTACAGCAAGCCGTTGTGACCGCTGGCGAACGCTTCCCAGAGAATCTCGTCCTTGGAGTAGAAGCCTGCGGTCAGCAGCGGCAGGGCAGCCAGGGCGGCACCACCGACGATGAAGCTGGCGTAGGCCAGTGGCAGTTTCTTCCACAGGCCGCCCATCTTGAAGATGTTCTGCTCGTGGTGGCAGGCGACGATCACCGCACCGGAAGCAAGGAACAGCAGCGCCTTGAAGAAAGCGTGGGTCATCAGGTGGAAGATCGCGCCTTCCCAGGCGCCAACGCCCAGGGCCAGGAACATGTAGCCGATCTGGCTCATGGTCGAGTAGGCGAGAATCCGCTTGATGTCGGTCTGTACCAGAGCAGCGAAACCGGCCATCACCAGCGTAACGCCACCGACGATACCGACAAGATGCAGAACATCCGGCGCCAGCACGAACAGGCCGTGGGTCCGGGCGATCAGGTAAACACCTGCCGTCACCATGGTTGCGGCGTGGATCAGTGCCGAAACCGGTGTCGGGCCTGCCATCGCATCGGCCAGCCAGGTTTGCAGTGGCAGCTGCGCCGATTTGCCCACCGCGCCGCCCAGCAGCATCAGGGTGGCCAGAACGATCCAGAAGTCACCGGCCTTGAAGTGCTCCGGTGCCCGCACCAGCAGTTCCTGAATGTTCAGGGTGCCCAGTTGCTGGAACAGGATGAACAGGCCGATGGCCATGAACACGTCGCCGACACGGGTCACGATAAACGCTTTGAGCGCCGCATCGCCGTTCTTGCGATGGCTGTAGTAGAAACCGATCAGCAAGTAGCTGCACAGGCCCACGCCTTCCCAACCGAAGTAGATGAACAGCAGGTTGTCGCCCAGAATCAGGAACAACATGCTGGCAATGAACAGGTTGGTGTAGGAGAAGAAGCGTGAGTAGCCCTCTTCACCGCGCATGTACCACGAGGCGAACAGGTGGATCAGGAAGCCGACGCCGACCACCACGCCGAGCATGGTGACCGACAGGCCGTCCAGATACAGCGCCAGGTTGGGGCTGAAGCCATCGACGTCCATCCACTGCCACAGCACCTGGGTGTAATGACCACCCTCTGGCGGTGCGACGTTGAATTGCCAGATGATCCAGGCCGTGACGATGGCCGACAGGCCGACCGAGCCGACGCCGATCAGTGCCGAGAGGTTTTCCGAGAAGCGTCCACGCGAGAACGACAGCAGCAGAAAACCGATCAGGGGAAATACGAAAGTCAGGAAAAGAAGGTTCATCCGCGCATCTCGCTGGCAGCATCGATATCGAGAGTGTGGAAGCGGCGATACAGCTGCATCAGGATCGCCAGGCCGATACTGGCCTCGGCCGCCGCCAGGCTGATCACCAGAATGAACATCACCTGTCCATCCGGTTGACCCCAACGGCTACCCGCCACCACAAATGCCAGGGCCGCCGCGTTCATCATGATTTCCAGGCTCATGAGCACGAAAAGGATGTTGCGGCGCACCATCAGGCCGACCAGGCCCAGGCAGAACAGGACACCGGCAACCGCCAGGCCATGTTCGAGAGGAATAGCATTCATGGCTTGGCTCCTTCTTCCTTGGGTTCGTTGCGCCCCAGGTGGAATGCAGTCACGGCAGCGGCCAGCAGCAGCATCGACGCCAGCTCCACGACCAGCAGGTAAGGGCCGAACAGACTGATGCCGACGGCCTTGGCGTCCACGGTGGTGTGGCCAAGGCCCGCACCGCTCGGGTTGCTGAACAGCACATACAGCAGCTCACCGAGCAGCAGTGCGCCGAGAAACACCGGGCCGCCCCAGATGCCGGGCTTGAGCCAGGCGCGTTCCTGCTGCACCGAAGCCGGTCCCAGGTTGAGCATCATGACGACGAACACGAACAGCACCATGATGGCGCCGGCGTAGGCTATGATTTCCAGGACACCGGCAAATGGTGCGCCGAGGGCGAAAAACGTCATGGCCACGGCAATCAGCGAAATGATCAGGTAGAGCAGGGCATGCACCGGATTGGTGTTGGTGATGACCCGCAGGGTCGACACCACAGCAATGCCGGATGCGAAATAGAAAGCGAATTCCATCTGTACTTCCTTATGGCAGCAAGCTCTTGACGTTGATCGGTTCGGCTTCATTCTGCGCGGAGCCCTTGGGCTTGCCGGCAATGGCCATGCCTGCAACGCGATAGAAGTTATAGTCGGGGTTCTTGCCGGGGCCGGAAATCAGCAGGTCTTCTTTCTCGTACACCAGGTCCTGACGCTTGAAGTCGGCCATTTCGAAATCCGGTGTGAGCTGGATTGCCGTGGTCGGGCAGGCTTCTTCGCACAGGCCGCAGAAAATGCAGCGCGAGAAGTTGATGCGGAAGAACTCCGGGTACCAGCGACCGTCTTCATCTTCGGTTTTCTGCAACGAGATGCAGCCGACCGGGCAGGCCACGGCGCACAGGTTGCAGGCCACGCAGCGCTCTTCGCCGTCGGGGTCGCGCGTCAGGACGATACGGCCGCGATAGCGCGGCGGCAGATAAACCGCCTCTTCCGGGTATTGCAGGGTGTCGCGCTTGCGAAAGCCATGGCCGAAGACCATCACCAGGCTGCGCAGTTGGGTACCGGTACCCTTAACGATGTCGCCAATATATTTGAACATGGATCAGTACCTCACTGAACCGAGCCTGCCGGCGTGTTTAACAACACGACCGCGGCAGTCACCAGCAGATTGATCAGGGTCAGCGGCAGGCAGAATTTCCAGCTGAAATCCATCACCTGGTCATAACGCGGGCGCGGAATAGAGGCGCGCAGCAGGATGAACAGCATGATGAAGAACGCGGTCTTCAAGGCAAACCATACGAAGGGGATCTGCGGCAGCAGACCGAACGGGCCATGCCAGCCACCGAAGAACAGGGTCACCAGCAGCGCCGAGATCAGCACGATGCCGATGTACTCGCCGACGAAGAACATGCCCCATTTCATGCCGGCATACTCGATGTGGTAACCGTCGGCCAGTTCCTGCTCGGCTTCTGGCTGGTCGAACGGGTGACGGTGAGTCACGGCGACGCCGGCAATGAAGAACGTACAGAAGCCGAAGAACTGCGGAATGATGAACCACAGGTTCTGTGCCTGGTAATCAACGATGTCGCGCATGTTGAACGAGCCGACCTGCACCACGATGCCCATCAGCGCAAGACCCATGAACACTTCGTACGACACGGTCTGGGCCGAAGCCCGCAGGCTGCCGAGCAGGGCGTATTTGTTGTTGCTCGACCAGCCGGCGAACAACACCGCGTACACCGACAGACCGGCCATGGCGAAGAAGAACAGCAGGCCGATGTTCAGGTCCGCGACACCCCAGGTCGGGGTGATCGGGATGACCACGAAGGCGATCAGCAAGGCGCTCATGGCGACCACCGGTGCCAGGGTGAAAATCACCTTGTCGGCAAACGGCGGCATCCAGTCTTCCTTGAAGAACATCTTCAGCATGTCGGCGGCGATCTGGAACATACCGAACGGGCCAACGCGGTTCGGACCGTAACGGTCCTGCCACCAGCCCAGCAAACGGCGTTCGACAAAGCTGAGCAACGCGCCGCTGACCACCACGGCCAGCAGGATCACGATGGCCTTGAGGACCGCGATGATTGCATCGATCACATCAGGGGTGAACCAGCTCATTGCGCTGCCTCCTGCAGACCGTCGACGGATTTACCACTGAACGCTGGCGGAATGCCTGCCAGACCGACCGGCAAGCCTACCAGGCCGGTGCCCAGCTCTTCATTGATACGCAGCGGCAGGCGCAAGGTCTTGCCGGCCACGTTCAACGACAGCAAGGCACCTTCGTTGACACCCAGGCGGTCGGCTTCAGCCTTGGCCAATGCCACGTAGGCCTCAGGGATACGCTCTTGCACCGGTGCGGCTTTTGCGCTGTTTTCTTCACTGCCGAACAGGTGATAGAACGGCACGGCCTGCCAGGTGCCCTGCGCGGGAGAGAACGCGCGTGGTGCGCTGGCGAACCAGTTCAGGCGGTCATCACCGCTGCTTTCGATCAGACGAGTACCCGGGTCACCGGCGCGCAGATGGCCACCGACTTCGTCCTGGAACTTGTTCCAGGCCTGCGGCGAGTTCCAGCCCGGCGACCAGGCGAACGGCACCTGTTGACGCGGTTCGGCCGAACCTGAATAGCCTTCCATCGAGAACGAGAACGCGGTGTCCTTGTCTTGCGAAGTACGCGGCTCGTGCACGCTGATATTGGCGCGCATCGCAGTGCGACCGCTGTAACGCAGCGGCTCGCGTGCCAGCTTCAGGCCCTTGATGCGGAACGAAGCCGACGGCGCTGCGTTGACGATCGCAGCCAGGCGCGGGGTGCTGGCGGCGCAGGCTTCGGTGACCTGGTCCAGTTGCGTCCAGTCCACCGGCTGGTTGAGCAGGGTCGAGCGCAGCGCGTGCAGCCAGCGCCAGCCTTCGTGTACCAGAATGCTGGCATCCAGATACGTCGGGTCGAAGACCTGGAAGAAGCGTTGGGCGCGGCCTTCCAGGCTGACCAGCGTACCGTCGCCTTCGGCGAAGCTGGCCGCTGGCAGCACCAGATGCGCACGATCGGCAGTGGCGGTCTTCTGGTGATCGGCGACGATCACGACTTTGGCAGCGCTCAGTGCAGCGTCGACCAGCGCCGCGTCAACGCGGGTGTACAGATCGTTTTCCAGCACGACGATGGCGTCGGCCTTGCCGGAGATCACTTGTTGCAGTGCGGCATCGACCGAGTCGCCACCGAGCAGGGCCAGGCCCATGCTGTTGGCTTCCGGTACCACCAGGCTGATCGAGCCTTGCTTGTCGCGCAGCTTCAAAGCCTTGGCGATGTTTGCGGCCGCTTCGATCAGTGCCCTGGAGCCCAGCGAACCGCCCGAGATGATCAGCGGACGCTTGGCGGCCAGCAGGGCATCGGCGATGCGCTGCACCAGCTCGCGTGCTTCAGGCTCAAGGCCTTCGACGGCCGGTGCGCTGGCGTCGATGGCGTGTGCCACGGCGAAGCCCAGGCGCGCCAGGTCGTCGGGAGCGGCGTGTACGCACTCGGCGGCGACGTCGTCCAGACGGGTTTCAGCCAGGCTGGCGATGAACAGCGGGTTCAGTTCATCCTGGGCAATGTTGCGTACCGCCGCATCGAGCCACGGTTGTACTTTCATCGCGGCAGCCATGTCGCGGGCCTTGCCCTTGACAGCCTGGCGCAGGGCCAGTGCCACACGGGCGGCGGTCTGGGTCAGGTCTTCGCCGAGGACGAACACGGCGTCGTGTTCTTCGATTTCGCGCAGGTTCGGGATCGGCAGCGGGCTGTCGTTCAGAATCTGCACGATCAGGCGCACGCGCTCCAGCTCACCGGCTTCCATACCGCTGTAGAAGTGTTCGGCACCGACCAGTTCGCGCAGCGCATAGTTGCCTTCGAGGCTGGCGCGTGGCGAACCGATACCAACGATGTTGCGGCCGCGCAGCAGGTCGGCGGCGGTGTCCAGTGCTTCGTCCAGGCTCAGCTTGACTTGCTCGTTGCCACGGGTCAGCAGCGGCTGGCGCGGGCGGTCCTTGCGGTTGACGTAGCCATAGCCGAAGCGGCCACGGTCGCACAGGAAGTACTGGTTGACCGAACCGTTGAAGCGGTTTTCGATACGGCGCAGTTCGCCATAGCGCTCACCGGGGCTGATGTTGCAGCCGCTGGAGCAACCGTGGCAGATGCTTGGCGAGAACTGCATGTCCCACTTGCGGTTGTAGCGCTCGGAGTGAGTCTTGTCGGTGAACACACCGGTCGGGCAGACCTCGGTGAGGTTGCCGGAGAACTCGCTTTCCAGCACGCCATCTTCAACGCGACCGAAGTACACGTTGTCGTGGGCGCCATAGACACCCAGGTCGGTGCCGCCGGCGTAATCCTTGTAGTAACGCACGCAGCGATAGCAGGCGATGCAGCGGTTCATCTCGTGAGAAATGAACGGCCCCAGTTGCTGGTTCTGGTGGGTGCGCTTGGTGAAGCGATAACGGCGCTCGTTATGGCCGGTCATCACCGTCATGTCTTGCAGGTGGCAGTGACCGCCTTCCTCGCAGACCGGGCAGTCGTGCGGGTGGTTGGTCATCAGCCATTCGACGACACTGGCGCGGAACGCCTTGGACTCATCATCGTCGATGGAGATCCAGGTGTTGTCGGTGGCAGGCGTCATGCAGGACATGACGATACGACCACGGGTGTCGTTCTCGTCGTTGTACTGCTTGACCGCACACTGGCGACAGGCACCGACGCTACCAAGCGCGGGGTGCCAGCAGAAATACGGAATGTCGAGGCCCAGTGACAGACAAGCCTGTAGCAGGTTGTCCGCACCGTCGACTTCGAGCGCTTTGCCGTCTACGTGGATAGTGGCCATGGTTCAAAGTTCTTCGTTGGCCCGTTGTCAGCGGGCGTGGCTAATGGAATCTCGGTGGTACCCGCCTCAATCAGCCCTGAGTCACAAGGGCGTCGGCCGGTACGAAACCGGCGGCCTGGGGCCGCCAGCCGTGTGTCTTGTTATGCCCCGACCACAGTCGGGATCTTGCCGGGCACTGGAAGACCTGCGGTTGCAGGAGCAACCCCGGCTTCGAATTCCGACCTGAAGTATTTGATCGCGCTGCCCAATGGCTCCACGGCACCCGGTGCGTGAGCACAGAAGGTACGGCCAGGGCCGAGGAAGTTGACCAGGCCCAGCAGGGTCTCGATGTCTTCGGCATGGCCCTGACCTTTCTCCAGGGCGCGCAGCATCTTCACGCTCCAGGGCAGGCCGTCGCGGCACGGGGTGCAGAAGCCACAGGACTCCTGAGCGAAGAACTCTTCCATGTTGCGCAGCAACGAGACCATGTTGACCTTGTCATCGACGGCCATGGCAAGACCGGTACCCATACGCGTGCCGACCTTGGCGATGCCGCCTGCATACATTTGCGCGTCGAGGTGCTCGGGCAGCAGAAAGCCGGTACCGGCGCCACCTGGCTGCCAGCACTTGAGCTTGAAGCCGTCGCGCATGCCACCGGCGTAGTCTTCGAACAGCTCGCGGGCCGGCACGCCGAACGGCAGCTCCCACAGGCCCGGGTTCTTGACCTTGCCGGAGAAGCCCATCAGCTTGGTGCCGTGGTCTTCGCTGCCTTCGCGGGCCAGCGACTTGTACCAGTCGTTGCCGTTGTTGACGATGGCCGGCACGTTGCACAGGGTCTCGACGTTGTTGACACACGTCGGCTTGCCCCATACGCCGACGGCGGCAGGGAAGGGGGGCTTGGAGCGCGGGTTGGCGCGGCGGCCTTCCAGAGAGTTGATCAGTGCGGTTTCTTCACCGCAGATGTAACGCCCGGCGCCGGTGTGCACGAACAGCTCGAAATCGAAACCGCTGCCCAGAATGTTCTTGCCCAGCAAGCCTGCGGCCTTGGCTTCTTCCACGGCGCGGTTCAGGTGCCTGGCGGCAGTGACGTATTCGCCACGCAGAAAGATGTAGCCGCGGTAGGCCTTCAGCGCACGGGCGCTGATCAGCATGCCTTCGATCAGCAGATGGGGCAGTTGCTCCATCAGCATGCGGTCTTTCCAGGTGTTGGGCTCCATTTCATCGGCGTTACACAACAGGTAACGGATGTTCATGGATTCGTCTTTGGGCATCAGGCCCCACTTCACGCCGGTCGGAAAGCCTGCACCGCCGCGACCCTTGAGGCCGGAGTCCTTGACCGACTGGACGATTTCATCGGGCGACTGCTGGGTCAGCGCCTTGCGCGCCGCCGCGTAGCCGTCCTTGGTCTGGTACTCGTCGAGCCATACCGGCTCGCCGTCGTCGCGCAGGCGCCAGGTCAGCGGATGGGTTTCGGCCGTGCGCGTAATGCGGTTGGCCGGGCCGAAGGAAGTCAGGGTCATGGGTAAGCCTCCAGCATCTGGGCGACGCCGCCCGGCTGCAGATTGCCGAAGGTGTCGTCATCGACCATCACCGCCGGCGCCTTGTCGCAGTTGCCCAGGCAGCACACCGGCAGCAGCGTGAAGCGGCCGTCGGCGGTGGTCTGGCCCGGGCTGATGCCCAGCGAGCTCTTGATCTCTTCGACGATCGACTCGTGACCGGCGATGAAGCACACCATGCTGTTGCACACGCGGATGATGTGCCGGCCAACCGGCTGGCGGAAGATCTGACTGTAGAACGTCGCCACGCCTTCGACATCGCTGGCCGGAATGCCAATGACTTCGCTGATCGCATAGATCGCGCCGTCCGGCACCCAGCCGCGTTGCTTCTGGACAATCTTCAGGGCTTCGATGGACGCCGCGCGCGGGTCCTCGTAGTGATGCATCTCGTGCTCGATGGCCGAGCGCTCGGTTTCGCTGAGAACGAAACGGTCTGTCTGAATCAGTGGGCTGTTCATGCTTAGCGGTCCACGTCGGCCATAACGAAGTCGATACTACCCAGGTACGCAATCAAGTCCGCGACCATGCTGCCTTTGATCACCGAAGGGATCTGTTGCAGGTGCGGGTAACTCGGGGTGCGGATCCGGGTACGGTAGCTCATGGTGCCGCCGTCGCTCGTCAGGTAATAGCTGTTGATACCCTTGGTCGCTTCGATCATCTGGAAGGATTCGTTGGCCGGCATGACCGGGCCCCACGAAACCTGCAGGAAGTGGGTGATCAAGGTTTCGATGTGCTGCAAGGTGCGCTCTTTGGGTGGCGGCGTGGTCAGCGGGTGATCCGCCTTGTACGGGCCTTCCGGCATGTTGCGCATGCACTGGTCGATGATCCTGATGCTCTGGCGCATCTCTTCGACGCGCACCATGCAGCGGTCATAGGCGTCGCCATTGGCGGCCAGCGGCACTTCGAACTCGAAGTTCTCGTAGCCCGAGTACGGACGCGCCTTGCGCAGGTCGAAATCACAGCCGGTGGAACGCAGGCCGGCACCGGTGACGCCCCATTCCAGGGCCTCTTTGGTGTTATAGGCAGCAACGCCGATGGTCCGGCCCTTGAGAATGCTGTTCTGCAGGGCGGCCTTGGTGTATTCGTCCAGGCGTTTTGGCAGCCAGTCGACGAAGTCCTTGACCAGTTTTTCCCAGCCGCGCGGCAAATCGTGGGCAACACCGCCGATGCGGTACCAGGCCGGGTGCAGGCGGAAACCGGTAATGGCTTCGATCACCGTGTAGGCACGCTGACGGTCGGTGAAGGTGAAGAACACCGGGGTCATGGCGCCCACGTCCTGGATGTAGGTACCCAGGAACAGCAGGTGGCTGGTGATGCGGAAGAACTCGGCCATCATGATGCGGATGGTGTCGACCTTCTGCGGCACCTTGATGCCGGCCAGCTTCTCGACCGCCAGCACGTACGGCAGGTTGTTCATCACCCCGCCGAGGTAGTCGATGCGGTCGGTGTACGGAATGTAGCTGTGCCACGACTGGCGCTCGCCCATCTTCTCGGCACCACGGTGGTGGTAGCCGATGTCCGGGACGCAGTCGACGATCTCTTCGCCATCCAGTTGCAGCACGATACGGAACGCACCGTGAGCCGAAGGGTGGTTCGGGCCGAGGTTGAGGAACATGTAGTCCTCGTTTTCGGCCGAGCGCTTCATGCCCCAGTCTTCAGGCCGGAAGCGTGCCGCTTCTTCTTCAAGCTGCTGCTTGGCGACGTTCAGGCTGTAGGGGTCGAACTCGGTGGCACGGGCCGGGAAGTCCTTGCGCAGCGGGTGACCTTCCCAGGTCGGCGGCATCATGATGCGGGTCAGGTGCGGGTGGCCGGGGAAGTCGATCCCGAACATGTCCCACACTTCGCGCTCGTACCAGTTGGCGTTGGGCCAGATACCGGTCACGGTAGGCACGCTGAGGTCGCTCTCGGACAGGGCAACCTTGATCATTACGTCACTGTTACGTTCTACCGACAGCAGGTGGTAGAACACAGTGAAGTCGGCGCCCGGCAAGCCGCGACGATGGGTGCGCAGACGCTCGTCCACACCATGCAGGTCATACAGCATGGAGTAGGGCTTGGCGACCTGGCGCAGGAATTTCAGGACTTCGATCAGCCGGGCACGCTGGACCCACAGCACCGGCATGCCGGTACGGGTCGGCTGGGCGGTGAAAGCCTCGGCGCCAAAGCGGGAATTCAGTTCATTGACGACATCTTGGTCGTCGGCCTTGTACGGCGGGATGTACAGAGCGGTGTCTGCAGTCATAGGTCTCAATCACTTCGGTCAACGTACAGAGTCGACCCGCGTTCTTGTGTTGTTATTTAAGAACGAGGGGTATCAGACTTCGTCGGGGCTGCGCAGGTTGGTGACCTGAATACGCTCTTCGCGGCGCTGGACCTTCGTCGAGGGCATCTCGGCGCGATAAACGCCTTGATCGCCAACGACCCAGGACAGCGGGCGTCGCTCTTTGCCGATCGATTCCTGCAGCAGCATCAAGCCTTGCAGGAACGCCTCGGGGCGGGGCGGGCAGCCGGGCACATAGACATCCACAGGCAGGAACTTGTCCACGCCCTGCACTACAGAGTAGATGTCGTACATGCCGCCGGAGTTGGCGCACGAGCCCATGGAAATGACCCATTTGGGTTCGAGCATTTGCTCGTAGAGACGCTGGATGATCGGTGCCATCTTGATGAAGCAGGTCCCGGCAATAACCATGAAATCCGCCTGACGCGGCGATGCCCTGATCACCTCGGCACCAAAGCGCGCGATGTCATGGGGGGCCGTGAAGGCGGTGGTCATTTCCACGTAGCAGCACGAGAGGCCGAAGTTATACGGCCACAGGGAGTTCTTGCGACCCCAGTTGACGGCATTGCTTAGCACATCTTCAAGCTTGCCCATGAAGATGTTCTTGTGGACCTGGTCTTCTAGCGGGTCGGAAACGGTTTCCCGTTCACCGATTGGATACTGCTCGTTAGGCGCATCCGGGTTGATCCTGGTGAGATTGTATTGCATTGCCAAAGCCTCATTGTTTTAGCTTCGCCTGCCGCTTACGACGACCTTCGGGTGCCCAATCGAGCGCCCCCACCCGCCATAGGTAAACAAGACCTGCCAACAGAATTGCTATGAAAACGAGCGCTTCGACGAATCCGGCCCAGCCGCTTTCGCGTACCGACACAGACCATGCAAAGAGAAAGAGGGCTTCGATATCGAAGATCACGAAGAGCATCGCGACCAGATAGAATTTTGCGGAAAGACGCAGGCGGGCACTGCCAGTGGGCAGCATCCCTGATTCGAACGGTTCGTTCTTGCTGCGACCCCATGCACGGCTGCCGAGCAGGCTGGAGAGGCCGAGCATGAATGCGCAGAGGCCAACGACACCCAAAAGGAAAATGGCGAAGCCCCAGTTGTGGGCAATCAGACCTGTCGATTCGGACATGCTGGCAATCCTTAGTCAGAGAACGGGAGTCTCTGAGTGCTTGAGAAATGAGTAGAGAGTCAGTGACGAAATGTCGCAGCGAGATCAATGTGCTGATTTTATGTGCAAATACAGTGCAAGTAAATTTTCTATATCAAATTTATTCATTGAATTAATCGCTACGCCCTCTTGTACAGGGCTGCAGGCCACGCAGACCGTGCATTCCAATGGTTTTAGTCAAGTATGTTTTATTATTACGGAAACCCGGATAAGCAAAACAGAATGATAATTGATATCATTTGATAAATTGTTTCATTAATGCCCAGGTACTGCGTTGTGTGACGCCGTTAATGACATTAATAAGTAACACGGCGACCGATGTCGAGCATTGTCATGCGTCAATGTCACACAAGGTAACTGCAAGAATGCACAAGCCGCCCTGACAGGCGGCTTGTGGTAACACGCAGCGCGGGCGTGTATCAGTGGAACTGATCCTGCTCGGTCGAGCCGGTCAGTGCGGTCACCGATGAGGCACCGCCCTGAATGACCGTGGTCATGTCGTCGAAATAGCCGGTGCCGACTTCCTGCTGGTGGGCCACGAAGGTGTAGCCCTTGGCCGCATCGGCAAACTCCTGCTCTTGCAGCTTCACGTAGGCCGTCATGTCGTTGCGGGCGTAATCGTGCGCCAGGCTGAACATGCCGTGCCACATGTTGTGAATGCCGGCCAGGGTAATGAACTGATGCTTGTAGCCCATCGCCGACAGTTCGCGCTGGAATTTGGCGATGGTGGCATCGTCCAGGTTCTTCTTCCAGTTGAAGGACGGCGAGCAGTTGTACGACAGTAACTGGTCCGGGTATTCCTTCTTGATCGCTTCGGCAAAGCGCCTGGCTTCGTCCAGGTCCGGCTTGGCGGTCTCGCACCACACCAGGTCTGCGTAAGGTGCGTAGGCCAGGCCGCGGGCAATCGCCTGGTCGAGGCCGGCGCGCACTTTGTAGAAGCCTTCCGGGGTGCGGGCGCCGGTGACGAACGGCTGGTCATACGGATCGCAGTCGGAGGTCAGCAAGTCGGCGGCGTTGGCGTCGGTGCGGGCCAGAATGATCGTCGGTACGCCGGCGACATCGGCTGCCAGGCGCGCAGCGACCAGCTTTTGTACTGCTTCCTGGGTCGGCACCAGCACTTTGCCGCCCATGTGACCGCATTTTTTCACCGAGGCCAACTGGTCCTCGAAGTGAACACCGGCGGCACCGGCTTCGATCATGTTCTTCATCAGTTCATAGGCATTGAGCACGCCACCAAAGCCTGCTTCGGCGTCGGCCACGATGGGCGCAAAGTAGTCGATATAGCCCTCGTCGCCCGGGTTCTTGCCGGCTTTCCACTGAATCTGGTCGGCGCGGCTGAACGAGTTATTGATGCGGCGCACGACGGTTGGCACCGAGTCGACCGGGTACAGCGACTGGTCGGGGTACATGGACTCGGCCGAGTTATTGTCGGCCGCCACCTGCCAGCCAGAGAGGTAAATGGCCTGGATGCCGGCCTTGACCTGCTGTACCGCCTGGCCGCCGGTGAGGGCGCCCATGCAGTTGACGAAATCCTTGTCGGGACGGAAAGACGGTCTGGCGCCCTGGGTGATCAGGTTCCAGAGCTTTTCGGCGCCTAGCTTTGCAAACGTGTGTTCCGGTTGAACCGAGCCACGCAGGCGGACGACATCAGCAGCAGAATAGGTTCGGGTCACGTTTTTCCAGCGCGGATTTTCAGCCCAGTCTTTTTCCAGAGCCGCTATTTGTTGTTCGCGTGTCAGTGCCATGTTGATAAACCTCATTTCCTGGGTTTTTCAGGCGTGAAAACGATCGCGCCAATTGCTCGCTATGTTTCAGGCCGCCTGATGCGGGTGGTATGTCCTGCTCCGCCAAAACGCCTCGTTTATCGAAGGCACGGTGTATGGCTGCTCACTGATCGAAAAGCGTGCGGCAAACCGCGTTTGAAACGTAATGCGACGTGTGAACGAATGGCTCAAGGGTGATGAGCGGGCATTCAGGTTGGCGGGTCGAGAAACGCCGTTGGCTCGTGGATGCCGTGTGCGTCGCTCATTCCAGTGTGGCCTGTCTACCGAACAGCGCTACCGTCCCTCGGGACGACTTCGTTCCAGTCGCAATCTCGTCAAACTGCCTTGTGGGCGGTAAAGACACACGGCGGCCCTACGGTGAGTATGGGCGCGCCCCGGAAGCTTTTTCAGGCTTCTGATCAGCGGGAGCGAGGCCATCATGCCGTGGTGTTTTTGGCTCGTCAAACGTTTTGTAGTGCTTTTTTAGTGTCACTACATCTTTGGTCTAATATGACCGGCAGGTCACCGCAAGGCCCGTCGGTTCTGCTTCGGGCGTCATTTGCCCGGCTACTGGAGGGGATCGACTTTCACGCGCAGCAACATGTCGTCGCGGCCCTGGGTCGAGTAGTACTGCGCAGTGTTCTGACGATCGGCAACCGACTGGTTCTGGCTGCCGGCCAGGGTGATCCATTCACCCAGGCGACCGCTGACCGTGCTGTCGGTGCTCTGCACCTTGATGGCGTCGGGCCGTTCCTGGCTCAGGCGGTCGCGATTGGTGCTGATGGTGAGATGGACGATGTCGCCGGTGACGGTGGCGGTGACATAGAAACCCTGAGTCACATTGCGGTACTGGGTCTCGCTTTGCGAATAGCCATAACTGTCGGTGCGCGAGGTGGTCAGCGGAATACTCTGGCCGGTCTGGATCAGTGCAGGGCTGCCCTCGACGGTCTGAATCTGCTGCATGGCCCCTTCGCGGCTGGCGGTACCATAGCTGATCACCCGGCCGCCGCCGGCGCCATTGACGTTCTGCGCCGCATTATCACTGGTGTCGACGCTGATCAGCAGGCGTTTGGGAGCCACATCGAGTTGCGCGAGCAAGGCGCGAAGTTCGTCGATCTTGCGCGACTCGGCATTGACGATCAGTTGGTTGCCATGCGCATTGACCGAGCCGTCCTGGCCCAGAAAATTACGCGCCACCGGCAATAATTCGTCGCTGGTGCGGTAATTGAGCGGCACGATTTCCGTGGCTGCCAATGCCCAGGTACTCGACAACAGCAACAGTGAGGCCAGCAGGGGGCGTACGAACATATCCTTTCTCCGCAAGAGCGTACTGAAGGCTTGAGTGTGCCACTTTGCCGGCCGATAGCAAAACGCCCCGATGCCTATCGAAACGGCATCGGGGCGTTGCTTATGTAGTGCTGCAGAGAAAGCGCCTACACAGCCTCGCGAAGCATGTCGACATGCGGCAGGCCAGCTTCCAGAAACTCGTCGCTGACCACGCGAAAGCCTGCGCGCTCGTAGAACGCGACGGCTTGCACCTGAGCGCTGAGTTTCTGTTGCACAAGCCCGCGTTTTTCGGCTTCGAGCAGCACGGCGTTAAGCAGCGCCTCGCCGACTTTCAGGCCGCGCCAGTCCTTGAGCACCGACAGGCGGCCGACTTCGCCGTCGGGCAACAGCCGTGCGGTGCCGATCGGGTAGTCACCCTCATAAGCGAGAAAATGTGCAGCACCTGCGTCTTCAGCATCCCATTCCAGCTCCGGCGGAACCGCCTGTTCGGCGATGAAAACGCTTTCGCGAATGCGCCGGATGGCGGCATTGTCCTTGTGCCAGTCTGCAACCGATACGCTGATTTTATTCATCGGCAAATCCCAGGCTTCCTTGTTTGAGCAATTCGCAAAGCAGTGTACGGCCGTCGTCGTCCGCCAGCCATGGGCCGAGGTTCTCGATGTGCAGGGCGTCGGCTGCACAGATCAGCTTCAGCAGATCACGCAGCTTGCCCGGCAGCAAGCGGCTCTGGCCACTGGCGAACAGTAGCAGATCGTCATCGACATTCGACCACGCCATGCGCGCACTCGGGTTACGAATGATGATCGCGCCCTGTTCCAGGCTGTCGAGCAGGTCGGTTTCTTCCAGTTCTTCACCGCTGACCAGCTCAGGATAACGCGGCTCGGTCATGAACTGGCCGAACCAGGTCAGCAGCAGGCGCTCGTCGCTCATGTGCTCGGCCAGCAGGGTCTTGAGGCGTGCCAGGGCGTCGTGCTGGATCTGGTGCGGGTCGCTGACCGGCTGGGCGTCGGCGTCGGTGTAGCGCTCTTCGTCAGGGATGAACTGGCTGAGGAAGTCGGTAAAGTGGGTCAGCACCTCGGCAGCGCTTGGTGCGCGAAAACCTACCGAATAGGTCAGGCACTCGTCCACGGCCACGCCCCAGTGGGCCAGGCGCGGAGGCAGGTAGAGCATGTCGCCCGGCTCCAGCGTCCACTCATCGGTGCCTTCGAAGTCGGCGAGGATGCGCAGGTCGGCGTGTTTGATCAGCGGGCTGTCGCTGTCGCACATCTGGCCGATTTTCCAGTTGCGCTGGCCATGGCCTTGCAGCAGGAACACATCGTAGTTATCGAAATGCGGGCCGACGCTGCCGCCGGGTGCGGCATAGCTGACCATCACGTCATCGATACGCCAGCTTGGCAGAAAACGGAAGTTTTCCAGCAGCTCGCCGACTTCCGGCACGAATTGATCGACCGCCTGCACCAGCAGGGTCCATTCACGCTCGGGCAGCTCGCTGAAGGCGTCTTCGGCAAACGGACCGCGTCGCATTTCCCAAGGGCGTTCGCCCTGTTCGATGACCAGGCGCGATTCGACCTCTTCTTCCAGGGCCAGGCCCGCCAGTTCGTCAGGATCGATCGGGCTTTGGAAGTCCGGCAGTGCCTGGCGGATCAGCAGGGGCTTTTTCTGCCAGTAATCACGCAGGAAAACACGCGCGCTCATGCCGCCCAGAAGTTGAAGAGGAGTATCAGGATTCATTTGTAAGCCCTTGAAATGAAAACGCCCGGCACAGCCGGGCGTGTGCAGAAGGTATAACTGTTTAGATGCGTTTGGCTTGCGCTACAGCGTTACCGATGTAGTTGGCCGGGGTCAGCTTTTTCAGCTCCACCTTGGCTTCAACTGGCATGTCCAGACCATCGATAAAGGTCAGCAGCGCTTCAGGGCTGATGCCTTTGCCACGGGTCAGCTCTTTGAGCTTCTCGTAGGGGTTCTCGATGTTGTAACGGCGCATGACGGTCTGGATCGGCTCGGCCAGGACTTCCCAGCAGGCGTCCAGGTCGGCGGCGATGCGTTGCTCGTTCAGTTCCAGCTTGCTGATACCCTTGAGGCTGGCCTCGTAGGCGATCACGCTGTGCGCAAAGCCGACGCCCAGGTTACGCAGCACAGTGGAGTCGGTCAGGTCACGCTGCCAGCGCGAGATTGGCAGCTTGCTGGCCAGGTGCTGGAACAGTGCGTTGGCGATGCCCAGATTGCCTTCGGAGTTTTCGAAGTCGATCGGGTTGACCTTGTGCGGCATGGTCGAAGAACCGATCTCGCCAGCCACCGTCTTCTGCTTGAAGTAGCCCAGCGAGATGTAGCCCCAGATGTCGCGGTCGAAGTCGATCAGGATGGTGTTGAAACGGGCAATGGCGTCGAACAGCTCGGCAATGTAGTCGTGCGGTTCGATCTGCGTGGTGTACGGATTGAACACCAGGCCCAGCTCGTCTTCGATGAAGGCACGGGCGTTGGCTTCCCAGTCGATGTCCGGGTAGGCCGACAGGTGGGCGTTGTAGTTGCCGACCGCGCCGTTGATCTTGCCCAGCAGTGGCACAGCGGCCACCTGAGCGATCTGACGCTCCAGGCGGTAAACGACGTTGGCCAGCTCTTTGCCCAGTGTGGTCGGTGAAGCCGGCTGGCCGTGGGTGCGCGACAGCATCGGCACGCTGGCGAAGCGCTGGGCCAGTTCACGGATGGCGTCGGCGATCTGGCGCATCAGTGGCAGCACGACGGTGTCGCGGCCTTCGCGCAGCATCAGGGCGTGGGACAGGTTGTTGATGTCCTCGCTGGTGCAGGCAAAGTGAATGAATTCGCTGACCGCGTTCAGTTCAGGCAGCTTGGCGGCCTGTTCCTTGAGCAGGTATTCCACGGCCTTGACGTCGTGGTTGGTGGTGCGCTCGATCTCTTTGACGCGTTCGGCGTGCTCGATCGCAAAGTTGTCGGCCAGGGTGTCGAGAATGGCATTGGCTTCGGCCGAGAAGGCGGGCACTTCGGTGATTTGCGGGTGGGCTGCGAGGCGCTGCAACCAGCGTACTTCTACCAGAACGCGGAAGCGGACCAGGCCGTATTCGCTGAAAATAGGGCGCAAGGCCTGGGTCTTGCCGGCATAGCGGCCGTCAACAGGGGAAACCGCGGTGAGCGAAGAAAGCTGCATGGGATGCTCTCGGACAGTCGGCTTTGAAAAGGGCGCATATCATACATGAAATTGCCGGTCGGCTGGGGTCAGCCGACCGGCGTAGATAGCGTCGAGCCTGAAGGTTAAGGGGTTGAGGCGCAGCGTTTCAGCCGTGCATCAACGTATAGAGTTCTTTCAATAACTTGCGGCGGCTGAACACCAGTTGCCAGCGGTGGCCGCCAACTTGTCGCCACAGTCGCGCCGAACGGATGCCGGCCAGCAGCAGCGCACGAATGCGCGAGGCATTGCTGGGCTGTTGCAGGTTGCGCATGTCGCCATGCACCTGAATGCGCTGGCGCAGGGTACTCAGGGTGTCCTGATACAGCGCACCGGCGGCGGCAATCACGTTTTCGTGGGCGATGCCGAAGTGCTCGACCTGCGACTGAATCTGCGGCAGACGCTTGCCGATCACGCCGAGCATGTCGTCGCGCTTGGCCAACTGGCGCTCAAGACCTAGCATCGACAGGGCATACCGCAGCGGCTCGCGCTGCAAGGTGCCGGGGTCGCGCTCCAGGGCGCTGGCCAAGGCGCGATAGCCTTCGCGCAGGCACTCATCGTTGCCGCCATACACATCCAGGGTGTCCTTGGGGTTGAGCACCAGCAGGCTGCCGAGCATGCAGCCCAGGTCGGCCTCGCTGACCTGGCCGGTCTTGGCCAGGCGGTCGACCAGAATGGCCGTCTGGAAGACGCCGCCCAGGGCGATCAGTTGTTCCTGAATCGGGGTCATCAAGGCTTGTCCTTGCTGTTCCAGGGTTCGGCTATTTCGATCACGCCGCCGCCCAGGCAGATTTCACCATCGTAGAACACCACCGATTGACCGGGGGTCACGGCGCGTTGAGGTTCGTCGAAGAGCGCACGGTAGCCGTTGGCGGTCTTTTCCAGCGTGCAGTTCTGGTCGCCCTGGCGGTAGCGCACCTTGGCGGTCAGGCGGCGCGGGCTGTCGAGGTCGACCGGGTTGACCCAGTAGATCTGCGAGGCCAGCAGTGCGCGGGAGAACAGCCACGGGTGGTCGTTGCCCTGGCCGACGATCAGCTCGTTGCTGTCCAGGTCTTTTTCCAGCACATACCACGGCTCGTCGCCTGCATCCTTCAGGCCGCCGATACCCAGGCCCTGACGCTGGCCGATGGTGTGGTACATCAGGCCGCTGTGACGGCCGATGACTTCACCCTCGGTGGTCTTGATCTCGCCGGGCTGGGCGGGCAGGTACTGGCGCAGAAAGTCGGTGAAGCGCCGCTCGCCGATAAAGCAGATGCCGGTGGAGTCTTTCTTGCGCGCGGTGGCCAGGCCGTGTTGCTCGGCGATGGCGCGCACTTCGGGCTTTTCCAGTTCGCCGACCGGAAACAGGGTGCGGGCAATCTGCTCGCCGCCCACGGCATGCAGGAAATAGCTCTGGTCCTTGTTCGGGTCCAGGCCCTTGAGCAGCTCGGTGCGCCCGTCGATGTCGCGGCGACGCACATAATGGCCGGTGGCGATCAGGTCAGCGCCCAGGCTCAGGGCATAGTCCAGGAAGGCCTTGAACTTGATTTCCCGGTTGCAGAGGATGTCCGGGTTGGGGGTGCGGCCGGCCTTGTATTCTTCCAGGAAGTGCTCGAAGACATGGTCCCAGTACTCGGCGGCGAAGTTGGCGGTGTGCAGCTTGATGCCAATCTTGTCGCATACGGCCTGGGCGTCGGCCAGGTCTTCGCGGGCGGTGCAATATTCCGTGCCGTCGTCTTCTTCCCAGTTCTTCATGAACAGGCCTTCCACCTGATAGCCCTGCTGCAACAGCAGAACGGCGGAAACGGAAGAGTCCACGCCGCCGGACATGCCGACGATCACGCGTGGTTTTTCAGTGTTCGAAAGGGCTGGATCAGACATGGGCGTTCAACAGCTGTGGTGAAAAGGACGCGATTCTATCAGGCCGCAACGGTCACGTCTCAAGCCTTGTCGCGCAGCAAGGCAAGACTGAAGCGTTCACCGCTCAGGTAATCGTCCACGCAGCGCAGTACCAGCTCGCTGCGCCAGCGCGCCTGTTGTTGCAGCAGTTCTTCGCGGCTTAGCCATACCGGACCGATGATACCGTTATCCAGCGTGTAGTCAGGATGATGGCGCAAGGCTTTGGCGGCAAAGCAGATGCGCTGGTAGGTCACGCCATTACTGGGTGCGGTGTACAGATAAATGCCGACCACGCCGGTCAGCTCGACATCCCAGCCGGTTTCCTCCAGCGTCTCGCGTACGGCGGCGCGCTGCAGGCTTTCATTCGGGTCCAGATGACCGGCGGGCTGGTTGAGCACCGGCAGGCCTTGTTGCAGTTCTTCGACGAACAGAAATCGACCCTGGTCTTCGACGATCGTGGCGACGGTTACGTGGGCTTGCCATGTCATAGGTGTTTGTCCTGTTTGATAAAAAGCAGAAACAACAACCCCGGCGCGTGGGCCGGGGTTGTTGTGTGTCAGCGTTGCAACCTGTCGCGAGGCTTACAGCGCAGCGATGGCCGCGTTGAGGGTCTCGCTAGGGCGCATGGCCTTGCTGGCCAGTTCCGGCTTGGCGAAGTAGTAACCGCCGATTTCTACCGGTTTGCCTTGTACGGCATTGAGCTCGGCAACGATTTTTTCTTCGTTGTCGGTCAGGGTTTTTGCCAGGGGGGCGAACTGCGCCTTGAGGGCTGCGTCGTCGTCCTGAGCGGCCAGTGCCTGAGCCCAGAACAGGGTCAGGTAGAAGTGGCTGCCGCGGTTGTCGATGCTGCCGACCTTGCGCGAAGGCGACTTGTTACGGTCCAGGAACTCGCCAGTGGCCTGGTCGAGGGTCTTGGCCAGTACCAGCGCCTTGGGATTGTTGTAGGCGTGGCCCAGGTGCTCCAGGGACGCGGCCAGTGCCAGGAATTCACCCAGCGAATCCCAGCGCAGGAAGTTCTCTTCGACGAACTGCTGCACGTGTTTCGGTGCCGAACCGCCGGCGCCGGTTTCGAACAGGCCGCCACCGTTCATCAGTGGCACGATCGACAGCATCTTGGCGCTGGTGCCCAGTTCCATGATCGGGAACAGGTCGGTCAGGTAGTCGCGCAGTACGTTACCGGTGGCCGAGATGGTGTCTTTGCCTGCGCGGGTGCGCTCCAGGGTCAGCTTCATGGCTTCGACCGGGGTCAGGATCTGGATGTCCAGGCCTGAGGTGTCGTGGTCGCGCAGGTAGGTCTGGACCTTTTCGATCATCAGTGCGTCGTGGCCACGAGCCGGGTCCAGCCAGAACAGCGCCGGGGTGTTGCTGGCGCGTGCACGGTTGACGGCCAGCTTGACCCAGTCCTGGATCGGCGCGTCTTTGGTCTGGCACATGCGGAAGATGTCGCCGGCTTCAACGTTCTGCTCCAGCAGGACAGTGCCCTTGCTGTCGGTCACGCGGACCACGCCAGTGCTCTTGACCTGGAAAGTCTTGTCGTGGGAGCCGTATTCTTCGGCTTTCTGAGCCATCAGGCCGACGTTCGGCACGCTGCCCATGGTGGTCGGATCGAAAGCGCCGTGCTTCTTGCAGTCTTCGATAACGGCCTGGTAAATGGTGGCGTAGCTGCGATCCGGGATCACGGCCTTGGCGTCGTGCAACTGGCCATCGGTGCCCCACATCTTGCCCGAGTCACGGATCATCGCCGGCATCGAGGCGTCGACGATCACGTCGCTCGGTACGTGCAGGTTGGTGATGCCCTTGTCGGAGTTGACCATCGCCAGTTGTGGGCGAACGGCGTAGACCGCCTGGATGTCAGCCTTGATTTCAGCCTGCTTGTCGGCTGGCAGGCTGACGATACGCTCGTACAGGTCGCCGATACCGTTGTTCAGGTTGAAGCCGACTTCCTTGAGCACGTCAGCGTGCTTGGTCAGCGCATCCTGATAGAACTCTTCGACGATCTGACCGAACATGATCGGATCGGAGATTTTCATCATGGTGGCTTTCAGGTGCACCGAGAACAGCACGCCTTGCTTCTTGGCGTCTTCGATCTGGGTGGCAACGAAGCTGCGCAGGGCTTTCTTGCTCAGCACGCCGCTGTCGATGATTTCACCGGCCTTGACGGCGGTTTTTTCTTTCAGGACGGTGGCGGTGCCGTCCTGGGCGATCAGTTCGATCTTCAGGCTGTCATCGGCTGCGATCAGGGCGCCTTTTTCGCTGCCGTAGAAGTCGCCGCTGTCCATGTGGGCAACGTGGGCCTTGGAGTCGCTGCTCCAGGCGCCCATTTTGTGCGGGTGCTTGCGCGCATAGTTCTTGACCGACAGCGGGGCGCGGCGGTCGGAGTTACCTTCGCGCAGAACCGGGTTCACGGCGCTGCCCTTGACCTTGTCGTAGCGGGCGCGGGCGTCTTTTTCTGCGTCGCTCGAAGGGTTTTCAGGGTAGTCAGGAATGGCGTAGCCCTGTTCCTGCAGCTCTTTGACAGTGGCTTTCAGTTGCGGAACCGAAGCACTGATGTTGGGCAGTTTGATGATGTTGGCTTCTGGCGTGGTCGCCAGTTTGCCCAACTCGGCAAGATGATCTGCGATTTGCTGGTCGGCGCGAAGGGCTTCGGGGAAGCTGGCCAGTACCCGGCCTGCCAGCGAAATGTCACGGGTCTCGACGTCGATGTCGGAAGACGCGGTGAACGCTTCGATGATGGGCAGCAGCGAGTAGGTGGCCAGGGCCGGGGCTTCGTCGGTAAAGGTGTAGATGATCTTCGAGCGGTTGGACATTCGTATTAACTCTCTGTTTTGCTGAGCATGCACAGAATCCCGATGCGCGCCGGGTGGGCGCTCTGCCCATGCTTGCGTCATGAGCCCGGGTCGGGATTGCTTCGCGGTGATGGTGGGTGCATCAGTCGAGCGTCAAGCAGTTGGGCACCCTTCGTCCCAACGCAGATCGGCGCGGGTGTCATGTATCCGGACGGCCCCACGCCAGTGAGCCGAGTTCCATGACTCGGCAGTCACGGCGGGGAGTATATCAAACCCTGAATCCCAAGCATTAATGCTATGCGGCTATTTGGCGCATGCCAATACGCCCTTGGTCGAACGAAAGCGCTCTGGATCAATGCTTTCGGCTATTTTTAAAAGTCTTTGCCCGGTGCTGTCCAAAGGCCGGGTTTGCCAGTATGCACAAGCCTGACTAGGCTTGATGGCGGTCAGGCTGTCCAATCAAACGTGTATTGGAGCTCAGCATGCAATATAAGAATGTCACGATCCCGGCCACTGGCGAGCGGATCACTCTCAATCCCGATCACTCCCTGAATGTTCCCGATCAGCCAATCATCCCCTATATGGAAGGCGATGGTATCGGTGTGGATATCACCCCCGTCATGCTCAAGGTCGTGGATGCAGCGGTCGACAAGGCTTACGGTGGTGTGCGAAAAATCGCCTGGATGGAAGTCTATGCCGGTGAAAAGGCCACTCAGGTCTATGGCCCGGACACCTGGTTGCCCGACGAGACCCTGGATGCGGTCAGCCGCTATGTCGTGTCGATCAAGGGGCCGCTGACCACGCCGGTCGGGGGCGGCATTCGCTCCCTGAACGTCGCCTTGCGTCAGCAACTGGACCTGTACGTGTGCCTGCGCCCGGTGCGCTGGTTTGCCGGGGTACCCAGTCCGGTCATTCGTCCTGGCGAGGTCGACATGGTCATTTTCCGGGAAAACTCCGAGGATATTTATGCCGGCATCGAATGGCGGGCCGGTTCGCCCGAGGCCGATAAACTGATCCGCTTTCTAAAGGAAGAAATGGGCGTCAGCCGGCTGCGTTTCGAGCACGACTGCGGGATCGGCATCAAACCGGTGTCGCGAGAGGGCACGACACGCCTGGTGCGCAAGGCGTTGCAGTATGCGGTGGATCACGATCGGCAATCGGTGACCATCGTGCACAAGGGCAACATCATGAAATACACCGAGGGCGCCTTTAAAGAGTGGGCCTATGAGGTGGCTTCTGCCGAATTCGGTGCGACGTTACTGGATGCCGGACCGTGGATGCGTTTTACCAGCCCTGAAACCGGTCGGGAGATTATCGTCAAGGATGTGATCGCCGATGCCATGCTGCAGCAGATTCTGTTACGGCCTGCCGAATACGATGTGATCGCTACCCTGAACCTCAATGGTGATTACCTTTCCGATGCGCTGGCGGCTCAGGTCGGCGGTATCGGTATTGCGCCGGGGGCCAATCTGGCCGATGAAGTGGCGATGTTCGAGGCAACGCATGGTACGGCGCCGCGTTATGCGGGCAAGGATGAGGTCAATCCGGGGTCGTTGATTCTTTCAGCAGAAATGATGCTGCGTCATCTGGGCTGGGACGAGGCGGCAGCGTTGATCATCGACGGCATTCAAGGGGCGATTGCGGCCAGAACGGTAACCTATGATTTCGAACGAT